>NZ_DASUIS010000068.1:0-3120 GCF_036279675.1 Aquabacterium sp. | reverse complement strand
CTGAATTGTTCTACCTCGACGAGAACGGCCTGCACCTTGCCAACGATGCCGAGGTCTTTGGCGATCCGCTCCTCAACAGCAGCGCCAATGCACGCTGATCACAAGCTCATGAAACCTGCCCGACACCGCCTTGCCGCCTGTGCGCTGCTCTTTGCGCTCTCGCTCCATCCAATCGCACACGCCCAAGCCACCAGCCTGGAAGAACAGGTCTACCTGGCCCTGAAGGCCAACCCCGGCAATGGCAAGGTCACCTTCGACCGCGACAAGGGGCTGATCAGCATTGATCAACACACACTCGGCCTGGACAACATCAAGAAGCAGATCGCGCAGACCCAGCTTGAAGGTCAGGCGGCGGTTGACTTCGCCGTCAAGACCATCGAGACCTTGCTCAAGGAGTCACGAGACCTTGGCAAACCGCGTAGCTGGGCCGAGGTCAAAGCCCGCATCCTGCCTACCGTGTCGCCGTCTGAATACCAGAAGATGGCGCAGTGCCTGCCCATGGGCCTGCGTGTGGCGCGCTGCTTCGTGGTGGACAACGACAACACCCGTGCCTTCGTGACACCCAAGGACATGGAAGCGTGGGGCATCAAGCTGCCAGAACTGCAGGCCACCGCCATGGAGAACCTGCAGAAGATCTCGCCCACCAGCCAGCTGCGGCTCAACATGGATGGCGATGAGGTGAACCTCGTGATCTCCAGCCAGCACGACAGCTACGACAGCGCCCGCATCCTGCTGCCCGAGGTGCAGAGCTTCATCCGCAAGGTGCTTCACGGTGATGCGCTCGTGGCCATCCCCAACCGGGATTTCCTGATTGCCTGGCGCATTGACAACCCGCGCAAGCGGACACTGGCCGAGCGCGTGGTGCAGGACTACCAGCAGCAACCCCACCCGCTCACCTACGAACTCTTCGTTGTTGACGACAAGGGCCTGCGCAACGCCACCCTGGTCGAAGCCATCGGCGAAGACTGAGGGCGCTGGCGCCCCCCTAGAACGTGGCTTGCGTATGGACAGCCACGGCGGCCACTCCTATTCTGGAGACATCTCGCGTGTAATCAAATCAGCACGTGATGTCTTCTCTGGATCAACAGGAGTACGAACATGAGCAAGAACATCATCTTCTGTGCCGATGGCACCTGGAACTCGCCCGGCCAGGATGACAACACAGACGGCACCCCCGACTGCACCAATGTGTACAAGACCTTCCTGGCCTTGTCTGGGGGCTTGTCCACCAGGTCACTGCTGGATGCTGGCGAGCAGGAGAAGGTGCTCGATGGCGTCAAAGGCGTGCAGCAGGTGGCCAAGTACATCCACGGCGTGGGTGACTCCAGAAACCCGATCCGGAAGGTATTTGGCGGCGCCACGGGTGCAGGCACCATCGCCCGCATCGTGCGTGGCTACACCTTCATCTCGCGCAACTACGAGCCGGGCGACCAGATCTACATCATCGGCTTCAGCCGCGGCGCCTACACGGCACGTGCCCTGGCAGGCCTGATCTGCTCGCAGGGCCTGCTCAAGAACATCAACTATGCCGACGCCGATGGCCGCGAAAAGGCCTACAAGCGCGCCTCACAGGTCTGGTACCGCCATGCCGAAAGCCGCAAGACGGGCAACCCGCTGGCCCGACTGATATCGGTGGTGGCTGATCTGCCTGGCTTCGTCACCCGTGACGACATCGGCCCCGACGATCTGCAAGCCGTGCCCGCCATCGCGGCTGTGGGTGTGTGGGACACCGTAGGCGCGCTCGGCATCCCCGAGATTTTTGGCGATGGTGACAAGCACGACGCCTTCCAGTTCTGTGACCTGAAGCTCAACCCCAAGATCCAGAAGGGCTTCCATGCCGTGTCGCTGGACGAGCGCCGCGCGCCCTTCATCCCCACCCTATGGACGGAAGACACCCCGCGCGTGGAGCAAGTGCTTTTCCCGGGCGCGCACGCGGACGTGGGCGGCGGCTACCCGGAAAGCGGCCTGTCAGACATCGCCCTGGGCTGGATGCTCGACAAGCTCAAGGGCTGCGGCGTGCTGCTCGACAAGCCCCCGCTGCAAGCCGACCCAGGCGCCACCGCGCACGAGCCCTGGAAGAGCGTGGTCTACATCAACAAGCGCGAGCCACGCCCCTTTGACGGCATGCACATCAAGCTGAAGGAAGACCCGGCCATTGCACAACGCTGCGCGCTGCCTGCGGTGAAGCCGGATCCGGAGAAGCCGGCGGAGAAATACGCGCCGGGCAACAGGCCGAAGTGAGGCCGCTTGGCCAACGCACTGGCATTAGCCATCCTTAAGCGTCGTCAAGAAACAATCGGTTGTCAGCCCGCCAGCCGCTGTCTACAGTGCTGGGCATGCAGCAAACACACTCCGACCGATCCCGGCTGGCGCCACCTTGCGCGCTCGTGGTGGGCGTTGGCGAACTGGAAGGCATTGGCGGCGCCGTGGCGGCCCGCTTCGCGCAAGCAGGCCTTCACGTTTTCATCGTGGGGCGCACACAGGCCAAGCTGGACACCGTGGTGGCGCACATCCGCAAGCAAGGTGGCCAGGCCACAGCGGTGGTCAACAGCCTGAGCAATGAAGCCGACATCCAGGCGATCTTTTCGCAGATCCAGCGCAGCGGCCATCGGCTGGAGGCAGCAGTCTACAACGCGGCCTACCTCAACATGCCCCGGCGCTGGCTGGGCACCCCACCCAGCTTCATTGAAGGCAACTGGCGCCTGACCTGCCTGGCCGGCATCCTGGTGGGGCAAGCCGCGGCCCGGATGATGTTGCCCCAGGGGCGCGGCACCGTGATCTACACCGGCGCCACCGCTTCGCTGCGGGGCAAGCCGCTGTTTGCAGCCTTTGCGTCGGCCAAAGCCGCGCTGCGCGCCTTTGCAGGCAGCCTGGCGCTGGAGGTGGCGCCACAGGGCATCCACGTGGCCCATGTGGTGATCGACGGCATGGTGGAAGGCCAGCGCGCCAAGGGCGCCTTTGGTGGCCTGGGCCGCATCGTGATGGGGCTGGTCAAACGCCGCAATGGCGCGCTGAACCCCACGCAGATTGCCGAGAACTACTGGCAGATCCACCAGCAGCCCAGCGGGGCCTGGAGCCACGAGCTGGAACTGCGCCCCTTCAAAGAACCCTTCTGAGCGC
>NZ_DASUIS010000067.1:0-16610 GCF_036279675.1 Aquabacterium sp. | reverse complement strand
CGCCAGCACCTTGCCCAGACCAGGGGTCTTGAGCCTGGTTTCCAGCCCGGTGGTGTTGACCGCCTTGATCAGTGCGGCCCGCGACAAACGCGCCGCGATCCACGCCGCCAGCACAATGGCCAATGCGCCAGCCAGGCGGGGAAGATAGGGCCCGAGGTTGGCTGACAAGGTCTGTTCAAGAGAGGTCCACGCGTCCATCTGACTGGCTCCAATGGTGTCGGGCCCGCCATCGAGCCCGATCAGGGACGCATCTTACGCACGCGTCCTCATCAAAGATGCAAGGGGCCTCAGCTCGCCATCTGAATGAGCTTGGCGATCTGGGTGGGTGCCGGTGCAGGCCAGCCCGCCTCCTTGCACACCCGCAGGATGGCCTCATTGGTATCGAAGTACACCTGCCAGTAATGATCGGTGTGGCAATAAGGGCGCACGGCGATCACGGGGCCCACCAGGTTGATGTCCAGCACGTTCACCTCCACGCCGGGCACCTTCAGCACGTTCGGGATGTTGGCCACCGCGGCGCTGAAACGGGCCTTGGCCTCCTGCACATCCACGCCACCGGCCAGCTGTGCGGTGCGCTCGACACGGCGTGCCGACAAGGCCGAGAAGTTCTGGATGGTTTCACCAAAGATGCGGCCATTGCCCACGATGGTCATCACGTTGTCCGGCGTGATCATGGTGGTACCGAACAGGCCCAACTCGTGCACGGTGCCCGTCACCCCACCGATGGTCACGAAGTCACCCACCTTGAAGGGACGCAGCACCAGCATGAAGGCGCCTGCGGCGAAGTTGCCCAGCAAACCGCTCCAGGCCGCACCAATGGCCATGCCTGCACCCGCCAGCAAGGCCGCGAACGAGGTGGTCTGGATGCCGAAGTAGCCGAGGATGCCCAGCGCCAGCGCCACATTGAGCGTGATCGCCACGATGGAGCCCACGTACTTGGTCAGCGTGGGGTCCACATGGTTGCGGTTCATCGCCACCTGCATCAGCAAGATGGCGCGCCCGATCATCCAGCGGCCCACGATCCAGAAGGCCAAAGCGGCGAGGATCTTGATGGACAGGTCCAAGGCGGTGGTCGCCAGAAAGTCTTGAATCGTCTGGATGTAGTTCGTGGGCATGGTGTTGCTCCCTTGCAAGGTGGCAGGCCTTACTGGCCCAGCTTCAGGTTGATACCGGTGAAGAAGGCCGTGTCCGTCTTGCGCACGCCGGCACCGGGCTTGCTGTTGTAGGAGGTGATCAAGCCCACGTTCAGCGACAGCGTGCTGGACATGGCCACGCTCAGGCCCACATTGAGCTTGGCCAGGTTGTTCTTGCTGCCCGTGAGGCCCGGATACAGCTCCAGACGCTGGTTGAGCGAGACGGTATCCGTCAGCTGATGGCTGGAGGCCTCGCCCAGCAGCAAGCCCATGGTGGAGAACTGCTTCTTCGTGTCGTCGCCAATGGTCTTGTCATGGCCATAGCGGGTGATCACCTCGCTCAAACCGCCGTACACGTCAAAGGTGTCCTGCTTGGTCTGCACCCAGTGGTAGCCCACACCGGCACCCAGCAAGGTGCGCAGCGAGATGTCGGTCACGCGGTCATGCTCGAAGCCCAGCTTGCCGAAGCTGAACCACTGCGGCGTCAGGTTGTAGTCGTACTGACCGGCCAGGCCCCACTTGCCTGCCGTGGTGACCTGCTCGCCATTGACGGTGCTGCGGCCTTCGTTGATGTAGCCCGTGGTGCTGATCTTGTCCTGCGTGGTCAGGCGCGCCAGGTCCACATTGAGCAGCAGGTTCTGCGTGCTGCTGTTGCCGGAGGTGGTGCTCAATGCGGCACCCGCCACACCGCGCCATTGGCCATCGGCCGGCGTGGCCATGGCCTGACCCACCATCACACTGGCTGCTGCCGCCACCAGAGCTTGCTTCCACATTGTCCACGTTGCCATTTGCATGCCTTCTTCTCGAAGTGTCTTGAGATGAAGGGATGCTAGGGATGCGGCCTGCATGGCGCCCCGGCCGGCTGGTGGGGACGGGCCTAGACCAAAGTATGGGTGTGATGACCCCGGTCAAGTTCACCGTGGATGGGCCTGCCTAGAATGGCCCCGCCCAGGCACAAGGGTGCCCGGGCTACTTGCACAGAACAAGAAGGCGGCTCACCGTGAATGCTCCTTGCGACACCGACGTCCTGATCGTGGGCGCGGGCCCGGCCGGCCTGGCACTGGCCTGCTCGCTGGCCGATGCGGGCATCCGCACCATCGTGCTGGAACAAGCCCCACTGAGCACCCTGGTGGACCCTCCTGAAGACGGCCGCGACATCGCCCTGACACACCGCGCTCGCCGCGTGCTGACCTCGCTGGGTTTGTGGGGCCGCCTGCCCGCCGACGAGATCGCGCCCTTGCGCCAGGCCCATGTCACCAGCGGTGTCTCGCCCCTGGTGCTGCCCTTTGATGCCCAGGCCCAAGGCCATGAGGCCCTGGGTTGGCTGGTGCCCAACCACCGCATCCGCGCAGCCTGCTACGCCGGTGCTGCAGCCCGGCCGGATCACATCACGCTGCGGGGTGAAGCCCAGGTCACAGCCCTGCAACACGACGCCAGCCAGGCCAGCGTGAGCCTGGCCGATGGCCGCACCCTGCGTGCCCAGCTGGTGGTGGCCGCAGACAGCCGTTTCTCAACCGTGCGCAAGATGGCGGGCATCGGCGCTCGCATGCTGGACTTCGGCCGCACTGCCATCGTGTGCCGCATGCAGCACGAGCGCGACCACCAGGGCGTCGCACACGAATGCTTCCTCAACAGCCACACCCTGGCGATCCTGCCGATGGCGGGGCGCCAGGCCTCGGCGGTGTGGACGGTGAGCACCGATGGTGCCGCTGCCCTCATGCGCATGAGCGACGAAGCATTTGCCCAGGCCGTGGCCGGCGAGTTCCAGCACAAGCTGGGCACCATGCACACCGCCGGCCAGCGCCATGCCTACCCGCTGGTGGCCGTGTACGCAGAGCGCTTCTGCGCCGATCGCTTTGCCCTGATCGGCGACGCAGCCGTGGGCATGCACCCGGTGACGGCGCACGGCTACAACTTCGGCCTGTATGGCATCGAAGTGCTGACGCGGGAACTGCTGGCAGCACGCCAGGCCGGGCGTGACCTGGGCGATGGGCGAGCCTTGCAGGCCTACGCACGCGAGCACCGGCGCACCACGCGGCCCATCTATGAAGGCACCAATGCCATCGTCAAGCTGTTCACCACGGACCAGGCCGGGGCACACCTGCTGCGCGGCGCCATCCTGCGAGCCTCGAAGCACCTGCCGCCTGTCAAGGCCCTGATCACCCGGCAGCTGACCGGAGAAGGTGGCTTGCCCAGCCCGCTGGCACTGTTGAGACGGGCCTGGTAGCCCTGTTCATGCAGAGGATGCGCCCAGCTTTTTTCCGGACACGTAAGATGCCCGGATGCGTCCTGCATTGACACCTGATCCGGCCGAGCCACAAGGCGCCGACCCGTTAAACGAGTTGGCGGCTCTGCGCGCCCAAGTCGCCCGCTACCAGTCGGCCTTCCACCTGTCTGCCCCCGGTCAGGCCCTGGTCGGGCTCGATGGTCGCTTTCTGGAGGTGAACGCCAGCTTGTGCGACATCCTCGGCTACCCCGCCGAGACCTTGCTGACCCTGCGCTTTCACGACATCTCCCACCCGGATGACATCGCCGACGACAACCAGGCCGCCGCCGACTTGCGCTCAGGCAAGCTGGCGCTGTACCGCCGCCAGAAGCGCTACCTGCGCCCCGACGGCCAGACCGTGTGGGCAGAGGTCACCTCCAGGGTGGCGCGCGATGAGCAAGGCCGTTCGCTTTACTTCGCCACCGTGGTGGAGGACATCACCGAGCGCAAGGCCGCCGAGCAGGCTCTGAAGGAGCGCGAGGCCCTGCTCAGCAGCATGGGGAAGTTCGTGCCTGGCCTGATCCACAAGATCGGCTTTGATGCCCAGGGGCGGGCCCGCTTCCTCTACCTCAGCGACCGTGCCATGGAGATGTTCGAGCTGCCGCACGAGATGATGGAGCGCGATTACTACGCCCACCATACCCATGTGCACCCCGATGACCTGGCCTACGTCAGGCGCCTGGCTACTGCCCCCAAGCCGGGTGCGCTGCTCAAGCCGGTGGATTTCGAGTACCGCGTGGTCCTGCCGAGCAAGGGCTTGCGGGTGTATGGCGGTCACGCCATCCCCGTGACGGAAGAAGACGGCAGCGTGGTCTGGTATGGCCACACGGCCGATCTGACCGACAAGAAGGCCCTGCAGGAAGCCCGCATGGCCGCTCGCGTGGCGCAGGACGCCAACCGCGCCAAGAACGAGTTCCTCTCGCGTGTGAGCCATGAATTGCGCACACCACTCAACGCCGTCATCGGGTTTGCGCAGCTCTTGCGCCTGAGCTCGGCCGGGCAGCTCAATGCCGAGCAGTTGCAGCAAGTGGCCCACATTGAAAACGCCGGCTCGCACCTGCTGGGCATCATCAGCGATGTGCTGGATCTCTCGCGCATTGAAGCCGGCAACCTGCCTCTGGCCACCGAGGCCTGCCGCCCGTCCACGCTGCTATCGGAAGCCTGCCACCTGGTTGGCCCCATGGCCAGCGAGCGGGGCATCGCCATCCGTCCGGTGCAGGCACAGGAAGACCCTGCCGTGTGCGTGGACCCCATCCGCCTGCGGCAGGTGCTGGTCAACCTCTTGAGCAACGCCATCAAGTACAACCGTCCGCAAGGCCAGGTCACGCCCCGCATCTGGCGCGAAGGCGATCAGGTGGCCATCGCCATCGACGACACCGGCGTGGGCCTGAGCGAGGCCCAGCAACAGCATCTGTTCGAACCCTTCAACCGCCTGGGCGCCGAGGCCACCGGCATCGAAGGCACGGGCATCGGCCTGGTCATCGTGCGCAAGCTGCTGGAGGCCATGCATGGGCGGCTGGAAGTACGCAGCCAGCCGGGGCAGGGCTCGAGCTTCATCGCCTGGGTGCCTTGCACCGAAGCGGGTGATCTGCCACAAGCGCCCGAGCCAGCAGCCAACCCGCAGCCTCGCCAGGCCAGAGAGGTGGAACTCGTGATGCTGTACGCCGAGGACAACGACGTGAACATCGAGCTGGTGCGCGAAGTGCTCAAGCTGCGCCCGGGCTGCCTGTTGCTGGTGGCAGGCAGCGGCAAGGAGGCCTTGCAGATGGCCCATGCCCACACACCCGACGTCTTCTTGCTGGACATGCACCTGGGCGACATGAGCGGCTTCGAGCTGGCCAGCCGGCTGGCGCAGGATCCGCAACTCGCGGCCGTGCCCCGCGTGGCGTTTTCGGCCGATGCCATGCCCGACCAGATCCACCGCGCGCGTGAACACGGCTTCAGCGGCTACCTGACCAAGCCGCTGAACGTGCACGCCTTGCTCAACTGCGTGGACGAGCACACGGAGCGGGTCCGCGGGCGATAACATCGCCGCTCATGAAGATCTCCCAACGCGCCCAAGCCATCACCCCCTTCCTGGCCATGGAGTTCGGCAAACGCGCTGCCGAGCTGGAAGCCGCCGGGCACAGCGTGATCCGCCTCAACCTGGGCGAACCCGACTTTGGCGCGCCGCCTGCCGTGCGGGCCGAGCTGCAACGCATCGCGGCCGATACCGCCATGCCCTACACCGGCGCCCTGGGCCTGCCTGCCTTGCGCGAGGCCATTGCCGGCTTCTACCAACAGGCGCACGGCCTGAGCCTGAACCCCGAACGCGTGGTGGTGACGGCCGGCGCCTCGGCCGCCTTGCTGCTGCTCACCGCCGCTCTGGTAGACCCGGATGACGAGGTGCTGGTGGGTGACCCTTCCTACCCCTGCAACCGGCAGTTCCTCAGCGGTTTTGGCGCCCAGGTGCGCCTGGTGCCGACCGATGCGCGCTCGCGCTTCCAGCTGGATCTGGCCGCCGTGCAGCGCCACTGGAGCGCCCGCACACGCGGCCTGATGATCGCCACGCCCTCGAACCCCACGGGCACCTCGGTGGCGCCAAACGAGCTGGCCGCCATCTGCGACTGGGCCCGCCAACACGGCGCCTGGCGCATCGTCGACGAGATCTACCTCAACCTCAGCGACACCGACGCCGCCACCGGCCACACCGCCCCCACCATCCTCGCGGCCGACCCGGGCGCCTGCGTAATCAACAGCTTCTCCAAGTACTTCGGGATGACGGGCTGGCGCCTGGGCTGGGCCGTGGTGCCCGACGAGCTGGTGCCCGTGATGGAGCGCCTGGCGCAGAACTACTACATCTGTGCCTCCACCCCCGCGCAGATGGCCGCCCTGGCCTGCTTCACGCCCGAGTCCATCGCCGTGTGCGAAGCCCGCAAGCGCGAGTTTGGCGAACGCCGCACCCTGGTGCTGCAAGGCCTGGCCGACATCGGCCTGCATGTGCCCGTGGCGCCCGACGGTGCCTTCTATGTGTACATCGACATCAGCGCAACCGGGCTGGATGCCATGCAGTTCTGTGAACGGGCGCTGCAGGAAGCGCATGTGGCGCTGACCCCGGGGTATGACTTCGGCAAGTGCGGCGGGGCGCGACATGTGCGGCTGTCATATGCGGCGTCTCGCGAAGATCTGCAGGAAGGAATGGCCCGTCTGGCGGGTTTTGTCAAGGCATTGGGATCCCCCCCCAAGCCGGGCACTTGAAGTGATGCGCTTGACGCGCATCAAACACGACTTTGCACACGGTTACATCCTGTGAAGGAGGGACAAACAAGCCCCTCACTAAAAGGGAAACCGTGTCATGAACCCAAGCATCAAGTCAGCCGCCATCCAACGTTCCTTTCAGCAATTTGCCACGGTGCTGGCCATCGCGGCAGCCTGCAGTTCGGCCGTTCTGGCAGCCGAGAGCGGCGCGGCATCGGCCAACGACCAGTACAAGCAGGCCCTCTATCTGCGCGAAACGGGGCAGCCCTATGCCGCCATCGAATCGCTGGAAGCCCTGCTCGCCAGCAGCCCGACCCTGAACCGCGCCCGGCTGGAACTGGCTGTCGCCTACTACCGCACCCTGGATTACGCCAACGCGCGCCAACAGGCACAGAAGGTCCTCAACGACCCCAAGACGCCCGAGAGCGTGCGCCTGTCGGTGGCATCCTTCCTCAAACAGCTCGAACTGGAGGAAGCCACGGTCTTCGGCAAGCCGCACCGTTGGGACTTCAACGTCTCGGCCGGCCTGCTGCACGACAGCAACGTCAACGCCGGCCCTGACAATGCCCTGCTGCCCAACGGCTTGACCTTGAGCGATGCCAGCCTCAAGCGGGCCGACACCGGCGTCACTGTCAACATGGGCGCCACCCACACCTGGACACGCGCGACCCCCGTGCGGCTGGGCGATTCGCCCGCGCGTTTCAGCTGGGTGACTCAGGCCAACGCCTATCAAAAGACCTACGCGGAAGCCAACCAGCACAACCTCACGGTGATGACACTGGCCACAGGCCCGGCGCTGCAACTGGCCAGCGGGCATCGAGGCAACCTGAACGTTCAGGCCGACTACCTGCGCCTGGGCAGTGACTGGCTGGGCATGTTCTCGACCATCACGCCATCCTTCACCTGGAAGCTGGGCCGCGGTGAACTCACCGCCGACGTGCAATGGTCACGACACGCCTTCCAGCGATCTGCCGACCAGGGCCGCAACGGCGAGTACCGCGCAGCCAGCCTGAGCTATGGCCACGTGCTCAGCCAGATGCCACTGACCTATCAGGTCGGCATCACAGGCTTTCAGGAAAGCACCCAGGACTGGCAGTTCGGCAACCGTGGTCATGAGCTTTTTGCCGGTCTGCGCTATCGCGCCTGGGAAGGTGGCGATCTCTTCCTGCGCGAGGCCTATCGCCAATCACGCTACGTCGACGAGACACCCACCTTTGACGTGCGCCGCCGCGACAACGAGTTGCGCAGCGAAATCGGTGCGAGCCACCGCTTCAGCAGCGGCTTGATGGACAAGTGGCAGCTGGCCTGCACCGTCAGCCATACGCACAACGGTTCGAACATCGCGATGTACGAGTTTGACCGCACGGTCACCTCCATCACGCTCGGCAAGGAATTCTGATTCAGGAGCTCATCATGCAAGTCTTCACACACGCCTCCCTCTTCAAGATGTCCCGACTGGCCGCCACGCTGCTTGTCATGTTCTCTGGTGCCATGTCGGCCCACGCCACCGAAGCCACTGGCGCGCA
Source organism: Aquabacterium sp. (assembly GCF_036279675.1). GTDB lineage: Bacteria > Pseudomonadota > Gammaproteobacteria > Burkholderiales > Burkholderiaceae_C > Aquabacterium. Next base: position 8,448 of record NZ_DASUIS010000067.1, on the reverse strand, counting down.
GCTCAAGGCTGTCAAGCTGTATGGCAACGTCAGCATCGCCGATGACGACATTCAGGCCTGGGGCCCTTGGGAACAGCTCGAACCACCACAAGCCGGCCCCTCCACCAGCTTGCGCCGACTGACTTCCGATCGGGACCTGTACCGCCCGCTGGCCACCACCATCACCAAAGTCCTGACACCGCCCACCACACCGTCGGACTTCGTGTGTGAGGGTGGCAGCGTCTGTGGCTTCGGCGTGATGTACACACTGGAAGGTGCGACCGAGGTTCCCAGTGAAAACACCTCTGGCGTGAAGCAGCCGCAAGTCATGCGCCGCCCGATCGCCTCCACGGCACTGCATGAAGTAAGCATCGGCGGCCTGGGCAGTGAGGTTGATGAGAGCGGCCGGCCCATGCAGATTGCGCTCAAGCTCGTGTCCGTGCCTGATGGCAGCGTCAACACCCTGTCGCCCATGTTGTGGCAAGCCACCGAAAGCAGCTACTACGCGATGTATGTGCACGCCGATACCGACACGGCCCTGCGCGGCGATGCCAATCTGAACAGGATGGATGATGGCGAGCTCTACAACTACCTGATGGGCAAGACAGCATCCCTGACCGACTGCGATGGCCCTTGCCTGACGGCCGGCGCCACCTTCATCGACATGTTCGTGGGCAAGACCAGCACGGCGGAACAAGTCAGTGCTGCGGCGGCCAGCTATGGCTCACGGATTGCGCTCTATTCCGGTCAGGAGCGGGGCTGGACAGCCGGCACCTCTGCAGGCTATCCGGCGCTGTATGGCAAGGTCTCCATCCAGGTGGACTTCAGCAAGAAGCAGTTCACGTACAACTCGACGATGAACGGCGGCTACCAGGCTACAGGCAACTTGACCAGCACCGGCTATGTGGCCAACAGCTTCTCCAGCGGCGTGAGCGGGGCGCTCAAGGGCTACTTCGTGGGCAGTCAGGCCAATACGACGCTGGGTGGCGCCCACCTTGAGATGGATGGCACCAAGGTAGACAGCTATCACATGACCACGGCCGTCACCAAAGAGTGAGAAGGCCATGCAGAGGGGTGCGGCTCAATTGAGTGAGGCATCTGCCCGCAACCTCTGCGCCATCAGATCAATGAAAGCCCGCATCTTCGTCGAAGCATGCCGCCCTTCCCGATGGATGATGTGGATGGGCACACGCGGGCTCTCGAACTCGCTGAGCACCACCTTGAGCTGGCCTTTGGCCAGCAAAGGCGCCACCTGATACGACATCAGCCGCGTGACGCCCAGGCCCTGCAAGGCGGCCTCGATGGCCCCATCGTTGCTGGACACGGTCAAGCGAGGCTTGATGCGCACGGACACCGGCTCGCCCTGGTCCACAAAGCGCCATTCCACGTTCTGCGACAGGCTGCTGGCCACGATCACCTCATGCTGTCGCAGGTCCTGCGGGGCTTGAGGGATGCCATGCTTTTTCAAGTAGGCGGGCGATGCGCAGATCACGCGGCGCACATGCCCCACGCGCACAGCCCGGTAGCTGGAGTCTGACAGCTCGCCGATGCGGATGCCCACGTCCACGCCTTCTTCCAGCATGTTGACCACGCGGTCCAGGAACAAGGCGGACACGGTCGTGTCTGGATAGGTACGCAAATACTCGACGATGCCGGGCATCACGTACATGCGCCCGAAGAGCACCGGTGCCGTCACCGTCATGTGCCCGCGTGGTTCGGCGTTCACGCCCACCGCGGCCTCATCGGCCTCATCAGCAGCCGCGATCACGCGGCGCGCGTCGTCCAGATAACGCAAGCCGGCATCGGTGGCCCGCACATGGCGGGTGGTGCGATTGAGCAGCTTCACGCCCAGGCGCTCTTCCAGCGCGGCGATGGCACGCGTCACCGCTGGCGGAGACATGCCCAGCCGCCTGGCCGCTCCGGCAAAGCTTTCTTCCTCGGCCACGGCCACGAACACCGTCATCAGGTAGAGCCGGTCCATCGACATTCCTCCTGCTGGAATTATCTATTGCTCCGTGCATGGATTCACCGCGGGCGCTGCAATGGCAACAATCCCGCCACCCCATCGTCACAGGAGTCTGTTCATGAAACATCAAGCCGTTTTACAAGCTGCATTGGCCTGCGTGCTGGCCGCAGGTGCCGCCAGCCACGCGCAAGCCGCCGATCCCAACAAGGAAAAGTGCTTCGGCGTGGCCAAGGCGGGCCAGAACGATTGCGCCAATCTGTCTGGCAGTCATTCCTGCGCGGGCCAGGCCAAGCTGGACATGGATGCCGGCGAATGGAAGCTGGTGCCCAAGGGCACATGCGCCACGATGGGGGGCTTGAGCCTGGCAGAAGCCAAGGCCAAGTTCGCCGCCAAAGCTGCCAAGTGAACAGGCCGCGGGGCTGTACGGCTCCGCTTTCCTCCTTCAAACGCCAAGAGGGCTCTCGTGAAAACGGGGGCCCTTTTTGCTTTGGCCCTGGCCAGAACCCGCACCCTGCACTATTCCATTTATCGGAACAGTTTATTGATTTCAAAGCATATTCACTTACAAAACAAGATCAATCACAGTTCAGTCACTGGCTGCGCAGTGCAGCGAGATTCACCAACAAGGACTGAACCATGAGCCGCATCAACGTCATCGACCAACACAACGCCAACGCCGAACAAAAGGCCCTGCTGGACGCCATCCAGGGTCAACTGGGCATGGTGCCCAACTTCCTCAAGGTCTTCGCCAACTCGCCCGTTGCCTTGCAAGCCTTTCTGGGCCTGCACGGTGTGGCCAACGCCGGCAGCCTGACGCCTCAAACCCGCGAGCGCATCGCCCTGGCCCTGGCGCAGCAGAACACCTGCGAGTACTGCCTCTCGGCCCACACCGCCATCGGCCGCAAGGCTGGCCTGACGGGTGACGAGATCGCCGCAGCCCGCGCCGGCAGCAGCGAAGACGCCAAGGCCGCCGTGGCCGTGAAGCTGGCGCGCAGCCTGGTCGAACACAAGGGCGACATCACCACCGCCGAGCTGATCGAAGCCCGCGACGCCGGCTACACCGATGCCGACATCGTCGAAATCATCACCCACGTGGGCATGAACCTGCTGACCAACATCCTGGGCAAGGCCAGCCGCGTGGACATCGACTTCCCCAAGGTTGCGCTGTAAACGCGCGGCACTTGCGCTTTCTTTCCCTCGTCACGTTCTCCCATCCGTTCGTTTCCCCTTCACCCTTTCAAAAGGAACTTTCATCATGACCAAGCACTTCTCTCGTCGCACCTTGATCGCTGCACTCATCTCCACGTCGGCCATCCTGGCTGCGCTGCCTCAACAAGCCCTGGCTTATGACGAAACCTCGACCTTCGAGCTCAACGTCGACGCACAAGGCGTGGGCATCAAGGGCCATGACCCGGTTGCCTACTTCACGGCCGGTCAGCCCACCAAGGGCACCGCGCAATACAGCGCCAGCCACCGTGGCGCCACTTACTGGTTCGCCTCGGCCGCCAACCGCGATGCCTTCAAGGCCAACCCCGACAAGTTCGCGCCGCAGTACGGTGGCTTCTGCGCCATGGGCGTGGTGCTGGACAAGAAGCTCGATGGTGACCCCACCGCCTGGAAGATCGTCGACGGCAAGCTCTATCTGAACGTCAACAAGGACGTGCAGAAGAAGTGGCTGGAAGACGTGCCGGGCAACCTGGTCAAGGCCAACGCCAACTGGCCCGAGATCAAGCACAAGGCCCCGAAGGACCTCTGATCGACCTTTGATCTACCCTTGACACCGATCCACCACGGAGCCCGCCCATGAGCCGCGCTTACGCTGACATCGCCTTCACACCCGCTGTGCGCGACATGCAAACCCGCATGGGCAGCCGCGCCAACTACGCCCCGCTGGACGTCACCGACGACCGTCGAGACTTCCTGACGGAACGCGAAGCCGAGTTCATCGAAGCGCGCGATGGCTTCTACCAGGCCACCGTCAGCGAAACAGGCTGGCCTTATGTGCAGTTCCGTGGTGGCCCGGCAGGCTTCCTCAAAGTGCTCGACAGCAAGACGATTGGCTTTGCCGACTTCCGAGGCAACGTGCAATACATCAGCGTAGGCAACCTTCAGAACAACGATCGGATCTCGATCATCCTGATGGACTATGCCAACCGTCGCCGGCTCAAGCTGCTGGGGCGCGTTCGCCTGGTCAGCGAGTCGGAAGACCCAGCCCTGGTCGCCAGGCTGGAATTGCCTTCTTACCGCGCGCGGGTAGAACGCGCCTTCATCATCACGATCGAGGCTTACGACTGGAACTGCCCTCAGCACATCACGCCACGCTTCACCGAAGCGGAGGTACAAGATGCCGTGGCACCCTTGCACGCAGAGATCGCCGCCCTGAAGGCAGAGTTGGATGCGGCCAGGCAAGCCGTCAGTCAGCCAGCACCGACACCGCAGCGCAGAGACAGCCCACTGGTGCTGGGCTCTGGCCCCTTGCCTCTGCGTATCACCGGCATTCGCCAGCTCACGCCGCGCGTGCGGGCTTACGAGCTGCGCACGGTGGATTGCCGTGATCTGCCCGCCATCCAGGCTGGTGCGCATCTGGACGTGCCCGTGGCCTTGCCTTCAGGCGTGCACACCACGCGCCGGTACTCGATCAGCTCCAACCCCACACGCCGCGATGCTTACGAGATCGCCGTGCTGCACGAAGCGCAAGGGCAGGGCGGTTCAGCCGCCATCCATGCCACGTTCGAGCTGGGCATGGTCCTGCACTGCAGTGCTCCTGGCAATGACTTTGCCTTGGCCGATTCAAGCAGCCCCGTCATCCTGGTGGCAGCCGGCATCGGCATCACGCCCATCAAGGCCATGGCGCTGGAACTGCTGGCGCAAGGCCGCGCGTTCCAACTGCACTACGCCTACCGCTCCCGCGCTGAAGCCGCCTATCTGGACAGGCTGGAGCGCCAGATCGGTCACCGGCTCGTGTCTTACGACGCCTCGGCGAATCACAAGCTGGATGCCACTACCTTGTTGCAAAACGCGCCCGCAGGATCCCACATCTACGTGTGCGGCCCCGCTCGCCTGATCGACGCACTGAACCTCGCCGCCCATCAGCAAGGCCTGAGCAGCGAGCGCGTGCACCACGAAGCTTTCGCGCGGGATACGGCTCATCAAGGCCACCCTTTCGTTGTGAAGCTTGCCAAGCAGGGCATGGATGTCTGGGTATCGGCCAACGTGAGCCTCTTGCAAGCTCTCGAAAGCGCGGGCGTCTCTGTACCTTCGGGATGCCGTACAGGCAGTTGCGGCAGCTGTGTCACGCAGGTAAAGGCAGGCGCCGTGGCCCATCGCGACAGCTTCCTCACACCAGCGCAACAAGCCGCAGGGCAGATGTGTGTGTGCGTCTCGCGGGCGCAATCCGACTCACTGACCCTCGATCTCTGATTATTCCAATAAATGGATTAGTTCATTGCCATTTGAAGATCTTCTCTTCATTGGCCGAACTAATCAGAATGACTTCATCAACGAGGTCACACCATGCCCAGCACCCAAGCATCCCCTGTTCAGCCATCCCACCACGGCTTGCCCGGCGAGCACGTGATGCCCCATGCGCCCATGGTCAGGCTGCCCAATGGCATGGCCTGCATTCCCCAGCATTACCTGAGCTACCACCACGATCTCGCCTCGCTGTCCGAGATCGCCTCGCGGGTCAGCTTTGATGCGCATACCCTGGTGTTCGCCTCGCAAGACGACCACGGCATGTACATCCAGATCGGCTTGATCGGGCGCGAGAACTACGAACGTGGCTCATCCGTGCGCCCTCGCAAGCTGGTTTACGGCCGCAAGTGGCGCATTGATGCCGACACCCCCAGCTCGGAGATCGTGCAGACCATCTACCTGGCCATCAAGAAGGCCCGCGAGCACGAAGTGCGAGAACTGCTGACCATCCACGATGGCGCCAGCGGGGCCAGCAGTGCGGCATTGAGCAACCACCTGGATCTGCCTTTGCTCGCCCGGCAGCGCCAATGGTTGATGCAGAGCCGCGTTGCGTACGCCACGGATGCGCAACGCGTTCAACACGTCCTGGCCGGGCTGCGCTTTGCCCAGCGCTCACTGCACCTGCGCTCGCTCCATTTCTTTGGCGGGCAAGCCTGGGTCGAAGTGGCGGCGGGCGAGCCAGCACCCGGCCGAGCCGAAGAAGGCGACATGCCCGAGTTTACTGATCTACGTTTGTGCCTGCGCTTCGATCCCTCGCAGCCCCATCAACTCATTTACGAACTGATGGACGCCTTGATTCATCACAGCGATCGCCATGTCGATGAGACCTTTGCGTTCGACGGCTTCGCCCGCTTCAGCCGCCAGATCGATCCACGCTCACTGGCCAGGCTGTCCATCGCCTCGCGCCCCTATCGCCGCGATCAAGGCAACACGACCTTCTACAGCGGCTTCCAACGCGCCAACTACGACACCGATGCTGGGCGGGCGCCTTCATTGGGCCAAGGGCCTCTGGCCCAGCGCAATCGCCGCCTGATCGAGGCCCACCCGGCACTGCAAGGCCACATGCCTCGCGGCTTCCAGCCCACCCATGCCCCCACGCCCTTCGGCACCAACTGAGCGAGATCCCCATGCCTGCATACGACTGCCAACTGTTTGTCATCGGCGGCGGCTCTGGCGGCGTGCGTGCGGCCCGGGTGTCGGCCAGCCTCGGCGCCAAGGTGGCCATTGCGGAGCGATTTCGCTACGGCGGCACATGCGTGATCCGGGGTTGCGTCCCCAAGAAGCTGCTGGTCTACGCGGCCCAGTTTGCCGAATCGTTTGAAGATGCGGCCGGCTTCGGCTGGCAGGCACCACAAGCCCGGTTCTCGTGGCCCGATCTCATCGCCGCCAAAGACAAGGAAATCACGCGCCTGAGCGGCCTGTACGAGCACAACCTCAGCCAATCAAACGTCGAGGTGCTGCATGGCGATGCGCGCCTGATCGATCCCCACACGGTGGAATTGAACGGGCGGCGCTACACCGCCCAACACATCCTCGTGTCCACGGGTGGCACGCCGCATCTGCCCACCCTGCCCGGCATCGAGCACGCCATCACCTCCAACGAGGCTTTCGACCTGCCTCAACTGCCTGGCCGCATCCTGATCGTGGGCGGAGGCTATATCGCGGTGGAGTTCGCCGGCATCTTCAACGGCCTGGGCGCCCACACCACTTTGAGCCACCGGGGTGACAAGCTCCTGCGCGGCTTTGACGATGACGTGCGCACCCATCTGCAAGCTGAAATGCAAAAGAAGGGCATCCAGCTTCTGCTGAACAACGAGGTGCAAGGCATCGAACGCCTGCCCGATGGCCGCCTGAGCGTGACCATGCGCCACGCCACTGCTCCCCAGGTGTTCGATGCCGTGATGTACGCCACCGGGCGTCGCCCGCAAACCCAAGGCCTGGGCCTGGCAGCGCTGGGCGTGGCACTGGACACCGAAGGCGGCATCCTGGTGGACGAAGAAGGCGCCACCAACATCCCCAGCATCCACGCCGTGGGCGATGTCACCAATGGCCTGGCCCTGACCCCGGTGGCCATACGCGAAGGGTCGGCCCTGGCTCACAAGCTGTTCGGCCCTGAGCCTGTTGGCAGCCGCATCCAATCCGTGCCTACGGCCGTGTTCAGCCAACCGCCAGTGGGCACGGTCGGGCTGAGCGAAGCAGCGGCCTGGGCCGAGCACACCAGCCTGGACATCTACCGCGCCACCTTCCGCAACATGCGCCACACCTTGGCAGGGCGTGACGAGCGCACCCTCGTCAAACTGATTGTGGACACCCACAGCCAGCGCGTATTGGGTGCCCACATGGTGGGTACCGATGCCCCCGAGATCATCCAAGGGTTGGCCATCGCGATCCGCATGGGTGCCACCAAGGCCGATTTCGACGCCACCGTGGCCTTGCACCCTTCCGCCGCCGAAGAGTTCGTGACCCTGAAAGACAAGGTCACCCTGACACGCCCTTGAACACACGCCGCCCGTCCACCCATTACAGCCCAGCACCATGATCAAGCTCTATCAATTCCCCGTTTCAGGCAACAGCCACAAGGTTCGCCTCATGTTGAGCCTGTTGAAGCTGCCCCATGAGGTCATCAATGTGGCTGGCGCCAAAGGCGAACACAAAAGCCCCGAGTTCCTCGCCATGAACCCCTTTGGCCAGGTGCCTGTGCTGGTAGATGGCGACAAGGTGCTGCGTGACAGCCAGGCCATACTGTTCTACTTGGCCAGCCAGTACGGCCAGGGCCAATGGGTCCCCGCTGACCCGCAAGAGGGCGCACGGGTGGTGTCCTGGCTGACCGTGGCCGCCAGTGAAGTGAGCCGTGGCCCGGGTGCACTGCGCCTGCACCACCTGTTTGGGCGCCCCCTGGATGTGCCTGCTGCAGAAAAGCTCAGCGCCGAATTGCTGGCCGTGCTGAACGATCACCTGAGCCACGGCGAGTGGCTGGTGGGCCATCAGATCTCCATTGCCGATCTGGCCATGTACAGCTACATCGCCCT
>NZ_DASUIS010000066.1:0-18169 GCF_036279675.1 Aquabacterium sp. | reverse complement strand
TTCGCCGTACTGCGTGCCCACCAGCATGGGTGATGTGAAGTGCGTGGTGGTCAATGAAGCCTTGCGAGACCTGGAGCCCATGGCCTGGGATTTCGTCATGAACTTTGCGCGAGACAACGATCTGCAGGTGGTTGACGCCTGTTTGTTGCCCGATCCGCCTCGCCGCACCTGATGCTTCGCTGATTTGACGCATGGCGCCACGCGATGGTGCCTGTTCGCTCCTGGTTGCCTGTGTCACCATGCGGAAAAACAAAAGGCCCGCCGAAGCGAGCCTTGTGGGGTGAGGCCGAAGCCTCTCGTCGGCGAACCGAAATCAGGCGGCGATGGCCTTGATCTTGGCCGACAGGCGGCTCTTGTGGCGAGCGGCCTTGTTCTTGTGGAAGATGCCCTTGTCGGCGATCGAGTCGATCACGCTTTGAGCAGTCTTGAAAGCCTCAGATGCCTTGGTCTTGTCGCCAGCTTGCACAGCCTTGAGCACGCCCTTGATGGCGGTGCGGAACTTGGAGCGCAGAGCCGAGTTGGCGGCGTTCAGCTTGACGTCTTGACGAGCGCGCTTGCGGCCCGAGGCAATACGAACGGTCTTTTTGGCTTTGGATGCAGATGCCATGATTTTTGAGCCCTGCGAATGCCTGTCTGCCTGTCTGTTGGGCAACGATGATGTTGCCAAGGCAGCCAATTCGCACCCCACAGGGCTAAGTTGGTTGGAAAGCCGAAGATTATAGCCCGACTGAGCGTCCTTGCCAAGTCACGTGCGGGGCGCTTCCTATAATGGGCTCATGAGCCTGCTGAAATCTGCCTCCATCGTCTCGCTGTTGACCCTGGCGTCACGCATCACCGGTCTGGTTCGGGAGTTGCTGATTGCGGCGGCTTTTGGCGCCAGCGCCACCACGGATGCCTTCAATGTGGCTTTCCGGATCCCGAATCTGCTGCGTCGCCTGTTTGCAGAAGGTGCTTTTTCGCAGGCCTTCGTGCCCATCCTGGCTGAAAGCCGTGCCAAAAACGGTGATCAGGCCACCCATGAACTGGTCAATGCGGTTGGCACCGTGTTGTTCGGTGTGCTGGCGATTGTGTGTGTGCTGGGTGTGGTGGGTGCTCCTTTTGTGGTCTGGGCCATGGCCTCGGGCTTGAAGGAAAGCGGTGGGTTTGATGCCGCCGTCGTCATGACGCGCTGGATGTTCCCCTATATCGGCTTCATGTCCCTGGTGGCGCTCAGCGCAGGCATCCTCAACACCTGGGGGCGTTTTGGCGTGCCGGCCGTGACGCCCGTTCTGCTCAATTTGTCGGTGATCGGTGCGGCCATGTTCGTGGCGCCGATCTTCAAGGCGCACGGTACCGAGCCGGTTTTCGCGCTGGCCGTAGGCGTGATGATCGGCGGGGCGTTGCAGCTCGGCGTGCAGATTCCTGCCTTGTTGAAGATCGGCATGATCCCGCGGGTGGGGCTGACGCTGGCTGCCTGGCGCAAGGCGAGGGCGCATCCTGGCGTGGGGCGCGTGCTGCGACAGATGGCGCCTGCCGTGCTGGGGGTGTCCGTGTCGCAGGTGTCCCTGCTGGTCAATACGCAGATTGCCTCGCACCTGGGGGCGGGCGCCGTGTCCTGGCTGACTTACGCCGATCGCCTGATGGAGTTTCCGACCGCCATGCTGGGCGTGGCCCTGGGTGTGGTGTTGCTGCCCCAGTTGTCGCGTGCGCAGGCCAGTGGTGATGTGAACCAGTTTTCATCCTTGCTGGACTGGGGCTTGCGTCTGGTGTTGCTGCTGGCGCTGCCCAGTGCCGTGGCCTTGCTGTTGTTTTCCAAGCCGCTGGTGGCGGTGCTCTATCACTACGGGCACTTCTCGCCCAATGACGTGAAGCAGACTGTGCTGGCCTTGTCCTGCTATGGCGTGGGCCTGCTGGGCCTGATCGGCGTGAAGGTGCTGGCGCCAGGTTTTTACGCCACACAGGACATCAAGACCCCTGTGCGCATTGGCATCACGGTGCTGGTGATCACGCAGATTTTCAACGCCATCTTCGTGCCCTATCTGGGCCACGCCGGGTTGGCGCTGTCCATCGGCCTGGGCTCGCTGGTCAACGCGGGCTGGTTGCTCATCGGTTTGCGCAAGGCCGGCCGTTATCAGCCATCACCGGGCTGGTTGCTGTTCAGTGTGCGCATCGTGATCGCCACGGCGCTGCTGGGTGCAGGGCTGTGGTTCGCGTCCGAGCACATCCAGTGGGTCGAACTGCGTCAGCAACCCTGGCTGCGTATTGGCGCGCTCGCGGCCTGCCTGGTGGGGGCGGCGGTGGTCTACTTTGGCGCCCTGATCGCCTCGGGCCTGAACCTGAAGCAGGCGATCAAGGGCTGATCACATCAGCGACCGCACGAGCTCGATGGCCTCTTCCACGCGGTCAACTGCGTGGATGGTCAAGCCCTCGATGGGCTTCTTGGGCGCATTGGCCTTGGGCACCACCGCGATCGAGAAGCCCAGCTTGGCGGCCTCTTTCAAGCGGTCCTGACCGCGCGGGGCAGGGCGGATTTCACCCGCCAGCCCGACTTCGCCAAACGCGATGAAGCCCTTGGGCAAGGGGCGGCCGCGCAGGCTGCTTTGTATCGCCAGCAGCACCGCCAGATCGGCTGCCGGTTCGCTGATGCGCACGCCGCCGACTGCGTTGACGAACACATCCTGATCAAAACAGGCCATGCCCGCGTGGCGGTGCAGCACGGCCAGCAGCATGGCCAGGCGGTCACGCTCCAGGCCCACGCTCAGGCGGCGCGGGCTGGGGCCGCCGGCGTCCACCAGGGCCTGGATCTCCACCAGCAGGGGGCGCGTGCCTTCCAGCGTCACCAGCACGCAGGAGCCGGGTACAGGCTCGCTGTGGGTAGACAGGAAGATGGCGCTGGGGTTGGTCACGCCTTTGAGGCCCTTGTCCGTCATGGCGAACACGCCGATTTCATTGACGGCGCCAAAGCGGTTCTTGATGGCACGGATCAGGCGGAAGCTGCTGTGCGTGTCGCCCTCGAAATACAGCACGGTGTCGACGATGTGCTCCAGCACGCGTGGGCCGGCCAGGGCGCCTTCCTTGGTCACATGGCCCACCAGCACCATGGTGCAGCCGCTGGACTTGGCCACGCGCGTCAGGTGGGCGGCGCATTCACGCACCTGGGCCACGGAGCCTGGTGCCGATGTGAGCTGATCTGAAAAAACCGTCTGGATCGAGTCGATCACGCAGAAGGCGGGCTTTTCGGCGGCCAGCGTGGCGATGATGTTCTCCAGCTGGATTTCGGCCTGCACGCGCACATGCGAGCCGTCCAGACCGAGGCGTCTGGCGCGCAGCGCCACCTGGGCACCGCTTTCTTCGCCGGTGACATACAGCACGGGCATCTGGCGCGACAGCGCGTCGAGCGCCTGCAACAGCAAGGTGGACTTGCCGATGCCGGGGTCGCCACCGATCAGTACCACGCCACCAGCGACGATGCCGCCACCCAGGACCCGATCCAGCTCTTCCAGGCTGGTGGGCGTGCGTGACACATCGGCCGCTTCGATGTCGGCCAGCGTGGTGACAGGCTGCGCCGCGTTGAGCCCGCGGGCGAGCGCCTGCATGCGGTTCTTGCCCGCAGCTGGCTCGGCGCGTGTTTCTTCGAGGGTGTTCCAGGCGCTGCAGTGCGGGCATTTGCCCAGCCACTTGGGGCTGATGCCCCCGCATTCGCTGCAGGTGTAGACGGTTTTTTCCTTGGCCATGCCTGGATTGTCAGGCATGGATCAGGTGCAGGGCGTTCAGGTCGCTTGCTGACTGGCGTCAGCCTGGATGGCCTTGAAGCGTTGGTCCAGTTCCTGGCGCAACTGGCGGCGCAACTTGGCCGCGTTGAAACGACGGATTTCATCCGGCGTTTGCGGTGTCAACGGTGTCACCGGCGTGGGTTTGGAGTCGTCGTCCACAGCCACCATGGTGAAGAAGCAGCTGTTGGCGTGGCGAACCACCTGCGAGCGGATGTTCTCGGCGATCACCTTGACGCCGATCTCCATCGACGAGGTGCCGGTGTAGTTGACGGAGGCCAGGAAGGTCACCAGCTCACCCACGTGAATGGGTTGCCTGAAGGTGACCTGGTCCACGGACAGGGTCACCACATAGCAGCCTGCATAACGGCTGGCGCAGGCATAGGCTACCTGGTCCAGCAGTTTGAGGATGGTGCCCCCGTGTACGTTGCCCGAGAAGTTGGCCATGTCCGGCGTCATGAGCACGGTCATGCGCAGTTGATGGCGTTGGTGGTCGATGTCCATGTGTCGTTCCGCAGCGATATCCATTTTTTTGGTGCATTCAATCAGTTCGCCCGCGGAGAACTTCCCGAGGGCACCGAATCGACGCAAGTAGTGTGCCGATTTGGTGCCCGGCAGGCTACCGCTGCGCCACGAAGGATCAAGGGAAGGGGTGATTGAGTACCTGAACCGGCACGCGTGGTGACACGGCGCACATCAGCTCATAGCCGATCGTGCCGCAGTGGTGGGCCACTTCGTCGATGGACAGTTGGGCCGCATCCGGCCCGTGATGCGGCGCGATGCCCCACAAGGTGACAGGGCTGCCGATGTGCGCGGCTGGCAGATGCGTCAGGTCAACGCACATCATGTCCATGGAGACGCGTCCGATCAGGGGGGCGCGGTGGCCATCAACCAGTACCGGGGTGCCATCCGGAGCGTGGCGCGGGTAGCCGTCGGCGTAACCACAGGCCACCACGCCGATGCGCATCGGCCCCTTGGCGGTGAAGCGGCTGCCATAACCCACCGTGTCGCCCGCCTCCAGATGCTGAACGCCGATGATCTTCGATTGCAGCGTCATGGCCGGCTTGAGCTTCCAGTGGCTGGCGTCGTGCTCGGGGTAGTCGGGCGAGGCGCCGTAGAGCATCACGCCGGGGCGCACCCAGTCACCGCGCACGGTCAGATCGCTGGCGTGGCGCAGGGTGGCGGCGCTGTTGCACAGGCTGCGTTCGCCGCTGAGGTCGCCGGCATGTTGCTGGAACACCGCCACCTGGTGGGCGATGCCGCGCGGGCTGTCGGCATCCGAAAAATGCGTCATCAGCGAGATCTCGTCCACCTGCGTCAGGGCGCTCAGGCGCGCCCAGGCATTGCGAAAAGCGTGCGGCTTGAAGCCCAGGCGGTTCATGCCGGTGTTCATCTTGAGGAACACGCGGTGAGGCCATTCGGTCTTGTGGGCGGCCAGCCAGTCGATCTGCTCGTCGCTGTGCACCACGTGCCACAGGCCCAGGCGCGAGCACCATTCCAGATCGCGGGCGTCAAAAACGCCTTCCAGCAGCAGGATGGGGCCGCGCCAGTCGAGTTCGCGCAACTTTTGCGCCTCGGCGATGTCCAGCAGGGCGAAGCCGTCCGCAGCCCGCAGGCCTTCGAAAACGCGTTTCAGGCCGTGGCCATAACCGTTGGCTTTCACGACGGCCCAGACGTTGGCATCCGGGGCGCATTCGCGTGCGCGCTGCAGGTTGTGGTGGAGGGCGTCGAGATGGATCAGGGCTTCAAGCGGGCGGGGCATAGGCGTGATTTTGCCAGTGTCGCCAAGTCGGGCTTGCCTGGCCCCTGTTTGCGTGCCCGCCTGACAGGAATAACGGGATGCATCCGGTTACGGATGGGGCGCCGTGCTATAACCGGCGGCCTTTGATGTGATCAGTGACTTTGGCTCGGACACATGCCATCAGGCAGGACTTGGACCATTCCGATATGAATCTTCCCGACGCTCGCGCATGAAAAAAGGCTTTTTCACGATCATGGCGGCGCAGTTCTTCAGCTCGCTGGCCGACAACGCCTTGCTGGTTGCTGCGGTAGAACTGCTGAAACTCAGCCACGCTCCTTCGTGGCAGATGCCCTTTCTGGCGCCCATGTTCGCGTTGTTCTACGTGTTGCTGGCGCCGTTTGTGGGCGCATTTGCCGACGCCTTGCCCAAGGGCCGGGTCATGTTCATTGCCAACACGATCAAGGTGGGCGGCTGCCTGTTGATGCTGTTTGGCTTGCACCCCTTGCTGGCTTACGCGGTGGTGGGGCTGGGCGCGGCAGCCTACTCACCAGCCAAGTACGGCATCCTCACCGAGTTGCTGCCACCGTCCCAACTGGTAAAGGCCAACGGCTGGATTGAAGGCCTCACCGTGGGCTCCATCATCCTGGGCGTGTTGCTGGGCGGGCAACTGGTCGGTATCAAGTTGTCAACCTACCTGTTGAGTTTCGATTTCCCCGTCATTGACACCAGCGTCGATCAGCCCTGGGAGGCGGCCGTCGCCTCCATGATCCTGCTTTACGCAGTTGCAGCTCTGTTCAACCTGCGTATCCCGCGCACGGATGCGGTGCTGCAGCCCATGGGTGGCAATTTTGGCGAGCTGATCCGCGATTTCTGGGTGTGCAACATGCGCCTGTGGCGTGACAAGCTCGGTCAGATCTCGCTGGCCAGCACCACGCTGGTGTGGGGTGTGTCAGGCAATATGCGGGTGATCGTGTTCCCCTGGGCTGCCGCTGCTCTGGGTTATTCGACCACACAGGCCTCCACGCTGGCTGGTGTCGTGGTGGTGGGGACGGCCGTGAGTGCGGTTGTGGCCTCCGTGTCGATGCGGCTGGAGCTGGCCACCAAGTTGATCCCTCTGGGTGTGGCCATGGGCCTGTTGATGCTGGGACTCAACGTGATCACCAGCCTGACCATGGCTGTGCCGTTCCTGATCATGTTGGGTGCGACGGTGGGCTACCTGGTCGTGCCCATGAATGCACTGTTGCAGCATCGTGGTCACAACCTCATGGGGGCGGGGCGCTCGATCGCCGTGCAGAACTTCAATGAGCAGGCCTGCATCCTGGCCTTGGGCGGCTTGTACGCCGGCGCTACTTCGGCCGGCCTGTCGGCCTTTGGCGCGATCACCGTGTTCGGTCTGGTCGTGGCGGGTGTGATGGGGTTGATCGGCTACTGGCACCACCGCAATACCATCGTCTACAAGGACGAGGTGGATCAGTTGATGGCCCTGGCGCGCACGGACGGCCATCACCACTGATCACCGGCTGCTACATAGCTTTACAAAGTTGTGCGGCCGGTACGTCGTCCACCTGGGCGGCTGGGCCGTTGAGAGCTCATAAGGAGCCTCTCATGAACACTTCACGTCTGATCTCGCTGTCCCGTTTCGTCCAGTCGGCCGGATTGGTGGCCGGGTTGATGGTCGCCTCGGTCAACGCTCACGCGGGCGGTGGTGTGTACTGGGCGGTGAACGTGGACGCGCCTGTGCAGGGCATGGGCCGGGTGTCCACCGCCGTGTCGAACACGCCGCGTGGTGTCTATGCACCGGCACCGGTTGTCTATGCGCCTGCGCCTGTGGTTTATGCCCCTCGTCCGGTGGTGTACTCGCCCCCGGTGATTGTGCAACCTCGCGCTGTGTACGCCCCTGTGCCTGTGGCCTATTACCCGGCTCCTCGCCGTTGTGAGCCACGTGCGTGGTTGGGGTGGCGTGAGCGCCATCATCACCATCATCACGACCGTGATGAGCGTTACGCCTGGAACGACGGCAGGGGTGACGATGGGCGCGGGTATGTCATCGCACCACGAGGTGGCGATGAGCGTGGTCAGGATGACCGCAACTGGCGCCGCGGTCACTGAACAGTCGGTTTGAGATCCTGTGGCGGGTCAGCGGCGGCGGCCGCCTGATCCACCCAGGATGGAGCCCAGGACGCCGCGGATGATTTCGCGGCCCACGGTCGAGCCGATCGTGCGTGCCGCCGATTTGGCCACCGTCTCCAGGATGGAGTCCTTGCGGCCGCTGCCTTTGAGCAGCCCGCCTGCGATATCACCCAGCCAGCCGCCACCAGCAGTGCCTGCCGCTTCGGTTGCTGCATCCCTGGTGGCCTCCGCGGCACCGCCTCGCATGGCTTCTGCGGCCTCTTCCCGCATGGATCTGGGGGCCCCATTGGTGGCTGCGGGGCCCGAGGGTGATGCGGCTGCGCGGCCCTTGATCTTTTCGTAGGCCGATTCGCGGTCCACCATCTTTTCGTACACACCCGCCACCAGCGAGTTGGCCAGCAGGGCCTTGCGCTGTTCGGGTGTGATCGGGCCGATCTGGCTGCCCGGTGGGAGCACGAAGACGCGTTCGGTGACGCTGGGGCGGCCCTTGTCGTCCAGCAGGCTGATCAGGGCCTCGCCCACCGCCAGTTCGGTGATCGCGGTGGCGATGTCCAGGGCCGGGTTGGCGCGCATGGTTTCTGCGGCCGATTTGACCGCCTTCTGGTCGCGAGGGGTGAAGGCGCGCAAGGCATGCTGCACGCGGTTGCCCAGCTGGCCCAGCACCGTCTCTGGCACGTCCAGCGGGTTCTGGGTCACGAAGTACACACCCACGCCCTTGGAACGCACCAGGCGCACCACCAGCTCGATGCGCTCCAC
This sequence comes from Aquabacterium sp., assembly GCF_036279675.1. Taxonomy (GTDB): domain Bacteria; phylum Pseudomonadota; class Gammaproteobacteria; order Burkholderiales; family Burkholderiaceae_C; genus Aquabacterium. The sequence goes on along the minus strand of NZ_DASUIS010000066.1, from coordinate 9,793 downwards.
CAGCGCGGCGGGGGCATCCTTGAACAGCAGGTGGGCCTCGTCGAAGAAGAACACCAGCTTGGGTTTGTCCAGGTCGCCCACTTCGGGCAGGGTTTCGAACAGCTCCGACAGCATCCACAGCAGGAAGGTGGCGTACAGGCGGGGGGAGTTCATCAGCTTGTCGGCGGCGAGGATGTTGATCACACCCTTGCCATCCACCGTCTGCATGAAGTCGCCGATGTTGAGCATGGGCTCGCCGAAGAACTTGTCGCCGCCTTGTTCTTCAATCTGCAGCAGCCCGCGCTGGATGGCGCCCACGCTGGCGGCGCTGATGTTGCCGTACTCGGTGGTGAACTGGCTGGCGTTGTCGCCCACATGCTGGAGCATGGCGCGCAGGTCCTTCAGATCCAGCAGGAGCAGGCCGTTGTCGTCGGCGATCTTGAACACCAGTTGCAGCACGCCTTGCTGGGTGTCGTTCAGGTTCAGCATGCGGCTGAGCAGCAGCGGGCCCATGTCAGAAATCGTGGCGCGTACTGGGTGGCCCTGCTCGCCGAACACGTCCCACAGCGTGGTGGGGCAGGCAAGCGGCTCGGGTTTGTCCAGGCCCCGCTCGGCCAGGATGGTGGCGAGTTTGGGCGATACGGCGCCTGTTTGCGAGATACCGGTCAGGTCGCCCTTGATGTCGGCCATGAAGACGGGGACGCCCGATTTGGACAGGCTTTCCGCCAGGGTCTGCAGGCTGATCGTCTTGCCGGTGCCGGTCGCGCCGGTGATCAGGCCGTGGCGGTTGGCCAGGGCGGGCAGCAGGTGGCATTCGGTGTCGCCATGACGGGCGAGCAGGATGGGATCGGCCATGATCGTGGGTGCCTGAATGGGGTGGAAATCGGACAGCCGGACGATTCTGAGCGGAACCTGATCAGGGTCAACCCGGCTGAAAGGTAAAATCACAGTATTACTCAGCTTTGACTGAGCATTTTTTGTGCGCGCACCGGACTTGTGCCGGGGCGCGTTCTGTCATTCAAAAACAGACTATTACCCGGAGCAACACGCCATGGCCGGTCATTCCAAATGGGCCAATATCCAACACCGCAAGGGCCGTCAGGACGAAAAACGCGGCAAGGTATGGACCCGCATCACGCGTGAAATCATCGTGGCTGCCCGCGCCGGCGGGGCCGATGTCAACATGAACCCGCGTCTGCGCCTGGCCATTGAAAAGGCCAAGGCCGCGAACATGCCCGCGGACAACATCAAGCGCAACGTGGACAAGGCCACGGGCAACCTGGATGGCGTGACCTACGAGGAAATCCGCTACGAAGGCTACGGCATTGGCGGCGCGGCCGTCATCGTGGATTGCATGACCGACAACCGTGTGCGCACCGTGGCTGAAGTGCGTCATGCCTTCAGCAAGCATGGCGGCAACCTGGGCACCGAAGGCTCGGTGGCTTTCCAGTTCAAGCACGTGGGGCAGTTCCTGTTTGCGCCAGGCGTGAACGAAGACAAGGTCATGGAAGTGGCGCTGGAGGCGGGTGCCGAAGACGTGCTCACGCATGAGGACGGCTCCATCGAGGTGCTGAGTTCGCCCGCAGACTTCGAAGCCGTGAAGAACGCCCTGGAAGGCGCTGGCATGAAACCTGAAATGGCTGAAGTGACCATGCGCGCCGAAAACACGATCGAGCTGGCAGGCGATGATGCTGCCCGTATGCAGAAACTGCTGGACGTGCTGGAAGACCTGGATGATGTCCAGGATGTGTTCCACAACGCCGAACTGAACTGAATTGAGCAAAGCATGAATATTCTTGTCATTGGCTCGGGCGGCCGCGAGCACGCCCTGGCCTGGAAGCTGGCCCAGTCCCCCAAGGCCCAGAAGGTCTATGTGGCGCCTGGCAACGGCGGTACGGCGCGCGATCCGCGCCTGGTCAATGTGCCCGTCACCGATGTGAAGGCACTGGCGGACTTTGCCCAGAACAACAAGATCAACCTGACGGTGGTCGGCCCCGAGGCGCCGCTGGCAGCCGGTGTCGTGGACGAGTTCCGCGCCCGTGGTCTGCGCATCTTCGGCCCCACGCAGAAGGCCGCTCAACTGGAAAGCTCCAAGGCGTTTGCCAAGGACTTCATGAAGCGCCATGGCATCCCCACGGCTTTCTACGAAACGTTTACTGATGCCACTGCTGCCCACGCTTTCGTGGACAAGCATGGCGCGCCCATCGTGATCAAGGCTGACGGCCTGGCCGCCGGCAAGGGTGTGGTCGTGGCCATGACGCTGGATGAAGCGCACCAGGCCGTGGACTGGATGCTGCTGGACAACAAGCTGGGCGTGACGCACAACGCGGGCGGTGCCCGTGTGGTGATCGAAGAGTTCCTCGAAGGGGAAGAAGCCAGCTTCATCGTGCTGTCTGACGGCAAGAACGTGTCCGTGCTGGCCACCAGCCAGGACCACAAGCGCTTGCTGGACGCCGATGCCGGCCCCAACACGGGTGGCATGGGGGCTTACTCGCCCGCGCCGGTCGTGACGCCCAATGTGTATGCCAAGGCCATGCACGAGATCATCAACCCGACCCTGGCCGGCATGGCCAAGGACGGCATCCCCTTCACCGGCTTCCTGTACGCCGGCCTGATGATCGATGCAGCCGGCAATCCCAAGACGCTGGAGTTCAACTGCCGCATGGGCGACCCCGAAACCCAGCCCATCATGATGCGCTTGAAGAGCGACCTGATCGATGTGTTCATGGCTGCCACCGATGGCACGCTGGATCAGATCGAGCTGCAATGGGATCGCCGCTTTGCCCTGGGCATCGTGATGGCTGCTGGCGGTTATCCGCTGGATCCGAAGAAGGGTGACGTGATCACCGGTCTGCCCGCCGAAGCCGATGACGCCATGGTCTTCCATGCCGGCACCACGATGGGCGAAGACGGTCAGATCCGCACCAGCGGTGGTCGTGTGTTGTGCGTGACGGCGCTGGGCGAATCGGCCAAGCTGGCGCAGCAGCGTGCTTACGAGTACATGCGCGGCATCCAGTTCGACGGCATGCAGTACCGCTCCGACATCGGCTGGCGCGCCATCAAGGCTCGCTGATCGGTTTGCTGATCCAGCGCCTTCATTCCAACTCATCGTTTTCATGAGCACCACGCCCGCCTTGAACACCGACGCCGTTCGCCAATACCTGCTGGACCTGCAGGACCGCATCGTCACCGCCTTCGAAACCGAAGATGGCACGCCTTTCATCAAGGATGCCTGGGTGCGCGGCCCGCAGGAGCGCCTTCAGGGTGACGGCTGCTCGCGTCTGGTCGAAGAGGGCAAGGTGCTGGAGCGTGGTGGTTGCAACTTCTCGCACGTGAAGGGCCCGAACCTGCCGCCTTCGGCCACGCAGCATCGCCCTGAGCTGGCGGGCTGCCCGTTCGAGGCCATGGGCGTGTCGCTGGTGTTCCACCCGCGCAATCCGCATGTGCCCACGGTGCACATGAACGTGCGCATGCTGGCGGCCCACAAGCCCGATGGCAGCATCGTGGCCTGGTTTGGCGGCGGCATGGACCTCACGCCGTATTACGGCCAGGCAGAAGACGCGTGCCGTTTCCATCAGGTCTGCAAGGAAGCCCTGGCACCGTTTGGCGAAGACAAGTACCCCCGCTTCAAGACCTGGTGCGACGAATACTTCTTCCTCAAGCACCGCAACGAGGCCCGTGGCGTGGGCGGCGTCTTCTTCGATGACTTCTCCGAGTTGGGATTCGAAGGTGGCTTTGCCATGATCCGTGCGGTGGGTGATGCCTTCACGCAAGCCTATCTGCCCATCATGCAGCGCCGACGCGAGCAGCCGTATGGCGAGCGCGAGCGTGACTTCCAGGCCTACCGCCGTGGTCGCTATGTCGAGTTCAACCTCGTGTGGGACCGTGGCACCTTGTTCGGTCTGCAATCCGGTGGCCGCACTGAAAGCATCCTGATGTCCATGCCGCCCATCGTGAAGTGGCGCTACGACTGGCACCCAGAGCCCGGCAGCGCCGAGGCCCGGCTGTACACCGATTTCCTGCCCGCGCGGGATTGGGTCTGAGGTCCGCTGTTGTTGTCTTCCTCACCTTCTGTTGAACGTTCGGCCCGACGGGTGGGCCTGATGGGCGGCAGCTTCGATCCGGTGCATCGCGCGCATCTTGAACTGGCGGAAGTGGCCTTGCGCCACCTTCAGCTCGACGAGGTGCGCTGGATCCCCGTGGGGCAACCCTGGCAGAAGGCGCGGCAGTTGGCCGCTCGCACGCATCGGCAGGCCATGGTCGAGCTGGCCACGGCGCATGAGCCGCGCTTCAAGGTGGATCCGATCGAGCTGGATCGCGAGGGCCCTTCCTACACGCGCGATACCGTCACGGCCTTGCAGAAGGCCGCCACCGAACCCACCGAGTGGTTTCTGATCATCGGTCAGGACCAATATGCGAACTTCCCTACCTGGCAGGGCTGGCACGATTTGTTGCAAGCTCTGACGCTGGCGGTGGCCTGCAGAGGGCATGATCTGCCTGCGGCACCCGCGGCGATGCAGGGGCTGGACTACCGTGTGGTGGTGTTGCCTCTGCCCCCGCTGGCCATCTCTTCAACCGACATCCGCGCCCGGCTTGCCCGTGGCGAAGATCCGATTTCCCTCGCGCCGGAACTGGTGTCCGCACCGGTGGCGCGTTATATTGCAACCCATCAACTCTACGCCCCTGGTGGCGCCCCCCGCTGAATGGACATCCGTAAACTGCAAAGCGCCATCGTCGATGGTCTGGAAGATGTCAAGGCCCAAGACATCGTCGTGTTCAACACCGAGCACCTCTCGCCGCTGTTCGAGCGCGTGATCATCGCGACCGGCTCTTCCAACCGTCAGACCAAAGCGCTCGCGTCCAGCGTGCGCCAGGCGGTCAAGGGCGCCGGCTTCCAGGTCATGCGCTCCGAAGGCGAAGACAACGGCGAATGGATCATCGTGGACTGCGCCGCTGCCGTCGTGCACATCATGCAGCCCGCCATCCGCCAGTACTACCAGCTCGAAGAGATCTGGGGTGACAAGCCTGTGGCGATCAAGACCAAGGCCAAGGCCGGTCTGGTCAAGGCGTCCGAGCCGGATGCCGACGAGGGCAAGGCTGTGAAGCCCAAGAAGGCTGCAGGCAAGACGACGGCTGCCAAGAAGGCTGCGACCACGGCGCCTGGCCGCAAGGTGGCCGCCAAGAAGGCGCCTGCCGCGAAGAAGGCCGCCGTGAAGGCTGCACCGGTTGCCGCCAAGAAGGCGCCGGCCGTCAAGAAGGTCGCCGCCAAGAAGGTGGCCGCTAAAAAGGCCCCATCGACCGTGAAGAAGGTCGTGGTGAACGCGCCCGAGGCCAGGAAGGCGCCGGCTCGCAAGGTCGCCGTCAAGAAGGTCGCGGCCAAGAAAGTGGCTGTGAAGAAGGTGGCAGCCAAGAAGGCGGCGCCCAAGAAGACGGCTCGTTGAGCGTTCTGCCCGGTAGTACTTGAAGGGCCTTGAACCATGAAGATCACCGTGGTGACGATTGGTCACCGCCTGCCTGATTGGGCGAACGAAGCGTGCGAGGATTACCTCAAGCGCTTTCCGCCCGACTGGAAGGTGGAGGTCAAGGCCCTCAAGGCCGAGCCGCGCGAGGGCAAGCCAGTGGCGGCCATCATGCAGGCAGAGGCTGCGCGCATGGAGGCCGCCATGGATCGTGGCGTGCGGCGCGTCATCCTGGATGAGCGCGGTACCCGTCTCACCAGCGTGCAGCTCGCCGAGCGTACCGAAGCGTGGTTGAACGATGGGCGCGATGTCGTGCTCGTCATTGGCGGGGCCGATGGCATCGATCCGCAACTCAAGAAGACGGCTGACGAGGCCATTCGTCTGTCCGACATGACGCTACCTCATGCCCTGGCGCGTGTGCTCCTGCTGGAGCAGCTCTACCGAGCCTGGTCATTGCGCAACAACCACCCTTACCACCGTGCCTGATTTCATCAAGAAACCCACGCTGCTCAGTGCATGGGTGGCGGTGGGCCTGTGGGTATTGGCCTACGGGCTGCTCAAGGTGTTCAGCCCGGATGGGCTGGACATCGACAGTGCCGAGCAGGTGTACTTCGCCCAATCCTGGCAAATGGGCTACGGCACGCGCCAACCCCCGCTCTACACATGGTTGCTGTTGTGGCTCAAGCCTCAGCATGCGGCGTGGGCCGCTGTGCTGGAGTTTTCTCGGTATCTGTGTCTGCTTGGCTGGCTGGCTGGCGTGCAGGCGCTGGCCCGGGTTTGCGGGGCGGACCGCTCCGTCCAGGCGCGGGTCATCCTGGCCCATCTGGGCTTGTTGCTGGTCATGTGGCGGGTGCATGACAGCCTGACGCACACCGTACTGGCGGCGTGTATCTCGGTGTGGGCTTCAGCGGCCTTGATCTCGGCCTTGCAAAAGCCGACATATTGGCTGCTGGTCGGTGCGCTGGCTGCCGCTGCCTGCCTTTCCAAACTCAATGCATCGCTGTGGTGCGTGTCGAGCTTGCTGTCTGCGTGGGTCGTGATCCTGACCAGACCGGCCGCTCCTCATGGGGATACACCGCCCCCGCGTGCACACCTGATCTGGATGAGTCTGGGCTTGCTGGTGTTCGTGGCGGCCATTGCGCCGTATGCGCATTGGTGGCTGACCCAGCCCAGTGGCTCGGTGGCGCTGGCCAGGCGGATCGTGGTTTCAGATGATCACCAGCCTGTGTGGCGTCCCTTGACGCGTGTTCTGGCCGGGTCGCTCGAGTACCTGTTGTTGACGCCCTTGTTGCTGTTCGCGCTGACTGCTCGATGGCGAGCGAAAGCCGCACCGATCGATGCGCCCACCTCGATCGGAAGCCGATGGTTGCTGTGGCAGACAGGTTTCGGGCTCGTGATCCTGTCGCTGGTGCTGATGGCCATGAAGGCCTCGCATTTCACCCCGAGGTGGTTGTGGCCGGTCGTGCCTGGTCTGACTGTCTGGATGTGTGTGCGCAGCTTCCAGGCCCTGGACGCCAGTGCCGAAGACGGCCGAGCCGTCTGGCGTGAGCGGGCTGCCTTGATGGTCTGGTGTCTTGTGCTGGTTTCGATCGGCATGGCTGCGGTGCGCTTGTGGGTGCCAGGCATCAATGCGCAACGGTGCACCAATTGCTGGACGGACCGTCCTGCTCAGCAGATGTCGGCCGAGTTGCACGCTCGCTATGGGCAACAGCCCTTGCGCATCATCACGGGGGATGACCATCTGGCGGGCATCCTGTCGCAAGTCAACGAACGAGACAGCACCTGGACGGCCAGCTCCGTGGACTTGCCGCCACCCGCCGATTTCGTGAAAGATCGTTCGCCCTGTGTGGCCACCTGGGTCAGCATGGACAAACCCAGCGAGCTGCCCGATGGCCTGCGGCATCTGGCCGGTGACTTCTGGGGTACGCCTGTGGCTCAGGCGAGTTGGCCCATGCGCCTGGCACCGCAGCGCCTGATCTGGCTGTCATCCATGGCCTTGCCTGTCAGTGTTTGTGACAAGGCGCGGCAGTAGCCTGGGCCTTGGCGTAGGATGCGGGCATGAGCCTGCCTGCATTTTCATCTTCCGACCCCTGGCTGTATCTGGCGTCCCAAAGCCCTCGTCGCCGGCAATTGCTGGACCAACTCGGTGTGCGTCACGAGTTGCTGTTGCCCGATCCCGACGAGGATGCCGAATCCCTGGAGGCAGAGCGCCCAGGTGAGGCACCCGAAGACTATGTTCAGCGCGTGACCCTGGCCAAATGGCAGGCCGCCGTGGCCCGCCGCGAACGCCGTGCCAAAAACGGCCAATGGCCCGATGCGCCCATTTTGTGTGCCGACACCACGGTGGCACTGGGCAACGAGATTCTGGGCAAGCCCCTGGATGCAGCTCATGCGGCGCGGATGTTGTCCAGGCTGTCCGGGCAATCGCACAAGGTGCTGACCGCCGTGGTGGTCAACGGCACCATGCGCCTGAGCGTGTCCCATGTGCAATGGCGTGTGCTGGACGACGAAGAGATCCGCCGGTATGTGGCCAGCGGCGAGCCCATGGGCAAGGCCGGTGCCTACGCCATACAAGGGCGATCGGGTGCGTGGACGCAGCACATGGATGGCAGCTACAGCGGCATCATGGGCCTGCCCTTGTTCGATACAGCCGAGTTGCTCAAGCCTTTGGGCTGGCACTTCTGATGATGGCCACGCCCGCGCGCGTCTTGTTGGCTGGTGCCACCGGCCTGGTGGGGCAGCAGGCCTTGCGCCAGTTGCTGGCCCGCTCGGATGTGGCTGAAGTGCGCGCCCTGGTGCGCCGGGACATGAGCCCCGCCCAGTTGTTGCGCGCTGACCCGAACCAGGTTGAAGGTGCGGGCAAGCTGCGCATCTGCATGGCTGATTTTGATCGGCTTGAAGCCCATGTGCACTGGTTCGATGTTGACTGGGTGTTCTGCGCATTGGGCACCACGATCCGGCAAGCGGGTTCTCAGGCAGCGTTTCGCCAGGTGGATTTTGATTACGCCTTGCAGATCGCCCAACTGGCCAGGGCAGAGGGCGCTCAGCGTTTCATGTTGGTCAGCGCCCTGGGGGCCAATGCGCGCTCCAGCGTGTTCTACAACCGCGTCAAAGGCGAGCTGGAAGAGGCCATCAAGGCCATCGGTTTCGAGCATGTCTCGGTGGCTCAGCCTTCCTTGCTGGTGGGCGAGCGCGCCGAGGTTCGGCCGGGCGAACGGATTGGCTTGAAGTTCGGTTTCCTCATGCCTGCTCGGTACAAGCCCGTACGGGTGGAACAGGTGGCGGCAGGGTTGATTGCATCCGGGGCTGTCGGCAAGCCTGGTTGGCATGTGCTGGACAACATCAGCTTGCGCCGCATGCTGTAAATTGCGGGCATGCCCAGCTCACAAGACATCCTCATCAACTGGACGCCCCAGGAAACCCGCGTAGCCATCATCGAAGGCGGTGCCGTGCAGGAGTTGCACGTTGAACGCACTCTGGAACGCGGTCTGGTTGGCAACATCTACGCAGGCAAGGTGGTGCGCGTGCTCCCGGGCATGCAATCGGCCTTCATCGACATCGGTCTGGAGCGTGCAGCCTTTCTGCACGTGGCTGACGTCTGGCACCCGCCGGCTGAAGGCGAGTCGCTCAGTGCCTCACGTGCGGCACAGCCGCAGATTCCGATCGAGAAACAGGTGTTCGAGGGCCAGGCGCTGATGGTGCAGGTGATCAAGGACCCGATTGGTACCAAAGGGGCTCGCCTGTCGACCCAGATCAGCATTGCCGGGCGTCTGCTGGTGTTTCTGCCGCAGGATGACCATCTGGGGGTGTCGCAGAAGATCCCTGTGGCGCAGCGCGATGACCTTCGTGCGCGCCTGCAGGCGCTGGTCGGTGAGCAGGGCGGTGGCTTCATCCTGCGTACCAACGGCGAGGATGCCTCAGACGCCGAATTGGCTGACGACATTGCCTACCTTCGAAAGACCTGGACGCGCATCAAGGATGCATCCCTGCGTCTGGCGCCGAAGTCGCTGCTGCACCTCGACCTGAACCTGCTGCAGCGCGTACTGCGCGATCTGGTCAGTGAATCGACGCAGTCGATCCGGGTCGATTCGGGGGAGCAGTTCGAGGCATTGCGCGCTTTCGGCCGCGAGTTCATGCCGGCGGCCGCCGAGAAACTTCAGCATTACAAGGGTGAGCGTCCGATTTTCGACCTGTTCTCGATTGATGAGGAGATCGCCAAAGCCCTGGGGCGCCGTGTCGATCTCAAGTCAGGAGGGTACCTGATCGTTGACCAGACCGAGGCGCTGACGACGGTTGACGTCAATACCGGCGGGTTCGTGGGCGCGCGCAACTTCGACGACACGATCTTCAAGACC
>NZ_DASUIS010000065.1:0-44550 GCF_036279675.1 Aquabacterium sp. | reverse complement strand
TGTGTACCAATGAGCGCTTGTCCTGTTTATCCATTGGCAACACATCTCCCGTCGTTGAATCGCGCTCTGGCTTGTGAAGGCGCCCTAGCAGTGGGTGAAAGTCGCAGTTCCGCGTGATCATGGTGAAGTTGGGTACAACCTCACCGGTTTGCGGATCTGTCCACTCAGACCATAAGCCCGCAAGCATCCACGGAAGGCCATCAGCGCGCCTGAGATGCCACCATATGCACTTGCCTGTCTCCCTAGTTTGGTCAGCATACCAAGCGGCAGGGATCAGGCAGCGTTGGCCTTTGCGCCAGGCCTGAGAGTACGTTGGCTTTTGATCGATGCTCTCGATACGCGCGTTGTTCGTTGATAGCGGCTTGGGTGCGGGCGTCTTCTTGCCAGGTGCAGGTTTCGGCTTGGTGTACCCGATGCGCTCCGGTTGGCCTGGCCGAATCAATCCCGACTGACCCATTCGCAATCGAAGGCTATCGGCGCTAGGCGCTACAAAAGGCGCCAGACCAAACGGGCCAATGGGCTTGATTGGTCACTCCCCACTAGGGCCGTAGCCCAGCACTATGTCGCGCTGCTTCATATAATGCTCGAACTCGTCAGCGGAAGGGATGGTGTACAGGTTGCACATGCTTGAAGCCTACAAGGCGGAGTTCACCTCGCAGCGTATAGTGTGTCGCTAACAGCTTGTCCAATAGCCTGGGAGGGTGACGTGATCGTCAAGCATGCTTTGCCATGGCAACAGCCCTTTGGGCCTTGTAACCGCGCCAGGTTAGGCGACACTTTCGCCCCTTTGCCCACCCGTTATTGGTACCTCTTTTCGCCTAAATGGCGTTAGGCTTTCACCCAAGCATAAGCTGCAGCAGCCAAAACAATCCTACTTCTCGGAGGCCATGTATGTGGAAAGAAAAGCTCATCCTTAAAGAGGGCGAGGACCTCAAGCATGAAAGTTCCAAGACAAGTGGCTTTATGCAAGAGGAAGACATCAACACGTATTCAATCATCCGAGCAGATGGAACCAAAACCGGATCTGTGAAAGTGGTAGATCACACCGCCGTCAAAGGTTTCAAAAGAACTATCTGGGTCGTACAAACCGACAGCGGAGGCAAAGAAGTGGTGAATGTTAGTTTTAGACCGGCATAACAAAGCTGCAACGGCCTATACGCCGTAGTCGCAAGCAACTCAAGCAAGGATCGTGGTCATGCAATCGTCAAACGTCTGCGCTCGTTTTCAGACTAAGGCCGTTCAACCTACTTTACCTACGCGCACAAGCCTAACTGTTCGTTCAACGCGGACGCCAGCGCTGGCCATGGCTTCGCCATCTTCATGGCGAGTGTCGGTACCCTCCGCCTTCGGTTCTGGCGCCGCTTACCTTGGGCGTTAGGCCAATCCAGCCAGCACCACAAACACGAGCAGAGTGCATGATCACATACTTGGATGTCCTGGATACCGCAGTAAAGATCGGCCTGGGGGCAGCAATTACGGCAGCCGCAGGGCATTTTGCAACAAAAACAAAGAATGAGCTGGATCAAAAGCTGGAGCGAGAAAAGTACTTTCGCTCCCTCGTTGAACGTCTTTCAATTGGCTTTGAAGACTGCGCTAGCAGTATCATAAGACTACTAGTTAATCTTCAGCAGGTTGAAAATGCTGAAACTGTACCGTCGCCTGAAAAGCTAAGCCAAATACACCAACTGTGTATTGAAGCTTATGAACAATCCAATACAGTAGACGCCATCGCCAATCTAGTTGGCACTGCAGAATTGCAGCGCGCACTTGGAGAGTACAACGAGCACATATCAGAGTTGCTGGAGCTTGCCATCGCATACCCAAAAAACAAAGAGAATATTCCTCAGGCAATTTCAAAAATTAATACAGGAAGAGACGCAACGCGAGCCCTAATACGCCAACTTTTCAATCAAATTCATGAATGAGGCCGGCTTCGTTGCAGCCTGCAATTGTATATTGCAACCGCTCAGCCCAACTGGTCACTCAATGGGACCCCATGCTACGCATGGTCGCCCATTAATTTAGGCGTTAGGCAATGCAATGAGCACTCGATCCAAATTGCCCTCACTTAAATTGTCTGCTCGAGCGGCAGCAAGGGGGCTACTGCTTCACACACAAAGCGGCAACGTGCCAAACTCCCCTGGGAGCTCACGAATTTTTAGATGGGTGCTGGCTGTTTCGCTACTTGCCAACCTAGTCTTGGTAGTTTGGCTATGGGCGGCCTCAAATGAACCAGACACACCGACAGACCGACCCAAGTACACGCAACAAGAAATAGAAAAGGCGGTCAACATTATCCCAGGAATGGGAAAAGACGCAGTCGCTGCCCTGCTCGGCAAGCCGATAGTAAGAGAATTCTCCAACACCGATGAGGAGTGGCACTACTGCAAGACAGGGAAGGTTGTAGACGAATATATTGCAGTTTCATTTAAAGATGACAAGGCAATTTCGCTTCAGCACTATACGGTCAGCAACCTTGACATTACGGTTCATTACGGGGAACAAGTAAAGGCGGGCGTCGTTGGCGCAGGAGGATGGGGGGATTGTCGATTGGGCGTCCGGTGGGGGACGTATAACCTGAAGACGCCTGACTCACCAGACTTGCAAAATTTCCAAAAGCGAAAAGCAAATGACGCTGCGAGTACGCCCCGATAGAGGGGGCAACATAAGGAACAAGTTCAGCAATCAAGCGCTACATCGAAGCGAATAACCTACTTCGCTTCCGACGCTTCCGACGCGCTGGGTGCGGACGATGGCGTCGCAACTGAAGGAGTTGAGGCGCTTGCTTCTTTGGGCCTAACTTCGTAATTTAATGCGTCACTGATTACTTGCACCGGATCTTTCTTGTTCATTGAAATTACAAGTATCAACCCGGCCGTCACGATGATGGAGGCGAAGTTGGCAACAATATTCTCACCAACGGCACGCCAAAATGACTTTCCCGCCTTCAATTCCTCTGTGAGTCGCGATGAGTATTGATCCTCAAGGCGATCTTTGACCGTCTTCAGGATGTTCTCAGAGAAGATTTCTAAGAGTACTTCTGCGTCGGACCGGTAGGACTCAATGCTTGTCTTCAGTTTTGCGCCTGTGATGAAGGCGCAGACTTCCGTGCCTGTAGGTTCACGGCCTTCAGTTTGGCGGTAGTGCTCAACGAAATGCAGTTTATCTCTCTTGTAAAGAGAGTATGCAACCAAGCCAATCAAGTCCTCGTCGTCTTGGACGAGGCTTTGATACGTATTGTGGGCACTGGTTGAGTTAGGCGGTTGGGTGCTGCTCACTTCTGATTGAAGGTGCGCAATGCCTGTCGCCCAGCTTCAGCTAAATTCTTACGCCTGGTGCTGAAGTCCAAGAATGTGTCAGCGATCGTCACGTTCATGGGGTCAGTAGATGTCGCCGCTTGTTGGCCAGCACCCAGCTTGTGACCCATTGCCTGCTCAACCATCAGATTTGAGTTCGCCAAGCGGACGTTCTCAACGGAAATGAGCCGCTTCGCAGTCTTCTCGCGCATGAAGAACCACCTCCACATTTTGCACACTCCGTAGCCAGACAAATACACCTTCAGATCTTCGTCACGGAAGAGTCGGGCGCTCAGTCAAAGAAGCACGGAATGGGGGCTTTGTTTTGCCCAAATTGCACATTGTGTGAACGAATATACAGATTGAACCCATGGCGTGCAAGGATCGTCGCACTTTTCCCACCGTGAACATGGGGGTACGTGGACAACATTCAACTCGACGGGGTATCGTGAAGGAGATTCTGTGTGCAAGGTGTAAGTTATTGATTTTAAATGTAGTTTCGCCTTTTTGGTCCGGGTCTGCTTGCCGTATTTCTACTCTAGGTTGTAATGTTCTGCAATGACCTCACAATTGAGTCAAAGACTCGCTTGGCGATCTGATCCATTGGGTGTTTCTGACATACGACTGTTCTGACCATAACGCACGGCACCTCAACGATGAATGACTACCTCTCCGCCAATGCACAAGCCCCAAGTGATCACTCGCTTGGGGCTTTTTGGTTTTCAGTCGACGGAGGCGAACAAGGCTTCTCGCAGGGCCATGGCTGCCGGGCTGTCTGGCGCTGACCGGCTGGACGAGGTCACCATGACAAAACGCCAGATGGCGTCATGCCGACGTTGCAGGTTGACGCGGATCTTTCGGGTTTTGTCGTCGGCCATGGTGCCCAGCACCACCAACGCAGGTTCGCCATGGATGGTGTCGACCTCGCTGCTGGCGTAGAGGTGCATGTCGGGGTTGACGACCCTGATCCACACACTGGCGTAATCGTCCACACTGAATCGTGCCTCGATGTTTTCCTTGGCGAAAACAGCCATCAGCCCTTCATCCGGATTGAGGAAGACGTCGTACGGCTGCTTGTCCTTGCTCTGGCCGCTTTGATGAGACCAGCCTGGCGGCAAGGCGGTTTCCTTCTGGGTGGCGGGGTTGACCCAGGTTCCGCCGTACTTGTAGAGGCGGCCGTCTTCTTCGACCTGGTGCTTGAAGTACAGATTCAGCCCCAGCAATGTGGTGATGGCCAGGCCGCTCACGGTGGCTTTCAGCCATCCGACATCGCGGGCCCGCACATCAACGCAGCCCTCATCGTAGCTGGCTGGCAGGCCCGCTTTGACCTTGCCATGTTGATAGGTCAGCGTGAACAGGTTGAGCAATGGCAGCCAGGCGCAGATGCCGTAGAGGTAGACCTTGGTCTGCCTTTTCAGGTATTGCATGGCTGTCAATGCCTCGCCAGAAGGCGAGGTGAGGGCGATGCCGAAAAGCCATTTGCCAGGCGTGGTGCCCATCAGTCTGAACAGGCCGGCTTCCAGCAGCATCACGACGGGGGCGAGCAACAGCGTCAACAGGTAGTTGGCGTGTGGGCGCTGTAGCCACATCGTTGCTTCCACCGAACTCAGGGCGGCCAGCACCCCAACGGCAAACCCCGTGGGATACATGAGCAGCCAGAAGTCCAGCAACCGCGCCAGGAATCGCCGCCATGGACGTCTGGTGGCGAGGTCGGGTGAGGCCGGTGCGGTCTCGACCGTGGTGGATGGCATCACCTCGGTGGGCTCGACTGAGGACATGTTTTCTCCCTTGCGTGCTGTCTTTCTGGTTTGCTGACAACTGTAACAGCGTCAAAACGACGGCTCCAAGGCAGGGTTCACAGATCTTTACGCCCTCACCACAGCCGCTTTACCCCTGTTCCTCATCATGACGTCATGGCCTTGAGCAACGAGGCCTCGCTCACAACGGAGAGATCGCCATGAACGAGATTCAGAGCCCCACATCTGCGACCGCCGGCCGCACATCGCACAAGCAACGCTGGGCCCTGGGTGCCTTGATTGCCACCACCACGGCCTCCGTGGTCCTGAGCATCAGCGCCTGGGCGGGTGGTGACGAGCCTGCTTCGCGCATGCCGCCTCATGGCATGGGCGTGATGGGCGCATGTGGTGCCGATATGGGCGGGATGCCGGGTGGGATGCCCTTTGGCGGCCGCCACCTGCAGCGCCTGCTGGACGATGCGAAGGTATCTGAGGTGCAGCGCACGCAGATCCAGCAGATCGTGGACAAGGCGCAGTCCGACCTGAAAGCGTTGTTTGACGAAGGCAAGGGCCTGCATGAGCAGGGCCTGAAACTGTGGGCCGCGCCCAGGATCGACGCGGCTGCGGCCGAAAAGCTGCGCCAGCAGATGCAGGCACACCATGACAAGGTCAGCAAGCGCATGCTGCAAGCCATGCTGGATGTGGGCAATGTGCTCACGCCCGAGCAGCGCACCGTTGTGGCCAGTCAGCTGGAAAAGCGCCATGAAGACATGATGAGGCACATGCAGGGCCATCGGCACGGCGGCCCTGGCAAGTCTGGCGGCGCATCCGAGCGACAACCCGAGGGGCAATGAGCATGGAGCGCGCGACAATGCCGGATATGAGCGAGCACATTCTGCTGATTGATGACGACCTGCGCCTGAGCGCCATGGTCGGTGATTACCTGCGCAGCCATGGCTACCAGGTGTCCAATGCGCCGACCCTGGCGGCGGGGCGTGACATGCTCGCGCGCCAGGCCTGTGACGCGCTGGTGCTGGATCTGATGCTGCCCGATGGCGATGGCCTGGACCTGTGCAAGGAGTTGCGTGCCGCACCCAAGACACGCAGCCTGCCCTTGCTCATGCTCAGCGCGAGGGGTGAGCCCACGGATCGCATCGTCGGCCTGGAAATCGGGGCGGACGATTACCTGCCCAAGCCTTTCGAGCCGCGCGAACTGCTGGCCCGTCTGCGTGCGCTCCTGCGTCGCACCGGGCCGGTGGCCGAAGACGATGACGTCTGGCGCTTCGGGCGTCTGGAAATCGATGCCGGCCTGCGCCAGGTGCGACTGGATGGCAAGGCATGCGACCTCACGTCCTACCAGTTCGATCTGCTGTCCGTGCTGGCACAGCACCCTGGTCGCGTGCTCAGCCGCGACCAGATCATGGACTCGCTCAAGGGCCACCCGCTGGAAGCCTTTGACCGCTCCATCGACGTGCACATCTCGCGCATCCGTGCGGCGATCGAGGACGACCCCAAGGAGCCGCGACGCATCCTGACCGTGCGTGGCGTGGGTTATGTCTTTGCCAAGAAACAGGACGCCGACATCGACACCCCATGAAGACACTGGCGCTGCGCATCTACCTGACCGTCGTGACGGTCCTGCTGGTCTTTGCCCTGGTGTCGGGCTGGCTGGCGCAGCACAACATGGAGCACGAGCGCAGCCAGGTGCAGTCCATGGCCGTCTGGCAGGAGCGTGCGGCGGCCTGGGGCGAGTTGCTGGAAAACAGCCTGCCGGCCGTGACAGAGCCCGAGAGCGAACAAGCTCGCGTGTTTCTGGACTGGGCCGATCGCCTGCGCTTGCCCATGGCGCTGGACACGCCCAAAGGTGGTCGCATCGCGACATCCCCCATCCTGGCCGAACGCCTGGAGCGCTGGCCCGAATTGCGTGATCGCATGCAGCAGGCGCGACTGTCCGACGGGCGCGTCCTGTGGATCATGCGGCCCGGCATAGGCGGTCGGCCGCGCACGGCGCCCGGATTCGTCGGGCCAGGCGGCCCTGGCGGTCCTGAGGGCTTGGTCGGCGGGGGGCCGCCTCCTGGCCCCCCTGGTCTGTCAGGTTCGAACATGGGGCCACACGAGCCGCCCATGCCGCCGCCTCGCCCGGAAATGCGGCCCTGGTTTGCCCCACTGGCCTGGATGCTGCCCAACTCGCAGGCCCATGGCGTGCCGGCGTTGATCCTGTCCCTGATCCTGCTGTTCGTGGCGGTGGCAGTGGGGGCCTGGCCGGTGGCCAATCGCCTGACACGACGCTTGCAGGCCTTGCGTACGGGCGTCGAGGCCTTCGGTGCGGGTGAACTGGCACACCGGGTTGCCGTCGAGGGCAAGGACGAGGTCGCCGCGCTGGCCGGCAGCTTCAATGAGGCCGCTCAGCGCATTGAAGATCTGGTCACGTCCAACCGCAATCTGCTGGCCAACGCCAGCCATGAACTGCGCTCGCCGCTGGCCCGGTTGAAGATGGCCGTGTCCATCATGGGGGACATGCCGCCGGATCGTGCCGCCCAGCTCAAGGAGGAGATCCATCAGGACATCCGCGAGTTGGATGCCCTGGTCGAAGAAGTGCTGCTGGCCAGTCGGCTGGACGCTCGTCCTCAGATCGAACGCGGTCCGGTTGATCTGCTGGGGCTGGTGACGGAAGAGGCCTTGCGGGTAGACGCAGAGGTGCTGGCCGACGATGGTGCGCAGCGTCAGTCACCCTACCAGGGTGATGACCGTCTGTTGCGACGTGCCGTGCGCAACCTGTTGGAGAACGCGCGCCGCTATGGCGGGCCACAGATCCAGCTGGAGCTGGCCTACGGCGCCAAGGACATCGAGATCCGTGTGTGTGATCGTGGGCCCGGCGTACCGGACGAGCAACGTGATCGCATCTTCGAGCCCTTCTACCGTCTGCCGGGCCATGCAGAGCATGCCGGTGGCGTGGGCCTGGGGCTGAGCCTGGTTCGCCAGATTGCCCAGCGGCATGGCGGTCAGGTGCGTTGCGAAGCCCGGGAGGGTGGGGGCAGCCGATTCATCATCACGCTGCCCGCCGCGGGTGGCCGTTGATGACCACCCTGGACGGCGCTCAGGCCTGGATGCTGGCGCGGCCGATGCTTTCGTAGCTCAGGCCGGCCTGCTTGACCAGTGCAGGCTCGTACAGATTGCGGCCGTCGAAGATGACCGCCGTCTTCAGGCTGGACTTGATCTTTTCGAAGTCAGGGCTGCGGAACTCCTTCCACTCCGTGACGATGATCAGTGCGTCGGCGCCTTGCAGCGCGGCGTTCGGGCTGTCTGCGTACTTCAGGCGGGGTTCGTCGCCGAAGATGCGTTTGGCCTCTGCCATCGCAACCGGGTCATAAGCCGTGACCGTGGCACCGCGCTCGAACAGCTCGGCCAGAACCACGCGGCTCGTTGCTTCGCGCATGTCATCCGTGTTGGGCTTGAAGGCCAGGCCCCAGACGGCAAAGTGCTTGCCCGTCAGGTCGGCGCCAAAACGCTTGACCACCTTGTTGACCAGCACGGTCTTCTGGCGCTCGTTGGCATCTTCAACCGCCTTGAGCACCAGCAGCTCCTGGTCTTCGCCATTGGCGGTCTTGATCAGGGCCTTCACGTCCTTGGGGAAGCAACTGCCACCGTAGCCGCAGCCGGCGTACAGGAAGTGCGTGCCGATGCGCTGGTCGGAACCAATCCCCAGGCGAACCTGCTCGATGTCCGCGCCCATCTTCTCGGCCAGCAGAGCCAGCTCGTTCATGAAGCTGATGCGGGTGGCCAGCATGGCGTTGGCGGCGTACTTGGTCAGCTCGGCGCTGCGCACGTCCATCACGATCAGGCGTTCGTGGTTGCGGTTGAAGGGGGCGTAGAGCGCGCGCATCAGCAAAATGGCCTGCTCGTCGTCGGCGCCCACTACGATGCGGTCGGGGCGCATGAAGTCGTCCACGGCCGCGCCTTCCTTGAGGAACTCGGGGTTCGAGACCACGGCGTACTGCACGTCGCTGCCACGCTTGGCCAGCTCGTCAGCCACGGCGGCACGCACCTTGTCGGCGGTGCCCACTGGCACGGTGGACTTGTCGACGATGACCTTGTAGTCGGTCATCAGGCGGCCGATGTTGCGGGCGGCGGCCAGCACGTATTGCAGGTCGGCAGAGCCGTCTTCATCGGGGGGCGTGCCCACGGCGATGAACTGGATCGTGCCGTGCGCCACGGCACGTGCAATGTCGGTCGTGAAAGACAGGCGGCCCGCCTTGACGTTGCGCTCGACCACCTTGTCCAGACCCGGCTCATGGATGGGTATGCCGCCTTCCTCCAGGATCCGGATCTTGTTGGGGTCCACGTCCAGGCAGAGCACGTCGTTGCCCATTTCGGCCAGACACGCACCCGTCACCAGGCCTACATAGCCGGTGCCAACAACTGAAACTTTCATGATGTGAGGCGGATTGTTGTGAAATCAGCCTGATTTTGACAGACGCAGACCGATTTCAGTCGCCGGAACTACGCCATGAAGCCTATATCTCGGTCAGCCGCCTCAAAATTACCTATATGGGGGGTGATGCCGGTGCCTGGTGAGGTGCCAATCAGATCACTTTCCGCCACACCCATCCATTTACCCAGGGTGTAGACAAGCTGGTCGACCGATATTTCGGGCAGCAACACGCCGCCTTTGAGCAACTGGTCGCTGAAATACTCGCCTTCACTGTCGAAGGCCATGAATTGAGGGAAGCGCCCGTAGACGTCGCCACCCTTCACGGCGCCGCCGATGACGAAGTGATGCCCGCCCCAGCCGTGGTCACAGCCATTGCCGTTGTTGACGAGCGCCCGTCCGAACTCGGATGCCGTGAACGTCGTGACCTGTGAGCGCATGTCACCGCCAGGCATCTGGGTCAGGCACTTCTGGAAGAAGTCGACTGCATGGTCCAGTCTGGCCATCAAGCTGCCGTGCTGGCTCAGCAGGTTGCTGTGCTGGTCGAAGCCGCCCATCGATACCATGAAGATCTGGCGGTTCGCACCGATGCCGCTGTTGTTGCGTGCCGAGAGCATGCGCGCCACGAGCTGGAGCTGCTGCGCCAGAGGGTTGAACTGGCTCGTGCCGTCATTGGGGTCGGTGTAGAACAGCAGGGGGTCGGTCTTGGCGGTACGCCCCGGTGTGCCCCAGGGCGCCAGGGCTGCGTCCGGCAGGTTCTGCTTGATGACGGACTCGCTGTCCAGGGCGCGATTGACCATGCGCTGGTAGTCGCCCGTAATCAGATCCGAGGTGTAGTTGGTCGACGCGGCCGAGCGAACGGCCTTGAAAACGGCATCGCTCCCGAACGCCTGGCCGTTGTTGCCGCCCATGATCTGGAAGCCCGAAGAACCGAGCATGTACGGCATGACGGTCTGACCATTGAGCCACACCGAGCTGGTGTCGATGCCGATGGCGCTGAAGGTCTTGTTGGCGTTCAGGCTGCTGAGGCGATCCATCATCATCCCGCCCCAGCCGTTCATGCCGCCTTCGGGGTCGAAAGACTGCCAGGTTGACGTCTGGTCATTGTGCGAAAACAGCTTGGCGGGCAGCGGGTAGGAGAGGTCCAGCAGATCGACCTTGGTGGTCGGCTGGATGAGCGGGCCGACATTGGCCACAATCGCCGCCTGAGAGCGGGTGTAGAGCGTCTGGATGCGCTTGAGTTGAGGGTGGAGGGCAAAGCTGCGGCCCGTGTTGAGCCCCTTGGCGTTGCGATGACCGATGTTGAGCAGGCTGGATTTGGCCAGCGCGATCGAGGTGACGTTGTCCGGCGGAGTGATGCCGGCGACCTGGGCCATGACGCTGGGGTCCCGCGAGGCACTGTAGCAACGCCAGGAGGTGTCATCGACGGGGATGACCGTGTTGTGGGCGTCGTTGCCGCCACTCAGGAAGATGCAGACCAGCGCCTTGTAATCGGAGCCACTGGATTGTGCTGCGGCGTTCTGAAGCGCCGAGAGGCTGCCCAGCCACGAGGTAGAGGCCCCCACGGCGGCCAGGGAAGATGTGCGTTGCAGAAACTGACGGCGGTTGATCGGCTTCATCTGCATCTCACTTGGTGGTCAGGAACTCGGGCGACACGGCCACCATGGCAATGGCGGTCCAGACACGTTTGTCCAGGGCGCTGTCTATGAGTGCGCTGTTGCCAGAAGTGCCATCAGGTTGTGGCACTGGCAGGGCGTTGAGGGTGGTGATGATGTTCTGACGCAGTCCATCGCTGATGGCGCCGCCCAGCAGGCGATCGGCCACATGCTGCGCGAGGGTGCCAGGGTCGTTTGCCATGGCGCGCTGTTCCGACAGTTGCAGCGTGATGTTGCGTCTGAGGATGGTTTCCAGTTGGCAAGAGGCGGCTGCGTCCTGCAATGCCTTGTTGGCGGCCACTTTCGGATCCAGGGACAGGATGTATTGCTGTACCTGCGGTGTGAACGCGCCGCAATGTCCGTCAGCGTCGGCGACGCTGGTCGGGCCGATGCCGTTGGACAGCAGATCCAGGACGGCGTTCACGTAACCGGTGACCGTGGTCTCGTTGACGATCTGCAGTTCGGGGGCGACCAGATGGGCCTTGCCGATCTGGCTTTGCGGCGGTGCGTAGCCTGGTCTGAAGAAGTTG
This sequence comes from Aquabacterium sp., assembly GCF_036279675.1. Classification (GTDB taxonomy): domain Bacteria; phylum Pseudomonadota; class Gammaproteobacteria; order Burkholderiales; family Burkholderiaceae_C; genus Aquabacterium. Next base: position 32,904 of record NZ_DASUIS010000065.1, on the reverse strand, counting down.
AAGACCGATGGCGAGAACAGCGGTGTCTGCCCCCAGGACGTGGCATCGTTGGTGAAGCCGGCCGTCACGTAAGGCACCCGCGAGGACCCGGCGGCGTCCAGAGGGGATGACGACATCGACAGGGTCGGACTGCTGAAAGGGAAGGCACGCAGCAAGGCCGTGAGTCGCAGTACGGGTTCGCGCAACTTGCCTTCGTTTTGCGTGATCAGCGATACCTGTCCGCGTGCATCCTGGTCCAGCAGGATGGCCTTGATGACCTCTTTGAGGTTGCCGCCCGTGAGGATGAAACGATTGACCACCCGCGTCACGTACTCAGGCGAAGGGTTGCTGGTCACCAGCCGCTGGATCAATTGCCGGCTGATGAAAGGGGCCGTGTTGGGGTGAGAGGCCAGGCGATCCAGCGCCGCAGTCAGGCTGTTCTGGGGCGATGGCGTGTCCTGGGCAGGGATGGTGATGCCCAGGAACTTCTTCTCGGAGGTGGAGTGGTAGGCCGGATAGGCCACCATCGGCTGATATTGGCCTTCGGGGTCGCGGCACTCAGGCGCCCAGGAAATGCAGAGGCTGTCCGCCACACCGGCGTAGGCCGGGCCACGGTAGTCCCCCCAGCCGGTGAAGACCTTGGCCAGGCCTTTGATGTCCTCGTTGGTGTAGGTTTCGATCGGCTTGCCCTGCGCGTTGAGCTTGTACGAGCCATCGGTGTTCATCTCGTACAAGCCGATGGAGAAAAGCTGCATGATTTCCCGGGCGAAGTTCTCGTCCGGGTAGTGACCGATGGCGGGATCCTCCTTGGTGTTGCCCATGTAGGTCAGGTATTGACCCATGGCCGGGCTTTTGGCCACCGCTTCCAGCAAGTCCCGGTAGCTGCCGTCCAGCGCGGCATCCAGGGTGTCCATGTAACCCGCGACCTTGCCGGGAACGCGCCCGTTGAGCGTCTCCTCAGCCAGGGAAACAACGAAGATCTCGGAGAGCGCAAACGACAGCCGTGCGCGCAATTGGGCCTTGTCGGTCAAGGCACGTGTATAGAAGGCCTCCAGAACCTGGTCAGGTCGGGCTCGCGCTGATGTGTCGCCCGGGTTGTCGGCCTTGATTTCCGCGTCCCGTCGGGTCATGAAGTCGCGGTAGGTGAAGCTGGGTTTGAGCGCGAACTGCTCGTCGATCCAGGCTTCGTAACCGATTGCCATCACGCGGTTGATGTTGACCTCATCCGGGCCGAACGTGGCCTGAGCCAGAAACCGTGTGGCTTCTGCGCGATCCTTGGGTTTGTCTCCAGCCGTGTCCTGCAGGCAGCCTCCCATGGAGAATATCCATGCGCCGCACAGCATGCTCCATGCCCAGAGCCTGAAACCGTCCATGCTTGCCTCTACTTGTATCGAACTGTATTAATCGTAGAGCGGCGTCCGGTTTGGTCGGCAGGTGTTTGTTGCTTGTTGTAACAATGTGAGGGCTACTCCGCCCCCTAGGATGTGGGGGCGAAGGGCTGTCAGCAGGTGGCGATGCCCGGTGCTAACCCTTGAAGTAGGTTCGGTACCACGATGTGAAATGGCCGATGCCGGTGGCCAGATCTGTGTGGCCGCTTGAGCCCGTCCACGCCGTCAGTGCGTCCACGCTGGCGTAGGTGGCGGCCACGTCGCCGGGCGCCATGGGCTGCAGATCCAGCTTGGCCTTGCAGCCCAGTGCACTTTCGATGGTCTGGATGAAATCCATCAAGGCGACAGGCTCGCTGTTGCCGATGTTGAAGACCCGGTAGGGTGCCCAGGATGAGGCCGCAGAAGGGTCCTGGCGATCGTAGTCTGGCTGGGCCTGGGGTGGCTTGTCCAATGTGGCGATCACACCTTTGACGATGTCGTCGATGTAGGTGAAGTCGCGTTGCATCTTGCCGTGATTGAACACCTTGATCGGCTCGCCAGCCAGGATGGCGCGCGTGAACAGCATCGGTGCCATGTCCGGGCGGCCCCAGGGGCCGTACACGGTGAAGAAGCGCAAGCCGGTGGTAGGCAAACCGTACAAGTGGCTGTAGGTGTGCGCCATCAGTTCATTGGCCTTCTTGGTGGCCGCGTACAGGCTGACGGGGTGGTCCACGGCATCCTCCTCCGAGAAGGGCATGCGCACATTGCCACCGTAGACGCTGGAGCTGCTGGCATAGACCAGGTGGCCCGTCTTGTGGTGACGGCAGGCTTCCAGCATGTTCACGAAGCCGGCCAGGTTGGAGTGCACGTAGGCGTGCGGATTCTGCAACGAATAGCGCACACCGGCCTGAGCGGCCAGGTGCACCACACCGTCAAACTGTTCGCGGTCGAACAGGGCCTGCAAGGCGGCGTTGTCGGCAATGTCAAGCAACTCGAATCGGAAGGCCGCATCGGGGCATTGCGCCTGGATATGGGCTATCCGGTCTTTCTTCAGTTGCGGATCGTAGTAGTCATTGAGGTTGTCGATGCCGACCACCGTGTCGCCGCGCCGCAGCAGCGACAGTGTCACGTGCATGCCAATGAATCCGGCCGCGCCGGTAACCAGTACTTTGCTCATGGCGGTATTGTCGGGCATTCAGGCGAGGGTATTGGCGCGCCAGGACATCCATTCCAGGGGCTCTGGTCTGCATAATGCACGGTTTGAGGCAGATGGTCCGACCACGGAGCAATCCAATATGATTCTGATTACAGGCGGCGCAGGTTTCATCGGTGGCAATTTCGTCCACCATTGGTTCGAGCGGCAGGCCCGGCTGGGGCTGAGCGTGCAGGAGCCGGTCGTCGTTTTTGATAAATTGACCTACGCCGGTAATCCCAACACGATTGCGGCGCATCTGCAAGCAGGTCGCGCCACGCTGATTCAGGCTGATATCGCCGACCGCGAAGCGGTGCGTCAGGCCTTGAGTCAATATCGTCCGCGTGCCATTGTGCATTTCGCAGCAGAAAGCCACGTGGATCGTTCCATTCACGGCCCGGGTGAATTCATTCAGACGAATATGGTGGGTACTTTCAGCCTGCTGGAAGAAACTCGCCAGAACTGGGGGCAAATGGACGAGGCCGAGAAAAGTGCATTCCGCTTCCTGCACGTCTCGACCGACGAGGTTTATGGGTCCTTGTCTGATACCGATCCGGCCTTCTCCGAAACCACGCCCTACGCGCCCAACAGCCCGTATTCCGCCAGCAAGGCTGGTAGTGACCACCTGGTGCGTGCCTATCACCATACCTATGGTCTGCCCACGCTGACGACCAACTGCAGCAACAACTACGGGCCTTATCACTTCCCCGAGAAGCTGATACCGCTGATGATCCTCAATGCACTGGAGGGCAAGCCCCTGCCGGTGTATGGCGATGGCCTCAACATCCGTGACTGGCTGTATGTGCGTGATCACTGTGAAGCCATCTGCCAGGTGCTTGAAAAGGGCCGCACGGGGGAAACCTACAACGTGGGCGGCATCAACGAGATCAAGAACATCGATGTGGTGACCACCATCTGCCGCAAGCTGGATGAACTCCGCCCGCGTGCCGATGGCACCAAGTACGAAAGCCTCATCACCTATGTGAAGGATCGCCCCGGGCATGACCGCCGCTACGCCATCGATCCTCGCAAGATCCAGCGCGAAATCGGCTGGGCACCAGCCGAGACCTTCGAGTCCGGCATCAACAAGACCGTGAGCTGGTACCTTGAGAACAATGCCTGGATCGACACGGTGCGCTCGGGCTCATACCGCGACTGGATCGCGCAGAACTACGCGGGGCGTTGATGAAGATCCTTCTATTGGGCATGGGCGGCCAGGTGGGCTGGGAGTTGCAGCGCGCACTGGCGCCGCTGGGGCAGCTCGATGCGTTCGATCATGACTCTGCCGGGCCGGCAGCGGCGCCTCATCTGCGCGCCAACTTTGCCAGGCCGGACGATGTGGGCGCGCTGGTTCGCCTGCTCCGGCCCGACGTGATCGTCAACGCCGCGGCGCATACCGCGGTGGACAAGGCTGAGAGCGAGCCCGAACTGGCGCGTTTGCTCAATGCCACCACGCCGGGCGTCATTGCGTCCGAGGCGGCTCGCATCGGTGCGCTGCTGGTGCACTACAGCACCGATTACGTGTTTGATGGCAGTGGCACAGCACCTCGTCAGGAAGATGCCGCGACCGCACCATTGAGCGTGTATGGCCAGACCAAGCTGGAAGGCGAGCAGCTCATCCAGGACAGTGGCTGCCGACACCTCATTTTCAGAACCAGCTGGGTGTATGCCGCGCGGGGTGGCAACTTCGCCAGAACCATGCTGCGTCTGGCTGCAGAACGTGAAGAACTCAAGGTGATCAACGACCAGTTTGGCGCGCCGACAGGGGCGGACCTTCTGGCCGACATCACCGCGCATGCGATTCTGGCCGTGCAGCGCCAGCCAGAACTGGCTGGGCTCTATCACCTGGTGGCGGGTGGTGAAACCAGCTGGCACGACTATGCGCGTTTTGTGATCGAGTGGGCGCGCGCCAAGGGCGTGCCCTTGAAGGTGGCGCCTGAGGCTGTGTTGTCCACCCCGACCAGTTCCTATCCCACACCAGCCAGGCGGCCGCTCAATTCCCGCCTGGACACCCGCAAGCTCCAGAAGGCATTCGGCCTGACCTTGCCCCATTGGCAGCAAGGTGTGGCGCGCATGCTGACCGAAATCATTGAAAGGTGACCCCATGACCTCCCGCAATGCACGCAAGGGCATCATCCTGGCAGGCGGCTCCGGCACGCGGCTTCACCCGGCCACGCTGGCCATCAGCAAGCAGTTGCTGCCGGTGTACGACAAGCCCATGGTCTATTACCCGCTCAGCACCCTGATGCTGGCTGGTATTCGCGACATCCTGCTGATCAGCACGCCACAAGACACGCCGCGTTTTGAGGCGCTGCTCGGCGATGGCAGCCAGTGGGGCCTGAACATCAGCTATTGCGTGCAGCCCAGCCCGGATGGCCTGGCGCAGGCCTTCATCCTGGGGCGCGATTTCGTGGGCAACAATCCCAGCGCACTCGTGCTGGGCGACAACATCTATTACGGCCACGATCTGCAGCGCCTGCTCAACAGTGCGGCCAGCCGTGATGAGGGTGCCAGCGTGTTCGCCTATCACGTCAACGATCCGGAGCGTTACGGCGTAGTGGACTTCAACGACAAGTACCAGGCCTTGAGCATCGAAGAAAAGCCCAAGGTGCCCAAGAGCAACTACGCGGTCACGGGCTTGTACTTCTATGACAAGCAGGTGTGCGACATCGCCGCTGACATCAAGCCCAGCGCACGTGGGGAGCTGGAGATCACCGACGTCAATGCCCGCTATCTGGCGCAAGGGCAGTTGAACGTCGAGATCATGGGGCGTGGCTTTGCCTGGCTGGACACTGGTACGCATGACAGCCTGCTTGACGCAGGGCAGTTCATCGCCACACTGGAAAAACGCCAGGGCCTGAAGGTGGCCTGCCCCGAAGAGATTGCTTTCCGCTCGGGCTGGATCACGGCCGAGCAGGTGCAGAAGCTGGCGCAGCCCATGCTCAAGAACGGCTATGGGCAGTACCTGCTCAAGGTCATCAACGACAAGATCTATTGATTCCCATGAAGCTCATTCCCACCCGTATCCCCGATGTCGTGATCGTCGAGCCCGCCGTGTTTGGCGATGACCGGGGCTGGTTCATGGAAAGCTTCAACCAGGTGCGCTTCGAGGCCGAGTTGATCAAGCTGGGGTTGCCTGTGCCGCGGCCCTTCGTGCAGGACAACCATTCCTGCAGCAAGGCCGGTGTCTTGCGCGGCCTGCACTTCCAGACGCAACCGCACGCGCAGGGCAAGCTGGTAAGGGTGGTGAAGGGGGCGGTGTTCGATGTGGCTGTGGACATCCGACCGGGTTCTCCCACCTATGGCCAGTGGGCCGGTGCGGAGCTGACGGCCGACAACAAGCGCCAATTGTGGGTGCCTGAGGGTTTTGCCCATGGCTTCCTGACTTTGCAGGACGACACGCACTTCCTCTACAAGACCACCGATTTCTACGCCAAGGATTGCGAACGCAGCATTCGCTGGGATGATCCGGACATCGGTATTGAATGGCCGCTGGAGGGATTGGAAGTTACCCTAGCCCCCAAGGATACCCAGGCTCCCTATTTGAGGGATTCTGGCGCGCGCTGAATACAAATCTCATGCGGTGGACATAACGGGCATTGATAATCCCGGGATGGTCCAAAACGCACTAGATCCGGTGGTCGCCGTTACCGTGCCACTGTGGCGCCGTGCCTTGACGTATGGCTTGCTGCTTGCCTTTGCGGCGTGGTGCGTGGTCGGGTTTCGGCGAGACATCGCACAGATAGATCTGGCCCCGCTTGAGGCGGGCTGGATGGCTCTTGTGGCCGCGACCGCCTTGTCTCTGTGGAACTACGCCCTGCGCGTGGTTCGTTGGCGTCTCTATCTGAACCGACTTGGGCACAAGCTGCCGTGGCGCTTCGTCGCGCTGACCTTCATGTCCGGGTTCGCTTTCACGCTGTCTCCCGGCAAGTTGGGGGAGATGGTGCGCGGGCGGTATTACCAGCCCAAAGGCATCACCATGACGCAGGTCACCGGGGCCTTCTTTGTCGAACGACTGCTGGATCTGCTGGCCATGATCATCCTGGCTGCGGCGGTTCTGGCCGAGTTGCAGGCCTATCAGTCCTTTTTGTGGCTGGCCATGGGGTTGGTCGCCGGCCTCTTGGCTGCCGTGGCGCTGGTGCCCTGGCCCAAGGTGGCGCAACAACTCGATCTTCGGCCACATGGCAAATTGGTCAAGGCCATCCAGACCGTGGCGCACATGCTGGCCAACGCCCGTCAGTTCCTGTCTCCTGGCATGCTGCTGATGGGCCTGGCGCTGGGCTTGATGGCCTGGGGCGCCGAGGCCGTGGGACTCAAGTTGCTGGCCGATGCCATCGCGCCTGATCGCATCTCCCTGCTGGCTGCCATGGGGGCATATTCGATCGCCATCATCGTGGGGGCGCTGTCCTTCCTGCCTGGTGGACTGGGGAGCACCGAGACCGTCATGACCGCTTTGCTGGTTGCGCACGGCTACTCGGTATCCCAGGCCATTTTGCTGACACTGGTGTGCCGCTTGCTGACACTCTGGCTGGCCGTGCTCATTGGCTGGATCTGCGTGTGGCTGCTGCGTGATCCAGGAAATCTGTGACGAGTTGTACTATGACCAAAGCCGTTCCACTGTGCGTTGATCTGGATGGCACGCTGATCCACAGCGATCTCCTGCTCGAGTCCTTCCTGTTGCTGATCAAGCGCAATCCTCTGTATTTGCTGCTGGTGCCCTTCTGGCTGCTGCAGGGCAAGGCCCGGCTCAAGCAGCAGATTGCCAGTCGCGTGCAGCTCGATGGGGCGGCCCTGCCTTACACCAAGCCTTTGCTGGACTGGTTGCGTGGCCAGAAGGAGCAGGGGCGCGCCGTGTGGCTGTGCACGGCCTCTGACATCCGGCTGGCGCAGGCCGTGGCAGATCATGTCGGCTTCTTCGATGGTGTGATGGCCAGTGATGGGCAGCTGAACCTGTCTGGTGCCAACAAGGCAGCCGAACTGGTCAAGCGCTTTGGTGACAAGGGCTTCGACTACTGCGGCAACGAACAGGTAGACCTGGCCGTGTGGCGCCACGCGCGTGCGGCCATCGTCGTCAACGCGGGGACGGCACTGGTGACGGCAGCAGGTGGTGTCACCAAGGTCGAGCATGCCATTGCGCCCATGCCCGGGGGCCCGAAGGTCATCCTCAAGGCATTGCGCGTGCACCAGTGGGCCAAGAACGCGCTGATCTTCGTGCCCGTGGCCGCCGCACATCAATTGGGTGTCATACCCGCACTGGTCAACAGCCTGCTGGCGTTCATGGCTTTCAGCTTGTGTGCCTCGTCGGTCTATCTGCTCAACGACATGCTGGACCTGGCGGCTGACCGGCAGCATCACAGCAAGTGCAAGCGGCCCTTTGCCTCCGGGCAGCTCAGTCTGTTGTTCGGCTTGATGGCGGCACCCGCCTTGCTCATCGTGGCCATCGGGCTGGCCTGCCTGCTGCCGATCAAGTTCATGCTGGTGCTGGCCGCCTATTACGTGGCCACACTGGCCTACTCGTTCGGCATCAAGCAACTGGTGATGATCGATGTGCTGGCCCTGGCAGGGCTGTACACCGTGCGGATCGTGGCAGGCGCGGCAGCAACCGGCATTCCCTTGTCTTTCTGGCTGTTGATGTTTGCGATCTTCATCTTCCTGAGCCTGGCCATCGTCAAGCGCTATGCGGAGCTGTACGTCATGCGGCAGCAAGGCAAGCTCAAGGCCAAGGGGCGCGGCTATCAGGTGGAGGACCTGGCCTTGCTGCAAAGTCTGGGTGGGGCATCGGGCTATCTCAGCATCCTCGTGCTGGCCCTGTACGTCAACTCGCCGGATATCAGCGTGCTGTACAAGCATCCCAAGATCGCCTGGGGACTGGTGCCGGTCATGTTGTACTGGATCAGCCGCATCTGGATGCAAACCCATCGTGGTCAGATGCATGATGACCCGTTGGTGTATGCCTTGAAGGACAAGGTCAGCCTGGTGACCGGGCTGGTGGCCGCCGTGGTGCTCTGGCTGGCCGTTTGATCAGGTTGTCATGAACACGCAGACCGTACTGTCCTGGGGCCGTGTGTTGCGCGAGGCGCATCAGATGGTGGGCCTGAGCAGTCGTCATCAGCCCTTGTCTTTGCCTGTACAGGCGCAGTCCGTGCTGCCATATGGCAATGGGCGCAGCTACGGCGACAGCAACCTCAATCCTGGCGGCGCCTTGTTGCTGGCCGGTCAGCTCGATCGCTTCATCGACTTCAATCCCGCGACCGGCCTGCTGCGCTGTGAAGCTGGCGTGCTGCTGTCCACCATCATCCAGCTGGTGTTGCCGCAAGGCTGGTTTCTGCCCGTCACCCCGGGCACACAGTTCGTGACGGTGGGCGGTGCCATTGCCAATGATGTGCATGGCAAGAATCACCATGTGGCTGGTTCGTTTGGCAACCACGTGCTGCAGTTAGAGTTGTTGCGGTCTGACGGCACACGCAGGGTGTGCTCACCTCAGCAACACACAGACTGGTTTGCGGCCACCATTGGCGGCCTGGGCTTGACCGGGCTGATCACCTGGGCCGAGATCCAGCTCAAACGGGTGGCCAATCCGTTTCTGGATACCGAGTCGGTGCGCTTTCACAGCCTGGAGGAGTTCTTCGAGCTGAGCGCGGCATCGGAGCGAGATTTCGAATACACGGTGTCATGGATCGACTGCGCCTTTACAGGCAAGCGGCTGGGCCGGGGGCTGTTCAATCGAGGCAACCATGCGCCTGCTGTGCTGGATACGCGCCTGTTGCCGCCTGGCCTGCCCAATGGTGTGGCCGAGCCCAGCCTGCGCGTGCCTTTGACGCCTCCCATCTCCCTGATCAATGCCTTGTCGTTGAAGTCCTTCAACACGCTGTACTTCAACAAGCAGCGTGAGGACGTGGTGCGCGGCCTGCAGCATTACCGGCCGTTCTTCTACCCGCTGGACGCCTTGCGCGAGTGGAACCGCATCTACGGGCCCAAAGGCTTCTATCAGTACCAGTGCGTGGTGCCGCCGGAGCGCGCCTTGCCCGCTACCCGCCAGTTGCTGGAAACCATTGCAGCCAGTGGCATGGGCTCCTTCCTGGCGGTGCTCAAGCAATTTGGCGAGCCCGCTTCGCGGGGCATGTTGTCCTTTCCCGAGCCCGGCACGACGCTCGCACTGGACTTCCCCAACCAGGGCGCGCGTTTGTTCAAGCTGTTCGAGCAGCTTGATCGCATCGTGCTGGATGCGGGTGGGCGCCTGTACCCAGCCAAGGATGGGCGCATGGGTGCTGCCATCTTCAAGGCCGGCTATCCACGCTGGTCGGAATTCAAATCGTATGTGGACCCGCGCTTCAGCTCCGGCATGTGGCGTCGGGTCATGGAGCAATCATGAGAAAAATCCTCATCGTGGGGGCCACCTCGGCCATGGCGGAGGCCTGCGCACGCCTGTGGGCGCAGCGTGGCGACCAGATCTTTCTGGCGGCGCGCAACAGCCAGCAATTGCAGTCGATTGCCGATGATCTGAAGACGCGCGGCGCGCAACGCGTGGGCACCAAGGTGTTCGATGCCACCGACTTCGCGCAACACGCGGCCTTGCTGGCCGACGCGACTCGCTTCATGGAGGGGCTTGATACGGTGTTGATTGCGCATGGCACCTTGTCCGACCAGGAACGTGCGCAGACCGATGTGAATTACGCGCTGGGCGAGATCCGCACCAACGGTACCTCGGTGGTGGCCCTGATGTCGATTGCCGGTGAGCAACTGGCGGCGCAGGGGCGTGGTGCGATTGCCGTGATCTCGTCTGTCGCAGGCGACCGTGGGCGTCAGAGCAACTATGTGTACGGCAGCGCCAAGGCGCTGGTCAGCGCGTTTGCCTCAGGCCTGCGCCAGCGTCTGTCCAAGAAGGGCGTGCACGTGATCACCATCAAGCCCGGCTTCGTGGACACGCCCATGACGGCGCACCTCAAGAAGGGCGCGCTGTGGGCCAAGCCGGATCAGGTGGCGCGTGACATCAGTCAGGCCATCGACAAGGGGCGCGCTGTGGTCTATACGCCGGGTTTCTGGCGCTTCATCATGCTGATCATCAAGCACATTCCTGAGTTTGTTTTCGTCAAGATTTCGCTTTGATGGGGGCTGGCAGTTTGAAGCGGGCATGAAAAAAGGCACTCCGCGGAGTGCCTTTTTGCCTGGAGGCCAGGGCCTGATCAGAAGTGGTATTGCACGCCTGCGCTGAGCAGGTACAGCGTGCCGCTGTCGCCACCGTCAGTGCCGCCCTTGGTCACGTCCAGTGCCGCTGCCGCCTTCAGGCCAGGCATGATGTCGTATTCCAGACCCACGCCACCATAGACGTTCCAGCCGCTACCTTGGTCGGCAAAGCCAAAGTTGGAGGTTTCTTTGACGCTGACATTGGCGCCACCCAGGCGCAGTACACCTTTGAGTCCAGCGTCCAGCTGTTGCTTGAACGCCAGCGCCACGGTAACGGCATGAGCTTTGATCTCTGCGTGAGCGGCGCCAGCATCGATCTTGGACTTGCCGAAATTGATGTAACCCAGTTCGCCCGCAATCTTGGCGGTGTCGTCATAGCCGACATAGACCTTGTAGCCCACGCTGCTGTCTTTACAAGTTTCACCCGCTGCGCAAGTGGTCGGGATCTTGGCCCAACCCAGCGAGCCGCCGGCATACACCTTTTCAACCTGAGCCGAGGCGCCAGTGGCAGCCAATGCCAGCAGGCTGGCCATCAGAAATTGTTTCATGTCTTGTCTTCCCTCTGTCAATCGGAGTGGCAGCCATCTGCCGAGAAGGGATTACACCATTTTTCTGTTGCCTGACCGTTCTGGCTGTGCGCTCCAGGGGGTGGGGAAAATGCGGAGGGGAATCCGTCGTCTGACAAAGAAAAAAGCCCCAGGCGTTGGAGCGCTTGGGGCTTTTTGGGCTGTTCAGCGCGAGGCTGAACACTTGTTTGGTGGAGCCGGGGGGAATTGAACCCCCGTCCGTAAGCCATCATCGAGCAGATCTACATGTGTAGCCGTCTGATTTGAATCTCGCCAACCTGATCGCGCAGCGGCACGCTACCAGATTAGCCAGTCACTGAATCTCGACCTGAACCGAGTGACCCGGCTCAGACCCAGCCTATGTGAATGACCTCACTACTTCAGTCTTGCGACATCAGCACAGCCCATAGGCCAACTGTTGTGAGGCTCACCGGTATTAAGCGGCGAGTGCGAACGATTCGTCGTTTGCAGTTAGTTTGTTTCCAGATGGATTTACGAGGTGGCTGGTCCTCGACATGCCCTGTCCCGAATCCGCACCCACGTCGAAACCAGGTCGGCCCCAGGAAAAGTTGGGTCATTGTAGGTGTTCTTGCGAATCCGCGCTGACCTTATTGATCGATATGCGGCCGTGTGGCGGCTTTTCAAGGCCCCTGGCCGACCTTTTCTGGCGTGCCCTAGGGCCGGGCCCCTCATGGCCGTTCATACAGGCCGCATTGGTGGTCCTGCTTGAACGCAGGGGCGCCGAAGACCGAGATCCCGCTGCTGTCGAGTTTCAATGAGCTGGCGCGCTGAGCCTGGAATGCGGGCCAGTACGGGGGCAGGAAGGTGTTGGGGTTGCCTGTGGCGGCAAACCGGCCCCAGTAGCGCACCATCTGGTCTGACAGCTTTTGCTGAGCCGCATTGAGCGGCGGAAGCGGTGTGGGCGAGGCGATCATGTTGCGTTGGAACACGAACGTCAACTCTGCACCGTGGAAGGCGCCCAGCGACATCAGTGGGTCAGTTGGTGCGGGCGAGTTGGGCTCGGTGAACTCGTAGTTGTAGGTCGGGACGTAGCGTGACAAGGCTTCTGCGTCGGCCATGGCACCACATGAAAAGAAATAGTCTGTCAGCATGGCGCTGAAGGCCTTGTCGAGCGTGCCGTAGTGCCAGAAGGAGTAGGTGCTGGTCAGTTTCCTGGCCAGGGCGGTGTCATTGCCTGCGATCTTGTTGATGTAGGCATTGACGTCTGCCCTGGTCACGAACCACTGGTTGGCCTGGTGGTATTCCGTGCCGACGAACAATCTGCCTTCGTCGTGCGTGGTGCCGATGATCACGGGCACACGATTGAACTGCCCATCCCTCACTTGTCTGGCCGGGTCGCCGGTCAAGGTGAGGCCGTCCTGCACGGGCGTCCAGCGGATATTGACGCCATTGACCTCGTTGCCGTTGGGTACCGACCCACGCATGATGTCCTCGGCGCTCTTGTGGCGCATGCAGGCCAACTGGCCTGGGCCTTCAGCGCACCCGAGTTTGACGCCCAGCGCGACCGACTGCGCTTCCATGGATGCAGGCGTGGCATCCGTGAGCAAGTTGCACGGGCCAGATTGTGAAATGGCACGATGGAACAGGCCTTTGGATTGAGGCGATACCAGATGCAGGCAGGTGCTCGCGCCGCCTGCGGAGTGACCAAAGATGGTCACGCGTGAGGGGTCTCCGCCGAAGTGACCGATCTGCGACTGGACCCAGCGCAACGCGGCTTGCTGGTCCTGCAGCCCCAGGTTGGGCGACACGTTCTGGGCGGCGAGTTCCGGCTGGCGAAAGAAGCCGAACGCACCGACGCGGTAATTGATGGAGACGACCACCGCACGCCCCTTGCGAGCCAGTGTGGTCATGTCGTAGTCAGCCGCAGAGCCGGACAGGAAGGCGCCCCCGTGTATCCAGACCATCACGGGCAGTTTGCTGCTGCCGATGTCGTCGGGCACATGCACATTCAGGAAGAGGCAGTCTTCATTGATCGACTCCGGTGAGACGATGCTCAGCGGTTGTGCGCAGCGCTGCCCGAATGAGGTGCCATCACGCGTGCCGCTCCAGGTGGCTGGTGCTTGCGGGGATTGCCAGCGCAGCTCGCCCACTGGCGGCGCCGCATAAGGAATGCCCAGGTAGGCGCGGACCGCGTTGACCAGCTTGCCGCTGATGGCGCCCTGGCTGGTTTGAACAATGGGGGGAGAGCTGGCAAACGTATCGGCGTGGGCCGAACTCAGCAGGGCCGCTCCCGCGGCCCAGGATGCAAGTAAGCGAACGATTTGTTGACGCATGGCGTGCTTTCTGGATGTGTCAAGGGAGAGGCCACCTTAGGCACTCTCCGTCCAGATGCAAGCGTCACAAGACGATTGGTCAATGGGTGTCGCCAACGGCAATGGGGCTTCGCCGTTGGCACCTGTTCAGCACGGCGCAATCAAGGGCGATTGCGCAGCTTGTCCAGCTCCAGCTGGGCCAGGGTGACCTCGCGGTAGGGCAGGGCCCTGGTTTCAATGGTCTTTTCGAACCACTGGCGGGCTTCACCCTTGAGGCCGAAGTTCAGCAACTGCTGGCCGATGAAGAAGTTCGCCTCGGCCATCCGCAGGCGCGACTGTTCGGCGTCTTCCCGAGCCTGGCGCAGCAAGGCCTCGCGCGTGAGCTTGCCTGACAGGAAGTGCAGCACGGTACCGGGCCACTTCTGGCTGTCCACATTGGGCAGTTCATTGGAAACGGCCGAGCCACCCTGACCTGGGCGTTGGCGGTCCACGGACAGGTTCAGCCAGATGAGGGCGTAGGTGCGCTCGTCACCCGTGCTGTCGGCCACCTGGTTGCGGAAGGTGGACTCCGCATCGGTGTAGCGGCCCTGCACGAACTGGCTGATGCCCAGCCAGATGCCAGGCGCATTGCGGGCACCCTGACGCTGCAGGCGTTCAAAGTCCTTGCCTGCTTCATCGAGGCGGTTGAGGCCAACCAGTGCCACGCCACGAGCTTCCAGGGCATCGGTGCTGTCAGGGTTGCCAGCCAGGGCAGCCTGGGCATCGAGCAGACCGTCCCGGAAGGCACCGACCTGGTTGTTCGCAATGGCACGCTCTGCCAGCACCTGCGAAGCCATGGGGCTCTGCGGGTTCAGCAGTGGCAGCACGCGGCTGGCCAGCAGGCGGTTGAGTTCCTGATCCTGCATCAGACGCATCAAGGCATCTGGCCTGGTGCCAGGCTGGTAGTAAGGCTGCACACGGCGATCGACCTCGGCATAGATGGGGTCGAGCATGGCGCGCTCGACCAGCAGGAGGCGCACATGCTGGCTGGTGAACTGCCGGGCACGCATCGTGCGCTCGCGGAAGTTGTCCAGATCGACGGGCAGCACTTCCTCGCTGCGGCGTTCGTAGTGGGTGGTCCAGTTCAGATCTCGCCCTTGCGAGTCGATGCGGCTGGTCAGCAGGAAGTGCTTGTCGCTGATCTGTTGTGCGGGAGGTGGTGTGGCCGTGATCGGGCGCAAGGTCTGCACGTGCACCTTCACGTCCAGCAAGCGGGGCACATCCAGCATGAAGGGGCTGATGCGTCGCGCCTCGGGCGGTACGACAAGGACATCGCCGAATTCGACACCAGCCAGGTCCAGTTCCAGGCCACCACGCTGATACTGCGCCACGTTCGGGTGCTCGAAGCCCATGGTCAGTGTCAGTTCATTGGTTTCGCGCGAATCCTTCAGCTCTGGTTGCCCCACGGGTTTGAGGCCAGGCATGACCCGCACGTAGCTGCCGGCCATGGTCTCATTGATGCGTTCCAGCCCCACGCCGGCGATCATGGCGCGCCAGCGTTCGGCCGCCAGTCCCTTGGCGTTCAGGGTGAGCTTGAGTTGTGCCGGCTTTTTAGGTTCGGACAGGTCCCAGTCCTGGCGGTAACTCAGCGCGTCTTGCGCGAAGGTCGGCCGGACCACGGCTTGCAGGCCCTGACTGCCTTCACCCACGACCAGTGCCTGGCCATAGCTGTAGTAGCCGCGGTTTTGCAGGGTGTAGCCCTGGTTGTTGGCGGTGGCATCCAGGAAGTAGCGCTGGCCATCGAGTTGCACGGCCGAGATCACGTGGTCGAACTGATCGTGTGAGGGCAGGTAGTTCACCAGACCCTTGTTGCGATAGGTCGAGACCAGCGCCGGCTTGGCGTCAAAGCCCAGTCCCTTGAGCAAGGTGTTGAGCAGCAGGACCTTGTCCTTGCAATCGCCCATGCGATCAGCCAGGGTCTGTGCGGCGGGCTTGGGGCGGTGCGAGCTTTCGCCCAGGCTGACGCTGAAGTAGCGGATGTCGTCCTGCACGAAGCGCGTGACTTCCGCCAGCAGCACATCAGGCGGTAGCTGCCTGGCCTTCCAGTCGGCGATACGGCGTGCCACTTCACCCGTGGGGGGCTCGATGACGAACAGGCGTTGGGCCCATTGGTCTACCTCGGCCCAGCTTCGGAACTCGCTCACGTGGAAGGCCGGGAAGACCTTGTACCAGGGCGGCGTCGCCGATTCGGCCTGGATGGCGGGCACGTTGTCGCGCGCCACACGGATGACCTGCTTGCCGTTTTCCTCGAAGCGCTCCACAGCCACGTCGTTGGGGACGCCCTTGATCTGCAGATGGCGGTCCAGAGGCGCTTCGATTCGCAGGTGCAGCCTGTCCATGGCGGCTTCATTGCCCACGTGCATCAGCTCGGAGAACCTGCCTTCGAAGATCGGGTTCACGCCCTCGATCGAATAGGCCAGCTCCACCACGTCACCGACGCGAACGTCCTTGAGCATGAGGAGCGCCTGACGTGCGCCGTCCAGCACCTTGTTTTCGAGTTGCTGTTCGCGGCGCAGCATTTCCACGCGCAGGTCCTTGAGCCTGTCGCTGCGTTTGCCGTCACGCACCACGCTGACGTTGTGGATGTAGAGGCGCTGGTAGGCCGGGTTGAAGCCGATGGTGGGCTCGGACACCTCGCGCAATGTCGAGCTGTCCATGGCAGCCTGGTGCACGCGCATGTAGGTGGTCTGCGTCTTGGGCGTGACCTGAATCTGCATGTCGACAAGCAGATCCCTGCGAGCCTTGGCGCCCTGGGCCATCTTGCGTGGGGCCTCTGTCTTGCTCTGTCCAGGATCCTTGACCCAGGCGGGCGTCGGGGTGATGCGGTAGCCTGGCTCGGCAGGATTGTTCTGCGTGGCGGGGGGCTGGCCGTGCGCCTTCGTTGACGCGGCCCAGGTGCCTGGATAGGCCGCCATCAACAGCGTCAGCAGGACAGCAGGCCACAACTTGCTCTTGTTATGCATGGATTCAACTCCCTTGATTCGTCTGGAAGTGTAGCCAAATGCAGCGGGCATCCAGGGCTGCAAATGCAAACGCCCCAGGCCTTGGGGGCCTGAGGCGCGACGGTGGGGGCAGGCTGTGCCTGCTCAGCTGCGGTAGTCGGCGTTGATGGTCACGTACTCGTGCGACAGGTCGCAAGTCCACACCGTGGTTTTGGCGGTGCCACGTGCCAGGCCGACACGGATGGTGATTTCGGACTGCTTCATCACGCGCTGGCCATCTTCTTCGCGGTACTCGGGGCGGCGGCCACCCTTGGTCACCACGTGCACGTCATCCAGGTGCAGCTCGATCAGGCTCTGGTCCAGATCATCGATGCCGGCGTAGCCCACGGCGGCCAGGATGCGGCCCAGGTTGGGGTCGCTGGCGAAGAAGGCGGTCTTGACCAGCGGCGAGTGTGCGATGGCATAGGCGGCCTTGGCGCATTCATCTTCATCGCGGCCACCTTCGACGGTGATGGTGATGAACTTGGTCGCACCTTCACCGTCACGCACGATGGCCTGGGCCAGTTGCTGCGACACGGCGATCACGGCGGCACGCAGGGCCTGGCCGTCGGCACTGTTGAGGTCGGTGATCTCGGCGTGCGCGGCCTGGCGGGTCGCGATCAGCACGAAGGAGTCGTTCGTGGAGGTGTCGCCATCGATCGTGATGCGGTTGAACGAGGCATTGGCTGCTTCGGTCACCAGGGCCTGCAGCAGGCCGGGGGCGATGTTGGCATCGGTGGCCACATAGCCCAGCATGGTCGCCATATTGGGCTTGATCATGCCGGCACCCTTGCTGATGCCGGTGATGGTCACGGTCTGCCCGCCGATGGTGATCTGCTTCGATGCGCCTTTGGGCAGCGTGTCCGTGGTCATGATGCCTTCGGCGGCCACGGCCCAGTTGTCAGCCTTCAGGTCGGCGATGGCGCCCGCCAGGCCGGCTTCGATGCGGTCAACCGGCAGTGTCTCCATGATCACGCCGGTCGAAAACGGCAGGATCTGTTCGGGCGAGATGTGCAGTTGGCGGGCCAGGGCAATGGTGGTTGAGCGGGCACGCACCAGGCCGTCTTCGCCGGTGCCGGCGTTGGCGTTGCCGGTGTTGATCAACAGAGCGCGGATCTCGCTGCTGGCCGCCAGGCGTTCACGGCACAGCTGCACGGGGGCGGCACAGAAACGGTTTTTGGTGAACACGCCGGCCACGGCGCTGCCTTCGTCCAGGGTGATGACGGTCAGATCACGGCGATTGGCCTTGCGCACGCCCGCCATGGTGATGCCCAGCTTGACGCCGGGCACGGGGTGCAGATCGGAAGGGAGGGGGGCGGTCAGGTTGACGGGCATGTGGGGTCGACTCCGGGGAGGGCTCCAGCAGCGAAGCCCGAACAAGGGCCAGATTGTGCCGCAGTCCCCGGGGTTTGCCAGCAGTCAGATCAAACCTGTGCGCAGGATTTGCCGGTGGGCATGTTGCGCACGCCGCCACCCGGGAGCGGCAGCCCGTAGGCAGAGGCAAAACCGTGCCAGGCCACGAAGGCCCAACTCAAGGTCAGTGCCGACGTCTGGATGGCGCTGAGTGACCAACCGGTCCAGGCCAGTGCGATGCCGAAAGGCAGGCACAGCCCGGGCTGCAAGGCGTTGATCAGCAACATCGTGCGCCATGGCACCAGGGCCAGGCTTGTCTGCCGTTGCAGCAGCCCGAAGAGCGCCAGGCTCAAGGTGCTGACACCATAGGCGGCCCAGTAGAACTGCCGCCCGATGAGGTTGACGGGCGAGTGGGCTTGCGGCGTGGTGACCAGGAGCCACGCACCGACCGCGGATGTGGCCATCAGCGCCAGTACACGTATCCGGACAGGGCGTCCCGATTGCACATGGTGGCCTTCACCCGGCAGGTGCCAGAGCAACGCTGCTGTGCTCAGGGCCCAGAGGGCAGCCATGGCTGGCAACAGGGTATCGGCGGTGCGCCAATGGGCCAGCGCATCCATGCCCCAAGGGGCCAGGATGCCTTCATGCACCACCACCACCGTGCCCATCGCGGCCATGGTCTGCATGGCAGGCATTGACAGCGTGAGCCGGGGGCGCAGCAGCGGCAGGTCCAACTGGCCGATGCGGTTCATCCACCAGGCCATCAACCAGACTGCCTGTGGCATGAGGATCACGGCCAGCCCGGCGTTGGCCTGAAAGCCGTTGAGGGGCAGCAGGCGGCCGACCAACACACCTTCCAGCCGCAGCATGGGGGCATTCATCAGGCTGGCCATCAGCAAGGTCATCCAGGCCATGTGGGTCCTGAAGTCGCGTTGACGCGCACTCCTGATCGCCAGGCCGAGCGCCATCAAAGTCGTGAGCGATTGCACCCAGAGTGCCGCCGCAAAGGGCTCGCCTGAAGGACCGTCCTTGGCGGGCGTCACCCACAGGTAGCCCATGGCGCCGGTCATGGCCAGCCCGATGCTGGCGGCGGCTGACCAGCCCAGCACGCGGTGCAGGCGGGGGCTGAACCGGCGCAGCGGCGCGACGAATTGCAGGGCACACAGCGTCAGCGCGAGGCCGCCGAACAGCGTGTGTGCCCCGATGCCGGCAAAGCCGCGTGTGTAGTTGATGACAATCTGGCGCATGGCTGCGGCATCGCCCAGCAGGAACTCGCTGGACACGGCTTGCATGATCCAGCGTGTGGAGATCGGCACCTCCTGCCTGATCAAGCTGATGGGGTAGCTGATGGCCGTGAGCCCATAGACCGTGGCGATCAGCAGGATCAAGGTGGCCAGCAAGGCGATGGCTGGCTGTGGCCTGCTGCGCCGGGGGGCTTGGGGTGTGCGCATGGTGTCGGCTCCTGATGGTCTGTTTGGTGACCATCCTGAAGCCCGGCAGAAGCAGGTGCAACAGCGCTGAGATGAAGCGTCTGATGCGGGTGCCAGCGGCCTTGTGGCCGTCGCCAATCGCAGGCCACGCCACGTCCATGGTGAGGCTACATGGCTTTGAAAAGGTGGGTGTACATGCGGCTCACATCCAGTGTCTCTGTCCGGTTCTTGAGGTGCACGCGTGTGCGGTTGAGCTGACGGCTGACGCGATCAATGGCGCGCACGTTGACGACGTGGCTGCGGTGGATCTGCCAGAACACGCTCTGATCCAGCCTGGGAAGCAGCTCCTTCAAGGGGGTCCGAATGAGCTTGTCTGCCGTGCCCGGATGGCTGTCTTGCGTGACGATGCGGACGTATTTGTCGGCAGCCTCCAGGTAGATGATGTCGTCGAGCGGGATCACGTACACATTGGTGCCAGCGGCTGCTTGCAATACCCGCAACGGTTCCTCCCCGGCGGGACTGGCAGGTTGTGCCTGTCGAAGCGCCATGAGTTGATGTGGCAGTGCATCCTCGACGCTCGCTTGTCGGCGCGCATTCAGTTGTTGCTGTACGCGCAGGCAGGTCACCGCCAGGCGCTCGGCGCGGATGGGCTTGAGCACGTAGTCGATGGCTGCGTGCTCGAATGCGGCGACAGCGTGGTGATCGTAGGCCGTGATGAACACGATCAAGGGCAGGGGATGATCGGCAGGCCAGTCTTCGATGACACGCTCGGCCACTTCGAGCCCTGATGCACCAGGCATGTGGATATCGAGAAAGAGCACATCAGGCCGCGTGCTCAGGGCAGCCTGGCAGGCTTGCAATCCATCGCTGGCCACTTGTGTGATGCGCAGGTCTGGCCACAAGCGTGCGAGCTGGCGCTGCAGGGCGCTGGCCAGGACGGGTTCGTCTTCGGCAATCAGAGCGGTGACTGGGTTCATGGACTGGGTGCGTTGGTTGGCGGCAAGACGGGGGCCTGCAGGCCGTGAGCGGGCAGCAACAGGGTCGCCATGGTGCCGATCTGATCGGGGCCTGCGTCGATGCTGAAGCGAGCCAGGGATCCGTAACTGGTTTCCAGGCGTGAGCGGATGCATTGCAAGCCGAAACCACCGTGGCCATCTTTCTGCGCGGGCTTGGTGGCTGCTGCCTGCAAGCCTTGCCCTGTGTCGCGCACAACGATCTCCAGCTGGTCCTGGCCGTTGTGCACGCGACGCGAGGCAGAGATGTGCAGCCAGCCTCCTTCCGGTTGGGGATCAAGGCCGTGCTTGATGGCGTTTTCAACCAGAGGCTGCACCAGCATGGGTGGCACGGTGACGTCGGCCAGATGGTCGGGGACGTCCACGCTGACTTGCAGACGCGGACCCATGCGTATCTGCATCAGGCTCAGGTAGTCCATCACACGGTCCATCTCTTCCCTCAGCGGCAGCGCACCTGTCCGGCTGGCGCTCAAGGTGGCCCGCAGGTAATCGATGAGGTGGGCCAGCATGTCCTGTGCAGTGGCCGGTTGCGTCTCGATGAGTGCGTGCAGATTGGCCAGCGTGTTGAACAGCATGTGGGGCTCCATCTGGGCCTGCAGCCGCTGCAGTTGCGCCTCCACGTGCAGACGATCAGCCTTCTCTGCCCTCAGCCGCTGCATGTGGGCCCTTACGCGGAAGATATCGACCGAGAACACCACAATGGACGCAAAGGCGTTGAACACCATGGAGGTCTTGAGGTTGGTGATGCTGAGCAGCAGAGGCGTCCAGGCGCCAGTCCAATCCATGTAGAGCGTCCAGATCCAGTAGGACAAAGGTGCGCACACGATGAACATGGCCAATGCATGAATGATGGCTACTGGCAAGGGGAGCACTGCGTACATCCCTTCGTTTTCCAGACGTACGCGCGCTGCAGGATCATTCAGCCAATAGTGTCGGGCTAGAACGAACCAGAGCAGGCCGCCCAGCGCCAGAGCGGTACCGGAGGCGATCAGGTTGGCGATGAAGTACTGCCAGTAGCCGAAGTGCTGCTCCATCTCCGAGCGGTTGGCCATGTCCAGAGACTTGTAGAAGGCGGAAAACACAAGCGCCCACACGGGCTGTTGAATCAACAGTCGAACAAGGTTGGGCTTGATCAAGGCCTCGTATGCCGTGGGGGAGGCTGTTGTCTGCATGGTTCGGAGGCGTGTATCGCAGGTGCTGAATCAACAAGAGCCCCGAAGGGCTCTTGTGATGCCAGTCATGCTGGAGTGTGTCAGATGAACAGTTTGGCAATCGGCTGGAAGAAGGCTACGCGCTGCACCAGCAAGGGGCCGAAGGCCACGATGCCCAGGCTGATCGACATCACGATGCAGGGCAGGATCCAGCGCTCGTAGCGACGGTAGAAGGTCTGGCCCGCCACCTCGGCATCGGACTTGTCGATCTCGGCTTCGCCCACCACCTGTCGGGTCAGCAACTGGTTGATGGCCACAGGGGGCAGGAGATAGCCCAGCTCGAAGGCCACCAGCACCATCATCCAGAAGTGCACGGGTTCGATGCCATTGGCGTAGGCCATCGGCGCCAGCGTGCTGGACACCAGCAGAATCGCGCCCATGGGTTCCATCACCATGCCCAGAATCACCTTGGCCACCACCAGGAAGCCCATGGCCATCCACACATTGGGGAAGACCTGTGGCGCCAGGCTCATGACTTCCGAGCGCTCGACCACACCACCAATCAACTGGGTGAACAGCATCAGGCTGATGTAGGAGCCCACGTGCTCGATGGTTTCGGTGGTCGCTGCGTCGATGGCTTTGAGCGACGTCTTCTGGCGTTGGGCTGCATAGGCTGGCTGGTATGCCTCCTCGCTGCCGGGAGCCATGGCATGGCTTGCCCCTCGCGCGGGCTTGGCCGCCGCAGCGCCGACCGATGCGAACTGGCGCGAACTCTCTTCGCGCGCACTCATCTTCTTGTCGAAGATCAGCACGAGCAACATCATGACGGGCAGGATGCTGGGCGCAGAGATTTCGTTGAAGGGCGTGTCCAGCACATGGCTGTAGAACATGGCAATGGCCGCCACCAGCACCACATATGGGATCACCACCTTCATCTCGCGCAGCATGGCAGGAATGGCCACACTGGGTGAGGCTACCTGGGCACGTTGATGGCGGTTGTGGCGGTGAATCTGCGAGGCGATGAAGAACATCGTCGAGGTCAAGGCAAACACGAAGCCACCCCAATAGAACAGCTGGGCCGTGGTGACCTGCCTGTTCAGCGCGGCAATGCCCACCACCAGCAAGCTGGGGCTGAGCACCACACCGAGTGAACCCGACATGGCTGTGGCCGCCAGCGCGTACTGGCTGGAGCCGCCCACCGCGCGCACCTCGTGGTAGATGATGGCGCCGGCTGCGATCACGAACACGCTGGACACGCCTGCATACGCCGTGGGCAGGCCCGCAGCCAGCAGGATGATGTAGGTGAGCGCCTCAGGCGACAGCTTCCACGGCCGCATGATGTTCATGAACAGGTCGACCAGGCGACTTTGCTTGAACAGCATGCCCGCCCAGATGTGCAGGGCCAGGGCCAGCGGGATGCTGATGAAGTCCAGGATCTTGTGTGCGTAGATGGCCGGCCCGGATGGGTGGCCATGCATGAAGAAGTAGACGCAACTGAAGATGCCCAGGTTGGCGATCAGGGGGATGCATTCCAGCGCGCGCGCCCAGGTGCCTTGTTCGTTGTCGTGACTCTGTGGTGGGCGCACGATGCGATAGGCGCTTACTGCTGCCAGTACGGCAAACAGCACCATCCACATGAAGTAGACACGAGGGTCTTCCACGGCCACGCCTGACTCCACAGAGATCTGGTAGTAGCGCACGCAGGAGTACAGCATCATCAGGCTGCAGATGGTCATCGACCAGGCCTGGGCCTTGAAGTCTCGCGCATAACGGGCGGGGCGCAGGCTGATGTGGTGGAAGCCCATGGTCGTGAAGGCTGCCGTCACCGTCAGCAGGATCAGCAGGATCATGGAGCGGTTGTCCGCACCAAACTTGAACAGCACGAAGAAGCTGGTCTCCAGGCCGCGATAGAACTTGAGCGAGGGCGTGATGTGGTCACGGACATGCTCGTACATCTCATGGCGTTCCACGCAGTTGGCGACGGTCGCCTTGAGCGATTCACGGACCGCCGCCGCGTTGAATTTGCGCTCACCGAACAGATCGTCCACGTCGTCGGACTGGCCTGTGCCATTCATCGGGGCGCCACTGGCCGCGGCAGCTTCCTGACGTGCCACTTCCTGTTCCACGTTCACATCGCGGTTGCAGGTAGGCTTCTCGGGATCAGCGCGCAGCAGGAAGTACTGCACCTTCTGGCCAGGGTCGCTGAACATGACCTCGCCGAACTTGAGCAATTGCCCATGCACCATCTCACCGGTGCTGATGACCAGGATCAGGATCAACAGCGCGAGGGTGGACAGATTGGCTAATCGACCGAACCAGGTCTGGCCCAGTGGATTGGTGGCGGGCGTGGTGCTCAAGGGGATGTCTCCTGTTGCAGCGCATCAACAGGCGCTGTCAAGTCGTTTTGGCAATCAGGTGTTGCACGCTAGGTGGCAACCCGAGCATTGTCAATTCGCATGCGACGAGTTGCGCCTAGGGTTCGCCAGTAGAAGCCTGCATTCGCGGGTGTGCCGCAGGTGGCATTGGCGACAAAAGGGAGCGTTGAATGACAAAGGGCCCAGCTGGGCCCTTTGTTGGTGCACCGAACTGGCCGGTGCTGCACTGCATCAAGTGCCGATCAAGCCAGCTTGCCGTGGCAGTTCTTGTACTTCTGGCCACTGCCGCATGGGCAGGGATCGTTGCGGCCCACGCGCGGTACTTCGGCGGCCACGGTCGCCGGATCGGTTTCCTGCGCCACGGTGCCGTCTTCGTTGGGGTGCGTGTAGGTCACGTTCATGAAGCTCTCGCCCTGGTGCTCGATGGCCTGAGCGGCTTGTTCGGCTTCTTCCTGCGATTTGATCTGCACGGTCATCAGCACGCGGGTGACGTCCATCTTGACCACATCCAGCAACTGGCCGAAGAGCTCGAAGGCTTCGCGCTTGTATTCCTGCTTGGGGTTCTTCTGAGCATAGCCACGCAGGTGGATGCCCTGACGCAGGTAGTCCAGCGAAGCCAGGTGCTCGCGCCAGTGCGTGTCGATGGATTGCAGCAGCACCATGCGTTCGAACGAAGCAAACTGCTCGCGGCCCACCACGCCGGTCTTTTCCTGATAGCGCGCATTGGCTGCATCGATCACGTGGTTGAGCACGTCATCGTCATCGGCGGCGGTCTGACCTTCCACCCACTTGACCAGTTCGATCTCCAGGTGCCATTCGTCCTTGAGCACCTTCTCCAGCGTGACCAGGTCCCACTGTTCTTCCAGGCTCTCGGCGGGCACGAAGGTGCGCACGACATCGGTCATGGCGCCCTTGCGCAGATTGGTGATGGCCTCGACCACGTCCACCGTTTCGAGGATCTCGTTGCGCTGCTGGTAGATGACCTTGCGCTGGTCGTTCGACACGTCGTCGTACTCCAGCAGCTGCTTGCGCATGTCGAAGTTGTGGCCTTCCACCTTGCGCTGAGCGCTCTCGATGGAGCGCGTCACGATACCGGCTTCGATGGCTTCACCTTCGGGCATCTTCAGGCGGTCCATGATGGCGCGCACGCGGTCACCGGCGAAGATGCGCATCAGCGGATCGTCCAGCGACAGGTAGAAGCGCGAGGAACCTGGGTCACCCTGACGGCCGGCGCGGCCACGCAACTGGTTGTCGATACGACGCGATTCATGGCGCTCGGTGGCGATGATGCGCAGGCCGCCAGCGGCCTTGACCTGCTCGTTCAGCTTGGCCTGCTCGGCCTTCAGCGCAGCGATCCTGGCTTCCTTGGCGGCGTGGTCCAGGGTTTCATCGGCTTCGATGGCCTGGATGTCTTTCTCGATGTTGCCACCCAGCACGATGTCGGTACCACGACCGGCCATGTTGGTGGCGATCGTGATCACGCCGGGGCGGCCGGCCTGGGCCACGATCTCGGCCTCACGGGCGTGCTGCTTGGCGTTGAGCACCTGATGCGGCAGGCCTTCACGTGTCAGCAGCTGCGCGATCAGTTCAGAGTTTTCGATGCTGGTTGTGCCAACCAGGGTTGGCTGACCACGCTCGTGGCATTCCTTGATGTCCGCAGCGATAGCTTGATACTTTTCCTTGGCGGTCTTGTAGACCAGATCGAGCTGGTCTTTGCGCGCGAGGATGCGGTTGGGGGGGATGACGATCGTTTCCAGACCGTAGATTTCCTGGAATTCATAAGCCTCGGTGTCGGCGGTGCCGGTCATGCCCGAAAGCTTGCCGTACATGCGGAAATAGTTCTGGAAGGTGATCGAGGCCAGCGTCTGGTTCTCGGCCTGGATGTGCACGCCTTCCTTGGCTTCAACGGCCTGGTGCAGGCCATCGGACCAGCGGCGGCCAGCCATCAGGCGGCCGGTGAATTCGTCCACGATGATCACTTCACCGTTCTGGACCACGTAATGCTGATCCTTGTTGAACAGGTGGTGCGCACGCAGGGCGGCGTACACGTGGTGCATCAGCGTGATGTTGGCCGCGTCGTACAGGCTGGCGCCTTCGACCAGCAGGCCGGCCTCCAGCAGCAGGCGCTCGGCGTTTTCATGGCCTTGCTCGGTCAGGAAGACCTGGCGGGACTTCTCGTCGGCGGTGAAATCGCCGGCTTCGATCACGCCTTCACCAGTGCGCGGATCGGCTTCACCGATCTGCTTCTTGAGCTTGGGCACCACGGCGTTGATGCGCACATACATCTCGGTGTGGTCTTCAGCCTGACCGGAGATGATCAGTGGCGTGCGGGCTTCGTCGATCAGGATCGAGTCCACTTCGTCGACGATGGCGTAGTTCAGGCCACGCTGCACTCGGTCTTCTACCTCGTAGACCATGTTGTCACGCAGATAGTCGAAGCCGTATTCGTTGTTCGTGCCGTAGGTGATGTCGGCGGCGTAGGCGGCCTGCTTTTCCTCGCGGGGCATCTGGGGCAGGTTGATGCCCACGCTCAGACCCAGGAAGTTGTAGAGCTTGCCCATCCACTCGGCGTCACGGCGTGCGAGGTAGTCGTTCACCGTCACCAGATGCACGCCCTTGCCGCTCAGGGCATTGAGGTAGACGGGCAGGGTGGCGGTCAGGGTCTTGCCTTCGCCGGTGCGCATTTCGGCGATCTTGCCGTTGTGCAGCGACAGGCCGCCCAGCATCTGCACATCGAAGTGGCGCATCTTGAAGACGCGCTTGGAGCCTTCGCGCACCACCGCGAACGCTTCGGGCAGGATGTCGTCGAGCGTTTCGCCCTTGGACAGGCGTTGCTTGAACTCTTCGGTCTTGGCGCGCAGCTGATCGTCGCTCAAGGGCTCGAAAGTGGGCTCCAGCGCATTGATCCTGGCTACCGTACGCCGGTACTCCTTGAGCAGGCGTTCGTTACGGCTACCAAAAATCGAAGTCAGTATCTTGGGCAACATGGAGCTATCAATCCAATCGATCGGTGTGTTGACCACGTGGTCAGCACGAGTCGGCCAGGGACAATTTCCCCAGTCAACCAAAGCCAAAAAGTGTAGCACCCGGGGGTGACGCTTCCGCGACGCGCACGCGTCCTTCCTAGGAGGGGCTTTCCCCGCCCTTATTCAAGGGTGCCGGGCGGGGAACTTGTTTCAGGGCGTTTCAGAAGGCGCCGGCCGTTTTCGGATCATGGCACTCAGGGCGATGCAGATCAGCGCCATGGCCAGCACCACCACCGCACCGGAGGGCATGTCCACCATGGCGGACAGGGCCAGCCCCAGGGCGTAGGCCAATGCACCGGCACCCCAGGCCAGCGGCAACTGCCGCTCGGGCGGCGCGTTTCGCACCGCCAGCGCCGGCATGATCAGGCTGCTGAACACCAGATACACCCCGACGAGTTGAACGGAGGCCGTCACGGCCAGCGCAAACAAGAGGTAAAAACCGGCCCGCCCCAGGCGCGCGCCCAGGCCGAACCACAGGGCCAGCACCAGTGCCGACAGGCCGGCCACGGCCCACAGCTGTCCCGTCGAGACCCACAGAATCTGCCCCACCAGCAGATCCTTGAGGTGTTCACCGCCGTGCGGGTTGCCCGCCAGCAGCAGGATGCCCACACAAGAAGCCAGCACAAACAGGGTGCCGATCAGGGCCTCCTGGATGTCGGGCCAGCGTTTTTCGGTCCAGGTCAGCAGGGCCGCACCGCTCAGGGCGGCCAGCACCGCTGCACCTTGCACGGCCCAGCCTTGCGGCTCCCAGCCCAGCGCGTCGGCTGCGATCACCCCCAGCCCGGCGATCTGCGCGATCGCCAGGTCGATGAAGACGATGCCCTTGCGCAGCACCTGCAGCCCCAGTGGCACGTGCGTGGCCAACACCAGCAAACCGGCGATCAGGGCCGGGCCTACGATGGACCAGTCCACCTCATGCACACTCAGGCTGCCCATGGCGCTTACCCCTTGCTGGCTTTGAGCAGTTGCTCGATGGTGTCGTCAAACAGGCCGAACAGATCCTTGGCCTTGTCGCTGCCGCCCACGGTGAAGGGCAACACGGCCACCGGGATGTGCGCACGCTCCGACAGCCATTGCGACCCGCGCCCGTCGTTGTAGGCGGCGCGGATGATCACCTTGGCGGGTTGCTTCTGCAGTTGCGTGAGCACGGTGGACAAGTAGGCACTGCTGGGCTCCACGCCGGGTTTGGGCTCCAGCGAGATGACCTGGTTCAGGCCCAGCCAGGCCTCCAGATACGGAAAGCCCTTGTGCTGTACCACGATGGGCATGCCCTTGAGTGGCACAGCCGCTTGCGTCCAGCGCGTCATGGCCTGGTTCCAGCGCGTGTTGAAATCTGCCAGGCGCGCCTGGTAGACCGTGGCATGCGCTGCGTCGACTTCAGCCAGCCGTTTGGCCAGGGCCTGTGCCACTGCCGCGATGTTGCGCGGGTCCGTCTGGATGTGCGGGTTGCCGGACGCGTGCACATCGCCATCGGCACGGTCCAGTCTGGTCGGCACTTCCAGCTTGCGCACGTAGTCTGCGGCATTGAACTGGCCGGGCTGGCCGGTTTGCACGGCCGGGTTGCCTGACTGGCGCAAGAGCACGGGCAGCCAGCCCACCTCCAGCTCGGCACCCGTGCACACCATCAGTTCGGCATTGCGCACGGCGGCGATCAGGCTGGGTTTGGCCTGTACCTGATGCGGGTCCTGCAAGGCATTGGTGGCGGTGTAGATGCTGGCCTGGTCGCCGGCCAGCTCCTTGGTCAGGGCGGCCCATTCAGGCTCGCAGGCAAAGACCTTGATGGCTTGCGCGTGTTGGCTGATCAGGCTGAGTGCGAGGCCTGCACCGATGGACAGCCCTCGGATGGCAGAAGTTGTCGTCATGTGTGTTCTCCGAATCATGTTCATCGCGTGGCTCAGTAGCTGTGCGCGCCGTGCGCACCCAGGCTCATCTGATACTGCAGGAACAGTTGCCTGTCGTTGATGCCTTCGCGTGAGCGGTCGTTGCTCACCTGCAGGCGCCAGCGGCTGAATTCGCTGGGCGACCAGTCCAGCATCAGGCTGTCACGCTTGGGCTTGTAGTCGGTCAGCACGAGGCTTGGCGTGTTGAGGCCGTAGTCCACCGTGCCGCTGTCGAGTTCGTCATGACGCAAGCCGACGCGCCAGCCGGTGGTGAACTGGTAGATGCCTTGCAGGTACCAGCCCGATTGCGCCGAGCGGTAATCGCCGGGTGTGGCCGCATTGCCCGTGTCGTACACCACCTCGCCGGATTCGGTGCGGCGGAAGTACTCGCCTTGCAGCTTGAAGTTGGTGACCTTGCCATTGCCGTTTGGCGCCCATTTCCACACGGCATCGGCCACCCACATGCGGCTGTTGCCGGTGAAGGCGTTGCTCACGGTCTGGTCGGCCGCATCGACGGCATCCCAGGCGCGGTCCTGGGCTTTGGTGTTCAACCAGCTCAGGCCGGCACGCCAGCTGTGGCTGTCACCCAGGTCGCCACCGGTGTGGGCAAACAGTGAGGCAGCGCCGGCTGAATTCCGGTTGCGGTCATTGCCAGGGAAGCTGTGGCCATTGCCCAGCTCCGCGCCCAGCTCGATGAACTGATCGGTGGGGGCCAGCCATTTGAGCTGCACGCCCTCCTGCTTGTACTGGCCGCCCAGGAAGGCCTGGTAAGCCAGCGGTGCATCCACAAAGTCCCAGGTGTGGGCATGTTGCTCGTTGAGGTAACCCAGGCCCGAGAAGAATCGGCCCACCTTGAGCTTCAGGCCTGCAGGCAGCGCTGTGGTCTGCACAAAGGCTTCTTCGGCCGAGATCGTGTCTTCCGGCGACACCGCCAGGGTCAGTGCGCCATACCACCAGGGGTCGATGTTGGCGCTGAGTGTGAGCTCGGACTCGCCCAGGCTGAAGCCGCGTTGACCAGGTCCGATCTCATCGCCGCCGGGGATGAAGCCGCTGAGCTGCCAGGTACCTGGGTCCTTGGACAGGCTGGCATACGTGCCACTCAGGATCACCGACACCATGGGGTTGAAGCCATTGGCTGTGCTGGCAGTGGTGCCGGTACCGTCGGCCACGGGTGTGGCTGGTACTGCGTTTGCCGTGCCCGTCTGTGCCTGTTGAACCTGATCCAGGCGGGCTTCCAGCTCCTTGAGGCGGGTCTCGTATTGCCGACGCATGTCGTCGATCTGACGGCGCAGGTCGGATACCGTTTGCGCGTCTGTGCTGATGGGCAGAGTGGCCTGCGCAGCGAGCGCGTGCTGGGTCACCGTGGCCAGGAGGCTCATGGCGCCCAAGGCCATGGTGCGAGCCCATGGTGATGTCATGGGGGCCGTTGTGAGGAGTGAGGATGATGGCGCGGCGGCGACATGGCCGTGCGCGTCCAGGCCTTCGCGGCCAGACGAATGAATACGCATGATGGAAAAGTCTCTTCTGCGGCCAGCCTGAGTGCTCAGGCGGCCAGGATCGTCAGGCACACGCCAGGCAGGGCGGACGAACGCATGCTGCGTCGCACTGCCCTTCAGGCGTGAACGAATCAGGCAGAAAAGAGGGCAGGTGGCGCGCGCGCGAGGTAGGCGCCGGATGCGCCTTGAGCACATTGCGGCTGAGCGGTGTCCGCAGTCAGCACATGCTCGAACCGGGCCAGCGCCAGCGTGGGCACGGAGGGGGCCACGCTCGCATCTGCCGCGTGATGGGCCAGGCATTCCACACACAGGGTGTGCGCCTGGTTGCCATCATCGCGCGTGGCGTGTTGCAGGGTATGGCGCAAGCCGACCTGCTGCATCAGCAGCATGACCAGGGCCAGCAGCAGGTGCCAGCCCAGACGCTTGTACATACGACCCTGCATGGAGGCTTACTTTAACGAAACGATGTTGCTCTTTTGTGAAGCTGTGTTTGTGGGGGCCGGATGTTGACTGGCCAGGAACTTGGCCGGGTTCTGCTGTACCCCTTCCACCAGCACCTCGAAGTGCAGGTGGGGGCCCGTTGAGCGCCCCGTGTTGCCCACCTCGGCGATCTTCTGGCCGCGCTTGACCAGATCCCCTTGCTTGACCAGCATGCGCGAGGTGTGGGCATAGCGGGTTACCAGGCCGTTGCCGTGATCCAGTTCCACCAGTTGACCATACTGCGGATGAGGCCCCGCCGACAACACCACGCCACCAGCGGCGGCCATGATCGCCGTGCCTGGATCAGCCGGGAAATCCAGCCCCGTGTGCAGTGCCGGGCGATGCGTGAACGGGTCGGTGCGAAAGCCGAAGCCCGATCCGATCGGTCCGATCACGGGCGCGCTGCTGGGCACCATCAAGGCTTCCAGTCGCTTTTCAAAAAGGTGAGATTCGATCAGTGTGAACACGTCTGCGTCGCGTTCGCTCGAGGACTGCAGATTGCCCATCTGCTCGTTGAGTTCCTGCAGGATGCGTGAGGTGGGCTTGTCGTCCAGCATGCTGACCAGGGGGCCGCCTGATGCGGCTTTGGGTTCGGCTTCGATTTTCTTGAGTTCGTCGGGTTTCATGCCCGCCATGCCGGCCACGCGCTCACTCACGGCTTCCAGGTGCATCAGCTTGGCTTGCATGTCACCCACCTTGGCGGCCATCGCGTCCAGGTTCTCGCGCATGTAGCGATCGCGTTGTGCGAACTCCTGTTGTTCCACGTAGCGCACCGCTTGAGAGATCACTGGCCAGTGCTCGTGCGCGGCCTTGAGCACCACGGCGTGGTAGAGCATCAGGCTGAGGATCATCATCGGCAAGGCCAGCGCCAGCAGCGACAACACCAGGGTCAGGGGCGTAAACTGCAGCACGCGGGTTCGCGACAGAGCGCTGGTCGTGATCAAAATCTGCATGCAAGAACCTTCCGCATCGAACCATCTGAATCTTGAGCCTGCCAACCACCTGGCCTGACGTCCCATGAGCGCAAGCCGTTACACCCGAACCGCCACTTACAAGCCTATGACACCTGACGTACCTCAGGTGACCGCGGCCATGGGGCGCTCGAATCAGCTTGCCAGCCTCATGCAGAGGCTTCAGATGTCTCAGGCCTGCCTGGAGGCAGTGCGCGTCTTCCTGCCGCCAGCCATGGCCCCTTATGTCAAGGCGGGGCCGGTTGACGACGAAGGATGGACACTGCTGGCAGCCAACGCGGCCGTGTCAGCCAAGTTGCGCCAGCTTCAGCCGCGCCTGATCGAGGTGCTGGCCAAAAAGGGGCTCAAGGTTAACGCAATCCGCGTGCGTGTTCAAACCGGCCGCTGACACAGTGTCGCGGGCCGGTTGAAATGAAACGAGAGCCCGGGCGGGCTCTCGGGGCAGATCGGTTCTGGACTCAGGCCAGGATGGCCGGTACCAGGGCTGCCATGGCCTGACGCTGCGTCACGGCCTTGCCTTGCAGGGCGAAGCCCAGCAGTTGCTCGGGGTTATCGGCGGCCGTGAAACGGGCTTCGACCGATTCCTCCGTGCTGGTCACCACCCACTGGCCTGCGGCATTGGCGGGGGGCGGGCACACCACGGTGGGCCAGGCGGGCGTCTTCACGACCACGGGCATGGCGGGGTAGGCCACAGGCGTGGGCTTGCCCGACAGCGTGGCGGCCAGGGCGCGTGCCTGCTGCATCAGCGGCATCACGTAAGGCAGCAGGTGGCCTTCCACCTCGGCGCAATCGCCCACGGCGTAGACGTGCGGCACATTGGTGGCCAGTTCACGGTTGACCATCACGCCGCGGCCTGTCAGCACCCCAGCCTGCGTGGCCAGATGCGTGCGGGGCTTGAGGCCGATGGCCGACAGCACCAGATCGGTCTCCAGCGTGTTGCCGTCGCTGAGCGTCACTTTCAGGCCGTTGCCGGCCTTGTCGATGCTGCTGGCGCCCACGCCAAAGCGGAAGCTCGTGCCACCGGCTTGCAGCTTTTCTTGCAGCAACTGGCTGGCTTCGGGCGGCAACAGGCGGGACAGCACGCGATCGGCCAGATCCAGCACGGTGGGCTCGATCCCGCGGTGCAGCAGGTCATTGGCGAATTCGCA
>NZ_DASUIS010000064.1:0-3321 GCF_036279675.1 Aquabacterium sp. | reverse complement strand
CGCCGCTACTTCCGCGAAACCATGCACGAGCTGGAAAAACAGCCCGCGCAAGCCTGAGCAGGCTGACGAGACCATCATGGAAGCCTCATCCTTCGCCCTCATCGCACACGACCTGAAGAACGCCCTCGGTTCTCTGGAGGGAGAACTGGAGAGCCTGATCGACGACCCGTCGCCCGCCATGGCGCACAGCGCCTACATGCGCTGCACGGAGTTGCGCCGACAGTTCGTGCAGTTCCTCACGGTCTACGGCGCCGCGGGCGACATGCACACCCATTGCGAAGACGAATCCCCCAGGGATGTGCTGGAACTGGTCTACCGAGCCGGCCAGATCCGACACCTGAGCCTGCCCAACGCACCACGCGTGGTGATGGACGTGGCAGCAGAAGCGCCGACTTACTGGTACTTTGACCAGCGCCTGGTTCACATGGCGCTGGACGCCGCCTTTCACAACGCCAGCCGTTTTGCCCGCAGCCAGGTCACGCTCGGCCTGCGTGGCCAAGATGGTTTCCTGGTCTTCGTGATCGACGATGACGGCCCGGGACTGGGCGCCATCGATCCCTCTGCCAGTTCGACCGGCCTGGGAACGGATCTGTGCAAATCGGTTGCAGAAGCCCATCGCAGCGGCGAGCGCCGTGGGCACATCGCGCTGCTCAACCGCCCTGAGGGTGGTGCACGCTTCGAACTGTGGCTGCCGTGATTTGACGGGCAGACAGCGCACTTATTCACGTTTGTGAATACTTCAAACGTGAGAGAGTCGACTTAATCGTCGATCAGGCCGTGAGCCGGTTCGACCCGCCACCGCAGTCGACACTCATGAACTTCCCGACTATCACGTCCAGTTCTCAGTCTCCATCAGGCGTCCCTGTGACGGATCTGAGCAGCTGCCGCGCGTTGATCATCGACACCAACCAGACCTCGCGCAGCATCCTGCGCTCGATGCTGGCCGACCTGGGCCTGCAGAGCATTGCGCAAGCGGGCAAGATCAGCGATGCCCGTCGCGCGTTGGAGCACCAGACCTTCGATGTGGTCCTGTGCGACTACCATTTCGACGACTGCAACATGACCGGGTCGGACCTGCTGGACGACCTGCGTCGCGCGCAACTGCTGCCCTACTCCACCGTGTTCGTGATGGTCACCGGTGAAGCGTCCTACGTGAAGGTGGCGGAGGCAGCGGAATCCGCGCTGGACAGCTACCTGCTCAAGCCCCACACCTCCAACACACTGGCGCAACGCCTGCACATGGCACGTCACCGCAAGGTGGTCCTGGCCAACATCTTCGAGGCCATCGAGCGCGAAGAGTTCAACATCGCGGCCGAGTTGTGCCTGCAGCGTTTTGCGAAACGCGATGAATACTGGGTTTATGCCGCGCGCATAGGTGGCGAGCTGCTGCTGCGACTGGCGCGCCATGAAGAGGCCCGCAAGCTCTTTCAGGCATTGGACGAAATCAAGGCCATGCCATGGGCCCGACTGGGTATCGCACGTGCGCAACTGGAAGGCGGCCACGCGGCGCCGGCCAGACGGACGCTGGAGAGCCTGCTCTCAGAAAACCCGACCTATGCAGATGCCTACGACGTGATGGGGCGTGCACAGCTGCAGGCAGGTTCGTTCGAAGAAGCGTACGAGACCTATCAGCACGCGGCGGAGATCACACCCTCCTCGATTGGCCGGCTTCAGAAGGTGGGCATGCTCGCCTTCTACCTGGGGCGCAGCGACGAAGCTTCACGCAGCCTGGAGCGTGCTGCCAGTCTGGGCGTCACCTCCAAGATGTTCGACTTTCAGAGCCTGATCATGCTCGCGCAGATCCGCTTCGAACAGAAGGATTACAAAGGCGTGCAGCGCTGTCTGGGCAATCTGCAGCATGCCTATGAGAAGCAGTCCAACAGCAGTCGCCTGCGACGCATGACCACGCTGGTCAACGTGCTGGCCTTGATGCTGCAAAGACAGGTGGCCGAAGTCGTTCGACTGATCAAAGAGATGGCCTCCGAGTTCGAGAAACCCGACTTTGACTTTGAAGCCGCCGGCAACATGCTGGGTCTGCTGACACGCTTGCGCAGCAGCGAACTCGAATTGCCGGATGCCGAGTTGTGGGTCAAGAAGCTGGCATCGCGCTTTTGCATCTCCAAACCGACCACCGACCTGTTGGCCATGTCCGTGGCCAGCCACGAGCCCTACTACGACATGGTCCACGAGGCCTACAAGGTGATCGGCGAGCAGGCGGAAAAGGCCATGGAGCAGGCAAAACAAGGCGCACCAGGCAACGGCATCAAGACCCTGCTGGTGCATGGTTCCAAAACCCAGAACGCCAAGCTGCTGGATCTCGCCGAGATGGTGCTGAACCGCTACCGCGGCCAGATCAAGGACGCCGACATGCTGTCGGAGATGGTGCAGGACATGCGTGGCAAGTTCTGCCGAGCCAGTGCCCACGTGCAACTGGGCGCCAACTCCGGCAGGCAGGCAGGCGGACTCAATCTCCGCAGTTGAGCCTCGCCCTGCGCAGGCTCATTGGTCTTGCGCCACGCAATCCACGTAGTAACGCACGCCACCACCTGGCAGTTCTTCTGCCACGAGGCCGTGCACGTCCGTCGCAAAGCCCGGGAAAGCCGCGTTGAAGTCACGCGCAAACTTCAGGAAGTCCACGATCTTCTTGTTGAAACGCTCGCCAGGGATCAACAGCGGGATGCCGGGTGGGTACGGGGTCAACAAAGCGGTGGTGATGCGACCTTCCAGTTTCTCGATGTCCACACGCTCTGTCTGACAACGGGCGATACAGGCATAGGCATCCGAAGGCTTCATCGCAGGCTCCAGCCCTGACAGGTACACCTCGGTCGTCAGACGGGCGATGTCACCCTTGGCATAGGCCTCGTGCACGCTCTGGCACAGGTCCTTGAGGCCCATGCGCTCGTACTTGGGGTACTTCTTGCAGAAGTCCGGCAGGATGCGCCACAGCGGTACGTTCTTGTCGTAGTCGTCCTTGAACTGCTGCAGCGCCGTCAACATGGTGTTCCAGCGGCCCTTGGTGATGCCGATGGTGAACATGATGAAGAAGGAGTACAGGCCGGTCTTTTCAACCACCACGCCGTGCTCGGCCAGGTACTTGGTAACGATGCTGGCTGGGATACCGGTCTTGGCAAACTTGCCCGACACGTCCAGGCCCGGCGTGATGATGGTGGACTTGATCGGGTCCAGCATGTTGAAGCCTTCGGCCAGGTTGCCGAAACCATGCCACTTCTCGTTGGCCTTGAGGACCCAGTCCTCGGGCTTGCCGATGTCGTCGGCGGCGATCTTGTCCGGCCCCCAGACCTTGAACCACCAGTCCTTGCC
>NZ_DASUIS010000063.1:0-59118 GCF_036279675.1 Aquabacterium sp. | reverse complement strand
GGTGCCCGGCCGCCGGGCCAGCGGGGCCGGACGTTCAGGCCCTGCCCGATGTCGATCCACACCGTCTGCGGCACGACATTGACCGGGTAACTCGCGCCGGCAGCGCCTGACTGAGGGCCGATCGAGCCCAATGAGCCGCCTGCGGTGGCACTGCCCGACCAGGCCCACTGCCACACGGTGTAAGGTTGACTGCGGCCCACATACAGCCTGGCCCGCCCGCCATTGAGCACCTGCACCTGCTGCACGGTATCGGTCTGCGACTCGGTCTGGTACTGCTCGGTGCCGATGCTGGTACGCCCGACCACCCCGCCGCGGCTGTCTACGATGATCTGGCCCGTGCGCACGCCCACGTTGCGCTGCTGGGACTGGCCCTGGCCGCTCATCCGCCATTCCACGATCAGGTTGCGCTGTGGCAGGCCCTCGTCGCGAGCGCCTGCCCAGGCGGCATGCCCGGTCAAGGCCAGCAGGCCCGACAGCAGCAGGGTTTTTTCAGTGCATGAGATTTTCATCGTGACATCCTTCACGCCAACAGCCGCAACCGTAAGCGCACAACAGCAGGTACACCGTGCCTTATTTCCATCGCTCGAAAAATATCCGATCGGCGATGCTCAAGTCATGCCCGAAAGGGTCGATATGCGAACAATCTGCCACAAACCCGTTGCGATCAGGCGCGGGATGACGGGCAGACCGTCCTGGCTTTAATCGAGATGGAGGCTGGCAAACATGCAGCTCGAAGCACTGTTCAAGCAACCCCAGGCCCTTCCGGCCGTCCCCAAGATCGTTCACGAGCTGATTGACAGCTTCAACAGTGACGATGTGTCGATCGACGAGATCGCCAAGAAGCTGGCTGCAGATCCGGTCTTGTCCGCGCGCTTGCTGCGCCTGGCGAACTCGGCTTACTACCATGTGTCACGCAGCGTGGGCACCGTCAACGACGCCTTGTCGATGCTGGGCTTCGTGACCGTGCGCACCCTGGTGATCAGCTCCGGCCTGACCGGCGGCTACAAATCCATGCCCGGCATGGACCTGTCCCAGTTCTGGCGCTACAGCCTGCACACGGCGGCCGTGGCCGGCTGGCTGGCCAAGAAAACCGGCGTCAATGGCGACCAGGCCTTCACCGTGGGCCTGATGCACGCCATCGGCCAGCTGGTGATGCACGCCGGCATGCCCGAACAGATGCTGCACCTGGACAAGCTGGCCTCGCCGATGGACCCCCGTCGCATCGACATGGAAAGCACCTCCTTTGGCTACAGCTTCGCCAATGTCGGCGCCGAACTGGCCCGCCAATGGCGCTTCCCCGTGACCTTCGGTGATGCCATCAGCAAGTTCCCCAACCCGCTGGCCGAGCCCTTCGACCCGGTTGCCGGCGTGATCCACCTGGCCGTGTGGCGCGCCCGTGCCGAGCACAACCAGCTGAGCGAAGAAGAACTGGCCGGCACCATCCCTGCCGATGTCTGCAAGAAGCTGGGCCTCAAGCCCGACGACATCCTCAAGGGCATGCCGCCCATGAGCGAGCTGTGCGAAGGCCTGGAGGCCATGCTCGGCTGACCTGATGGCTCAAGCCCCTGTCAGATCGACAGGGGGTCCACATCCACCGCCCAGCGGATCAAACCGCTGCGGCGGTTTTGTTTTGCCAGCTCCAGCCAGACATGCTGGCACTGCCCCAGGAAGCGCTGCAAGGCCGGCCGCATGGGCGACTCGATCATCAACTGTGCCCTCTCCACATTGGCCACACGCTGAACCGGCGTGGGAACGGGTGGGTACAAGGTGATGCCACCGATCTCCTCCGCCAGGTGCTGCACGGCCTCCACCGCGGCGTGGAGGAAGTCCTGCGCGGCCTGCTGGGTCTTGCCCTCGGCCCGCAGCATGGCCAGGCTGGCATAGGGCGGCAGGCCCGCCATCTCGCGTTCCTTGAGTTGCTGCGCGGCGAAATCGGCGTAGTCATAGCGGCGCAAGGCCTGATACAGCGCGTGCATGGGGTGCCAGGTCTGCACCCACATCTCGCTGTGCCCGGCCACATCGGCATCACGCCCGGCCCGGCCCGCTGCCTGCAAGAGCAAGGCGAACTGGCGCTCGGCAGCGCGGAAATCGCTGGCGAACAGGGCTGAATCGGGGTTCACGGCCGCCACCAGGGTGATGCGCCGGAAATCGTGCCCCTTGGCCACCATCTGCGTGCCCACCAGCACATCTACCTCGCCGGCGTGCACGTTGGCCAGGCGTTCTTCCAGGGCGCCTTTGTGTTTGGTCACATCGGCATCGATGCGACCGAGGCGGGCCTGGGGCAAGGCTTCGGCCAGTTGCTCTTCCAGGCGCTCGGTGCCCCGGCCCACGGGGTGGATGTCGGTGTTGCCGCAATCGGGGCAGGCACGCGGCACGCGTTCGGTGAAGCCACAGTGGTGACAACGCAAGGTGCGGTCGACCTTGTGGAACACGCGCCAGGCGCTGCAGTGCGGGCAGCCACTCTTCCAGCCGCAATCGCTGCAATGCAGGACCGGGGCATAACCCCGGCGGTTGAGCAGCACCAGGCTTTGCTCGCCTTGCTCGACGCGCTGGGCGATGGCGTCCAGCAACTCTTGCGCAACCGGTGGTGGCTCCTGCCCGCGCAACTGCTTGGGCGCACGCGACAGATCCAGGATGCGCACGCGCGGCATGTCGCCATCGCCCACGCGCGCCGGCATGGCCAGGCGCACATAACGCCCTGTGCCACCTTCTGATTCAGGCAGGGCGTTGAACCAGCTCTCCAGACTGGGCGTGGCCGAGCCCAGGATCACGGGCACCTTCTCCAGCCGCGCCCGGTACACGGCCAGGTCGCGGGCGGAGTAGCGCGCACCATCCTGCTGCTTGTAGCTGGGGTCATGTTCTTCGTCGACCACGATCAGGCCCAGCCGCGGCAGCGGCGTGAACACGGACAGGCGCGTGCCCAGAATCAGATCGGCATGGCCATAGTGCGCCATCAACCAGTTGCGCAGTCGCTGGGCCGGTGTCAGCGCGCTGTGCAGGGACACGATGCGGCGCCCGGCAAAGCGTTCGGCCACACGGGCCTCCAGCTGCGGCGTGAGGTTGATCTCAGGCACCATCATCAGCACCTGCTTGCCTTCATCCAGCGCGCGCTGCGCCTGGCGCAGATAGACCTCGGTCTTGCCGCTGCCCGTGCTGCCCCACAAAAGAAAGGGCTTGTCACCTGGTTCGGCCAATTGGGCCAGGGCGGCTTCCTGCTGGGGCGTCAGTTCAGGCAAGGCACTCGGATCCGGCACGGAGGGCTCGGCCACGGCCTTGTTCAAGCGCTTGAGCCGCCGCCCCCACTGCAGCGCATCCAGCTGGCGCAGCTCGGGTGGCAACACCATCAGCGCCATCTCGCCCAGGCTGCGCTGGTAGTAGCCGGCCGCGAACTTGACGAGCTGGCGCCAGGCATCGGGCAGAGGGGGCAGGCCATCGAGCACTTCCAGCACCGCCTTGAGGCTGGCCTCCTCCACCGCCGGCGCCTGCTCGTCAAAGCCTGTGCCGGACCACACCACGCCCGTCACCACGCGCCGGCCCAGGGGCACCCTCACCAAGGTGCCCGGCACCAGGGGCTGCGCGCTGAGGTAGTCCAGCGCCCCCCACAGGCCACTGTGTTGAGGTGCCTCAACCACGACGCCGATTCGGCAAGTGGAAGCGGGGGTGTCAGGCATGCGTTCGTGTCTCCGAAATTCTTACAAGGGTATGAACAGAAGGGGGCAAGTGCTTGATTCGACGGGGCTTTACCCTTATCCACGGGGTCTGTGGATAACTTTGTGGGAAAGCTTTGTAAATGCGCGCTAAATGCTTGTCAGACGGTCGTTTGGTTCAGATTGCCTCAAGATGAGGCAATTGTGGGCTTCCTATATGAATCAACAACTTAGCGAACAGTGTCGGGCAAATGACCGTTTCGCATGCCCTGCCCCATCTGTGTGCACACGCTCCCGGTTTTATGGGGATAAGTGTGGTATCGCCTGATAAATTTCAGGGTATTCCCTAGTTGCTCAATGCCTTACACGGTTTGTCAGATGTCGTGACATTGTTCACGAACTATCCAGGCCGGCGCGGCCGATTGTTTCATGCGATTTGGCCGGTCGCGCCAACACCTTGGGTAAAGCGGAAACGAACGTTTGAACTTGCCTTCTTCAATCAAAGTGGGCTGCCAACACCTACCGCTAAGTGCTTGATTTTACTGGCA
This sequence comes from Aquabacterium sp., assembly GCF_036279675.1. GTDB lineage: Bacteria > Pseudomonadota > Gammaproteobacteria > Burkholderiales > Burkholderiaceae_C > Aquabacterium. Next base: position 54,923 of record NZ_DASUIS010000063.1, on the reverse strand, counting down.
TGGGTTTTATCCACGCTTTCTGTGGATAACTTTGTGGGAAACCTCTGCACACGCGGGCTAACTGCTTGTCAGGCGGGGGTTTCTCCTGATCTGCACCATCTGAAGGCAGAGGCAACTTTTCCTTATGAATCAATAACTTGGGACGTATGCCCGTGCGCTGCACAGCGTCCTTCCAACATGGCAGATCACGCCAATCTCGTTCGCCCTTTTTTGGGGATAAGTAAGCCGGGCTAGCACAAAAATTGGCCCTCTCCAGCGCCGCAATGCAGCGCAATTTGTGTTAACGCAAGCGTCATTCACGGCAAGGGTGGGGCCACACCCTTGTCTTAGGGACATGAAAATCCCCCGCCGGTCACAAACACCCGTTTGAAGCGAGTTATGCTTGAGGATGCACCCAAGGCAGGTCGCCTCCAGACGTGCGGGGTGCGATCTTCTGTAAACCCATCATCCTTAGAGAGACATCCATGAGCTTCTCGATCGAATCCAAACTCGGCGACCTGCTGGACAACGAAACCACCAAGGCCATCCTGGAAAAGCACCTGCCAGGCATCTCGACCCATCCGCAAATCGGCATGGGCAAGGGCTTCGCCCTGTCGATGGTGGCCAAGTTCTCCGGTGGCCTGATCACCGAAGACCTGCTGAAGAAGGTTGCTGACGACCTGGCCGCTCTGGGCTGATCGTCTCGGGCAGATCGTTCTTCGATCTCCCCAAAGAAAAAGCCTCCTGGTTCAGGAGGCTTTTTTCATGGCTGGTCAGCCAAAGAGGCCGGCCATCAGGCCAGCTTCATGCGATCACCAGGTTTCCGTGGGCTGGCTGCAGTCGGAAGCAGCGGGGTTCACATCGCAGCGAATGCGCTTGATGATCTTCAGGCCCTTCTTGTCGTAGAAGCCCCTCTCGGCCATGTCGATACGGCCGTCGCGCATCAGGTTGACATAGCGCTCGGCGTCCACAGGCGTGGGGTCCAGCCAGAACTTGGCCGGGATCGTGGCATCTGCGCGCTTGATCAACTCCACCACGTTGTCGAAGCGACCGGCCCAGACTTCACGCGACTTCTGGCCAAAGCCTTCAGGGAACTTGTCGCGCTTGAGGATCATCTGGTAGGTCAGGATGGTCAGCGGGAAGCGATGGACCGCGCCCTTGGTGCCCATGCCCTTGTGCAGTTCAAGCGGCTTGTAGGCGATGGAAGGCGCCATCACCACGTCCACGTTGCCGTTGTTGAACATGGTGCCGAAGTTGGTCACGTCAGCGGCCACAGGGCGCGCGCCCACGCGCTGGATCAGCTGGGATTGGGCCTTGTCGTAATCGAAGGCGGCCACGCGTTTGCCGCTGGCGGCTTCCAGGTTGCTGATCTGGCGATCATTCACGAAGGCATACGCGGCGCCCAGCGGCACGATGCCGCCCACTTCGTACTGGCCCTGAACCATCAGGGACGCGGCCTTGGGGCTGGAGAAGGTCTGGATGGTCTTGCGGACCACTTCCAGGCTGGCCGCCATGTCGAGCTTGCCGTTCTTGACCACGGTGGAGGCACCCACGGAGTCCAAAGCAGCCGTCAGGGCATTGAAGGAGTGGGTACGCAAGGCCGTGGCCATCACGGCGTCGCACTGGCCGGTGCGGAAGTCTTCGACGCCCACGCGCTCATCGACGTAGACCTTGAGTTCCATGTCGCCGCCGTACTTCTGCATTTCGATGGCGTAGTCCTTGGCGGCGTTGTAGCCGTCACCACCCGTGCCCAGAATGTCGAACACGCATACACGTTGTTTGGCGGCCTGCGCCAGGGGGCTGACCGTCATGATGGCCGCCAGGGCGGCCCACTGCCATCTCTTGCTCACTGAGAATCTCCTGAAGTGGCGCGCCTCGCGCCGAGTCTGAACGGGGCGCATTGTGAAGCACTTTCTGTCTGTTGAGGCAAGCAGATGTGTCTGCCAGGGACATTCCCCCATGCCGCAGGAACTCATGCCGCCATGGGACGTGATCCGGCGTCGTCCGACGTCCCTTGTGCTGCACCGGCCGCGCTGCCGACTGCGTGGCGCATCAGCATGGCGTGCAGGTCTTCGCGTCGGAATGGTTTGCCCAGGTAATCGTCCATGCCCGCGTCCAGACAACGCTGGCGCTCGCCAGGGAAGATATTGGCGGTCAGCGCCACGATGGGCACCGCAGGCAAGCCCAGATTGCGTTCCTGCTCCCGGATCAGGCGTGCGGCCTCGAAGCCATCCATCACAGGCAACTGGCAATCCATCAGCACCAGATGGGCCGACTGTCGCGCCAGCCAGTCGATGGCCTTGCGCCCGTTGTCCACCACCTCCACATCTGCGCCGATCTGGCGCAAGGCGGCCTCGGCCACCAGGGCGTTAATGGGGTTGTCCTCGACCAGCAGCACCGTGCAGGCTGCCGTCAATGCCGTACTGCGCTGTGATCGGCGCACCGCGGGCAATTCGCTGCTGGGCGGCAGGTGCAGGATGCACTCGAAGGTAGAGCCCACGCCCTTTTCACTGCTGCAACGCAGATCCCCACCCATGGCCCGGCACAACTCGCGCGAGATGGTCAGCCCCAGGCCGGTGCCGCCATGGCGCTTGCCCAGGCCGTTGTCGACCTGATGAAAGGCATCGAAGATGTACTGTTGCTTGTCCTCGGGAATGCCGATGCCGGTGTCCTGCACGACAAAGGACACGCGCTGGCCTTCCATGAGCTGCACGTACAAGGTGACATGCCCCTGCTCGGTGAACTTGATGGCATTGCCCAGCAGGTTGTGCAGTACCTGACGCACCCGCATCGCATCGCCAGTCACCGGGTAGCCGTCCGGCAGGTCGGTGCGCAGACGCAGGTGCAGGCCCTTGCGGTTGGCCGTCACCGTGGACACGCCCGCCACCTCGTCGACCAGCAAGGTGAGGTCGAAACAGGCCTGTTCGATGTGCACATGCCCGGCCTCGATCTTGGAGACATCCAGCACGTCGTTGATCACGGTGAGCAGGTGATCACCGGATCGCTCCAGCAACTCCAGCCGACGCAGCGCCACGGGCCGCGCTTCGTCATCACGCAGCAGGCGAGAAAGTCCCAGGATGCCGTGCAAGGGTGTGCGCATCTCGTGGCTCATGGACGCCAGAAAACGGCTCTTGGCTTCGCTGTGATGTTGCGCCAGCGCCAGCGCCTGCTCACGCTCGCCGAGGATGCGCTCGTGCTCGAATCGCAAGGTCAGCAGCTCGAACAGGCGCGCATAGGCCCGGTAGGTCTCCAGCAGGAGCAGGAGCGTGAAGGCCGTCAGGCTCACTGCCCCGAAGATGCCATAGGAGTCATGGCGGGTCAGGCTGTAGGCTGCGCAAGGCATCAACATGGCCAGCACATGGGTGGCCGTGGCGGGTACATCGGCGTGCAGGATGAAGGCGGACAGTGCCGCCACACCCAGGATGGCCGTCAGGGTGATGGCCGTGAGGTCCAGCCGGTCCACCGGCACCAGCCACCACCAGGCCGCCCCCCACAGGATGCCATCAGCCAGTACCAGGGCCAGGAAGCTGCCGTACCACGCCTGGCTGGCATGATCCCTGGACTGCAGGTAGAGCCTGGCCTGCACCACGCGGCAAGCCACCACGATCGAGCGCAGCCCGAACCACGACCAGACCTTGATCGGGTTGACCTGCTCGTGCAACAGCCACCCCAGCACCATGGCGAACCCGACGGCCATGACCATCACGGTCGGCACGTGCTGACACAGCATCTGAACGCGCGCGCTCCAGATCTGCTGGTGCAGGTCTGACTGATCCCTGGGATGGCCGGATGCGCGATCTGCTGCCGAGAACAAACGTGTCGCAAACATGAGGCTGCTCTTGTTATTGAGCACGCAGTATCGGGCAGCGTTACATGTATGGGACCATGGGTTTGCGATTGATCAAAGGCGCCAGGCCCGTGTTTTCATCCGTGAGGGCCGCCTGAGCGCGGGGGGATCAGTTTTGCCGGCACGGGTTTGTACCCGGTCAGGGGGTCAGATGCGACCGATGCAATTGGGCGCACCGCACTGGCATCGCAGGCGCCCTGCATGATGGGTGCTGCCGTAGCGGGCCGTCAGCTCCTCGCCCTCGGCGATGTCGCGCAAGGCGTAGAAGGCCACGCGCCCCTGCTGCACCTTGAGCACCATGTTCGGATCACAGGCGTGGTTGGCAAAGCGCAGCGGGTCGGTGGAATGGGTGGCATCCACGGCGCGCTTGTCGGAGATCGCCACCATGAAGATGCGGCCGGTGCTGCGCTCGGCTTCACGGGCCCGGGCTCGGGCGGTCCGCATGTCGACGAATTCGCCGCGGATTTCACCGATCTTGCGACGATCAGGAATCGGTTCGCCGGCAAAGGCGCCCTGGCCATCGATCTGGCTGGGCCCCACCGTCACCTTGAACTTCTGCGGATCGGCCGGGCCCGTCGCTGCCGAAGAGGGCTGCGCCGCCGGCTGGACAGGTTCGGCAGGTTCAGCGGGCTGGGCAGGGACAAGGGGACGCAGCGTGGGCATCGCCCGAGTATCGCTCAGCCGCGCAGCAGTTCGCCGTCAAACGTCCACTCCAGCACCTGCCAGCTAGAGCGGTGTCCATTGACATCCAGCTCGGCCAGCGCCGGCTCGGTGCGCCGGGCCTGCCAGGCCCAGGACTGGCCTTCGCGCTCGGGCAAGGTGGAGCGCTCGATCACCCAGGCTTCCCCCTCCAGCGCGCCAAAAGAGATCTCGCAATCCAGCCAGGCGCGCGCCTCATCCGGGCTGTGCAGCAGCACATCGACCAGCGTGCAACCGGGCCTCAGGCCTCGAGGCCAGCGGACCCGTCGGGGCCTGACCCACATCAGGTAGCGACCGGCCACCAGAATGCGCTCACCGTTGTCCAGGCCATCCGGCCCGCTGCCTGCCAGGGTGATGAAACGCCCGACGGACTCTGGCAAGCGCTCCCAGACCTCGTTGTAGTCGTCATGCACGCCGACTTCGATCACGCGATCGGCCCGGTCGAACAGCATCATCCCGGCGTCCGGATTCATGCTCGGCGGCTGGTAGTCGGCACGACGCAGCCAGGTGCAGCAAGGGCCTTCTGCTTCGTGATCAACCTGGGTGATGCCCACAAAACCCTGCTGGGTTGCCAGTGCCGCCAGTTGGGTGGCGCTCAGCTCGGCCAGCGGCCTGGGTGTGCGATCCAGCATGGCCGTCGCCGGCACACGCAGATCCGCATGCCAGGAACTGGTCTGCAACCAGCGCACCCAGCTGCTGCTGTCGCTGTGCGGCGCCTGACCAGCCTGCGTGTCCGTCTGCAGCAGCGTACGCTGCCATACGCCCCGGAAATCATCCGGCACAGGACGGTGGGCAACGCTCATGGGGTGTACCGCGCTCATGGGCAAGATCAGATTGGACCAGGTCAGACAAGGTGCGTTTCAAGCCGCCGCGGCAGCCCGCCCGACTGGCACCAGGCCCTCGAGCATCCCATAAATGATCGCATCAACGGAGCCGAAGGGCATGGGAACAAAGTCATGTCAGTGGGTGCAGTTCAGTATCAGGTGCACACGCGCTGAACTAGGGATGGTCTGCCGGGGTGCGGCGCACCCATAGTCGCGGCTGATTCATGCCACAACTCAGGAGTTCACCCATGCACCCAGCCCACGCCCTTGCAACGCCTCGGTGGCGCACCGGCATCGCGCAACTGGCCGCCATCCTGACCCTGTCAGGCGCTGGCGCCGCTCACGCCGCGAACTACAGCGGCCCGCTGACCGTGTCCTTGCTCGCACCTGGCGGCATCACCAGCGATGGTGTGACGATCGACCCGACACCACTCGATCTGACCCAATCGTTGACACCAGGCGGGCAGATCGTCCCCGGCGACGGCGGCAGCATTGGGGGCTTCATGCTGCCGGCGGAGTTCATCAAGAACATCGGCACGTCCTTCCAGCTGCGCGTGGCCGAAGGCGCCAGCAATGGCACGACGGGCTATCTGGGCTTGGGCGCGCAACACGCCCGCTACCAGTTCGACGGGCTCAACATCACGGGCTTTGCCATCACCGGCCTGAGCTATTCGCTCAAGGACAACTTCCTCAACACCGGCACCAGTGGCGCCAGCAATGAGGCCGCGCTGATCAGCGCGCAAGTGGTCAAGCTGCTGTCGCCGCACAGCTTCGAGGTGAACCTCGATCAGATCAAGTTCCGCGATCGTGGGCTGGGCGAGTCCAACAACTTCGTGGATTTCCGCATCGATGTGGTCACCACGGCGGTGCCTGAACCCTCGACTGCCCTGCTGGCCCTGCTTGGCGTGGCTGTTCTGGGGCTGACCCAACGCGCCAGCAAGCGCTGAGAAAGGATTGCGCCATGTCGGTACCTTTCCTGGGCGAAATTCGCCCGACCGCGTTTGCCTTTGCACCCAAGGGCTGGGCGCTGTGCAACGGGCAACTGCTGTCGATTGCCCAGAACCAGGCCTTGTTCGCCATCCTGGGCACCACCTATGGTGGCGACGGACGCACCAACTTCGCCCTGCCTGACTTGCGCGGGCGCAGCCCGGTGCACACGGCCAACGCGCTGCCCCTGGGCGCGCGGGTGGGTGAAGAAGCGCACACGCTGACGGTCAACGAAATCCCGCCCCATACCCATGGACTGCAAGGCGCCAGCGACCTGGCCAACAATGCATCCCCCGTGGGCAATGTGCCAGCAGCCAAAGGGCGCGGCGGCAAGGACATCTACGCCGCCGGCAGCTCACCGGCTCAGCCCATGAGCCCGCAGGCCGTGGCGCCAGCCGGTGGCAGCCAGGCGCACAACAACATGCAGCCCTACCTGGCGATCAATTTCATCATCGCGATGCAGGGCATCTTCCCCTCGCGCAACTGAGCCCGGAGACACCATGGCAGACCCCTATGTCGGCGAAATCCGCCTGTTTGCGGGCAACTTTGCGCCCGCTGGCTGGGCCTTGTGTGACGGCAGCCTGCTGTCCATCGCCCAGAACGATGTCCTGTTCAGCCTGATTGGCACCACCTATGGTGGCGACGGGCAAAACACCTTTGCCCTGCCCGATATGCGTGGCCGTGTGCCCGTGCACCAGGGCCAGGGGCCGGGCCTGAGCCCTTACGTGATCGGCCAGGCTGCCGGCTCGGAGCAGGTCACATTGCTGCCATCGCAGCTGCCCAGCCACAACCACGTGCTCAATGCCACCACCGCCGACGCCACGGCCGGTACGGGTGTAAGCGGCAGCCTCACAGGCAAGGCCGCCACCACGTCCTTCTACGGCAGCACGCCCGGGGGAGGCACATTGGCCGCGCAGGCCTTGCTGCCCAGCGGCGGCAACCAGCCACACAACAACATGGCGCCTTTTCTGGGCCTGAACTTCATCATTTCCTTGTTCGGCATCTACCCGTCGCAAGGCTGAAAGGACATCTGATGAGCGATCCCTTCATCGGCGAGATCCGCCTGTTCACCGGCAACTTCGCGCCCACCGGCTGGGCCTTGTGCAACGGTCAGTTGCTGCCCATCTCACAAAACACCGCGCTGTTTTCGATTCTGGGCACCACCTACGGCGGCGATGGCCGCACCAACTTCGCCTTGCCCAACCTGCAAGCGCGCATGCCCCTGGGTGCAGGCAACGGCCCCGGGCTGACACCACGCAGCCTGGGCGAGGCAGACGGCGAAGCCACGCACACCTTGAGCACGGCAGAGACCCCTCAGCACAACCACGCCCTGCAAAGCGCCGCCGCACCGGACAGCACGCAGCCGGGTCCGCAAGCGCTGTGGGCACGCAGCAGTGACAACGCCTCGCTGTACCACGCGCTGGGCACACCTGCACCCATGGCTGGCACGGCGGTGCAGCCCAATGGTGCCGGCTGGGCACACAACAACCAGTCCCCGGCCCTGGCGCTGACCTTCATCATCGCGATGCAAGGCATCTTCCCGCCCCGCTCATGATGCGACTGCGCACAGGCAAGCTGATCCTGCGCCTGCCGGCCGCACTGAAAGGTGCCTGGCAGTGTGTGCCGGCGGGCGCGGGCGATCGCGCCTTCCTGCAGGAAGTGTTTGCCAGCACCCGCAGCATTGAACTGGAACTGCTGGGGCCTGACACCGCCTTGCGTGATGCCTTCATTCAGTCTCAGATGCTGGCTCAGCGTCGCTCGGTCGAATTGCACTACCCCGCAGCCATCGAGCTGATCCTGCGTCACCATGGCCAGCCTGCCGGCCGACTGTGGCTGCATGAAGACCACGACGGGCTGCGCGTGGTGGACATCACCGTGCTGCCAGCCTTTCAGCGCATGGGCGGCGCCAGCAGCTGCCTGCAAGCCCTGCTGCAACTGGCTGATGCCGATGTCGTGCCCATCCATCTGCATGTGTTGAGAGACAACCCCGTTCGCCACTGGTATGCCCGACTGGGCTTCGACATCACCTCCGTCTCCGGCCTGTACCAGGCCATGACGCGCATCCCCACCATTGAGGAGCATCAGCATGAACAAACGTGACTTCATCGTGCAAGGTGGCAGTGCCTTGCTGAGCAGTGCCACCCTGGGTAGCGCGTGGGCTGCGCACACCGGGTCGCCATCGCCTGAGCTTGCTGACCAGGCAGGGTCGAGCAGCGCGCAGGCACGCTGGCAGGCCTTGATGGGCCAGGGCTTTCACAGCCAGACCGGCATGGGCCGCCCCGTCACCCTGACCTTGCTCGCCGTGAGTGACAAGGGCGCAAGCCCCGCTGCAAGCAGACTGGAACAGTTCACCGTGTCCTTCCAGGGGCCCAGGGCCTTGCCGCTGAAACCAGGTCTGCATGAACTCACACACCCGCAGGCTGGCCAGGTTCATCTGTACCTGGAGCCTGTGCCACAAGGTGAACACATTCACTACGACGCGCACTTCAGCTTGCTGAGCTGAGCACCCCGGCGAGGTGTGATGATCTGTGGGCCTGGTTTCGTGAGATGCTCGGCCCATGCCGCTTTCTCAAACCTGGACCGTTCATTGCGATGGCAGCGCCGAGCCCAACCCGGGCCGCATGGGCATGGGTGCCGTGATCGTGGCACCGGATGGTGCTCGGCACACGCTCTCCCTCACCAGCAGCGAACGGGGCTGCAACAACGAAGCCGAGTTGCGCGCCCTGCTGGCGGCCTTGCGTTCGCTGGAGGCGGCGCAAGTAGACGCGCTGCAGATATACAGTGACAACAGCGTGCTGGTGGCCCAACTGGATGGCCACCTTGCACAACCACCGGTAGCGCGCCTGGCGGGCTTGTTCGATGAAGCCCGCGCACTGCTGGCCACGTTCTCGCTCCCCGCCTTGAAGTGGATCCCGCGCCACCGCAATGGCGAGGCCGATGCGCTCGCACGTGCCGCGATCGGCTTGCCGCCCAAACCCACGAAGATGCCGATACAAGGCAAGGCAAGCCGGCGACGCCGCCAACGCTGAATCAGGCGGGCAACAGCCCGTCCGCCTTCAACAGGCTTTCCAGGCACTGCTCCTGGATGCCGTAGAAGGCCTTGATGTCCTTGATCTGCGCGACCACCTCGTCATTCGACTTGGCCTTGGCACGCTTGACCGCCAGGATCATCTTGTTCTTGTTGGTGTGTTCCAGCGAGATGAACTCGAAGACCTGGGTGTCGTAACCCGCCGCGTCCAGCAGCATGGCGCGCAGGCCATCGGTCAGCATCTCGGCCTCCTGGCCCAGGTGGATGCCGTGTTGCAGGATGGGCCGCAGGGGATGCGGGCTCAGCAGCTGCGGGCGGATCTGCTTGTGGCAGCACGGCGAGCACATGATGATCTCGGCGCCGGCGCGGATACCCAGGTGAATGGCATAGTCGGTGGCCACGTCACACGCGTGCAGGGCGATCATCACATTGAGCGCGGTGGGGTGGTACTCGCGCACGTCGCCCTGCTCGTAGTCCATGCCTTCGAGCTGGAGCTTGCCGATCACACGCTGGCAGAGCTTGACCAGCTCGTCACGCAGCTCGACCCCGGTCACGCGGGCATCACGGCCCATGCTGTGGCGCAGCCAGTCGTGGATGGCGAAGGTCAGGTAGCCCTTGCCTGAGCCGAAGTCCACCACGTGGATCTCGTTCTGCTCGGCCAGCGGTGAACGCGCCAGCGCCGCCGCGAACACCTCGACGAACTTGTTGATCTGCTTCCACTTGCGCGACATGGCCGGGATCAAGTGGCCATGGGCGTCGGTCACACCCAGTTCGTGCAGGAAGGGGCGCGACAGTTCCAGGAAGCGGTGCTTGTCGCGGTTGTGGCCTGCCGAGCCCGCTTCCGATGGCGCCGACACCACGGCAGCGGTACCCGGCCGCCCGGCGGCTGAGGCCTCGGCTCGCGCCTGCGCAGCCTCGGCATTGGAAGGCTTGCCCACGCGCACGCTGGCCTTGCCCTTCTTGCTGAAAGCGAGCTGGACTTCTGCGGTCGGCGTGTGCAGGTGGGCGTTGCGGAAAGTCCGGGCCTGCGCCCAGCCCATCACGTGGGCCATGCCCTCGGCCAGCGGCAGGTTCTTGGTGATGTCCTTGGTGGGATAGCGCAGCACGAAAGACAGATGCGGCTGGCCCTTGAGCTCGACGGGGCGCACCAGCACGCGCTGCAGGTCAGGCCCCAACTGAGCGTCGTCGCCCTGGTAGTTGGCCATGACCAGTTTGTCGCAGCGCCCTTGCGTCAGCGCCTGGCTCAGCAGATCCGAAAAGCGCGACAGGGGCGCGGCATTGGCCTCGTCCAGCGACATCCTCAACCCTTGGCCTGTTCGCCACCACCCTGGCCACCTTGGCCACCACCTGCACCGCCCTGGCCACCTTGACCACGCGGGCCACGGTTGCCGCCATCACGGCGCGCACCGTCACGCTGGCCACCTTCGCGAGGGCCACCGGCACGGCGTTGTTCACCACGCGGGCCATCACCACGAGGCTGACCTTCGCGACGAGGCCCCTGGCCCTCGCGACGTGGGCCACCGTTGCCTGGCTTGCCACCATGACCGCCGGGGCGGCCCTGGCCATCACGGCGACCATGTTCCGGTCTACCGTGGCCGTGATGATGACGCTGCGGGTTCTGTGCGTCTTCCAGCGCTTCGGCGCGCGCCTGAGCCAGCAGGCCATCCAGGGCTTCGGGCGCCACGCCCTTGAGGGCGCAGAAGTTGGCCGTGGTCAGCTTGGTGGTTTCGAAATCACGCAGCAGCGAAGCACGCTGACGGCGCTCGGCCTGTTCGGCTTCACGCTTGGCGTTGGCATTGGCGCGGCGGCGCACCAGCTCGTCAGCCGCCACCTTGCGGTGTTCGTCAGTCAACTCGCCGGCGGGCTGACCATCCAGATCGAAGCGCTGCGTGGCCTTGGAGACGGCGATCAGGTAGGAGGTGGCGCCGGTGTAGCGACGGAAGAAGGCCGACAGGGCCTGCTTGCTGAACACGCCGGGCGCACGCTCCTGGATGTCAACCTGGATGCGCAACTTCAAAGGCTTGGGCTGGCCCTTGAACAGCGCCGGAAACAGCTCGGCCAGGCGGGCTGCGGTGGCGGCGGGCGACTCAGGCTGCTGGGCCTGAGCGGGTGCAGCAGCGCTGTCTGCGGTCGCAGCAGCGGCAGGCACGGCTTCTGGCACGGTGTCGGGCGCAGGGGGTTCAGCGGCTTGGTCGGCAGGCGCCGGGGAGATCGAGGACATGAGTCAGGCGTGTGAAAACGGTAACCCCCGATTGTCACCCCGTATCGCCCTTTAAATATGAACAGTTTGTGTCCTGAAAGCCAAGGGTGTCAGGCCCGTCCAGCGTTTGAAGGAACGCGTGAAGGCGCTTTGTTCGCTGTAGCCCAGCAGCAGCGCGATTTCAGCCAGTGAAAGAGCGCGGTCGCTCAGGTACTGGCGAGCGAGTTGCTCGCGCGTGCGGTCCAGCAAATGCTGCCAGGTCATGCCGCTGTCGGCCAGGCGGCGCTGGAGGGTGCGCGTGGACTGGTTCATGGCCTGCGCCACCTTGTCGACCGACACATCGCCATCGGGCAGCAGACGCACCAGCAGTTGCTGCACGGCCTTGTCGAAGGCGTTCGGATCTGGCAGGGCATCCAGCAGGGCCTTGGCCTGTCGGTCCAGCAGGGCGCGCAAGCCGGGCTCGCGGTGCGGCATGGGGATGCTCATGTAGGCCACGGGGAAGCGCACCAGGGTGTGGCTGGCACCGAACTCAACCGGGCAACCAAAGAAGGCCTCGCAAGCCTGCGCCCGCTCGGGCGGCACCTGATACACAAAGCCCACGCGCGAAGGCGGCGGCGGGTTGTCGATCTGCTTGCGCAGGAAGGTGACCAGCGCGGCGATGGCGGTTTCATCGGCCATCACGCCCGTGGTGTCGGTGCGCGCCCAGCGGATTTCAACTTCGCCCTGGTGCATCACCACCTCTGCCAGGTCCACCCCATAGAACAGGCGCTCGTAGCGCTGGTAGATGGACACGGCCTCCGCCAGGTTGTCGCTGGCCAGCACGAGGTAGCCCAGCACGCCCACATGGCGCGGCAGCACGCCCGCGCCGATGGACAAGCCGGGCGCGGGCAGGTCCGGCCTGAGCGCAGCGCCCAGGTCCAGGATCTCGCGCCACACGTTCAGCGGGACGACGTCATCCGGTGCATAGGCGGCCAGACGCGCACGGATGGTCGGCGCAGGCAGGCGCTGCGCATCCAGCCAATCCGTGAGCAATTGCGTCCAGGCCCCGGTGACGCGCATCAGCAGGCTCATATGTCATGGATAGTTAAAAAGCCGACATCGATTGTCGATGCGATTTGAAGCCTCGTCTTTACATTCAATGCCATCACGTTGAGGAGACAAGCAACATGGAAGACATCCTTCACGCATTGAGCTTCGTGCTCATCGCCGGCGCGGCCTTCATGGTCGTCATCCTGGCCGAGGCCGCCTACCTGCGCCGCCAGGGCAAGACGGACGCCTACAACCTGCGCGAGTCCATCGCCAACATCAGCACTGGCTTCATCTACAAGATGGTGGACGGCGTCGTGGTGGCCGTCTTCATCACCCAGTTCTATGACGAGGTGGTCAAGCTGGGCCTGCAGTACAAGCCGGCCAACAAGTGGGTGGGCATCGCGCTACTGTTCTTCATCACGGACTTCCTCTTCTTCGTGGCTCACTTCGTGATGCACAAGGTGCGCTACGCCTGGTGCTCGCACATCACACATCACAGCTCCGTGCGCTACAACTTCTCGACCGCGTTGCGTCAGAACTTCCTGTTTGACCTGAGCGGCCTGGTCTTCGTGTGGGTCCTGCCCCTGGCCCTGATCGGCTTCGACAAGATGTCGGTGGTGATGGCGATCGAGCTGAACCTGTTCTACCAGTTCTTCATCCACACCGAGACCATCAAGCGCCTGCCCGCCTGGTACGAAGCCATCTTCAACACGCCTTCACACCACCGCGTGCACCATGGCCGCAACCCGGCCCAGATCGACACCAACTTCGGCGGCGTGTTGATCATCTGGGATCGCCTGTTCGGCACCTTCGTGGACGAAAAGGACGCCGGCAAGATCGTCTACGGCATCAGCCACCGCCAGCCCACCACGCTCAACCCGCTGCGCCTGAACCTCGACGAGTGGGTCGCCATGTGGGGCGATGTGTGGCGCCACAAGGACCTGCGCATCCTGTGGAAGCACCCTGACTGGGTGGAAGAGCAATACCCTGGTGCACGCACCTTGCCTGGACGCAGTGCAGCGGCATGATCGCCCTGATCCACCACACGCCCGCGCGGCGTGCCATGCTGTTGATGACCGCCTTGGTCTTCGCCGGGCTGGCTGTGCAAACCCTGATACGGCCGGACCTGGTGGCCCAGGCAGTGGGCAATGGCCTGCGCAGTGCCAATGACTACAGCGAGCTGCATGCGATCTACGCGGGCTTGTGGCTGGGGCACACGGCGCTGGGCCTGCTGGCGGCGCGCCATGTGGATCGCCAACCCCTGCTGGGTGATGTCCTGGCGCTCCTGATCTTCTCGCAAGCCGTGGGCCGTGTGATGTCGGCGGCGCAATGGGGATGGCCCGATGGCGTGCTGCGCGTGATGATGGCCGTCGAGGTCATCAGCGGGCTGACCTTGTGGCTGGTTCGCCCGCACCGCAAGCCAGCCGCCTGAACGAGTCGTTCAGGTCGCCACAGCCGCACTTGAACGCCGGATGGCACCACTCGGTCGCACGGCACTTGCCCACGCCTGACCAGGCATGACGCAATACCCCTCTCGCAATCAACAGGGGACCGACATGCACCACACCCGCCTGCACCACATCCGTCAATGGCTCGCCGCCACCTTGACCCTGCTGTGCGTCGCGGCCAACGCCACCTCACCCAACGCCCTGATCGTGTTTGGCGACAGCCTCAGCGACCAGGGGCTGGTCTGGCAACAGCTCCAGAACACGACGGGGCAGAACCTCCCGCAGGCCCCCTATTACTTCGACGGGCGCTTTTCAAATGGCCCTGTCGCCGTGGAATACATGGCCCTGGCACTGGGCGTCCCACTGGACGACCGAGCATGGGGCGGCGCCACAACAGGTCGCAGCAATTTTCTGAACAAGCAGGGAGAACTGGCACAAACCGGGCTGCTGGATCAGGTCGACGGCTACGTGCTGGCGCATGGCGCACATTCTTTGGACAGCCAGTCGCTCTACGTGTTGTGGGCCGGCGCCAATGACATGATCTTCAGCCCCAATCAGGCCACGGCCGACAAGGCCAGCCAGCAGATGATGCAAGCACTGGACACGCTGTACGCAGCAGGTGCTCGCAACTTCTTTGTCCCCTTGATGCCGGAGCTGTCGCGCATGCCGACCTTCAAGGGCCTGTCAAGGCTGTTCCAGCCGGCCACCGAGGCCTACAACCAGAGCCTGACAACAGCGTTGCGCCAAGCCAGCGCAAAACATCCGGATGCAGCCATTCAATCGTTCGACACGGTCAACTATCTGTCCGCCTTGCTTGCTGCGCCGGGTACCGCCTTTGCCGACACCAGCACGGCATGCGTGAAGGGCACGTTCGAGAACGTCATATCGGTATGCGCCAATCCGCAGGACCATGTCTACTGGGACGGTACGCATTTCACAACCGGGCTGCATGCCCGACTGGGTACTGCCTTTGCGGCAGCGGTGCCAGAAACCGCCAGTGGCACCCAGATGGTCTGGGGACTGGGCGGCTTGGGCAGCTTGCTCTGGCGGGCCCGCGTGCGGCGCACAAGGCGCCGTGAACGCGCAACCCAACCAGATTGATCAAGCAGATTACTTCTTCTTGGCAGCAGCCTTCTTGGCGGCTGGCTTCTTGGCAGCGGGCTTGGCGGCCGGCTTGGCAGCAGCCTTGCGAGCAGCAGCCTTGGGGTCCACAGCAGCCTTGAAGGTAGCGCCAGGTGTGAACTTGGGCAGCTTGGCGGCGGCAATCTTGATCTTGGCGCCGGTGCTGGGGTTCACGCCGTTACGAGCAGCGCGTGCGTGTTGCTTGAAAGAACCGAAACCAGGAATCACGACGGCGTCGCCCTTCTTGACACTGGCCACGACCACGTCGAGCAGGGTGTCAAGGATGCGGCCGGCTTCAGCCTTGGTCAGGGTGTGCTTTTCAGCCAGGTGCTGGATCAGATCGGTCTTGTTCATAAGTCGAAGTTCGAGTTGCACCCGCAATCGTCGGGCAAGCTATTGTGCAGTATTCATGGGGCTTGTGAAGTGTTCTGTCTCAATGATCGTTGGTGTGATGATGAACAGAAGTTCACGTTTGACGGTGTTCTGGCTCCTGTTTTTGAACAGGTAGCCCACCACGGGCAGGTCGCCCAGCACGGGTGTCTGGTTCTTCTCTTCGACCTGGCTGCTGCTCTGGAAGCCGCCTAACAGCAGGGTTTCCCCGCTCTGCAAGGTCACGTTGGAGTTGGCCTGATTGGTGTTGATCGTGGGCCCGACCGACGAGGTCGAGCCCACGCTGTCGTCGGTCAGCGTGAGGTCCATGGAGATGGTTCCGTCCGGGGCGACAAGGGCTGTCACCGCCACGGAGACCTTCACATCCACGAACTCCGTGGTGTTCACACCCTGCACGATGGAGGGCCGTGAATAGGGGATGCGCTGCCCCGACGAGATCAGCCCGGGCTTCTGGTTGCTGAGCACCAGCTTGGGGCTCGACAGGATCTTGGTGTGCCCGGCCTCTTCCAGCGCCGAGATCTCCAGCCCGATGTTGATGCCGGCCGGCAGCTTGTAAAAACCGAGCGCCAGACTGCTCACCGCGGCCTGCGTCAAAGAGTTGCTTGCAGGCAACGAAACGCCATTGGGAAAGCCCGAAACACCCGTGGCGGCAATCTGATTGAGATCGCTCACGGTGCCGCCCACCTGCACGCCGGTCTGTTTGGGTGAGGCTGCATTGAGCATGCGGGAGCTGGTCACGCCGAAGCGCGCGCCCAGGCTCTTGCCGAAGTATTCGTCGGCACTGACGATCTTGACTTCGATCAGCACCTGCTTGGAAGGCACGTCCACCCGCTTGATGAGGTTCTCGATGAGCTGGTGCTCGACCTGCGAAGCCCGCACCAGCAGCAGGTTGCTGCGCGGCTCCACCACCACGGCGGCTTGATCGCGCGGCAGCAAGGGCATGGCGGGATCCGACAGCAAGGACAGCATCTCGCTGGCCCGCATGTGGTTGATGGCGTAGGCCCTCACCAGGGTGCCCTGGGGCGTGCTGCCCAGTGCCTGTGCACCGGGCGCGCTGTAGGCCTCCAGCGATGCCTGGCTCAGTGGACGGGGTGCACGTGGCGGTGTGGCACTGGCTGGTGGCGACGCGTCAGGCTGGCTCAGTGGCATGGGCTGCAGCATCTGGGTCAGATCCGGTGCAGGCACACTGGGTTTGGCTGCTTGCGCGGCCTGCCCGCTCAGGACAAGCAGAGACAGCGCACACAGGGCAAAACCGCGTCTGGCTGATGACACCGTCAAAGGTGAAGAGGGCATGGAAGTACCTCCGCTGGACGTTCGGTGCAGATGCGTCGCACAGGGGGCTGACAAGGCTGGACACCAGCCAGCCCCTCGTCGACGCTTACTTCCTGTCAGCCGAAGGCACGATGGCCTTCATCGCCGCCTGGAAGGCTGGCTCCATCACAAAGCTGTTCCAGCGGGTCATCAAGGCGTTGTAGGTCGCCTGGTCCACCACCTTGGCCTTGAACACCACCGTCACGTCGGCATTGAACTTGACCAGTTCGCTGTAGCGCGCGTAGTTCTTGCCCTTGAGCCCGTTGACGCCGTAGTTGCTGTAGCCGAAGGCGTTGGTGAGGTTGTTCCACTCGGCTGATCCAGGCGCGAACTTCACGACAGGAGGCGGCGTCACCACAGGGGGTGTGGTCTTGGGGGGCTCGGTCTTGGGTGGCGTGGTCTTCGGTGGTTCAGTCTTGGGCGGCGTGGTGGTCGCCACCGCACCACATGTGCCGCTTACATTGACGCGCACCCAGCCCACACTGGGCGTGGCCGAATCCGCGTTGATCACCACCTTCACGTTGTTCTGACCCGGCACCAGATAGGGCTGCGTCCAGATCGTCTTGAGCACATTGGCGGCCAGATCGATCCTGGTGTTCTGAGCGATCAGCGTGTCATTGCTGAACAGACGGTTGGTGGTGTTGGTCGCCGCCACGCCGGACACCTCGTCATACTTGACGTTGAAGGCGCACTTGCCACCGCTGGTGAGGAAGGCGTCGCTCGTGGCCACGTTGATCACATTGATCACGCTGGTGCTCATGCCGATCGGTGTCTGGGCAATCACCGTGCTGCCATCGGGCTTGACGATGCGGAACAAGCCCGTGACCTGAGGGCCTGAAGGCGCCGGTGTGCTGGCGGGCTTCGGGGGCGTGACCGTGGTGGTCGGTGGGGTGACGGGGGGCGTGGTCCTGGGTGGCTCCGTACTACCGAAATTGGCAGCGAAAACGGGAGAGGCCAGCATCACGGAGATCATCAAAGCTTGGGCTTTCATCTTGCATCCTTCAACAGGTTGAAGTCACAGCGGACTTCGAGGGTTGGGTGAGAATTGCAAGCGCCAAACCAATGGGACGGTCTCTGTGGAACGGGCCCATTCCACCGAGGCAACCCCGCTATCTTTTGCATGCGTCCACGCAGGAAGACCGGAGGCTTTGCGTCCCCGCTTTTCAGCGGGTTTGCCAACTGTGCAGACGCAGATTAAGGCCGCCGGTTACTTCATGTAAGCAAATCTTTCACACTTGAAAGACGCTGCGGACAAGCGGTATCGCGCATCCGCCGAACGGTCAAAACAGGCGTATGGATGCACCAGACATGATCTGGCGCAATGGCCGCATGGCCCTGTCATCAGCATGTCGTGCAGGCGCGCGTAGCATGGCGCCACCTTTCACCTCCCCCTTTGCGACAAGGACGCCATGTACCACGGTGAGCGATTGAACAGCGTGACCCACCTGCTCGGGTTGGCCCTGGCCGTGGTGGGCTCGGCTGTGCTGGTGGCACAGGCCATCGAAGGCGGTGATGCCCTGAGGATCATCGGCGTCAGCGTATTCGGCCTCACGATGATCGTGCTGTATGCGGCCTCGTCGCTTTATCACAGCGTGCGCGGCGCAAGCAAGGAAATGTGGGCCAAGGTCGACCACTGCGCCATCTACCTGCTGATCGCCGGCACCTACACGCCCTTCACGCTGGTGACGCTGCATGGCCCGCTGGGCTGGAGTATCCTTGCCTTCGAGTGGACGCTGGCGCTGATCGGCATCGGCAAGGAACTGTGGTGGGGCCGCGAGACCGTGCCCTCCGTGCCGCTGTACGTGCTCATGGGCTGGTGCGGCATCGGCGCGGCCACGCCCTTGATGGATGGCCTGCATGACCAGGGCTGGATGTGGCTGCTGGCTGGTGGCCTGCTCTACACCGTGGGCATCGTGTTCTACGTGCTGGACAAACGACTCAAACACGCCCACGGCATCTGGCATCTGTTCGTGCTGGGGGGCACGGCAAGCCACTTCTTCACAGTGTGGCGCTTTGTGGCTTGAGGCCGGCAGGCAAAGCTCAACGCTGGGTGCAGTCTTCCATGCCGTGATTGCCCCCCTTGAACTCGGGCTCGTAATAGAACTTGCTGAAGGTCCACTTGCCGCGCTTGTTCTTCTTGAATGAGGCGATGCCGGTGCCGTAGTCCTTGGTGCTCGGGTCGGTCAAAGCGAAGTGGATGGCCATCTGCGTGCCCTTGGCCGCAGCCTGGCCCGGGTAGCTGCCGTATCCAGGCACATCCAGCTTGAAGTTGTAGGCCCCATATTGCTGCACGCTTTGCGCGGGGACCCGTTCCAGCGTCACGGTGCCGGAGTAAGGCCCTTCATGATCGTCCTGCCCCTTGCAGTCATACACGCCGCTGAGATCAGGGCCGGTGAAAACAGGTTTGGCCGACGCCAGAGAGGCGCCCATCAGCAGGCCCAGCCAGCACAACATCTTCTTCGTCAATTCAACGCTCCTTGTTGACACCCGCCTCACGGATGGTTTCATGCAGATGAACAGCCAGCCAGAGCGCGCCTTGCGAGGCACTCAGCACCGTGTGGGGCGTGGCCGAGGGGATGAACACGTAGTCGCCCGCTTTGAGCGCCAGACGCTTGCCAGCGACATCGAGCTCGGCCTCGCCTTGCAACAGCACCACCCATTCGTCCTGCGCTTGCAGGTACTGTTGGGATTCGATCTTGGACGAGCTCACGATGCGCTCGATGACCAGGCCCTTGTGGCGCAGCAAGGTGTCGAAGCGCTCGCCCTCTTCGGGGGGCGGCGCCATGGAAAAAAGATTGCCGGTTTGCATGATGAGTTTGGCTTGACGGCCGGGATGCTTAAAAGGACAAACGCGCTTCCAGGGTCAGCATGCGGCCGCGGGCGTCGTAGTAGCGTTCGTCGTAGCCGAGCATCTGCCCCTTGAAGGTCCCGTCACTGGACAAGGACAGCGGCGGCCTGGTGTTGAACACGTTGATGATGCCCGCGCTCACCTGCATGTTGGCGTTGAACTGCCAACTGGTTTGCCAGTCCCACAGCACCTGACCCGGCACTTTCAACTGAATCGTCTGATTCGGCGCGCCGGTAGGTTGACCATTGGCGTCGATCGGCTCAACAGATCGAGGCATGTCTGCATACCCAGACTGATAACGGGCGGTCAGGCTGTGAGTCCAGCCTGCACGGATCAAGCTGGTGCGCCAGGTGGCTCGCCACTTCAGCGTGGGTGTGCCATTGGCGCCGTCTCCGATGTTGCTGCTCCAAGGGCCGCCAGGATAGAGTTGGCTGTCCTCTCGCAAAATGGTCGATACACGCAACTGGCTGTCCAACAAGCCCAACGCCGACCCGCGCCTGACCGAAGCATCCACATCGAACCCGCTTGACATCACAGCGCCACGGTTCACGACTTGTCCGTTGAAGGCCAACTGGTTGCCGACAACAGTCCACGCGCCCGAGTAGGCGCCTGGATTTCCAAACGCAACAGTTTGATCCACGCTGCCTATTCGGTCGTGAATGTGAACAGCCCACAGATCGAATCCGATGCTGTGACCCGCCAGCGGTTCAAGCCTCAGTCCCATACTGCCCTGTATTGACTTCTCAGGGCGCAACTGATCATTCCCGCCGATGACATAGTGGTAGGCCTGAGAAGTGCCATCAGCGCAAGGCACCACGCCCAAACGTGATGCCACTTCCTGCAAACCAGCGGTGCAGGCCTGACTGGACGTGGTGACACTCGAAGAACGATCCGGTGAGCGTAATTGCCCCAGCGTAGGCGCCTTGAAGCCCGTGCCCAAAGATGCACGCCACAGCACGGTGGGAGTCAGACGCCACCGGACATTGGCCTTGCCCGTGATGGCATCTCCGGACAGGGCATCATGATCGGCTCGTAACGCCGCGCCCAGGTCTGTCTGGGTTGAAATCGGAGCCAGCCATTCCGTAAAGATCCCCATCACCAGACGCGAAGCGTCCATGCTTTTCAAGGGCAGGTCGTCACCCAATCGCAAATCACCCAGGCCCGACGTGGCCACGGTGCCTGCCGCTGGATCTGACAGGAGACCCGCCGCAAACGGGCTGGGGCGCATGGACAAGCGCTCCTCGCGCACATTGGCCCCCACGGACCACTTCAGCGTACCGCCAGGCAAGCGGGCCAGTTCGTTGGACGCCTGTGCCTGCCACTCCAACAAGCTGCTGCGCCCATTCGTCCAGTTGCCGTTGTAGACCTGCCGCATGATGGCCGCCATACCAGAAGGCGACTGCTGCCCGGGCGCCAGAAATGGATCAATCAGATTGTTGGCCACCAGGCTGTTCGCCGCATTCGTGCCCATCGCACCCTGGATATCGCTGCGCTGCTCGCTGACCGAGTAAGTCATGGCGCTTTGCCACGCCCACCCATGAAGACGGCCCTCCAGGCGCATCGCCAGATTGCTCAAGGTGGACGAGTCTTCGAACCCTCGTCGCCCCACGTCCACAAACCGGTAGTCAACCGATGCGGGATCGTCGGTGATGCCCAATCCAGCGAGATAGCTGGCATACAAGGGTGACGTCGAATCAATGCTGAACGTCGTGGAGACCGGTGCCAGGTGAGATCGGACCACGCTGCGAGACCACAATGCATCCAGTTGCAGCTTGCCATCGGGCCCCACTTGCTTTGTATAGCTGGCCATCAGGCTTTGTTGCTTCTGCTCGGGCACGATGTCCAGATCAGCTGCATAGTTGTACAGGCACAGGCCGTAGTACTCGTACTGACCGCCCGGGCAGGTGCCATTGGCGTTGTAGTAGACATTGCCACCGGCCAGATAGTCGCTGTTCACCACGTTGGCGGGTGCCGATCTGAGTTGCCACTCTGCGTATCGATAGCGCTGCCCATCTCGCTCGAAAGACGGAAACAGGTTGCTGGCGTAGTCGCGCTTCGTGGCGCGCAATGCTGACCGATGGGCAACCGAACCTGCCAGGCTCAGCGCCTGTCCATCGGTGTCCAGGCTCCCCACACTCTTGAACGCACTGGCCCGCCACTCCCTCGCGCCGCCTTTCGGCAGCGTCCAGCCCACCGTGGCTTCGTTCGCATCGCCGTCACGGCGGGTGATGATGTTGACCACGCCGCCCAGCGCATCAGCCCCATACAAAGCAGAAGCACCATCGGTCAGCACTTCGATGCGATCGACCATGGCCAGCGGGATGGTGTTGATGTCCACCCCCGACAAGGCCCCGCTGCTCAACTGCCCGGCGAAGGGCGCGATGCGCTGCCCATTGAGCAACACCAGCGTGTAGGCGTCCCCCAGGTCATGGATGGACACGCTGGCATAGCCACGTGAATCAGAGCCCACCACCGAGCTGGTGGGCACCACGCCCTGCATGGCAGGCAATTGCTGCAGCAGCTCGGTCGTGGTGCGCGCACCGGATCGGTCTATCTCGGCGCGCCGGATCACGGTTACCGGCAAAGCCGTTTCGGCATCGATGCGGCGCAAGGCCGTGCCCGTGATCTGCACGGCGGGCAGGCGATCGGTGTCGGCATCGTTGTCGGGGGCGGATCGCGATGGCGCAGTCTGGGCGAGCGCCGCTGTGGCCATCGAGGCGCACAGCAGGGCAACGGCCCATGCCACCGCCTGGTGGGGGCAGGGTCGGTTCACGGGCTGGCTTTCAGGGCAAGGTCAAGCTGAGCTGCGAGTGTAGGCGCAGCGCAAGCCGACCCGCAGGCCGCCAGCCCTTCAGCTTAGGGGGGCGCTTCAGCCCTCGTCGAGCAAATCCCCCAGCTCGACTTGCCATCCCGCCAGCTCGTCGCCCGTGATCTGCAACCACGCCAAGGCGGCCTCGGAATAGGTCTTCCAATCCGCATCGGGCTCCAGGCCTTCGTGCTCGCGCATCAGGTAGTCGGCGATGAGGCCGGCCGCCAGCAGGTTGTGGATGTCGCTGTCGATGCGGCTTTCGCCCAGGCTGCCCAGGTCGTGGTGCAGGCGGATCGAGGCGATCACCAGGGGGTGCATGCGCCAGGCGCGCGCCACCAGGGCACCCACCACGGCGTGGTCGGTCTTGTGGTTGGCGTTTTCGGTGGCCACGAAGGAGCGGTCCTTGCGGGCCATGGCCTCGACCAGGGTGCCGGTGTAGCCCTTGCAGCTTTGCACCATCACGGCCATGCCCACGTGGCAGAAGAGGCCGAAGGTGTAGGCGACATCGGGCGACATGCCCGGCAGCTTCTGCGCCAGATAGGCCAGGGCGGTGGCGCGCTTGCCGGCGCGCTCCCAGAAGCGTGCCAGGTGCGGGCTGTTGACCTTGATGGCCCGCTGCGCCAGAAAGCCGGTCATGACGGCAGCGGTCTGGTCCAGGCCCAGGCGGTTCAGGGCCTGGCCGATGGTCTGCACCGGCTGGCCGGCGGCATACAGGGGGCTGTTGGCGGCCTTGAGCAAGGCCATGGACATGCCCACGTCGCTCGTGGCGATCCGGGACACCTCGTTGAGATCAGGTTCGGCAGCCGCCAGCGCCGTCTGCAAGCGGGCCAGCAACTCCGGGTAGGGCGGGAAGACGATGCTTTGCATCGGACCGCTCTTGCGAAGCTGGTCCAGCACGTCGATGACGGACTGCGCAAAATCGCTCAGTTTGGTCGGATCAGCCTTGGGCGGTGTGGCGATGGCGGTATCAGTCATGCGAAAGATGAGGAACACGAACGTGAACCGTCATCATCGTCTGCCGGGGTTCGAACTGAACGTCGACCGGTGACCCGACCGTGCGCTTCAGCACACTTTCATCTGCTCATTGAACGGGTGCCGTAGGCGACACCCGCCACCTCAACCCAACATGCGGGCGATCAGGGCACCCCGGTATTGCTCGCCCAGAGGAATGCGCACATGCAGGGGGCTGCCCGGTGCCACATCGATGGGTTCACCGTCCATGTTGCGCATGGCTTCCAGTTTCACGATCTGGTTGCCGGCCGGGTGGATGACCTCGATGGTGTCGCCCACGGCAAACTTGTTCTTGACCTCGACTTCCGCCCAGCCATCTTCGATGCCGCGCACTTCGGCCACGAACTTGCTGCGCTGGAATTCGGAGTGCCCGGTGATGTAGTTCTGGTAGTCCTGCGCGGGGCGGCGCTCCAGGAAGCCACTGGTGTAGCCCCGGTTGGCCATGCCTTCCAGTTGCAGCAGCAAGTCCGGGTTGAAGGGCTTGCCGGCCACGGCATCGTTGATGGCCTGGCGGTAGACCTGGGCCACGCGCGCCACGTAGTAAAGCGACTTGGTTCGGCCTTCCACCTTCAGCGAATCCACCCCGATCTGAGCCAGGCGGGCCACGTGCTCCACGGCGCGCAGGTCCTTGGAGTTCATGATGTAGGTGCCGTGCTCGTCTTCCATCACGGGCATCAGCTCGCCAGGGCGCTCGGACTCTTCCAGCAGGTAGACCTGATCGGCCGCCGGATGGCGCTGGCCATCACCGCAGGCCGAGAAGGCCTTGTTGGCTTCTTCCTGTTCCTTGCCGAAGTTGAAGTCACCCTCCAGCTTGATGGGGATGACCTCGCCCGTGTCCGACAGCTCGGTACCCGTGTGGGTCTTGTAATCCCAGCGGCAGGCGTTGGTGCAGGTGCCCTGATTGGGGTCGCGGCGGTTGAAGTAGCCCGACAGCAGGCAGCGGCCCGAATAGGCGATGCACAACGCACCATGCACGAAGACTTCCAGCTCCATGTCCGGGCATTCCTGGCGGATCTTCTCGATCTCGTCGAGGCTCAGCTCGCGCGACAGGATGATGCGCTTGACACCGATCTTTTCCCAGAACTTGACGGTGGCGAAATTGGTCGTGTTGGCCTGTACGGACAGGTGCACGGCCACTTCGGGCCACTTCTCGCGCACCATCATGATCAGGCCAGGGTCGGCCATGATGATGCCGTCGGGCTTCATCGCGATGACGGGTTCGATGTCGCGCAGATAGGTGCGGACCTTGTCGTTGTGCGCCAGCAGGTTGCTGGTGACGTAGAACTTCTTGCCGCGCTGCTTGGCCTCGGTGATGCCTTGCTGCAGCTGCTCCAGCTTGAATTCGTTGTTGCGGGCGCGCAGGGAGTAGCGCGGCTGGCCGGCGTAGACGGCATCGGCGCCAAAATCGTAGGCGGCGCGCATCTTGTCGAGCGAGCCGGCAGGCAGGAGCAGTTCGGGAGCAGGGCGTGTCATGGGGCGGTATTGTCTCCGTTTCGCCTTGACTTAGCATCCCCGGGTTGCTTGTCCCTTTTCACACCAGCCCCACCTGTTTGATCCCATCAGCTGAAATGACACAGACCGCTTCCGCCACCGCCGCCCTGGATCAGCTGGAACCCAGCGCCGTCTGGGCTCACTTCGCCACGCTGTGCCGCATCCCGCGCCAGTCCAAGCAGGAGGACGCCCTGCGCGAGCATCTGCGCCAGTGGGCCGAAGGCCTGGGGCTGGCCACCCAGGTGGACACGGCCGGCAACCTGATCATCCGCAAACCGGCCACGGCGGGCCGCGAAACCACGCCAGGCCTGGTGCTGCAAGGGCACCTGGACATGGTCTGCCAGAAAAACAGCGACAGCACCCACGATTTCAGCCGCGACCCGATCCGCCCCGTGCTGGCAGACGGCTGGGTGAAAGCCGAAGGCACCACCCTGGGCGCCGACAACGGCATGGGCGTGGCCATGATCCTGGCCTTGCTGGCAGACAAGACGACCGCACACGGGCCGCTGGAAGCGCTGTTCACTGTGGACGAAGAAGCCGGCATGGGCGGCGCACAGGGCCTGCAGCCCGGCTTGCTGCAAGGCAGGCTGATGCTCAACCTCGACACCGAAGAGTGGGGCGAGTTCTACCTGGGCTGCGCAGGTGGCATGGACGTGAACGTGCAGCGCCCCGGCATGGCGCAACCCCTGCCCGCTGGCCATGAGGCCTGGCGCATCAGCCTGACGGGCCTGCGCGGCGGGCACTCTGGCGTGAACATCCACGAAGAACGCGGCAACGCCATCAAGCTGCTGGTACGGGTGCTGGCCGATCTGAATGCCCGCCTGCCACTGCACCTGGTGGCCCTGCAAGGCGGCACCGCGCGCAATGCCCTGCCTCGCGAGGCCTTTGCCGTGATCGCGCTGCCTGACGGTCAGTCGGATGCACTGTCGAAAGCCTTGGGCAGCTGGCAAGCATTGCTCGCGCAGGAGCTGGAAGGCGTGGAGCAAGGCATCAAGCTGCAGGCCGAGCCCGCATCGGCCAGCCATGTGTTGAGCGAAGCAGAACAAACCATCTGGCTGCGCAGCCTGCATGCCGCTCCGCACGGCGTGCGCCGCATGAGCCAACGCGTGGCCGGCGTGGTCGAGACCTCCAACAACCTGGGCATGGTCGACCTGGAGCCACAAGGCGGCAGTTGCAACTTCATGGTGCGCTCCCTGCGCGACAGCGGCAGCCAGGCCCTGGCCGACGAGATCGTGAGCCTGTGGGCGCTGTCGGGCACCAGGGCCGAGCAGTCCGGCGCCTACCCGGGCTGGACGCCCAACCCCGATTCACCCTTGCTGTCGCTGTGCCAGCAGGTCTACCAGCGGGCC
This sequence comes from Aquabacterium sp., assembly GCF_036279675.1. GTDB lineage: Bacteria > Pseudomonadota > Gammaproteobacteria > Burkholderiales > Burkholderiaceae_C > Aquabacterium. The sequence continues at coordinate 28,551 of NZ_DASUIS010000063.1, read as the reverse complement.
TTCCAGAGCGCCTCCAGCGTGCAGGTGATCCACGCCGGCCTGGAGTGCGGCATCATCGCGGCCAAGTACCCGGGCATGGACATCGTCTCCTTCGGCCCCACCATCCGGGGCGCGCATGCCCCCGGCGAGCAGGTGGAAGTGGCCTCGGTGGCCCGTACCTGGCAGCTGCTACAGGCCATCGTGTCGGCCATCGGAGCCTGAGTGCCTGGTGATGCCCCGGTGTCGAACGCGCCGCGCCGCCTCCTGTGTCCGCGATGTGATCGGCCGCAAAGTGCCTGCATCTGTGCCTGGATCACCCCCACGGCCAATGAAGCACGCGTCCTGATCCTGCAGCATCCGCTGGAAGTGAAGCAGGCCAAAGGCAGCGCCAGGCTCTTGCAGCTCAGTCTGCAACATACCGAACTGCGGGTGGGCGAGACCTTCGATCCTGACGAACTGCAGACCTGGCTGGCGGCCGACGGCGGCGGGGCATCACAAACGGTCTTGCTCTACCCGGCCCACCCGGAGTTGCCTGCGCCCGGCGCCGACATGAGCACCTTGCATCCCTCGCAGATCAAACTGGTCGTGCTGGACGGCACCTGGCGCAAGAGCCTGAAGATGCTGCACATCCATCCCGCCTTGCAGGCCTTGCCACGGCTGGCCCTGAGCCCGGATGCACCATCCCGCTATCTGATCCGCAAGGCGCATCGCCCGGATCAGCTGTCCACGCTGGAAGCCACGTGCATGGCACTGGCCGAGCTGGAGCAATCGCCAGAACGCTATACGCCCTTGCTCACGGCCTTCTCATCATTTGTGAGCGATCAACTGCGCCACACGCCGCGCGCATAACCACGAAAAATCAGAGGTTTTTCAGGCTAGGTCGAGCTGGCTCTGGTCTACTGATCTGGCTGTAAGTCGTATTGGTTGCCGTAACCGCCCACCTTGCCTCAGGTGTATCGAGGCAAGGTGCCCGAGACCTTGCGTTCTGCTGCCTTCGCCATGCCTGAAGAGCTCACCTGGCTTGCCGGCCAGATACCCCAGCAAGCTGACGTCGCGCGTGAGAACCAGGCTGGACAAGGCGTACGCCTGCGCATTCGCACCAGCCTGATCTGGCTGGTGGCCGCGAGCATGCTCCCAGGGATCTTGCTCAGCGCGTGGTTCATCGTGTCCGATTACCGGCAGCACAAGGCTCATGCCATCCAGAACGCCATCGCCATCGCCCGAGCGGGCACGGCCAGCCTGGACCGCGATCTCGCCGGCATCTCCGCCGCGTTGCGCGTGCTGGCCTCCTCCAGCGCGCTGAGCAACGATGACCTGACGAGCTTCTATACACAGGCCCAAAACGCGCTGCCCTATCAGGCCGTGTCCAACTACGTACTGATCGATGCATCCGGGCGTCAGTTGCTCAACACGCTCAAGCCCTGGGGCAGCCCCTTGCCAATCGTGGGTGGGCCGCCGCAGCTGCAACGCATTTTCGATACCGGCGAACCGATGCTCACGGACGTGTTCGTCGGGCCCGTGACCGGCAAGCCCATCCTTGCGCTGGGTGTACCGGTCATGCGCGACAAGCGCATCGTGTACAGCCTCAATGCGGGCATCTTTCCCGAGCGCATTGCCAAGGTCCTGCTGTCGCAGAACCTGCCTCGAAACTGGATCAGCGCCGTACTGGACAGCAAAGGCAATGTGGTGGCGCGCACCCACGACATGGCCCGCTTTGTCGGCAAGCCCGCCGTGCCGGACCTGGTCCGCATGTCGAGGCAATCCAGCGAAGGTGTGCTGGAAACGGTCACGCTGGAGGGCATTCCCGTGGTCACGGCATTCAGCCGCTCACGGCTATCAGACTGGTGCGTGGCGGTCGGCATCCCACAGGCACAGCTGACCGCCGAACTCAAGCGCTCGCTGTTCACCCTGCTGGTGGCCAGCGTGCTGCTCTACCTGTCCGCGCTGTGGGTGGCCTGGCGCCTGGCCGTGACCCGCGTGATGCAGCCTGCCCATGAACTGCTCAAACGCATGCAGGCCATCGCACACGGCCAGGAGCCCGGCCCGGTCGACATGCAACACACCCCTCATGAGTTCATCATGCTGGAACACGGCTTTGCCGACATGAGCGCCAAATTGCGCGAGCGTGAGAAGGAACGCGAAGCCAAACTGGCCGCCGAAGCCGCCAACCGCGCCAAGACGGCTTTTCTCTCACGCATGAGCCACGAGCTGCGCACGCCGCTCAATGCCGTGCTGGGCTTCACCCAGGTCTTGCAACTGGACCACGCCGAGCCCCTCACCGAACGCCAGCGCAACCTGATCGGGCTGATCGACAGCTCGGGGCAGCACCTGCTGAGCATGATCAGTGACATCCTGGATTTCTCCCGCATTGAATCCGGGCAGTTGCGCATCGAATTCGAACAGGTGGACGCTGGCAGCCTGATCGAAGCATGCCATCAGATGATGCAGGCCGATGCGGCCCAGGCCAGGCTGCAACTGGCCATCATCAACGAAAGCCAGAACGGCCAGGTCAGGGCAGACCTCACCCGGCTCAAACAAGTGCTGCTCAACCTGCTGAGCAATGCCATCAAGTACAACCGCCCCGGCGGCCATGTCACGCTGAGCCTTCAACGCCAGGGCGATTGCCTGCGCTTTGCCGTCCGGGACACGGGGCTGGGCATGTCAGCGCAACAGTGCGAACACCTGTTCGAACCCTTCAACCGGCTGGGTCGCCACCACAGCGACAAGCCGGGCACCGGAATCGGACTGGTCATCTGCAAGCAATTGCTGGCACTGATGGGCAGCGATCTGCATGTTCGCAGCGCGCCAGATCAGGGCAGCGAGTTCTGGTTTGACCTGCCCCAGGCCCCCTGACGGGCCAGATCCGATGTTGCGTATTCCCCCCAGCAGGGGCTGAATTGGTGCAGGGCGCTATTCCGCTCCAATGACCCTTTCGTTATCCTGTGTATCCCGGTGCGGAGCCTGACCCCCTTTCTGGCTGCTGCATACCCGTGCGTTGACGGCCGTCAGGCCAGGGAGGCAGCATGCGTCTTTCTCAGCGTCACACGCATCAGCATGACACCAGGGTGGACGCCTTGAGCGAGATGCGACATGAACGCGTAGACCTGTCGGCGCTGATGAGCGCCATCCCCGACCTTGTCTGGGTGAAGGACCTCGAAGGTGTCTATCTCGCCTGCAACCCCGAGTTCGAAAAATTCTTCGGCGCCCGGGAAGCGGACATCATCGGCAAGCGTGACCACGATTTTGTCGGGCTCGAACAGGCTGAATACTTCCGCAAGAGTGACCTGGCGGCCATGGCATCCGGGCGCTCGCACACGTCTGAATCGCTGATCACCTATGCCAGCGACGGGCGACAGGTGCTGGTGCAGTCGATCAAGACACCGCTGTTCGACGCACACGGCCGCATCTATGCCGTCGCCGGGGTATCCCGTGATGTCACGGCCATGCGGCAGACCCAGCTGGAACTCAAGAAGATCAACCGGGCCTCGCGCCTGCTGGCCGAAGCCAGCAGCATGCTGATTCACGCCGCCACCGAGGATGATCTGGTGCGTCAGGTGTGCGAACTGGCCGTCAAGGATGGCGGCTACCTGATGGCCTGGGTGGGGGAGGCGATGCACGATGACGCCCACACCATCCACCCGATTGCCTGCGCTGGCGGCGCATCCGATTACCTGGAAGGTCTGAGCTTCTCCTGGGCTGACGACGAGCGCGGCCATGGCCCTTGCGGCACGGCCGTGCGCAGCATGCGGCCGGTGTGCAACCAGAACTTCCTGACCAACCCGGCCATGGCTCCCTGGCGTGAGGCGGCGTTGCGGCACGGGTTTCAGTCATCCGCCGGGCTGCCCTTCAAGCTGGACGACGACAAGATCGGCGTGCTGTCGCTCTACGCCGCGGAACCCGACGCCTTTCAGCCGGACGAAATCGAGCTCCTGACCCGGCTGGTCGAGACGCTGAGCTATGGTCTCAATGCCACCCGGGCTCGTCGCAGCCGCGACCAGGCCCTGAACGCGCTCAAAGAAAGCGAGTTCATGTTCCGCTCCCAGTTCGATCTGGGCAACATCGGCATCAACATCACCACGCCGGACAAGCGCTGGGTGCGCTACAACCGCCGCTACTGCGACATGCTGGGCTACACCGAAGACGAGCTTCAGCACATGAAGTGGGAACAGCTCGTCCACCCGGAAGACCGGGCCGCAGCCCTGGTCAGCTACCAGCGGCTCCTCGCCGGCGAGGTCGATCACTACCAGATGGACCAGCGCGCCGTGCGCAAGGACGGCCGCGTCATCGACCTGACCGTCTCGGTGGCCAGCTACCGGGCGGACGGCCAGACCCAGCTGGTCATCGCCTCGCTGCTGGATGTCACCGACAAGCTGCAGACCCAGCGCGAACTGCAGCAGTATCGACAGGAGCTCGAACAGCTGGTCTGCCAGCGCACGCAGGAGCTGGAACACGCCCGCAATGACGCCGTCAAGGCCAACCAGGCCAAGAGCACCTTCCTGGCCAACATGAGCCACGAGATACGCACGCCGATGAACGCCATCATCGGCTTGCTCGCGCTGCTCAAGCGAGACGTCACCGAACCGGTTCAGGCCCAAAGGCTGGAACAGGCCGACGCGGCCTCCGCCCACCTGCTGCAGATCATCAACGACATCCTGGACATCTCCAAGATCGAAGCGGGCCGCCTGTCCCTGGCCGAGCGTGACTTCGACCTGCGCGACGTGGTGGCCCATGTATTCGACATGGTGCGCGTGCGGGCCTCGCAAGCCAGGGTGGATCTCGTGCAGGACCTGGATCCTTCCCTGCCCAGATGCCTGCATGGCGATGACATGCGCCTGCAGCAGATCCTGCTGAACTTCGCCAGCAATGCCGTCAAGTTCACCGAGCGGGGGCGGGTGAGCCTCTCGGTGAAACTGATCGGCAGCCCGCCCGATCGTGCCAGTGGCAAGACATGGCTGAAGCTGGCCATCGAAGACACCGGCATCGGCATCGCCCCCGACAAGCTCGACGACCTGTTCAAGGCTTTCGAGCAGGTGGACCGCTCCTTGACCCGCCGCTACGGCGGCACCGGGCTGGGCCTGGCCATCAGCAAGCGACTGGCCGAGCTGATGGGTGGGTGCATCGGCGTGCGCAGCCAGCCCGGCCAGGGCAGCACCTTCTGGGTCGAGCTGCCTTTCTCGCCTGCCCGACTGAGCCCGTGCGACCCTGAAGCCCGTGCGCGGGCCCGACAGCCCTTGCGTGCCGACCAGCTCAAAGGCCTGCGCGTGCTGCTGGCCGAAGACAACGCCATCAACCGGCTGGTCACCATCGAGGGCCTGGCCGGCTCGGGCATCGAATTCGACGTGGCCCTCAATGGCGAAGAAGCCGTGCTCAAGGCCAGCCGCCATCAGTACGACCTCATCCTCATGGATGTGCAGATGCCCTTGATGAACGGGCTGGAGGCCACGCAGTTGATTCGACAGCTCTCCGGATATGGCGCCACGCCCATCCTGGCCATGACGGCCAACGCCTTCGAGGAAGACCGACGCGAATGCCTCGCCGCCGGTATGACGGATCACATCAGCAAGCCCATCTCGCCGCATTTGCTGCAAGAGCGCATCGCCCACTGGGCGGGCATGCACCCCGGCGACAGGCCGCGTGACGGCTGAGGTCTACACTGCAAGAAGGATCACTCCAAACGGCTCCATGATTCCCAACAGCTGGCACACCTACGATCAATACGGCTACGCTCTGGTGGCGATAGTGGGCACCTTCGCCGCCGTGGCCCTCATCCAGTGGGTGATCCAGCATTCGCGCTGGGCAGACTGGGCTCGCACGCTGCACGGCGTGGCCCCACCGTTCATCAACATCATCGGTGTGCTGTTCGGCCTGACGCTGGCGTTTCTGGCCAATGACACCTGGAGTGCCCACGATCGGGCCATGCAGGCCGTCTACAAGGAGGCCGATGCCCTGCAGACCATCCATACCCTGTCCAGCAAGCTGCCCTACACCTTGCAGGCCCAGACACATGACGCCCTGCAGTCCTACGCCCGCGCCAGCGCCGACGAATGGCCTCAGTTGGCCCGACGCCACCAAAGCCGCGAAGTACGCCAGCGGGCCGACGCGCTGATGCGCCTTTTGTCGAGCGACGAGATGGCCAAGGCTGCGGGCAGCAACGTGCAATCGCTGATGCTCGCCAAAGCCAGCGAACTGCGGGATGAACGCAACCAGCGCATCGGCCTGAGCCAGACGCACGTCAACCCGCTCAAGTGGCTGGGCATGGCCTTTCTGGGGCTGTTGACGCTGATGTCGGTGGCCGTCGTGCACGTGGACAACCCGCGTGCGGCCTTCGTGGCCATCATGCTGTTTGCATTGGCGGCGGCGCCAACGGCTGCCATCGTGCTGATCCAGGGCAACCCCTTTCAGGAGCCCACGGCGGTGACGGCCGCGCCGATCGAGCGCGCCATCCTGGAGATGGCCCCACGCTGATCGCCCTGAGACCAGCAATCCGCGACATGGTAATCAGTAATGCGGCGGCAGCTCGTCACGCAAGCTGCGGAAGCTGCCCTGGCTGGTGTCGGTTGACTGTTGACGCAACTGCAACACCTCGCGGATCAGCATGTCGATCTGCTGCTGTTGGCGCACGATCAGCTGATTGAGGTCCTCCACCAGATCTTCAGTGAAGCTGGCCTTGATCTCCAGATCGGTCAGGCGCTTGTCGATGAGGTCGCTTTGTTCCATGCCCGTATTGGACCTGAAAACCGGGCCGTTCAGGCGCCTGGCAACCGCAGGTGGCTGACCAACAGCACCACCGCACAAAACAGGACAAATCCCCAGGGGATCATATCGGGATCGGACACCGGCATCACGTACTCCTTGCAGGCGCCTGGCCAAAACGGCAGGCCTCACAAGGGGAATACGCAAGCGCCGCGTCAGATCCGACACGGCCCGATCAAAAAAATCAGAGCACGTCGTCCTTGAAGACCAGGTGCAGAGCACCGTTGGCCGCATGGATGCGTTCGTTGCCGATCATGAGCGCAGCCGAATGGGCGTCACGCAGATGGCGGGTCACACTGTAGGGCGAGTCATTGCGGTAGCCGGTGGTGCCCGTGATGCGCAGGGCCTTGGTGCAGATCTCGGCCACCAGCTCCGAGGCGTTGAGCTTGAGGTGGTTGAGCTCGACGGCAAAGCCCACGGACGAGAGCGTGTCCTTGCCGCCATCTGGCTGGCGGGTGAGCATGTCGTAGTAGGCGGCACGTTCACGCACCTGGGTGCGCATCAAGGTCAGCCTGGAGGCCACTTCGCTCAGGCGCGCGGCGGTGGGTGGCGTGGCGCCCCCCATGCGCTTGGCCGTGTCACGCACGAAGGCGCGGGCGCGGGTGACGGCATCGGTGGCGATGCCCAGCCAGCCGGAGGACCACAAGATGTGGGCCCAGGGCACCATGGTGTGGGCGTTGATGTCGGCGAAGGGATCCGGCACGATCTGATCGGGCCTGAAAGTGGCCTCGATCACATAGCCCGGGCTGCAGGTGCCGCGCATGCCCATGGCGTCCCAGGTGCTGGTGATCTGCATGCTGCACTGGCTCTTGTTGACCAGCACCAGGGCCTGATCGCTCGCTGCCGAGGTGTTGGTGCGGCGAACCGTCATCAGGAAGTCTTCGCCATCTTCGCCATACGACACCACCGTGCCGTCTTTGCGAACATGGCAGGTGTCGCCTTCCTGCTCGATGTTGCAGATGCTGGTGCGCACGGAACCACCCACACCCGCTTCGGAGGTCACGGAGGCGATCAGGCGCTGGTCACGCACCAGATCATTCAGATAGGCCTGGAAGTAGGGCGTGTGACCGTGGCGAACCAGGCAGGCCACCTGTACCTGGTGCATGGCAAACACCATGGCCGCCGAGGCGCAGCGCTGGCCCAGGGCCTCGCACATCAGGCCCAGCTCGACGATCGAAGCGCCCTTGCCGCCCAGGCTCTCGGGCACATAGGCAGACAGGAGCTTCTCCGCCTTCAAGGCATCGATGGCTTCACGGGGAAAGCGGCCCTCTTTGTCGACGGAAACGGCGGCAGGCCCGGCCACCTCGCGGGCAATGCGGCGAACGGCTTCGATACGGTCAAGGGCGGCGGGGCTGAGGGTCATGATGAGGGCAAAGCGGAGTCTGTTCAGACGGGCTTGCCAACCTTACTGGCCAGGCGGCGGGCGACGTTGACACAACACAAACCGCGCGCATCTGCCATGGCCGGGCACCCCACTCATTCAGGCGGCACGCCCGCCCTGTCGTGAGAAATTCACGCGCCCCAGGGGGCTGCCGCGAACGTGTCAATGAAGCGTGGCAACAGATCCGAAGGCAGGGTATCGATGCCACCGGCCCTGGCGCGGCCATTGCCGCCAAAGGCCTGGCACACGGCCTCGGCACCCGACGGCCTGCTCAAGGGTGCCCGCACGCTGGCCGAGTAGCTGCCATCAGCCTGCTGACGCAGCACGGCATGGGCCCGACCGGGCTCGGCATTGGCCAGTTCATTGGCGAGCACGCCGATCACACGGCGGGCCCAGGGCGCGTCGGGCAGGCACAGCACCTGGCCGCCTGGGCTCTCCCAAAGTGGCTCAAGCGCCGCCACCTGCTGCAGGTCGGCCTGTCGCTGCGCGTCCAGCTCATCGATGATGGGCTCGGTTGCCAGCATGTCCAGGGGGTCCCTGTAAGCCTGCATGCACCGGTACAGATGCTGCGGCGCCAGCAGCACATCCAGTTCGGAGTCACCGTAGGCGTTGTAGTTGATGGCTTCACCCATGCGCTTGAGCGCGGCACGTGCTGCGGCATCGAAGCCGGAGGCCATGGCCAGCGCATCGGCCACCTGAGCGAGGTTGTCGCCGTAGGCGCCCACCAGCGCCCAGGCTCGGCTGGCACCCTGGATCAGGCGGTCCACCAGCAAGCTGGTGCACACGTCACGCCCCAGGTCCACATGGGCCTGAAGCAGCGGATGAAGCGGAATCTCACCCGACGCATGGTGGTCCACATAGCGAATGCGCACACCCCGTTCCAGCAGCGCCCTCAGGGCGGCCTGGTTGCGCTGCATGGACAGGTCAAACACATTCACCTCGTCACCCGCGCGCGCCTGGACGCGGCCCAACAGGGTGATCTCGCGCTTGAGCCCGGTGATCAGGGTGGCCTCAGCCGGCTCGAACCAGCGCCATTGCACCGTGGCACACAAGCCATCGGCATCACCATTGCAGACATCGAAGCGCTGCATGATCAGCTTGCCTTTCCCGCAGGTGCCATGTTCAGCCAGCGACGCGTCAGGTCGGTGGCCGACCAGGTCTGGCTGGCATCCACCTCCAGCGCTTCGGGGCCTTCTTCAGGCAGCAAGGCATCCCCGCCCTGGGCCTGCCAGGCCAGCACCGCCAGATCGGCTTCGGAAGGGTCACCACCTTTGGCCTGCCGGTGCCGGATGCGTTCCTGCAAGACGGCCAAAGGGGCATGGCAATGCAGGATGGCAAATGGCACGGCGTGGTCACGTGCCATTTGCCTGAAGCGGGCACGCTCTGCCGCATCCAGAAAAGTCGCATCCACGATGACGGGGTAGCCACACGACAGCGCCAGTGCGGCCAGCTCGTGCAATCGCGCGTAGGTCGCTTGCGTGGCGGCCTGGTCGTACTGCCCCGTGCCGAGCAGTTGCCTGCGGATCACATCGGAGCGCAGGCGCACCGCACCCGCGGTCATCAACATCGGCGCAGACACATGGCTCTTGCCCGAGCCGGACAGACCGTGTGTGATCAACAACGCAGGCCGCGTGGGCTCGATCAGTTGCAAAGCCAGGGCAAGGTAATCCGGCCCGTCGGCGGCAGGTTCTCGCCCCTGTTGATCCTGGCGCAGCCGGGCCACCAGTGCCCTCACCAGCGCCCGGTAGACCAGGTAATAGCGCAGGACAGGCAAGCCGGCATGGTCACCACGGGCATCCAGGTAAGCGTTGATGAAGCGCCAGGCCAGGTCAGTGCGCGCATGCGCCATCAGGTCCATGGCCAGGAAGGCGATGTCGCTGAGCCCGTCTATCCAGCGCAGGGCGGGGTCGAACTCGATGCAGTCAAAAGCCGTGACCTCGTCGCCCAGCACCACGGCATTGGCCAGATGCAGATCGCCATGCCCTTCGATGACACGGCCTTGCGCCTTGCGCTGGTGCCACAAGGGCTGCAAACGGCGCGCCTCATCCTGCAACCACGGCCACAGCCGGGCACAGGCCGCCTGGCAGCCATGCTCGGCCAGGCCCGTCAGGAGCACCTCCACCGGCTGGGTGATGCGCCGGGAGCTGCCCCAGTCGGTGTCGGGCCCGGCGATGGCGGCCTCCGCGTGAAAGGCCGCCAGGCGCCTGGCCAGTTTGTCGAGGTGCACGGCCTGCAGGGTGTCGGCGGCCAGGCGCTCGCTGAGCAGCGCACCGGGGGCAAACTGCTTCATCTGCAGCACGTACTCGAAGGGCTGGCCGGGGCCGTTCAGAACCGGCGCGGCAGCCGAGCCGGTGAGCGCATGCACGCCAAGGTAGATGTCTGGTGCGAGCCGGCGGTTGAGCTGCAGCTCCACCTCGCACAGGTGCTGGCGCGTGCGCAGCTCGCTGAAATCCAGAAATGACAAGTGCACGGGCTTCTTGATCTTCCAGGCACATTGCCCGTCCAGCAGCACCCAGGAGATGTGCGTCTCGATCAGTTGCGCTTGCCATTGTGCTTGCAGGGTGCGAACCAGTTCGAGCGACATGGCCACGTCTCCCTCTGTCAGGCTGCTGGTTTGCGCCACACGCTGGCCAGCCAGGGCTGCTGATCACGCGGCAAGCCCTCTGGCCGGTAGTAGTGCATCAGCTCGACAAACCCCGCGCCGGTCATGAAGGCACGCCAGCCTTCCAGCTCGTGGTAGACGCCATAGCGCCCGCCGTGCCACCCCTCCTGCCCCCTGCCACGCGGGTTGGAGCTGAACAGGACACCGCCTGGTTTCAGGGCCTGGTGGAGCTGGGAGAGCACCCGTGGCAGCGCCTGGCTAGGCACATGAAACAGCGATGCATTGGCAAAAATGCCATCAAAACGGGCCGCTGGCAGATCCAGCGCGAGAAAGCTTTGCTCCATCACCTCGCAGCCACTGTGTTGGCGGGCCATGGCGGCAAAGCTGGGGGTGCCCTCCAGGCCCGTGGCACGGTGGCCCTGGGCCGTGAAGGTTTTCAGGTCACGTCCAGGGCCGCAGCCCAAGTCCAGGATTTCGAACGGCGCGGTGCCCTGGATGTGGCGCAAGAGAGCGTGGATGTTCTGGCTGACATCATGGTCACGCGTGCCCAGCCAGAACTGCTCGGCACTCGCCTCGTAGTGCGAGAGGGTGTCGGAGGTGATGCGCTGCAGTGCGTCAGGTGTGAGGCCCATGCCTCATGTTGACACAGGATGGCCGTGTGCGCTCAAGGCACCGAAGCAGCCGAGGCAGCTGGTGCGGGAGGAGGCAATTCACCGGGCTTTTTCTCCCGCGCCAGGAACATCAATGGCACCAGCACCGGCACCAGCACCACGAAGTACAGCATCCACACGCCATCGGCCGTCACGGCCAGTGGCGTGGCCGCCTGCTGCGCCGCCTTCTCACCCAAGGACTCCTCGGCCTCCACCGTCACGATGTGGGTGTGGGGCAGGGTCTCGTTCTTCGCCAGATTGGCGTGCACGCGACCTGCAAACAGATTGCTGCCCTGGATGAAGCGCTTGCCTCTCAGCTCGCCCTCGAGCAGCCAGCTGCCATCGGGCTGCTGCGTGAAGTCCATCGCCTTCGCATCCTCGATCTCGGCGCGCTTGAGCGAGGCAGGCAGCCTCAGGTGGTATTGGCCTCTGGTCTGGCCGTCCAGCTTCACGAAAAAGGGATCGAACACGGCACTGGCCTGCGCCTTGAGCGGTGAATTCAGCAAGGCCACCAGCTCTTCCGGTGCGGCAAAGATGTAGTGATAGCGCTCGCCCAGGATCACGAACTGCTGCTTGTCCCGCGTGATCATGACGACCGACACCTTCTCGGTATAGGTTTGCCGCGTGATCTTGGGTGCGGTCGAGCAACCGCTGCCGCCCAGGGCAAGCTGAAACAGCCCCCAGGCCAGGATGACTCTGCGTTGGTGGTTCATGGCTGTCTCTGTGGTGTCCCGTTTCATGCGCACCACCCAAGTTTGCGCGTTCTCCAGGCCATCCACGTGCTCGCCCCCGACCGGCGGGATGACCCACGGAGCCAATCGCCTGACCATGCAGACACGGAAATCCGGCCAAAACAGGGTTTACCGGAAAACCCGTTGATGGCGCACCACGCCGAGCGGTATTCCTTCACGCTCTCGCCCGTTTTATCGCGTGAGCCCCTGTGCCCAGGGGGCCCGCCTTGCCCCACAAGGTGGCTCGCTTCTGGGACCATGACTCAAGCCAGCTCAAACCTGACTGACATGTGGATACCTGACTCGATTTACCAGAAACTGCCCGCCATTTATGTGGCCGCCGGCGCGGCGCTCGTGCCCGCTTTCGGCCTGAACGGTCCGAGCGTGATCAGCGCTGCGATGCTGGTGGCCGCCGGCGTGCTCACGGCACTGTGGCGATACAAGCATCGCCAGGCCGCCGAAGCCGACTCCACCCTGACCCCCAAGGATGAATGGGCGCAGCGGCGCGAACGTCGGCTGGAAGAAGCGCGCATGCGCGGCTATTGAGCATCAGCTCACCGCGGTACCCCACCCGCAGATACACCCCGTCACCATCCTCCTGAAGAGGGTTGCAGCACCCACGGGCCCAGGCTTGCCCCCGCCTTATAGTTTCGCGATCGCTGGATGGCCATCATCCAGCCGCCAAACAGGGGGAAGGCGCCATGCGCTCGTCATCAAACAAGCAGGATCGTCATCAAACCGGCCGCCTGTCCGTATTGGCAGGGCTGGCCATGGCCGTGGCCTCGGTGGCCGTCATCGGACACGCTCTGGCCGTGACCGTGCAGACCATGTCGCCCCAGGGCGAAGTGGCCAAGGTGCGGCAGGCCCGCGTCACCTTCTCGGATTCGATGGTGAAGTTCGGCGACCCGCGCCTGCCTTCGCCGTTCGATGTCAGCTGCCAGAACGACAAGCCGGTCACTGGCACGGGCCGCTGGGTGGACGACAAGACCTGGGTCTACGACTTCACGCAGGATGTGCCTGCAGGCACCCGCTGCGGCATCAAGCTCAGCCAAGGCGTCAAGGCCTTGAGCGGCGAAGCCGTCACGGGCGACACGCGCTTTGCCTTCAGCACAGGCGGCCCCGCGGTGGTGCGCGCCTACCCCTCGCCCGGCGAATACAACAAGATCGAAGAAGAACAGGCCTTTGCCCTGTTGCTCAACGGTGCGGCCACCCAGGCCAGCATCGAAAAACACGCGTATTGCGAAGTCAGCGGCGTGTCTGAGCGGCTACCCGTGGCCGTCATCACGGGCGCCGTGCGCAACGACATCCTCAAAGCAGTGAGCCTGCTGCCCCAGCAGGAACGTGCCGTGGTGCTGCGCTGCGCCCGCCCCTTGCCGCCCGATGCGAACGTGAACCTGGTGTGGGCACGCGGCATTGCCACGCCGTCCGGTGTGCCCAATTCGGCCGACCGCAAGCTCGAGTACAAGGTGCGCCCGCCGTTCACGGCCAGCTTCACCTGCGAACGCGTCAACTCGCGGTCGGACTGCCTGCCCATCCGCCCGATGCGCATCGAGTTCTCGTCGCCGGTGCCGCGCAAACTGGCCGAGCGCGTCGTGCTCAAGTCATCCGATGGGGATCACAAGCCCCTGGTAGAGCAGAACCGGGGCGAGACCGAAGAACGCCTGGTGGGCGTGGAAAGCGGCGGCATCCGCAAGTGGTTCTACTTCTTCACGCGCAACAGAGGCGAGGTCAAGATCGACCCGTCCGAGAGCGCCGTGAGCGCGGTGGAATTCAAGCCTGACTTCCCGCCCACGGCAGCCGTCAGCATCGAGATCCCGGCTGATCTGAAGGATGACTCGGGCCGCAAGCTGAGCAATGCCAGCGCCTTCCCGATCAAGACGAAGACGGCCGATTCGCCACCACTGGCCAAGTTCCCGCGCGCCACCTTCGGCATCCTGGAGCTCAACGCCGAACCCACGCTGCCCGTGACCGTGCGCCATGTGGAAGGCGATCTGGCCGTGAAGGGCCTGCAGGCGGGTGCCGATGCAGCCAAGGCTGATCAGGCCAGGCCCGAGCACAGCAAGGCCGCATCAGGCCAAGGCAAGAAGCCCAGCGCCGTGCGCGACCTGACCGTGGTGGATGACGCCGCCATCATCGACTGGCTGGCCATGGTCAAGCGTTATGACGAAACCAACCGACGCCGTGAAGAGGTGGAGTCAGAGCTGGGCATCAAGCTGCCCCCACCGCCTGTCAAGGCCAAGCAGAAGGGGCAGCGCAAAGCGAAGCGCTATGGTCAAAGTGATGAGGACGACGAATCCCAAGACGGCGACGAGCCACGCGACTACAGCCCCGAAGCGCAAGGCCTGGTCCAGACACGCACCGTCAGCCTGCTCAACCAGGAAAAAGCCGCCAAACGCCTGAGCCTGCCCAGCCAGGCCAAAACCGACCCACATCCCTTCGAGGTGATCGGCATCCCCATGCCGCAACCCGGCTTCCATGTGGTTGAGATCGAATCACCCCGGCTGGGCAAGACCTTGCTGGACCGCGATGCCCCCATGTACGTGCGCACCAGCGTGCTTGTCACCAACATGGGTGTGCACTTCAAGTGGGGTGCGGTCAACTCCGGCGTGTGGGTAACCACATTGGACAAGGGCAAGCCCGTGCCTGAGGCCCAGGTGCAGATCTCGGACTGCCAGGGCCAGCTTGTGTGGAAGGGTCGTACCGACAAGAACGGCTTTGCCATCGTCAAGCAGGAGCTGCCTACGCCGCGCTGGGGCTACTGCCAGGGCTACGAGACCGGCCGTGAAGAGGGCTACTTCATCAGCGCCCGCAAGACCGACGACAAAGGCCGTGCCGACATGTCCTTCGTGTGGTCGACCTGGAATGACGGTATCGAATCCTGGCGCTTCCACGTGAACAACGTGGGCCATGACACGCAGGAGCCGCAACGCTTTCACACCGTGTTCGACCGCACCTTGCTGCGCGCCGGCCAGACCGTGTCCATGCAGCACCATGCCCGCGCCGAGCAGCTCACCGGCATGCGCCTGCTGCAGGGTGGCGAACTGCCCGACGAAGTGCGCATCGTGCATGAAGGCTCGGGCCAGGAGTTCAAGTTCCCGCTGAGCTGGCGTGATCAACGCCATGCGGACACCAGCTTCAAGATCCCGGAAGACGCCAAGCTGGGCACTTACAGCGTCTCGCTGCGTCTGCCCGGGGGGCATCGCGGCCATGTGAGCACAGGCTCCTTCCGTGTTGAAGAATTCCGACTGCCCGTGATGACAGGCCGTCTGATCGGCCCCAAGGCTGCCCTGATCCAGCCCAAGGAAGTGCCCATCGGCCTGCAGATCAACTACGGCAATGGCGGCGGCGCGGCAGGCTTGCCCGTGCGCGTATCTGCCCAGCTGGGTGAGGCCGACATCAACACCGCCTTGCGCACCAAACGCTTCCCAGGCTTCAGCTTCCAGGCACCGCGCGCCCCAAGTGACCCGAATGCACGCGGCTTCTTCTCGGAAGACTATGTGGACGAGGACGACAACGAGACCTCGCAACACACGCGCGATGACCGATCCAAACTGGTGGCCGACAAGCTGGCCGCCACCCTGGATGCCAAAGGTGCGGGCAACGTGACACTGAGCAAGCTGCCCGAGGTGACCACACCGCGCCAGTTGCTGGTGCAAGCCACGTATGCCGACCCGAACGGCGAGGTGCAGACACTGAGCCAGACGCTGCCCGTGTGGCCCTCCGCCATCGTGCTGGGCCTGAGGACGGACTCGTGGGTGTCGGTCAAGCAGAAGGTGGCCACGCAGGTGATGGCACTGGACACCAACGGCAACCCACAGGCCAATGTGAGCGTGAAGGTCAAGGCCGTGGTGCACCGCACCAGCTCCACACGCAAACGCCTGGTGGGTGGCTTCTACGCCTACGACAACCAGAACGCCGATGAAGAACTGGGCGAGGTGTGCAGCGGCACCAGCGATGCGCGCGGCCTGGTGCTGTGCGAAGCCGAGATGAGCACCACGGGCGAGGTCGAGCTAATCGCCGAAGCCAAGGACAGCGGCGGCCACCTGGCCCGCTCGGCCGCCTCGGTGTGGGTGACACGCCAGGGTGAAGTCTGGTTCGGTGGCGACAACCAGGACCGCATGGACGTGATCCCCGAGCGTCGCAACTACGAAGCCGGCCAGGTCGCCAAATTCCAGGTGCGCAGCCCCTTCCGCCATGCCACGGCCCTGGTGGCCATCGAGCGCAACGGCATCATCGAGACCATGACGGTGGAACTCAACGGCAAGGATCCCACCATCGAGGTACCTGTTAAAGCCGAGTGGGCGCCCAACGTGTATGTGTCGGTACTGGCCGTGCGTGGCCGCATCCGCGAAGTGCCTTGGTATTCCTTCTTCACCTGGGGCTGGCGCGCGCCCACCGAGTGGTGGCACGCCTATCGCACGGAGGGCCAGCAGTATCAGGAGCCCACGGCCATGGTCGACCTGTCCAAGCCGGCCTTCAAGTACGGCCTGGCCGAAATCGAAGTGGGCATGGGCCCGCACACGCTCAAGGTCGAGGTGCAACCCGACAAGACCAGCTACCCCATCCGGGCCAACAGCCAGGTCCGCGTGAAGGTCAGCCTGCCCGATGGCACACCTGTGCCCGCCGGCACCGAAGTGACGCTGGCAGCGGTGGACGAGGCCTTGCTCGAACTCAAGCCCAATGACAGTTGGGACCTGCTCAATGCCATGATCAGGCAGCGCGGCTATGGCGTGGAAACCGCCACCGCGCAGATGCAGATCATCGGCAAGCGCCACTATGGCAAGAAGGCCGCGCCAGCTGGCGGCGGCGGGGGTGACTTCCCCGCCCGCGAACTGTTCGACACCCTGCTGCTGTGGAACCCGCGCGTGGTGCTGGATGCGAAGGGCGAAGCCGTGGTCAAGGTGCCGCTGAACGACTCGCTCACCAGCTTCCGTATCGTTGTGGTGGCCGATGCCGTCAAGGGCAGCAATGCCGCCTTGTTCGGCACCGGCCAGGCCAGCATCCGCGCCACGCAGGATCTGCAGATCCTCTCTGGTGTGCCGCCGCTGGTGCGTGAAGGTGACCAATACACCGCCATGTTCACGCTGCGCAATACCACGCCCAAGCCGATGGACGTGGTGCTGACCGGCCAGGCAGGCAACGCCCTGCCCGAGCAGCGCGTGCACATCGAGCCCAATGCCGCCGCCGAGGTGAGCTGGGACGTGACCGTGCCCTTCAACATCCCACAGGTGGAATGGCTGGTCAGCGCCCAGGGCGGCGGTGCACAAGACCGCATGAAGTTCACGCAGAAGGTGGTCGAGGCCGTGCCCGTCACGGTGCAACAAGCCACGCTGATGCAACTGGACAAGCCCATCAGCATCCCGATTGCACCACCCTTGAAGGCCTTGCCCGATGGCAAGGGCGCGCTGCGGGGCGGCATCGAGGTGGGCTTCAAGCCCAAGCTGGCCGATGGCCTGCCGGGTGTGCGCGACTTCTTCAGCCGCTATCCCTGGTCTTGCCTGGAACAGAAGACCTCGATCGCCATCGGCCTGCGTGACACGGGCTACTGGCAAGCCATTGCCGGCCAGATCCCGCTGTACCTGGACGAAGACGGCATGGCCAACTACTTCCCGCCCGCCGCAGGCTGGCACAACACGGGCAGCGACTCGCTCACGGCCTACCTGCTGTCCATCACCGATGAGGCCAGCAAGCTGGGCTATGACTTCCAGATCCCGCCTGATACGCGCGACAAGATGGAGCGCGGCCTGATCGCCTTTGTGGAAGGGCGCATCAAGCGCGACTTCTGGATGCCGGCCTTCCTCAAGAACGGTGATCTGGATGTGCGCAAGCTGGCCGCGCTGGAAGCCCTCAGCCGCACCGGCCGCGTGCAGC
Source organism: Aquabacterium sp. (assembly GCF_036279675.1). Classification (GTDB taxonomy): domain Bacteria; phylum Pseudomonadota; class Gammaproteobacteria; order Burkholderiales; family Burkholderiaceae_C; genus Aquabacterium. Next base: position 10,584 of record NZ_DASUIS010000063.1, on the reverse strand, counting down.
CGCGCATGCTGGGCTCGATCCAGATCCTGCCCAACCAGTGGCCAACCGGTGCCGTGATCGACTGGCTGATGGTCCTGGAGCGCGTGAAGGACATCCCCGATCGCGACAAGCGCCTCAACGAGGCCGAGCAGGTGCTGCGTGCACGCCTGAATGTGCAAGGCACCCGACTGGGCTTCTCGACCGAGCGCGACGACAGCTGGTGGTGGTTGATGAGCAACGGCGACGTCAACAGCGTGCGCATGATCCTGGGCGCGCTGGACAAACCCGCCTGGACCAGCGACATGCCTCGCCTGGTGACCGGCACGCTGCAACGCCAGCAGTTCGGGCGCTGGTCCACCACGGTGGCCAATGCCTGGGGCTCGGTGGCCATCGAGGCTTTCTCACGCAAGTTCGAGAAGGACCCCGTCAGCGGGACCTCGCGTGTGGGCTTCGAGCCAGGTGGCAACGCGCAGGCGCTGAACTGGTCGGCCCAAGGCGCAGGCGGCACGCTGGCCCTGGGCTGGCCCACGGGCTTTGCCGTGGGTGGCAACAAGGCCTCGACCGCCGTGAAGGTCACGCATGAAGGCACGGGCAAGCCCTGGGTCACCTTCACCAGCAAGGCGGCCGTGCCGGTGGTCACGCCGTTCAGCTCGGGCTACCGCATCACCAAGACCATCACGCCGGTGGAGCAGAAGGTCAAGGGCCAGTACAGCCGCGGTGACGTGCTGCGCGTGCACCTCGACATCGACGTACAAGCCGATGCCACCTGGGTGGTGCTCAACGACCCGGTGCCCGGCGGGGCCACCATCCTGGGCAGCGGCCTGGGCCGTGACAGCCAGATGGACACCAGCTCGGAGAAGGAAGACGACCGCGGCTGGTTGGCCTACAAGGAGCGCAGCTTCGAGGCCTACCGCGTGTACTACCGCTACCTGCCCAAGGGCTCGTTCAACATCGAGTACACGGTGCGCCTGAACAACCCGGGCAACTTCGGCCTGCCGCAAACGCGCATGGAAGCGATGTACTCGCCCGAGATGTTCGGCGAATCGCCCAACGCAGCGGTGGTGGTCAAACCTTGAGCCACAAGCGGCACAGCGGGCTCGTGTCCGCCAGCGTCGCCATGACGCTGGCGGGTGCCGGCATGGCGGCGCATGCCCTGCCCAGCTTCGATCAAGTCAAGGCAGGCTACCGTTCGTCAGACACGGTGCTGCTGGATCGGCGAGGGCAGGCACTGCAGGCCGTGCGCACCGACAAGACCGCCCTGCGCGGTGATTGGGCCACGCTGCCCCAGGTGTCGCCCGCCCTGCGCACCGCCTTGCTGCTGTCGGAAGACAAACGCTTTTACGAACACACCGGTGTGGACTGGCAGGCCGTGGGCGCGGCCGCCTGGGGCAATCTATGGAACAGCCGCACGCGCGGTGCCTCCACGGTGACCATGCAGCTCGCCGGCCTGATGGACCAGGACCTGGCCATGCCGCAGGGCGGCCAGCAAAGCCGCTCCGTGGTGGCCAAGATCGGGCAAGCCTCCACCGCGTGGCGGCTGGAGCGCAGCTGGCGCAAGGATCAGATCCTGGAGGCCTACCTCAACCTCGTGGGCTTCAGAGGCGAGGTGGTCGGCATCTCGGCCTTGTCGGCACGCCTCTTCCACAAATACCCCAGCGGGCTGGATGCCGAAGAGGCGGCGATCACCGCCGCGCTGATCCGCTCGCCCAACGCGCCCGCGGCGCGCGTGGCCGATCGCGCTTGCGGCGTGCTGCAGGAACAAGGCCTCAAGCCCGATTGCAAGACCCTGGCCACCTACACGGCGCAGGTGCTGGCCAGCAAGCGCAACGAGCGCCTCCATGCCGACGATCAACTGGCACCGCATCTGGGCCAACGCCTGCTCGCAGCCTGGCCTGCCAAAACACCGCGCCCCGCCAGCATCACCACCACGCTGGACGCCCGCCTGCAACGCTTTGCCCGCGACACCTTGCGCCAGCACCTGCGCGAGCTGCGTGAGCGGCATGTCGAAGACGGCGCCGTGATCGCCCTGGACAACGCCACGGGCGAGGTGCTGGCCTGGGTCGGGTCGAGCGGAGAGCTGTCGCAAGCAGCCGAGGTGGATGGGGTGATGGCCCTGCGCCAGGCCGGCTCCACGCTCAAGCCCTTCCTGTACGAGATCGCCATCGAACAGCGCTGGCTGACTGCGGCGTCCATCCTCGATGACTCGCCCGTGGGTCTGACCACCAGCAGCGGGCTCTACATCCCGCAAAACTACGATCACGCTTTCAAGGGGCCGGTGTCACTGCGCACGGCCCTGGGCTCATCGCTGAACGTGCCAGCGGTGCGCACCCTGGTGATGGTGACACCCGAGCGCTTCGCCCAAAGGCTCACCGCGCTGGGCCTGCCCCTGAGCCACAACGGCGACTTCTATGGCTACAGCCTGGCACTGGGCTCGGCGGAAGTCACGCTGGCATCCCTGAGCAATGCCTATCGGGCGCTGGCCAATGGCGGGCAATACGGGCCCTGGCGCGTGCAGCCGGTCCAAGGGCGCACACCGCAGGCTGGCAGCCCGCTGATGAACCCGGCGGCCGCCTACATCGTGGCCGACGTGCTGGCCGACCGCGAAGCCCGCGTGCCCACCTTCGGCCTGAGCAATGCGCTGGCCGCACGCTATTGGGCCGCCGTCAAGACGGGCACCAGCAAGGACATGCGCGACAACTGGTGCATCGGCTTTTCGAAGCGCTACACCGTGGGCGTGTGGGTGGGCAATGCCAATGGCGACCCGATGTGGGATGTGTCCGGCACCACGGGCGCCGCACCTGTCTGGCGCGCCGTGATGGACGAACTGCACCGACGCCACCCCGATCAACAAGCCCATCAAACACCACCGGCACCCGCGGGCTTGCTGCAGCAGACGGTGCACTTCGAACGCAACCTGGAGCCGCCGCGCAGCGAGTGGTTCATCGCGGGCACCGAACAAGCCGAGATCCATCTGGCCAGCCAGATGGGTGCGGCCCGCACGCTGATCCACGCGCCGGCTGATCGCACCATCTTCGCGCTCGATCCGGACATCCCGCTGCAGGCCCAGAAGATCGCCTTTACCGTGGTGCCCGGTGTGTCACCCAGGTGGTCGTGGCGGCTGGACGGCAAGCGGCTCGGGCCGGCTACCAACATGAAATGGGCCATGTGGCCCGGCCCTCACCTGCTGGAACTGGTGGATGCGGGCAGCCAGGTCATGGAGACCGTGCGCTTCGAGGTCAGAGGTGCCCAGGTCAAGGAACAGGGCAAGGGCAAACCGCCGCGGTAAGCACTCAGGCCTGCACCGGTATCCAGATCTCGGTGTGCAAGGCCTCTGGTGGCGTGGTCTGCGGATCGTTGAGGCACAACTCCATGGGTGGCGCATCACGCAGGCTTTCGCCGGAGGTGGGCAGCCAGTCCACATACACGGCCCGCCAGGTCTGGTACAGCGTGTCGTAGGGGCCGATGTGCGTGAACACCGCATAACGGCCCGGTGCCAGCGCCTGCCAGGCCAGCGAGCCCTTCAAGGGCAGATCTGGCTGAGCGCACGTGCCTTGCAGGCTGGCCATGTTGTAGCCGAACACCATGCCGGCCACGAAGCGGCAGTGCGGGTCATCCGGTCCATGCGCATCGTCAGGCACGATGCACATGAAGCTGCCCACCTGCCGGATCAAGCCGGTGGGCACCACAGCTGCAGCGAGCTCATTGAAGGCCGTCTGGGCGGCGCGGCTCATGTTGTTGTCGACCATGCCACGTGCGGTGGCGGTCAAGGCCACGATGCCATCGGGCAAGTCGGTGAATCGGGTGATGTGCATGATCTCGCTCTCCGGAGCTGGCGCCTGCATGGCGGAAAGGGTGGCAGGAAAGGGCAAACGCTCCGGGATGAGCAGGCTCTTCCACGGTGCGCTGGCACCACGTCGCACGGCCGTGGGTGTCGTGTCCAGTTCACGGCGCATGGCTTTGGCCAGGGCCTGCGCGGAGTCATAACCCACGGACAAGGCCACCTCCAGCACGGGCTCGTCCCCGCTGGCCAGCAGGGCGCAGGCACGCTGCAAGCGCCGCCAGGTGACATAGCTGGCCACGCTGCAACCCACATGGGCCCTGAACATGCGGTGAAAGTGGTGGCGTGACATCGCGGCCCGGTCGGCCAGGGTGTCGGCGTCCAGCACCTCGTCGAGATGGGCATCGACATGGGCCAGGGCACGTGACACCAGTTCGGCGGTGCGGCTCGAATCAAGGGGGTGACGCAGGGCGTAAGGCATGGACGCCATTGTGTCCAAACCGGGCTGGCGCCACGTGTCCCGGTGTGCTCGTTTGAAAAGCGCCACCAATATGGCCATTTGGCGAGCCCGCAACGCCCCCCGACAAAACCCGAGCCAGATCAAATGCAGACATCCTCGATGAGGTCTACACTGAACCGACCACTTTCCATAACGAGAAGCACATGCAAGTACTGCTGCAAACCGATACCCATGTTGATGGCCGCAAGGGCATGGCCGAACATCTTGAAACCGTGGTCAAGGAAGCGCTGCACCGCTTTGGCGATCACGTCACCCGCGTGGAAGCCCACGTGACGGATGCCGCCCACCACAGCAAGCCCAATCCGGATGACATCCAGTGCACGCTGGAAGCCCGCCTGACCGGCCTGGAGCCTGTGGTTGTCAAGGAATTTGCCCCCAATGCCCACCAGGCCATTGCTGGCGCGGTGGCCAAGCTCAAGCGCGCCGTGGCCTCGTCCATCGAGAAGCACGACACACGTCGCCATCCCCGCCCTGAGGCGGACGACGCGGCAGATTGAGCGTCATCTGATCTGAACCCCGGTGCCCGCCCTCACGGTGCGGGTGCTCGTCGGCGCAGGCGCAAGCGCAAGGTTTGCGCGGGCCTCAAGGTGAGGTTGAGTTGCGCCACCGGTTCGGGCTGCCCAGGCTCCCGGGCCAGCTCGTAACGCCGCAGCAGCATCGCGGCCACCAGCGTCATCTCCGTCATGGCGAAGTGCTGGCCAATGCACACACGCGGCCCCAACCCGAATGGCATCCAGGCGCTGCGTGGCAAGGGTGGCGCATCGGGCATGAAGCGCTCAGGCCGGAACACCTCCGGCTGCGGGAAGCTGCGCGCATCGTTGTGCAACACCCAGGGCGACACGATGACCAGGCTACGGCGCGGGATCGTCCATTCACCCACCTCGATGTCTTTCAGGGCTCTGCGGGTCAGCAAGCCTGCCGCCGGGGGATACAGCCTGAGTGCCTCCTTGATGGTGGCGCTCAGATAGGGCAGTTGGGCCAGGTCGTCGGCCTGCGGTTCGCGCTGGCCCACCACGCCTTGCACCTCCGCACAGGCCAGCGCAGCCTGTTGCGGGTGCGCGGCCATCAGCCAGGCCCACCATTGCAGGGCCTTGGCCGAGGTGTCAAAGCCCGCCAGGAAGATCACCTTGCATTGGGCGCGCAACTCTGCCTCGCTCAGGCGGCCACCGCCTTCTTCATCGCGCGCGGCCAGCAGCATGGCCAGCACGTCTTCCTGAGGCGCCTGATCGGCCGGCATCTGGCGACGAGCGGCGATGTGGCTGTCGATCACCTCGTCAAACAGGCGCATGGCATGGCGCTTGGCGGCCTTGCCTGGCAAGGGCCAGGTATCCGGCAAGGTCATGGGCACCGTCAACTCCTGCATGGCGATCTCGTTGAGCGCATGGGAGGCCTCCATGACTTCTCGCGCCTTGTCGCCCAGGTCACGGCTGAACAAGGTGCGGCAGATCACGTCCATGGTCACGCGGGAAGTCAGCTCATCCATGTCGATCAAGGCGGATGCGCCTGCCTCATCGGGCACCAGCCTGTCGAGCAAGGGTTTGGCCGCATCCACCATCAGGCGCGCATAGCCTGCTACCCGCCTGGGCGAGAACGCCGGCATGAGCAGGCGATGCAGGCGCTGCCAGTCCTCACCCTCGGCCATCATCACGCTGGGGCCGTGTACGCGGCTGAACACCTCGATGGCCCGCTCCTGGCGGATCAGGCTGGCGGCGTTGTCCACCATCACGGCACGCACGAGTTCAGGCGCATTGAGCAGGCAGACCTTTTCCCAGTACATCTGCACAAAAACGATGTCACCGTACTCCCGGTGCATCTGCCTGGTGTAGCCCAGAAAGTCGCGCGAGATCGCCTGCATGTGCGGCGCACCGAACCAGGGGCAGGGTGGACCCGGCGGGCGGCGGACCACCTCAGGCGCGCTGAGATTGTGTTGAGTCATGGGGGGGCATCCTAGGGAGCCCGCGTCGCCTTGTCTTGAACGAAGTCGACATCGGCGGGCCTCTTGCTACCGTCCCTTCGATCAAGCAGGCTGCTGTCTATACTGCGCCCACATGCCGCGAAGAGGGAACCCACTTCATGCCTGCGCTTGAGTCGCCCAGCACCCACAACACGCACAAAACGCCCAGCACCGATACCGCGCGCCTGTATCTGCCACGGCCCTCGCTGGCGCATTGCCTGCGCGGCACCCTGGTTCGCGACACACGGGGCGTCACGCTGACGGACGCGCAGCGCTTCAACTTCTTTCCCGCCACGCCCTATTGCGCCATCACCTGGTTTCTGGAGGGCGAATCGCTGGAGGTTCAGGACGGCACACGCCACTATGCGGATAGCCCCCGCACGCCCTACCGCGCCCGCATCCTGTTCAGCGGGCCGTTTTCGCAGCCCTATGTCAGCTGGAGCACCGGCCCTTTGTATTGCTTCATGCTGGGCTGGATGCCCCAGGCGGCGCAGGCCCTGATGGGCCTGGACCCAGGCGTATATGCCAACAAGGTGGTGCCCGCATCAGAAGTGATGAGCCCCGAATGGCTGGACTGGTGTCATCGTGTGAGAGACGCCGCGGATGACCAGGCGCGTATCCAGTTCATCGAGGCCACGCTGGAGCCGAAATGGCAGGCCTTGCGCCCCGAAGGCATGCCCGGCAGTCAGCTGGTGGAAGACTGGGCTCAGCATCTGGCCACGCGTGCGGCCACCTCCGGACTGGGGCGCAGCTTGCGGCAGGTCGAACGTCGCATCAAGCAGTGGACGGGCATGCCCTTGCGCGAGCTCAAAGGCATGGGCAAGCTGGAGCGCGCCTTCTTCGAAACCTTGCTGGCCATGGAGACCGGCACGGACAAATGGTCAGACGTGGCAGAAGAGGCGGGCTACACGGATCAATCACACCTGTGCCGCCAGACACGGCGCCTGACCGGCTTCGCGCCCGACGACCTGCGCCGACGCATCGCAGAAGACGAGGGCTTCTGGAGCTACCGCGTGTGGGGCTTTCAGGAACAAGCCCGCAAGGCCCCGCGCTGATCACAAGCCCAGTTCGCTCAAACCCGGGTGCTCGTCGGGCCTGCGGCCCAGTGGCCAGAAAAACAAGCGCTCCGATGCCTTGATCGGCATGTCATTGATGCTCGCGTAGCGACGCACCATCAGGCCTTGCGCATTGAACTGCCAGTTCTCGTTGCCGTAGGAGCGAAACCAATGGCCGGCATCGTCGTGCCACTCGTAGGCAAAGCGCACGGCAATGCGCTCATCCGAATGCGCCCAGAGCTCCTTGATCAGGCGGTAATCCAGCTCACGCGCCCATTTGCGTTGCAAGAACGCCCGCACCTGCTCACGCCCTACCGGGAACTCGGCGCGGTTGCGCCATTGCGTGTCTTCGGTGTAGACCTGCACCACCCGATCCGGATCGCGGCTGTTCCAGGCGTCTTCGGCCAGGCGGACCTTCTGCGCAGCCGAATCGGCGGTGAAAGGCGGGAGTGGGGGGCGGGCTTCCATAGGGTGTCCTTGCGTGGCCAATGGCATCATCAACAAAGTAGACAGATCTGTCTACATGGGCGCAATCTACACGGAGTAGACAAGTCTGTCTACAATGCGTGCATGACCAGCCTTTTTCAGGGTGATGCCCTGCCCACCAACGCACGCGCGCGGATCCTGCACACGGCACACCGCCTGTTTTATGCGCACGGCATCCGCGCCACGGGCATCGACAAGGTGATTGCCGAGGCAGGCATCACCAAGGTCACGTTCTACCGGCACTTTCCCAGCAAGAACGAGCTGATCCTCGCTTACCTGGCCTTGCGCCACGAACGCTGGATGCAGTGGTTCGACGCCACCTTGGCCGCACACGGTGGCAAGGCCACGGCCCTGGTCCCCACGATGAAAGCCTGGTTCGAGAGCGAGGGCTTTCGGGGCTGCGCCTTCATCAACGTGGTGAACGAGCTGGGCGAAGAACTGCCGGAGGTGGTGGCTGTCTCTCAAGCGCACAAGCAGGACATGACGCGGGCCATCGCCGCCTTGTTGCCGGCTTCGCGGCAGCGGGCTGCGTTGGCGCAAGCCCTGGCGATGGTGGTGGATGGGGCGATCGTGCAGGTGCAGATGACGGGGGATGCGCCAGGGTCTTTGAGTGGGTTGCAGAGGGTGGTGAAGGCTTTGTTGGCGCCATCCAGCGCCTAGCGCACCACTAGCGCATGGCTTCTGCCATTTGCCTGGGCAAAGTGCGACAGAAGGCCTCCGTCGCCGGGGCACCCCATTCACGCATGCTGTCGGCGGTCAAACGCTGTATCTTGTCGAAGTCCGTTTCCTGCAAGGCCTTTTGACCAGTCAGTTGCGCATTGGCGATCAAGGCCTTGTAATCCACCCGAGACAAGGTTGACGCACGCCACGCTTGCTCGTTGTCTGCGCGAAAGGCCGGCATCAAAAGATCGCAACCGGCTTTGTAGTCCACCAGCTTGAACGCCAGATACGCATCCGCATCCAGCGCAGTGACGGTGCCAAGCAGACTCAGCACGCGCTGGAGTTTCTCCCCCGTCGGGTCCCGCCCCACAAAGTGAAACTTGATGGCGAAAGGCCCCTTGACGTAATGCCCCACAGCCACGCGACCGCCATCCACCTTGTGTGTCAGGCTCACATACTCGACGGGAAAATCGGTTGAGCCGGCGGTCAGTATGTCGATGGTGGCCTCCTTGGCGTCAGCCTTGTAAGCCTGCATCGATTTGATCAGGTCTTCTCGGCGCCGCGGGCGACTCACCGTGAGATCACGCGCCGAAACCTGTATCTCGCAATCAGCCTGCATCGCCTCACCGCACAGGACGCGGGGACCTTGCGTGAAATGAGGCACTGCCCAGAAGAAATGGCCGTCGGCGGGAAACTGCGAGGTCAGTCGGCCGATGTCCTGATAGAAGCGCGTCTCGGGCTGCGCATTCGCCACACCGGTCAACCAGCAGGACATGCCAACCATCCAAGCCAGGGCGCGTTGAGGGGCCATGAGGGCAGAAGTGATGTGGGGCATGTCATGAGTCTGCAACAAAAAAAACCGCCCGAAGGCGGTTTCGTGCCAGGCACGCTTTCGCGTGGACTCAATCAGGGCTGAGCGGCCTTGGCCTTGATGGCACCGGCGGCTTCGAGGCCTTCTTTTTTGGGCTTGGGGGGAACAGGAATGGTGCCTGTCGGATATTGGTTGTCCCCGCCTTTCACTTCAATTGCACCGGTTGCAGTGGTCACTTTTGGAACGACCTTGCCGGGCGTTACCTTGGGATTGGTCTTCGTCACAGCGCTCGCTGCAGCCTGGCTGACTTCTGTCTTGACTTCAGCTTGGGCCGCACCAACGGCCAGACTCAACAAGCCAGAAGCCAGCAGAACGCTGACCCGACCCACATGCGAAAACTTCATGGCATTGCTCCTTGAGGGTTGAAACAGACCTTGGCACACGCCACAGTCACACTCATTAAAACGCGCAAAACGTCTGCCATCCGTCACGCTGTTTCAAATTCATACAAATTCAATCTCGGCTGGCGTCCGCCAATCTGGTCGTCAAGAGTTCCAACGGTTCGCGAAATCGTCTCGACAAGGCTGGCTGAGTTTTCAATGCCCTTGAAGCAAGCTCTGCTTGCTTGATCGCGCCGCCCTTATCTCCCATGGCCAGTAGACACAAACCATACCTCGCCCGAGTCGCAGCGAGATACGGGTTAGCTGGATTGCCATGAGAAAGCGTTTGTATCGCGCTTTCGAAATGAGTTTTGGACTCGGCCAATTTCCTCACTCCAAATTTGAGGCGCCCCATCTGGTCCTGCAAGCTAAATACAACGAGCCGATACTGATCGTCTCTCGGCAACGCCCGGACCTGCTTGTATCGTCTGTCCAGTATGGGCTCTGCACTTTGAAATGCGCCCTTGGCCATGAACAACGCCGCCAACGTATCCTGCGATTCCCCTGTCCCCCCAGAATGCAAGATTCTCAACGACTGCAAAGCTTGTTCGGCATCCTGCCAATTGCCCTCCGACAGATAGCTGTTGACCATGGCGTCATCCACAGCAATCACATATGGATGATCGGCGCCAAGTCGCTTCACCAACTCCTTGCGTACCTGTGCCAGCAGCAGCCGAGCATCGCTGGCTCGACCAACATCGTCCAGGTACCATGCCATGACAGTCTGCAAATGCCCATCAAGCGGTACGCGATCATGTAATTCACGCTGAAGCCTCAATGCTTCTTCCAAATGAGGCCCTGCCTCTTCAAATCGCCCGTCGTACAGCGCCACCTCAGCCAGAACGCTGTGTGCTTGAAAGACCATGCGCGCGTCCACCTCTTCCTGTTGAGAGAGGATCAC
>NZ_DASUIS010000062.1:0-8398 GCF_036279675.1 Aquabacterium sp. | reverse complement strand
GCGCCACAGCGTGTGGACTGGCTGGAGATCATCAGCGACAACTACCTGGTGCCGGGTGGCAAACCATTGCGCATGCTGGACGCCATCCGTGAGCGCTATCCCGTGGCCATGCATGGCGTGGCCTTGTCGATCGGCTCGGTGGTCGGGCCCGATCGCGCATATTTGAAACAGCTCCGGCAACTGATCGAACGCGTGCAGCCCTTGTGGGTGTCCGATCACTTGTGCTGGACGGGCGTGCACGGCCGGCAACTGCATGACCTCATGCCGCTGCCCTATACCGACGAGGCGCTGGATGTGGTCGTACGCCATGTGCGGCAAGTCCAGGATGCGCTGGGGTGTCGCCTCGTGCTGGAGAACGTGTCGAGCTATGTGAACTTCAAGCAGTCGCACATGAGCGAGTGGGACTTCGTCTCTGCTGTGTGCGAACAGGCCGATTGCCTCTTGCTGCTGGATGTCAACAACATTTACGTGAGCAGCGTGAACCATGGCTTTGATGCGTACACCTACTTGAACAGCATGCCGGCCCACCGCGTGCAGCAGATTCACCTGGCCGGCCATTCACACAACGGTGATCACATCATCGACACGCATGATCACCCGGTGGCCGAGCCTGTATGGGCGCTGTATGCGCATGCCTGTCGTCGCTTCGGGCATGTGGCCACGATGATCGAGCGGGACGACCATATCCCGCCCTTGTCGGATCTGATTCATGAGCTGGACCATGCCCGTGATGTGGCGGCCGGTGCCTGGCTGGAGGCCGCATGACGACGCACGCCGCCACCATGAGCTTGAGCGAGTTGCAGGCGCGTATGCAAGCGCACGTGCTGAGCCTCGACGATGCCGCCTTGCAGGATGTGTGTGATGAGCATGGCCTCAGTGCGCAACGACGCCTGGGCATCTATCACCACGCTTACCGGGCGCGCTTGCTGGAGACCATGCGCGATACCTTCGCGCACACCTGGCGCTATCTGGGTGACGAATGGTTTGACCGCCTGGCGCTGGCCTTCGTCGAGCAGCACCCTTCCACGCATGCCAATCTCCGCTGGTATGGCCAGGCATGGCCGGCCTGGCTGGATGGCAACCGCCTGGTGCAGATGGGCGCAGGCGTGCACCCGGAAGTGAGCGAACTGGCGCAGCTGGACTGGGCCTTGCGTCGGGCTTTCGATGCGGCCGATGCGGTGACGCTGACGCCTAACGACCTGGCCGCCATGCCGGTTGATGAGTGGGCCCGGGCGCCTCTGCATGCCCATGCCAGCGTGGCCCTGGTGGTACTTCGGTGCAACGCCCTGGCACTGTGGCATGCCCTGGATCAGGATGAGGCCGTGCCGGAGGTCGAGTCGTTGCCGCAGTCGGTGACCGTGCTGGTCTGGCGCCATGATGAGCGCCCGCACTTTCGCAGCGTGTCAGAGCAGGAGGCGCAGGCTCTGACGCTGTTGCTGTTGAGTCGCAGTTTCGAGGAGATTTGCGCCACCTTGAGCGATCAGGCCCGCAACGGCGAGGATGCGGCCGTGGTGGCAGCCAGCTTGCTCAGGGGCTGGCTGCGCGATGGCCTTCTGGTGAAGCCTGCCTCAGTGGTTGCAGGCCAGTCGGCGACCTTGCCCTTTGCTGAGCACCATGCGTGAGGGAGACAGCTCCTCGACGAGAAAGCTGTTGCCCATCAGGGTCAGCTGCTTGTTGTTCAGGTAATAGCGCCCGCCGATGGGCTGGCCATCAAAGCTGCCACGGGCATTGCCCTGCTCATCCAGCGTCACGTCCATGCCGCGGCCCGTCAACGGCCCGAAGCAATGCCAGGTACCCAGAATGGCCCTGGCGGGCGAGTTGGGATCCCCGCCGGGCTCGCTGCGTGTGGCCACGGTGTTGGAGCTCATGCGGTCGATCCAGTCCGCCGGAATGGCGAAGTTCAGGTTCTGGCCACTGCGCATCTGGAAGGTCACGATGCCCACCAGCACGCCGCGCTCGTTGAACAGCCCGCCACCACTGGAGCCCGGTGAAATCGGTGCGGTGGTCTGGATGAAGGTGCCGTCCTCGCCCTCGCGCAGGGACGACACCATGCCGTCGCTGAGTGTGAGGTCCAGCCCTTGGGGTGAGCCGATCGCATAGACCTTTTGCCCGACGTGCATGCCGGCCACCTTGCCGACCTGTACAGGCGGCGCATCCAGCCCGAAGACGGTGAGCTTGCACAGGTCGTGCTGTTCGTCATTGACCTGTATCGATGCGTCGTACTGGTTGTTCTGGTGCTTCACCTTCAGCCTGGGGCCTGCCTTGGCCACATGGCAGTTCGTGATGACCTTGCCACGCTCGATGACCACGCCACTGCCATGGCCGACCTCATCGCCGGCGTCGTTGAGCACATTGATGCGCATCACGCTGGGCGAGATTTGCGCGAACAGCTGCTCGGGCGACAGGACGCGACCGACCGGGGGCGCCGCTGGTGGCGTGCCTTGCGCGGGCTCGCCGTTGCCGAGCTGGTTGGTGCTGGCCGTGTTGATGGTGGCGCCGGGATCCATCTGCGCCAGACGCACCGCCGATTGGCGGGCGCTGTCAGCCTTGGTCGACCCGGCGTGCCCGTGGCGCAGGACCAGCCAGGCCGTGAGGACCAGCAGCCCCGCGCCGGCAGCCAGCCAGATCTTGCCTTTGCCTGGGTTGTCAGCGGCAGCGCGGCTGCGCGACGAGGGTCGGCCAGAGGGTCTGCCTGACGAGCTCTGCGGCTTGGCGGCTTCCCGGGCGGCCTGTTCGTGCAGCGATGCGTCGTAGACCGCGCGGCGCTGCGTATGGCCCAGCACATTCCAGGCCTCTTTCAGGGCCAGCCGGGTGATGGCGTCGTCTGGCGAAGTCGCAGCCAGGCGGGCCTCATAGGCCACGCGGATGTCGCCCTCACTGGATTTGGGGTCGATGCCCAGCGTGGCGTAGAGGCTTTTTTTCATGGCGGAGGTCCCTGCATCTCGAATGGGGGGCGCCATGCCGCGGCGCCATGGGTGTCCCATCGGGTCCTTTTCGGCGAGTTCTGACGGGACTTGAGTCAGGCATGGGCGTTGCTTGTATACAAGCCTGTACATCACCCGGTATGGCAGATCGCCTCAAGGCGGTGCGTGGGTGGTGGGTTGTGCAACAGACTGGTGCAAGGAGATACGCATGTCGTCAATGGATCAATGGAATCGTCGGACGTGGATCAAGGGTGTCGGGGCTGCAGGTGCCGGGTTGGCGCTGGGTGGGCTGTCCGATCTGGTGATGGCCCAGAAACCGCTGACGATCGGCATGATCTATGTCGGCCCGAAGGATGACTTCGGCTACAACCAGTCGCACTACGAAGCCGCCTCCGAAATCAAGAAGATGCCTGGCATCAAGATCGTGGGCGAAGAAAATGTGCCTGAAACCCAGGCTGTGCAAAAGACCATGCAGGGCATGATCTCGCAGGACGGCGCCACGCTGCTGTTCCCGACCTCGTTCGGCTACTTCAACCCGCACATCCTGGATGTGGCCAAGAAGAACCCGGACGTGCGCTTTGCCCACTGCGGTGGCATGTGGGATGCCGCCAAGCACCCCAAGACCGTGGGCAGCTTCTTTGGCTACATCGACGAGTGCCAGTACCTCAATGGCGTGATCGCCGGCCACATGACGAAGTCCAGGAAGATCGGCTTCATCGCGGCCAAGCCCATCCCGCAGGTGCTGCGCAACATCAATGCTTTCACGCTCGGTGCGCGCTCGGTGCACCCGGATATCACCTGCTCGGTCATCTTCACGGGTGATTGGTCCATGCCGGTGAAAGAAGCCGAGGCCACCAACAGCCTGGCCGACCAGGGTGTGGACGTGTTCACCATGCACGTGGACGGTCCCAAGGTCATCGTCGAGACCGCCGCCAAACGCGGCAAGTACGTGTGCGGTTACCACGCTTCCCAAGCCAAGCTGGCACCCAACGCCTACCTGACCGGCGCGGAATGGAACTGGGTCACGCCTTACAAGCAGATCGTGGATGCGGCGCGCACCGGCAAGCCTCACCCCAACTTCCTGCGCGGCGGCCTGAAGGAAGGTTTCGTCAAGACCTCGCCTTATGGCGCCATGGTGCCAGAAGGTGCGCGCAAGCAGGCCGATGCCATCAAGGCCGCCATGCTCAAGGATGAGTTCGAGATCTTCAAGGGTGAGATCAAGGACAACACCGGCAAGGTCGTCATCGCCAAGGGCACCACGATGAAGCAGATCGACCCCGCACTGGAAGGCATGAACTACCTGGTGGAAGGTGTGATCGGCAAGGTCTGATCCGCCTTGGGTCCTGTCTGACGGTTGGGAAAGGAGTGCCCATGAGCGATTCGCGCGTGGCCGTGGTGTTTGACAGCGTGGTGTTGCCGGTGCTGGCTCTGGCTGGCGCGGTGCTGCTGTTTGGCGGCTTTGTGTGGCTTGGTGGCACCAGCCCGACCGAGACCTGGGTGTTGCTGTTCAAGGGGGCATTCGGTGATGCCTTCTCATGGCAGAACACCTTGCAGCGAGCCGCCCCGCTGATGCTGACGGCCTTGTGCGTGGCGATCCCGCAGCGCGCTGGCTTGATGGTCATTGGCGGGGAGGGCGCGCTGGTGCTGGGTGGGCTGGCCTGTGCCGGCCTGCCTTACTTGCTTACGCCGCCTGCTGGTGTCGCAGGTACGGTGTTCGTGCTGCTGGCCAGCGCCCTGGTGGGCGGGGCGTGGATCGCGCTGGCAGGCGTGCTGCGTCAGTATCGCGGTGTGAATGAAACCATCAGCTCCTTGCTGATGAGCTATCTGGCCATCGGCTTGTTCAAGCATTTCGTGGAGGGCCCGATGCGGGACCCCAGCAGCCTGAACAAGCCTTCCACCTTGCCTCTGGCTGACAGCAATCTGCTGGGCCTGATGCCCGGTTATGAAGTGCATTGGGGCCTCGTGTGGGGCGCACTGGCTTGCCTGGTGGCGGGCTTCTGGCTGTTTGGCTCCACGCATGGCTTCGCCACGCGGGTGGTGGGCGGCAATGCGCGTGCGGCACGCCTGGTGGGCTTGCCCAGCCATCGCCTGATCATCACGGCTTGCGCCTTGGGTGGCGCTTGCGCTGGTCTGGCAGGCGGCATCGAAGTGGCCGCGGTGCACACCAATGCCAATGCCTCCTTGATTGCGGGCTTGGGCTACACGGGCATCCTGGTGTCCTTTGTGGCACGCCACAACCCCTTTGCCGTGATCCCCGTGGCCATTCTGTTTGGCGGCTTCGGGTCCGCCGGCAGCTTGTTGCAGCGTCGGCTTGATCTGCCTGACGCCTCCGTGCTGGTGTTGCAGGGCTTTGCCTTCGTGCTGATTCTGGCCAGCGAAGCCTTGCGTGGTCGCATGGGCGAATGGATGACGATGCAAAGCGTGCGCAGGGCCGAGCGGACTGCACATGAAACCAGCCGGGCGCGCCTGGCACGTGAACAGGCGGCCCTGGATGCCGCAGGCAAGGAGGCCGCATGAGCGATGTGTCCATGTGGTCCGACGTGGCCATTGCCGTGCTGGGTGGCGCCATCCGTGTGGGCACGCCGTTTCTGTTCGTGAGCCTGGGCGAGTGTCTGACTGAAAAATCCGGCCGCATCAATCTGGGCCTCGAGGGCGTGCTGGTGCTGTCGGCCATGGCGGGCTTCGCAGGCAGTTACCTCACCGGCTCGCCCTGGGCTGGCGTGCTGCTGGCCGGTGTGGCCGGCGCCTTGCTGGCCATGCTGCACGGGCTCCTGTGTTCCTTGCCTCGCGTGAACGACATCGCCACCGGCATCGCCTTGATGCTGCTGGGCGCCGGCCTGGCCTTCTATCTGGGCAAGCCCTTGATTCAACCGCAGGCCGCACAGATCCCATCGTTGGAACTCGGCATGTGGAGTGACTCGTCGCAGGTGCAGGCGGCCTTGCGGATCAACGCCTTGTTCCCGATTGGCGTGGTGCTGGCCGTGCTCTTGTCGTGGGCGCTGGCTGACACACGCTGGGGCCTGATCGTGCGGATGGCCGGCGACAGCAGCGATGCCGCGCGTGCCCTGGGTTACTCGGTCAACACGGTGCGCGTGCTGGCCACGATGGCCGGTGGCTTCATCGCCGGTCTGGGTGGCGCGTCCTTGTCGCTGTACTACCCGGGCAGCTGGAACGAAGGCTTGTCCAGCGGGCAGGGCCTCATCGCGGTGGCCCTGGTCATCTTCGCGCGATGGCGGCCACTGGCCTGCCTTGGTGCGGCCTTGTTGTTCGGTGGCGCGGGTGCCCTGGGCCCGGCGCTGCAATCCGTGGGCATCGGCTGGGGCTACCACCTCTTCAACGCCATGCCCTATGCCCTGACCTTGCTGATTCTGGTGTGGACCTGCAGCCCCAAGCGTTCCCTGCAAGGTGCGCCGATGGAGCTGGGCGTGTCCCGTTGAGTGTGTGGTCGACGACGTGGGGCTCACGCCTCACAGGAGCTTGAGATGAGCGGACTCGGTGGTTTGAACAAGTCGCCTTCAGGCATGGTGATCGGTCTGGTGCAACTGCAATTGCCGGTCGTCGACACGCCTGCGCAGGTGGCTTCGCAAACGCAGCGCATCGTGGACATGGTGGGCAAGGCGCGCCGCAGCTATCCCGCGATGGACCTGGTGGTCTTTCCGGAATACGCCTTGCATGGCTTGTCCATGAGTACCGCCGATGAGTTGATGGTCTCGCTCGATGGCCCGGAGGTGGCCGCATTCAAGGCCGCTTGCGTGGCCAACAGGATCTGGGGGTGCTTCTCGATCATGGAGAAGAACCCTCTTGGCCAGCCCTACAACACGGGCTTGATCATCGACGACAAGGGTGTCTTGCAGTTGTACTACCGCAAGTTCCATCCCTGGGTGCCGGTCGAGCCCTGGGAGCCTGGCAACATGGGCATCCCGGTCATCACCGGCCCCAAAGGCATCAAGCTGGCCTTGATCATCTGCCATGACGGCATGTTCCCGGAAATGGCAAGAGAGTGCGCCTACAAGGGGGCCGAGTTGATGATCCGCACGGCGGGCTACACGGCGCCAGTGCGGCATGCCTGGGCCATCACCAACCAGGCCAACGCCTTCCAGAATCTGATGGTGACGGCCAGTGTCTGCTTGTGCGGCAGCGACGGCACGTTCGACTCCATGGGCGAGGCCATGGTCTGCAACTTCGATGGCAGCGTGATGGTGCAGGGTGGTGGGCGCCCTGATGAAATCGTGTGCGCCGAGGTTCGTCCAGATCTGATTCGCGAGGCCCGTGTTCACTGGGGTGTCGAGAACAACATCTATCAGCTCTATCACCGAGGCTATGTGGCGGTGAAGGGCGGTGCGCAGGATTGCCCCTACACCTTCATGCAGGACATGGTGAAAGGTGAGTTTTCCCTGCCCTGGGAGGATGCGGTCGTGCATGTGGACGGGCAGTCATGTGGCTTTGAGCCTCCCACACGCGGCTACCAGGGCGAACAGACCAATTTGCTGGACGAGCCTGCACGGCCGGCGGCTTCACCTACTCACCCCATGAAGGAGATGGCATGACGACCTACGTCGACGCTCAACCTTATGCCTGGCCGTACAACGGCGACCTCAAGCCCTCGAACACCGCGCTGATCATCATCGACATGCAGACGGATTTCTGCGGCGTGGGTGGTTATGTGGACAAGATGGGGTACGACATCTCGGCCACGCGGGCGCCGATCGAGCCGATCAAGGCCTTGCTGGCTGTGGCGCGACAGGTGGGCATGCTGGTGATCCACACGCGTGAAGGCCATCGGCCTGATCTGAGTGACCTGCCGGCCAACAAGCGCTGGCGCTCGCGTCAGATCGGCACCAACGGTGTGGGCATCGGCGATGAAGGGCCGTGCGGTCGCATCCTGGTGAGGGGTGAGCCGGGCTGGGACATCATCCCCGAGCTCTATCCGATTGAGGGGGAGCCCATTGTGGATAAGCCAGGCAAGGGTTCGTTCTACGCGACCGATCTGGAGCTGATTCTGCGCACCAAGGGGATCGAGAACATCATCCTCACTGGCATCACGACCGATGTGTGTGTGCACACCACGATGCGTGACGCGAATGACCGCGGCTTCGAGTGCGTGATGCTGACGGACTGTACGGGGGCCACCGATCCGAACAACCATGCGGCTGCATTTTCGATGATCAAGATGCAGGGTGGGGTGTTTGGTGCTGTATCGGATTCCAAGGCCGTGATCAAGGCTTTGCAGTCGCTTTGATGTTGGCTGGAGTGCGTGGACATGACCTGTTTTGAACGCTCCGCTCAGGGTGTTATGTCGGTCGAGTGGGCCGTATGGCGCGGGTGGTCGACTGCGCTCATGTCCCCCGGTCGGGCAGAGCCCGACCTCCTCCTTTACTTCGCTACGTCAACCACCCGCGCCATACGGCGGCGAGACGCTCTGGCAGCGCCTTCGCTACGCGAAGGCTTGGGAAGTTGCAGCGGCGTTAGCCGCT
>NZ_DASUIS010000061.1:0-35363 GCF_036279675.1 Aquabacterium sp. | reverse complement strand
GTGGGTAAGGTTGTCAGCGACGCTCGCGCCAAGACCGTGACCGTGCTGGTCGAGCGTCGTGTCAAGCACGAGCTCTACGGCAAGATCGTGGCCAAGTCGCGCAAGTACCATGCACACGACGAGAACAACGAGTTCAAGTTGGGTGATGTGGTCGAGATCACGGAAAGCCGTCCTCTGTCCAAGACCAAGAACTGGGTTGTGTCCCGTCTGGTCGAAAAGGCACAAGGCGTCTGATCGTTGTAGATCCTGGCGGTCCATGTGATCGCCAGCTTGATCGCCACAATGCCGCCGGGGAGTAATCTCTGAGGGCAACAAGCAAAACCGGCTTGCCAGTCATACTGGCGGCCGGTTTTTTATTTGCTGAACGTCTTTCAGCAGGCCACGAACAAGGAGATGACGATGATCAAGGTTGGAGACAAGTTGCCCGCAGGCACATTGTTCGAATACATCGAAGTGGAAGGCGAAGGCTGCAGCCTGGGCCCCAATGCGTTTGAGATCGGCAAGTCCACGGCCGGCAAGACCATCGCCATCTTTGGCCTGCCAGGCGCCTTCACGCCAACCTGCTCGGCCCAGCACGCACCGGGCTATATCGCCAAGGCAGACGCTTTCAAGGCTGCGGGCGTGGACGAGATCTGGTGTGTGTCCGTCAACGACGCGTTCGTGATGGGGGCCTGGGGCCGTGAGTTGAAGGCGGCGGGCAAGGTGCGCATGATGGCCGATGGCAGCGCGGACTTCGCCAAAGCCACAGGCCTGACACTGGACCTGACCGCCAAGGGGCTGGGCCTGCGCTCAGGTCGCTACAGCATGCTCGTCAAGGATGGTGTGGTCACTGCCTTGAATGTCGAAGATGGTGGTGGCTACAAGGTCAGCGACGCCGAGACCTTGCTGGCGCAGATCAAGTAAGTTCAACGCTGCGTGCCCAACAAGAAGGCGGCTCCTGGAGCCGCCTTTTTTCTCGTGCGTTGTATGTTGATCAGCGAGGTGCGCCAGCCCTGGCATTGACTTCGGCCTCGACATCCTTGCGCAGTCCCATCAGGAAGCCTGCCTCTGCGGCGATGAACAGCGGGCCGATCAGCAAGCCGATGATGTCGTCCACGAAGGCCGGTTTGCGCCCTTCAAAGTAGTGACCGATGAACTGGATCACCCAGCCGATGAAGAACAGCCCTGCGCCAATGGCGAACCAGGTGCCTGTTGGCAGCGGGGCCAGGGACTGGGCCACGGCCAGGCAGCCCCAGAGGTAGGCACCCAGGACCACGCCATAGCGGACGTCCAGCCGCAGGTAGTAGGCCGTGACCAGCGCAGCGATCACGGCGCCCGGTGTCAGCCACAGCAGATCGGGAGACAGTGCCGGGCGGGACAGCAGGATGCACATCGAGGCCACGATCATCGGGATGCCGACGAAGTGCGTGATGATGTTGCGACGGTCACGGTGGTAGGTCGCGTACTGGGTGAGTTGTTCTGTCAGGGTCTTCATGTCGACTCGGGCGGTGCTGAATTGATGAAGATGCTAGCGGGCCATGCGTGCGCAAGGTGTCACATACCGGACGATTGCATGTAACTTTGGCTATCGAGCCGATCGCTACAGATCAAACCGTGCCTCGAACAACCGTGCTACATTAGCAATCATGAATGGCGCTCGCTTTTACTTTTGGTACTTTTACTTCTCGCCCGCAACCGGCGCAGGAGTGGCCAACGCATAAGCGAACCACACCACATCCTGAAAACCGCCGGTCCACCCCGGCGGTTTTTTTTCGACTTTGATTCGACCGTAACATCGCCCGCAACAGGAAGCCCCATGAACGCCAAATCCAGTGCCGCAGAAGGCTGGGTACCGCCCGCCGACAAGACCTCGCAGACCGACGACCAGCGCATCAAGAACGTGACGCCGCTGCCGCCTCCCGAGCACTTGATCCGCTTCTTCCCGATTCGTGGCACGCCGGTCGAGGCGCTGGTGTCGAGCACGCGCAAGGCCATCAGCAAGATCGTGCACGGCAAGGACGACCGCATGCTGGTCATCATCGGCCCCTGCTCCATCCACGATCCGGCTGCCGCCATCGAGTACGCCCGCAAGCTGCTGGCGCTGCGTGAGCAGTACGCCGACACGCTGGAAGTCGTGATGCGCGTGTACTTCGAGAAGCCCCGCACGACGGTGGGCTGGAAGGGCCTGATCAACGATCCGTACATGGACGAGAGCTTCAAGATCGACGAAGGCCTGCGCATGGCACGTCATCTGCTGCTGGAGATCAACCGCCTGGGCATGCCCGCTGCCAGCGAGTTCCTGGACGTGGTCTCGCCTCAGTACATTGGTGACCTGATCAGCTGGGGCGCCATCGGTGCCCGCACGACGGAAAGCCAGGTACACCGCGAGCTGGCTTCCGGCTTGAGCGCGCCCATCGGCTTCAAGAACGGCACGGACGGCAACATCAAGATCGCCACCGACGCCATCCAGGCTGCCGCTCGCCCGCACCACTTCCTGTCGGTGCACAAGAACGGCCAGGTGGCCATCGTCGAGACGGCCGGCAACCCCGATTGCCACGTGATCCTGCGCGGTGGCAAGGCGCCGAACTATGACGCCGAGAGCGTGGCTGCTGCCTGCAAGGACCTGGAGGCTGCCAAGCTGCATCCTTCGCTGATGGTGGACTTCTCGCACGCCAACAGCTCCAAGCAGCATGAGCGCCAGGTGGTGGTGGCCAAGGACATCGCCGAGCAGGTCTCGGGTGGCTCGAAGAAGGTGTTCGGCGTGATGGTGGAAAGCCATCTGTGCGCTGGCGCCCAGAAGTTCACGCCGGGCAAGGATGACCCGTCCAAGCTGGTCTATGGCCAGAGCATCACGGATGCCTGCATCGGTTGGGATGATTCCGCGAATGTGCTGGGCATCCTGTCGGAAGCCGTGAAGGCGCGACGCGCTCGTTGAGATCACCCTTAAGAGGGGAATCAGGGCCGATCCTAGGTGATCGGCCTTTTTTATTGGCGATGAGGCGCGATACTGCGAAGAAGTGTCTGTTTCTTCTTCATGAGTGTCGCAAGTCCCCATTTTTTGCTGGTTGATGACCATGCCCTGTTTCGCACCGGGCTGGGGATGATGCTGTCTCAGAACTGGCCGCAGTCACGTGTGACGCAGGCCACGACGCTGGCGCAGGCCAGGGCCGTGCTGGCGCAGGAGCAGCCCGATCTGATCTTGCTGGATGTGCACCTGCCTGACGGGCACAGCCTGCTGGACTTGCCCGGCTTGCGCGAGCTGGCCCCGGCTTGCCCGGTGCTGTTGATGTCGGCTGAGGTCAATGGCCAGCAGATCCTGCAGGCCAGGCAGGCGGGCGTGACGGGCTTTCTGCCCAAGGTGGCCACGGCCTCGGAGGTGCTGGAGGCCGTGCGTTCGGCGCTGGGGGGGCAGGTGTCGTACGCGGCGGTGCCGTATGAGGTGCTGTCTCAGGCGGGTGGCGAAGGCGATGTGCCGGCTGCCGTGATGGAGGTCGCAGAGGCCGATCTCCGTCTGAACGAACGCCAGTTGAACATCCTGCGCTACCTGGGCCGCGGCACGCCCAACAAGGCGATAGCGCGCCAGATGGGCATGAACGAGAGCGAAGTGCGTGCCGAGGTGTCATGGTTGACGGAGTGGCTGGGCGCAACCAGCCGCGAGCAGGCGCACGCCGAAGCAGTGGCTCGCGGGCTGTTGCAGCCATGAACCTGCGCATGTTGCTGGCACGTGCCTGGCGCTTTGACAGCCCGAGGGTGCTGTCTGCGCAAATGGAGCTGCTCGACCGCAACCTGCCCTATGCCTTCGTGATCTCGGCCGTGGCCGCCTTGTTGACCGGGCTGATCTGCAGCCGGGCGCTGCACCTGCCGGGTGCCTGGAACTGGGCCATGGCCACGTGCGGCATGTCCATGCTGTGCCTGTCGGTGCGGCAGGCCTTGCCCAGGCCCACCGATCGCAGCAAGGTGCAGCTCTACGCTCACATGGTGCGTTTGCTGGCCGGGCTCAGCGGGGTGTGCTGGGGCGCGTTCGGGGTGCTGCTGCTGGATCAGCCCAATCCCATGTCGATCGCCATCGTGCTGTGCGTGACGGCCGGCATCAATTCAGGTGGTCTGGCCGTGTTCGCGCCTTCGTGGCCAGTTGCCGTCACCTATTGGCTGACCAACATCGTGCCGGTGATGGCCGTGCTGCTGCGCTCACGAGATGAGCTCAGTGTGATGATGGGGCTGGCGGTCATGCTCTACCTGATCGCGATGACGGTGTTTTCCTACTTCGCTTCGCGGGGTGCCTTGCGGGCCATCGAGCTGGGTTTTGAAAACGAGGGCCTGGTATTGCGCTTGCGGGATCAGACCCAGCGTGCGCTGGACGCTCGCCAGGTGGCCGAGCAGGCATTGGCCGAGGCCGAAGAGGCCAACCGTGCCAAGACCGTGTTCCTGGCATCTGCCAGCCATGATTTGCGCCAGCCTCTGCACGCCATGGGTTTGTTCCTCAACGCGCTGGCGCGCGCTGAACTGAACGGTCGTCAGCAGCAGCTGCTGGAACAGGCTCAGGCATCTGCCCAGGCCACGGGCGAGATGCTCAACACCTTGATGGATTTCTCCAAGGTGGATGCGGGTGTGGTCAAGCCGCAGATGCAACCTTTCGCCTTGCAGCCCATGCTGCGCAAGCTGGAGCGCGAGATGGCGCCGCTGGCCGAAGAGAAGGGGCTGGCTTTCCGCATGCGGGACACCTCGGTGATCCTGCATGCCGATCCTGCCCTGGTCGAAATGATCCTGCGCAATCTGGTGCTCAATGCCATCCGCTACACCGAGCGAGGGGCCGTGCTGATGGCTTGCCGCCGGCGCGGTGCGCGGGCACTGGTCGAGGTCTGGGATACCGGCATCGGCATTCCCGAAGATCATCATGCCGAAATCTTCCGGGAGTTCCACCAGTTGGGCAACCCGGAACGAGATCGCCGCAAGGGCCTGGGCCTGGGGCTGGCCATTGTGGAAGGGCTGGCCAGGGCCATGAGCGTGGATGTGTCCTTGAAGTCGGTACCTGGGCGGGGCTCGGTGTTCAGGCTGGCCTTGCCGGTCAGCCAGTCGCCATGGCACGAGGCGGATGTCTTGCCGCACGACGAGCCTGATCTCAGCGGCCTGCGCGTGCTGTTGATCGACGACGACGAAACCGTGCGCGCGGCCATGTGCGATTTGCTGGCCAGCTGGGGTTGCTGGTGCGAGGCCGTGGCCTCTGATGACGAGGCGCTGCGGGTGTTGAGCCGATTTGACCCGGATGTGGTGCTGGCGGACTACCGTTTGCGCAGCCACCGCACTGGGCTGCAGGCTGTGGAGGCTGTGCGCAGGCGACTTGGCCACGACGTGCCGGCAGCCATCATCACGGGAGACACCGCCGTGGAGCGCCTGCGTGAAGCGCATGACAGCGGCCTGCCTTTGTTGCACAAGCCGGTGCCTGCGGACCGCTTGCAGGCGATGTTGTTCAGCTTGTGGCGCGAGGCGGTGAACCGCCCGCCCGTGTCTGCATCAGCAGCAGGCTGAGTGCGAGCACGGCCAGCCAACTGCCCTGGCCACCCACGCCAAAGTGATCGAAGACCCAGCCGCTGATGAGCGGCCCCAGGGCGCCGCCTGCCGTGTAGCCGGCGATCATGGCCGAGGTGCCCGCCAGTGCGGAGCTGTCAGCGAAATCGTGGGCCACGCGGATCATGCTCAAGGTGTAGAGCGCGCCACCTATGCCACCCCAGGCCGCGGCACAAATCCAGATCAGCGAGGGCCAGGTGGCGGCTTGCACGAAGGCGACGGCGCTGAGCACGAGCACGCCGGCGCCCAGTGCGAACAGGCGTCTGGCAGGCAGGTGGTCGGCCAGCCAGCCGGTGGGGTACTGGAAGAGGAAGCTGCCCATGCCGAGGGCCCCGGCAATCGAGGTGGCGGCCGCCAGGTTCATGCCGATCTGCGAGCCGTAGGCCGTGGTGATGGAGCCCAGGCCCACCTCAAACACGCCACCCACCACGGCGGCCCAGGCCAGTGCCGGCCGAAAACGCCAGGCGCTCATCAGGCTCATGGGTTCGTGGTCGTCGTGCGTGGCCTTGAGTTGGGTGACGGCCGGTGCCAGCGTGATCAGCAGGCCCAGCGCCAGGCCGCCTGCGGCGATGGCATTGGCCTCGGTCGGGCCGATGCGCAGCAGGCCGGGCAACATGGGTCCCAGGGCCATGCCCGCACCGAGGAGTGCCTGATACATGCCGGTGAGGCGTCCGCGGTGACTGGGCGGCACATTGTGGGCAATCAGCGCCTCGGTGGCGTTCCAGGCCGCGGCCGCGCCCATGCCGGCCATCAGGCCCAGGGCGCACCAGATGCGGTAGTCAGACGTGAGCAGGTAGCCCAGGCAGGAGATCAGCTCCAGCAGCAGGCCGGCCCGGTAGGCCTGGCCTACACCGATGCGGGCAAACACGTGTGGCACCAGCGGCACCAGCATGGCCACGCTGATGAAGGGCAGCATGGCAAACAGGCCGATGGCCGTGCTGCTGGCGCCAGCGGTTTGCAGGCGCACGGCCAGCACGGGGTTGAGCAGGCTGTAACTCAGCACCACCAGGGTGGTGCCCAGCATCACGCGCAGCAGGCCGGGCGGCAAGGATGGGCGATCTGAGGGGGCGGGATGGTTCAGCTCAGCCACCCTCGCCGTTTGAAGTACCACATCGGGATCAGGGCGCTGCACACCATCAGGGCCACGGTGTAGGGGTAGTTCCAGCCGCCCAGCCATTCCAGCTCGGGGAACTTCAGGTTCATGCCGTACACGCTGGCTACCAGGGTGGGCGGCAGCAGAGCCACCGAGGCCACCGAGAAGATCTTGATGATCTTGTTCTGGTTGATGTTGATGAAACCGACGGTGGCGTCCATCAGGAAGTTGATCTTGTCGAACAGGAAAGCCGTGTGGCTGTCCAGGGAGTCGATGTCGCGCAGAATCTGGCGGGCTTCTTCGAACTGGTCGGCATTGAGCATGCGGGCGCGCATCATGAAGCTCAGCGCACGGCGCGTGTCCATGACGTTGCGGCGGATGCGGCCATTCAAGTCTTCCTGGCGGGCGATGGCGGCCAGCGCATCGGCAGCTGCGGCGTCGTTCACCTCGTTTTGCAGCACCTTCTTGCTGACCTTTTCGAGGTCGTCGTAGATGCCTTCGAGCGTGTCGGCGGAGTACTCGGCGTCGGCGTCGTACAGCTTGAGCAGCACGTCCTTGGCGCCTTCGATCAGGGCCGGAATGCGGCGCGCGCGCATGCGCAGCAGGCGGAACACCGGCAGGTCTTCCTTGTGGACCGAGAACAGCACGTTTTCATGCAGGATGAAGGCCACGCGGACGTTGCGCGGGGTGTCATCGTCGTCGATCAGGAAGTCGGAGCGGATGTGGATGGCGCCTTCGTCTTCATAGAAGCGGGCGGATTCTTCCAGGTCGTCATCAATGATGTCGGCGGGAATGACCAGACCGAACTTGACGGCGATCCAGCCTTTTTCTTCCGGGGTGGGGTCTTCCAGGTCGACCCAGACCGGACGAGCAGGGGTCAGCTCGTCGAGGCTGTCGATTTCTTCCTGAAACAGCCGGCCGTTGGCCAGCGTGAACACGTTGAGCATGCGAACTCCAGCACATGCGGCGTCACGGACGGTGGGGCCGTGCGACACGCAGCTTGGGTGAGAAGGGGGTGATGTGGTGTGCCGCCCCCTCCCGCTGTCAGCCCCGTTGATCAGGGCACACCAGGTTTGCGTGCCCCTGACTTCAGGGCCGGGCCTGGTGGCTGGAGTGGGCGGTCACCTAGGGTGACTGTCCAAGGTGATCGCTCCAATGGCGCCGCTGTGGCGGCAAGGCTTTGATTATCGCTCGCTATGCCGGCCCCCAAGGCGGGATGTGCTGCAAAAAAAGTCCCGAGTTCCGGGTGGGTGTATGGTTTGGGGTCATGGCCATTCCGCTTTCCCGCATCGACCTCAATCTGTTTCGCGTGATGGATGCCGTGTACGAGCATGGCGGCATCTCCGGCGCCGCGCGGCATCTGCATCTCAGCCAGCCCGCCGTGAGCCACGCGCTGGCCCGCTTGCGACGCTTGTGGGGTGACCCGCTGTTTGTGCGGCAGGGCAACAACATGGTGCCCACGGAGCTGACCCGGCGGGTGATCGGCGAGGTGCAGGCGCACCTGCGGGGCTTGCAATCGCTGATGGCGCAGGCGGAGACCTTCGACCCCGCCACGCTGGACATGACCCTGCGCCTGGGCATGCGCGACGTGCTGGAGGCCATCACCTTGCCACCGCTGATGGCCAGTCTGAGCAAGGTGGCGCCGCGTGCGCGCCTGGCCAGTGTGCGGGTGCCGCGCGATGCGCTGGAGCGGGTGCTGACCCAAGGCGAAGTCGACCTGGTGATCGACCGCGAGCGGCGCGTGGGCGGACGGATCAAAGGTGAGCACCTGGCCGACGAAAAGCTGGCAGTGCTCATGCGAAAGGGGCACCCTTTGAGCAAGCGCCGCTGGGACCTGGCGGCGTATTTCAAGTGCCAGCACGTGATGGTGACGCTGCAGCCTGATCAGCCTGATCCACTGCAGCCCGTGTGGGCGGCCAGGGGCCTGGGCGAGCGCGACGTGATCCTGCGTTGTCAGCACTATTTCGCGGCAGCCAATGTGGTGGCCCACAGCGACGCCTTGTTGACGCTGCCCCACACCTATGCCGAAGAGCTGACCCGGGCCTTGCCGCTGGTGCTGCGCGAATTGCCCGCGCCGGTGCCGACGATGGCCATCTGGATGTACTGGCATGCCGACCGCGACGGTGACCCGGTGCACCGCTGGATGCGCGACAGCGTGGCCGACGGCGCGCGCCAGGCCATGCAGCTGATGCATGACTTGAGATGAAAATTCATCATTTGATGCACAGCTTGAGCCGGCGTAGCATCCCGTTTATTGATCCTCACATGACGACCCCATCAGGAGACTGACATGGACTTCCAGCCCAGTGACCGCGCCAGGAAAACCGCCGAACGCGTGCGTGCCTTCATCAAGGAACACATCGAACCCATCGAGGCCCAGCACTGGCACGAGATCCTGGGGCAGCGCCACGGAGAAGACTGGACGCAGTGGAAGATCCCGCCGCGTGTGGAAGAGCTGAAAGCCAAGGCCAAGGCCGAAGGCCTGTGGAACCTGTTCCTGCCCGATCCCGAACTGGGTGCGGGCCTGAGCGTGCTGGAGTACGCCTTCAGCGCCGAAGAAACCGGCCGCTCGATGATGGCGCCCGAAATCTTCAATTGCAATGCCCCGGACACGGGCAACATGGAGGTGATCTGGAAGTACGGCAGCGACGAGCAGAAGAAGCAATGGCTGACCCCGCTGCTGGCTGGCGAGATGCGTTCGGTGTTTTTCATGACCGAGCCCGATGTGGCTTCGTCTGACGCCACCAACATGGCGGCCACCGCCGTGATCGAGGGCGACGAGATCGTGCTGAACGGCAAGAAGTGGTGGTCGTCCGGCGTGGGTGACCCACGCTGCAAGATCGGCATCTTCATGGCCCTGACGCCCAACCCCGATCTGGGCCGTCACAACCAGCACTCGATGGTGCTCGTACCCATGGACACCCCGGGCGTCGAGATCAAGCGCATGCTGCCCGTGTTCGGCGAATACGACGAGCCGCACGGCCACGGCGAGGTGCATTTCAACAATGTGCGCGTGCCAGTGAGCAACTTCATTGCCGGGCCGGGCAAGGGCTTCGAGATCGCGCAAGGCCGTTTGGGCCCAGGCCGCATTCACCACTGCATGCGCTGCATCGGCGCGGCCGAGAAGTCGCTGGAGCTGGCGATCAAGCGCGGCATCGAGCGCACGGCCTTTAGGAAGCAGCTGATCAACCTGGGCGGCAACCGCGAACGCATTGCCGAAGCCCGCGTGGCCATCGACCAGGCTCGCCTGCTCACGCTGCAAGCCGCCTGGAAGATCGACACCATCGGCGTGATGGGCGCGCTGACCGATGTGTCCGCCATCAAGGTGGTGGCCCCGACCATGCTGCAAAACGTGGTGGATTTCGCCATCCAGATGCACGGTGGCATGGGTGTGTCGCATGACACGCCGCTGACCGCCTTCTTCAACCAGGCCCGCAGCCTGCGCTTGGCCGACGGCCCCGATGAGGTCCACAAGGGCATGATCGCCCGCCTGGAGCTCATGAAATACGGTGTGATGAAATGATGGCCCACCCCCGAAGCGCCTTCGGCGCTCCCCCTCAAGGGGGCGCCGCCAGTGGACCGGCAAAGCCGGATCCTCGGCGGCCGCTGGATGGCAATGTGTGTTGGCGGCATCGAGCGCAGGGAATGATCTGTATGGGTGAGGTGAGATGACGGGTGTGGAGGATCAAGGCGGGCGCGTCCGTGCTGGTGAAGAGCTCAATGTGGCCGGTGTGGACGCGTGGCTGAAAGGCCATGTGCCCAGCTTGCAAGGGCAACCAGAGATCACGCAGTTCTCGGGGGGCGCCTCCAACTGGACTTACCGCTTGAAGTACGCCGGTGGCGAGCATGGGGGTGACTTCATCCTGCGCCGCCCACCCGCTGGCACCAAGGCCAAGGGCGCGCATGACATGGGTCGGGAATACCGCGTGCAAAAGGCGCTCAAGCCCGTGTACCCGGTGGTGCCCACCATGATCGGGCTGTGCGAGGACGAGGCCGTGACCGGCAGTGAGTTCTACGTGATGGAGCGCATCGCCGGCATCATCCCGCGCAAGAACATGCCGCGTGGTTTGAGCCTGGATGCGGCCACCACACGTCAGCTGTGCACCAACGTGCTTGACAAGCTGGTCGAGCTGCACCAGGTGGACGTGCAGGCTACCGGCCTGGACAGCCTGGGAAAGGGCAGCGGCTATTGCAAACGCCAGATCGAAGGCTGGAGCGATCGCTACACCAAGGCGAAGACCTGGAACGTGCCCTCCTACAGCTACGTGATGGCCTGGCTGAAAGAGCGCACGCCACAAGACGTGGCCAACGTCGTCATCCACAACGACTGGCGCTTTGACAACGTGATCTTGGCCGAGCAGGACCCGACCAAAGTGATCGGTGTGCTTGATTGGGAAATGGCCACGCTGGGTGACCCCTTGATGGACCTGGGCAATGCCCTGGCCTACTGGATCCAGGCCGATGACAACAAGCTGATGATGGCCACACGCCGCCAGCCCACGCATCTGCCCGGCATGTTGCGGCGTGAAGAGGTGGTGGACTACTACCTGGACAAGTCCGGCTACAAGCTGGATCGCCAGCGGGACTGGGCCTTCTACGAGGTCTATGGCCTGTTCCGCCTGGCCGTGATCGCGCAGCAGATCTACTACCGTTATCACCACAAGCAGACGCGCAATCCGGCGTTCAAGAACTTCTGGATCATCGTCAACTACCTGGATTGGCGCTGCAAGAGCCTGATCAAGCAGGCCAGGCGCTGATGCCCTGACCGGCCACGAAAGACACACACCATGGGTGCCATCTACCTTCTGCGACACGGCCAGGCTTCGTTTGGCTCCAACAACTACGACCAGCTCTCGTCCACGGGCCATCAACAGGCCAAGGTGCTGGGTGCGGCCTTGAAGGCGCGTGGCGTGCAGCCCGATGTGCTGGTCAGCGGCACCATGCAGCGTCATCTGGAGACGGCGGCTGGCGCTTTGGGCGAAATGGGCGTCGAGCTAACGGGCATGCATCAGCACGCGGGCGTCAACGAGTTCGACCATGAAAACGTGATCGAGGTGGCCGAGCCGCGTTATGTGGACAAGCTCGTGATGATGAGTGACATGGCCGCATCGGGTGACCCGCGTCGCACCTTCCAGAAGTTCTTCCAGGATGCGGTGACCCGCTGGGTGGGCGGCAACCACGATGACGAATACAAGGAGCCATGGTCCGTCTTCAAGCTGCGTGTGGTCTCGGCCCTTGAAGACCTGGTGAAGCAGACACCGCCCAAGGGCAGCACGCTGGTGTTCACCTCGGGCGGCACGATCAGCGTGATCTGCGCCCACCTGCTGGGTCTCAACGATGCGCAGGCCTTCACCATCAACTGGACGCTGGCCAATGTGGGCATCACCAAGATCCAGGCCGGGCGCGATGGCTTGCACCTGCTGTCGGTGAACGAGCATGCGCACGTCGAGGGTGCGCAACCGTCATTGCTTACATACCGCTGACATCACTGACGCATACTGACGGGCTGCAGCCGGCACGCGGACGCCGGCCTTGACTCAAACAGGACAGCAAAGATGAAAGCCCTCAAGATCGCTGGTGGTGTATTGGCTTTGGTGGTGGCGCTGGCAGGCGTGGGTGTGGTGACGGCGTGGGCGCCGGATCGCGCACCCGAAACCCTGACTGCCCGCTGGGCCCAGGCCCCCTCGCAGTTCGTGGCCGTGGACGGCATGCAGGTGCACCTGCGTGACGAAGGCCCCCGTGATGACCCGCAGCCCATCGTGCTGCTGCATGGCACCTCGGCCAGCCTGCACACCTGGGATGGCTGGGTGGCGGCCTTGAAAGGCCAGCACCGCGTCATCCGTGTGGACATGCCCGGCTTCGGCCTGACTGGCCCCACGCCGGATGGACAGTACACCTTGCCCGTCTACACCCACTTTGTCGTGGCCGTGATGGACAAGCTGGGCGTCAAGCAAGCCGTGATCGCAGGCAATTCTTTTGGCGGCAACATCGCCTGGAAGACGGCGGTGGACTACCCGGATCGTGTCAGCAAGCTGGTGCTGGTCGATGCGGCTGGCTACAGCTATCAATCCAAGTCGATCCCTCTGGCCTTCAAGCTGGCGCAGATCCCGGCCTTGCGCCCCATCATGGGCAAGCTGTTGCCCCGTCGCATGATCGAATCGAGTGTGCGCAATGTGTATGGCGACCCATCGAAGATCACGCCGGAACTGATTGACCGTTATTACGAACTGACGCTGCGTGCCGGCAACCGTGATGCCCTGGTGCAGCGCTTCCTGCAAAGCAAGTCGGGCGAGTTTGAAGATCAGATCAAGACGATTACCAAGCCCACGCTCATCATCTGGGGCGGGCAGGACAATCTGATCCCGCCAGACAACGCCGACAAGTTTCAACGCGACATCCAGGGCAGCCGCCTGGCCGTGTTCGATGCCCTCGGCCACGTGCCGCATGAAGAAGACCCGGCATCGACCGTGGCCGCCGTGCAGGCCTTCCTCGATCAGCACTGATCACCCATCAAAACATTCGGAGACCGAGACACCATGGCCCAACGCAGACAGAACATCCTCATCACCGGCGCCAGCTCAGGCCTGGGTGAAGGCATGGCGCGCGAGTTCGCCGCCATGGGCCGCAACCTGGCCTTGTGCGCGCGCCGTGTGGATCGCCTGGTCGAACTGAAGGCCGAGCTGGAGGCCAAACATCCTGGCGTGAAGGTACTGGTGCGCTCGCTGGACGTGAATCAGCACGATCAAGTCTTCGAGGTCTTCCGCGCGTTCAAGCAGGACCTGGGGCAGATCGACCGCGTCATTGTCAACGCAGGCCTGGGCAAGGGGCAGCCGATCGGCAAGGGCCGCTTCGATGCCAATCTGCAAACGGCCCAGACCAATTTCATTGCCGCCCTGGCGCAGTGTGAGGCGGCTGTCGAGATCTTCCGTGCCCAGAACAGCGGTCACCTGGTCAGCATCTCGTCGATGAGCGCCATGCGCGGGCTGCCACGCAACCTCACCACCTATGCGGCGACCAAGGCGGGCCTGGCGGCCTTGACCGAGGGCATCCGCGCAGACCTGCTGCGCACGCCCATCAAGGTCACCACGATCTATCCGGGTTACATCGAGACGGAGTTGAGCAGCAAGTCGGCGAAGACGCCATTGATGGTGGACACGGCTTCAGGATGCCGCGCGCTGGTGGCGGCCATCGAGCGTGAGCCCGCCAAGGCTTGCGTGCCGAGCTGGCCCTGGACGCTGGTGGGGTGGTACATGCGCCATGCGCCCTTGGGCTGGATTGCGAAGATGTCCTGATCAGG
This sequence comes from Aquabacterium sp., assembly GCF_036279675.1. Taxonomy (GTDB): domain Bacteria; phylum Pseudomonadota; class Gammaproteobacteria; order Burkholderiales; family Burkholderiaceae_C; genus Aquabacterium. The sequence goes on along the minus strand of NZ_DASUIS010000061.1, from coordinate 21,429 downwards.
TGATCGGGCACAACTTGTTGATCGCCTCGATCAGGTAGGTCGGCTGGAAAGGCTTGGTGATCCACACCCGCACGCCCATGTCGGCGGCCTCGGCCTTGTGTTCGACCTGGCTGTCCGCCGTGAGCATCACCACAGGCGTGAACTTGTAGCTGGTGGTGCGCAGGTGCCGCACGAACTCGATGCCGTTCATGCCCGGCATGTTGACGTCGCACACGATCACATTGATGGCGCGCCCATCCAGCAAGGCACAGGCCTCCTCCGCATTGGCGGCTTCGATGATCTCGTAACCCGCACGTTCCAGCGCGACTTTGACAACCATCCGGAAGCTGCCGGAGTCCTCGATGATCAGAACCTGTTTGGTCACGCTGCGCCCCCTTTCATGCGCCCACCTTGCCTGATTCGGTATCGAAGTAGTAGGTCATGCGTTTGCGAGGCGACAGGTAGGCGTGCGCATCGCTTGACAGTTGTTGCGGCCGCATGGTCTTGGTGACGGAGACGTCCTGCTCCACCTCCAGGTCGACCACGATCGCTTCCTCCTTGGGAACCGAGGGGTCGTACACCAGCACGACCGGCCGCAAGGGCTTGGTGGTGTTGACCGACACCACCATGGCGATGGCGCCATTGGAGAGCACCACGATCGTGCCGGGTGGGTAGACGCCCATGCAGCGCACGAAGGTGCTCATGGCCAGCTGATCGAACTGATTGCGCTGTTGTGCAAACATCGTCGACAAGGCCTCGTGTGGTGTCATCGCCTTGGCCGGGTTCGGTGGGTTGCACAGCTCATCGTAGGCATTGACCAGCGACACGATGCGCGATAGCAGCGACATCTGGGCGGCCGTCGCCCCGCTGGGGTAGCCACTGCCGTCCACCCGCTCGTGGTGCTGCGCGATCACCTGCAGCACCTCGTTGGGCAGGTTCATCTTTCTGGCGATGTTCACGCCGTACTCGCAGTGCATCTGCAGCAAGGCAGTCTCGGCCTTGGTGTGCGCATCCTGCTTGCGCACGACGCGGTCAGGTATTTCCAGCTCGCCGATGTCATGGAAGAGCGCGCCCATGCCCACCATCTGCACGACGGGGGCCGGGGCCTTGAGCTCCTTGGCCAGCATCATGGACAGCAGTGACACGTTGAGCGAGTGGTAGTAGACCTCTTCGCCGCCGACCTTGTCTGCCATGAGCTGGATGGACACGTCGGCATCTACCAGCATGGAGTCGGCGATCGATTTGATCAGCGTGCCGGCCGCCTCTTTCACCTCATCAGGGCGAGAGAAGACGTTCTGGTTGATCGACTTGATGGTCTTGGCCGCGGAGAGCAGTTCTTTTTCGCACGCCGCGGCCTTGGCGCGCTGTTCTCCCAGGCGTTGCATGCGGGCACGCTTGGCATGAAAGGCGGGGTTTTCGTCTCTTGGTAGCGGAGGGGGCGGGGGCGTGGCGGGGCCATCTCCAGGCTTGGGCGCGGCCAGCGGCTTGTTGTCGCTCCTGGCCGGCGCATAACGCACGCGCGAAAGACCCAGGCCCTGGATGGTGGAAATCTGGTCCAGCGACTTGATCTTGAAGCTGGAGAACGTGAAAGGGTGCTCGGTCCAGCTCAGGTCAAGGTGGACATACAGCCCGATGCACAGCTGTTCGGGCAGCACGTAGTGTTCATGGGGCGATACATCGGCGCTCATGGAAAAGCATGTGCAAGTGTCGATGTATCAGCCCAGCTGGCGGTTCACGACGTCCAGCAGTTGACGGGGTGAGAAGGGCTTGGTCAGGTAGCCATCGGCGCCGGCCTGCTTGCCCTGCTGCTTGTCGTTGTCCTGGCCTTTGGCGCTGAGGATCACCACCTTCATTTTCTTGAGGGTGGCATCACCTTTGATGTGGCTGCATACCCCGAAGCCATCCAGGGTGCCGGGCATCATCACATCCAGCAGGACCAGGTCCGGCTTGAGTTGCCGGGCCATTTGCAGGCCCACGTCACCGTTTTCGGCCTCGTGGATGTCGAAGTCCTCGATTTCCAGGGTCATTCTGATCAGTTCCCGGATATCTGCTTGGTCTTCCACGATCAGGACACGTTTCATCTTGGCCACCTCCAGGCGCATCACTGTGAGTATCGTCCTCAAGCTTCATTCCGGAAAGCCGAAGATGACTCATAAAGTGATCTTTGTTCCGGGAAAAATGCACGTATCCGACACTCTGCCGAGTTCGCCGGCCGTCCCTGCCTTGCGCAGGCGGTCTGCATGCGTCTGGCCGGAGGGCGCATGATTCAGGGGGCGTGGCGCAACGTGCTGGGATCGGCGCGATTGCTGGTCGAGTTCCTGGTGATTGTGGCCACCTGCGAGGTGGTCGTCATGTTCGTGCTGCCGCTGCTGGCACCGGGTCTGAGTGACTGGCAGGAAGCCTTTCTGGACGCGATGATGCTGTCCGTGCTGGCCGCCCCGCTGGTGGTCTGGCGGGCTCACCGTCTTGCGCGTCGCATGGCCTCCGCCCCGAGCATGCTCGATGAGTTTCTGCACACACGCACCGGCGTGCTGCCCGCCCTGGTTTTTTTCCTGGGTGCCAGTCTGACCGTGTTGCTGGCCTGGGGCCTGCATCAGCAGACACAGCGCGCGGCGCAGGTGCGATTCGAGCATGTCTCTTCGCGTCTGGCCACACAGGTTCGCGAGCGTTTCGACCATGCGCTGGATGGCTTGCGAGACACCATCAGCGCGTCGACCTTGCTGGGGCATCCTCTGACCAGGCAGGAACTGCACGGCTGGGTGGTCACGCGTGACTGGCGTTCTGAGCTGCCTGGCACTTTGGCATTGAGCGTGATCCGGCCCTTGGCGAGAAACGAGGTCGAGCGGTACGAGGCTCAGGTCCGTGCCGACGGCTTGCCGGACTTTCAGGTTCGTTCAGCCGGGCAGTCGCCCGACCTGTATGTCATCGACGCGATCGAGCCTCGTGAGGTCAACCGCAAGGCGCTTGGATTTGATCTGGGATCGGAGCCGGTGCGTCGCGAGGCCTTGCTGCGCGCGATTGATTCGGGGCAGGCGGCACTCACCGGGCACATTGCGCTGATACAGGATGGCCAGAAGAGGCCTGGGCTGTTGTATTTCATGCCGATCTACCGGCCTGGTGCACCTCGGGATACGGTTGCCCAAAGGCGTGCGGCCTTGACGGCGCTGGTGTCTGCACCCATCGTGGCCGAGGAGCTGCTTCGGGGGCTGGATGCCTCCTTGCAGACGCAGGCCAGTTTCGCGCTGCACGAAGTCGGGCCTGACGGGCACACGCGCCTGCTGGCTGGCCGTGCCCCGTCGGGTCGAGAGGCCGGTCGCGCGCTGTTCGACACCATGCATGAGCTGGAGGTCGGCGGGCGCAAGTTGCGCCTGCAGGTGCGCTCGACGCCCAACTTCGATGTCGACAATGGTTATGCCATGGCGGTCTGGCTGGCCTTGCTGGGCATCATGCTCAGCGCCATGGCGGGGGTGTCCGTGTGGTTGATGAACACCGGGCGCATGCGTGCCGAGATGCTGGCCAGTTCGATGACGGACGACCTGCTTGGGGCACAACGCGAGGCCGAAAAAGCCTCCCGCGAAAGTGCGGCACTCGTCAGCACCTTGAACCAGTTCAGCATGGTCTGCGTGACCTCGCCGGAGGGCTGTATCACCGACGTCAACGATGCCCTGTGCCAGGCCAGCGGCTACAGCCGGGAAGCCTTGCTCGGCCAGAACCCGCGTCTGCTGGGCTCAGGCGAACATGATCCCTTTTTCTGGATCGCAGTCTGGCAGACACTGCTGCACGGCCAGCCATGGGTGGGCGAGGTATGCAATCGCCGCCAGGACGGCGAGCTGTACTGGGTGCAGTGCGTGATCGCGCCGATCACCGGGGTCAATGGCGAGCTCGACAAGTACATCTCCATCGCCTACGACATCACCGAAACCCATCGGGCTCAGGCCGAACTCAAGGCGAATGCCGAGCGCTACAACCTGGCCATCGACGGCGGTAGCGATGGCATGTGGGACTGGATGAACGTGAACGCGCAGGAAGAATGGTGGTCACCCCAGTTCTACCGCTTGCTGGGCTATGAGCCCAACGAAATCGAGGCGAACCTGGTGACTTTCGATGCCATGCTGCATCCGGCCGACCAGAAGGCCACCTTTATTGCCATCGAGAAGGCCTTCAAGGACCATCAACCGTTCGACATCGAGTACCGGCTCAGGACCAAATCAGGGGCCTATCGCTGGTTCCGCTCGCGGGCCAAGGTGTACTTCGATGACTTTGGCGCCGCAACCCGCATGGCAGGCTCCATTCAGGACGTGCACGACCGCAAGGAGGCTCAGGCCAAGCTGCGCGAGCACAGTCAGCAAATGTCGGCCATCTTCTCGCTGTCACCTGATGCCTTCGTGTCCTTCGACATGTCGGGGCATGTCAGCTACATCAGCCCAGCCTGGTCGCATCTCACGGGCATGTCAGGCCACGGCCTGATTGGCGAAGATGAGGCCACCTTCAGCGACCGCCTGTTCGAGCGTTGCGTGCCTGGTCAGGCCGTGTGCAGCCTGGCCGCACTCAAGCCGATGGAGCATGCCGATGCGCAGGTGGGCCAGGCGCTCGAAGGTGGGCGCGTGGTCATCGAAATGAAGCCACCTGCACGGCGCATGCTGGAGGTGCGGCTGAGCCGCAGCGAGGGCGGGACGGTGTCTCAGGTGCTGCATCTGCGGGATGTGACGCATGAGACCGAGGTCGACCAGATGAAGAGCGCGTTCCTGTCCATGGCCGCTCACGAGCTGCGCACACCGATGGCCAGCATCTATGGCTTCACCGAACTGCTGCTGACCCGCGAACTCAAGCCGGAAAAGCAAAAGGACCTGCTGGGCCGCATCTACAGACAGAGCGAGGCCATGGCGGCCATCATCAACGAGCTGCTGGATCTGGCGCGCATCGAGGCTCGCCAGGGCAAGGATTTCAGCTTCAGTGCCTTCAATCTGGCTGATCTGGTGGGTGACGTCATCCGTGATTTCAAGCAGCCGCAAGACCGGCAGCCGCCGCTCACCGAATGGCCGGACGAGCCCACCCTGGTGTGGGTCGATCGCCAGAAGATGCAGCAGGCCACGCTCAATGTGCTGTCCAACGCCTACAAATACTCGCCCAACGGCGGAGATGTGCACGTGCGCGTGGTGACGCAGGAGCTGCCCGGCAAGCGGCATGTCGGGGTGGAGATCGAGGACCACGGCCTGGGGCTGTCTCCAGAGCAACTGTCCCGTGTGGGCGAGCGCTTCTACCGCGCAGACAAATCCGGCAGCATTCCGGGTACCGGGCTGGGCGTGACCATCGTCAAGGAGATCATCGAACTGATGGGTGGGCATGTGACCATGCGCAGCGAACAAGGCCAGGGCAGCGCGTTCACCTTGTGGCTGCCTTGCATGGAGGCCTCGCCCTCGCAGTTTGCGCAGCTGGAATCCGACACGAAGGCCGTTGAGGCCGCGCCCGTCAGCTTCTAGCCGAGCCGGTCAGGCTCACAGCGCCGCAGCCAGCCGAGCGGCCTGGTCGATCGCCTTCTTGGCATCGAGCTCCCCGGCTTCGAAGGCACCCCCAATGATGTGCACCTGTCGGCCCGTGGCGCTCAACTCGTCTGCCAGTGACCGCAGTGGCACCTGGCCTGCGCACAGCACCACGTTGTCGCAGGCGATCCAGGTCGGGTCCTTGCGCTCTTCGCCGTAGCTGATGAGCAGGCCTTCGTCGCCGATGCGCTCGTAGTTGACGCCACCCACCATCTCCACGTTCTTCATCTTGAGCGCGCTGCGGTGAATCCAGCCAGTGGTCTTGCCCAGGCCGGCACCCAGCTTGCCCTTCTTGCGCTGCAGGAGCACGACCTGGCGCGCAGGCGGCGCCACCTCGGGCTTGCCGGTGCGCAGGCCGCCTGGCGACAGGGCCGGGTCCGTCACGCCCCATTCGGCCTGCCAGGCTTCCAGATCCAGCGTGGTGGAGTGGCCGTCATGCACGAGGTACTCGGCCACGTCAAAGCCGATGCCACCGGCGCCGATCACCGCCACCTTCTTGCCCACCGGCTTCTTGTGGCGCAGCACGTCGATGTAGCTCAGCACCTTGGGGTGATCCTGCCCGGGGATCTTCGGGTCGCGCGGGTTCACGCCCGTGGCCACGATCACCTCGTCGTAGCCTTGCAGTCGGGCCGCGTCCACCCTGGTCTGCAGATGCAACTTTACCCCGGTCAACTCCACACGGCGCTTGAAGTAACGCAGCATCTCGTGGAACTCTTCCTTGCCGGGCACCTGCTTGGCCATGTTGAGCTGGCCGCCGATCTCATCGGCCGCATCGAACAGATCGACGCTGAAACCGCGCTCGGCCAGATGGGTGGCGGCGGTCAGGCCGGACGGGCCCGCACCCACCACGGCCACGCGGCGCTTGCTGGATGTCGGCTTGAAGATCAGCTCCGTTTCATGACAGGCGCGTGGGTTGACCAGGCACGATGTGAGCTTGTTGCGGAAGATGTGATCCAGGCAAGCCTGGTTGCAGGCGATGCAGGTGTTGATTTCGTCCGCACGGCCTTGTGCCGCCTTCTTCACGAAAGCAGGGTCGGCCAGCAGCGGGCGCGCCATCGAGATCATGTCGGCGCAGCCCTCGGCCAGCACGGCTTCGGCCACCTCCGGTGTGTTGATGCGGTTGGAGGTCACCAGCGGGATGTCGATGCCCGATGCGGCCAGCTCGGCCTTCATCTTCTGCGTGACCCAGGTGAAGGCACGACGCGGCACGCTGGTGGCAATGGTGGGCACACGCGCTTCGTGCCAGCCAATGCCCGTGTTGATGATGCTGGCGCCCCCTTTGGCGATGGCCTTGCCCAGGGTGACCACCTCGTCCCAGGTGGAGCCATCGGGCACCAGGTCGATCATGGAGAGGCGGTAGATGATGATGAAGTCCTTGCCCACGGCCTCACGCGTGCGCTCGACGATCTCGACCGGCAGGCGCATGCGGTTGCTGTAGTCGCCGCCCCATTGGTCGGTGCGCTTGTTGGTGTGGCGGGCCAGGAACTGGTTGATGAAGTAGCCCTCGGAGCCCATGATCTCCACGCCGTCATAACCCGCTTCACGCGCCTTGACCGCGCAGTTGACGAAGGCGCGAATCTGCCGCTCCACACCGCGTGCCGACAGGGCAAAGGGCTTGAACATCGAGATGGGCGACTGGATGCGCGAAGGCGCCACCGCCAGTGGGTGATAGGCATAGCGCCCCGTGTGCAGGATCTGCAGGGCGATCTTGCCGCCGGCCTGGTGCACGGTCTGGGTGACCACCTGATGGCGTCTTGCGGCGCCCGATGTGGCCAGCGTGCCCGCGAAAGGCTTGGTCCAGCCAGCCAGATTGGGCGCGAAGCCACCCGTCACGATCAGGCCGACATCACCTTCGGCGCGTTCGCGGAAATAGGCCGCCAGTTTGCGCAGGTCGCGGCCGTCTTCCAGCCCCGTGTGCATCGAGCCCATCAACACGCGGTTCTTGAGCGTGGTGAAGCCCAGGTCAAGGGGCGACAGCAGATGCGGGTAGGCGCTGGTGGGGGAGGTCATCCGGGTCTCGGTGGGTGCTGCGATCCGCCAATTATCGGGTGCACTGCCCGCTGCGAATCCCCGCCAGACCGGGTCTCTACGCGACAGCCCGCGCTGGTGCTGTCACCAATAGCGCTGCAGCCCAGCCGTGCATTCCTGGTTGACCGGCATGCCCGATCGCTGGCTGGTGGCGCAGCGGCCGTGGAGGTTCCATTGCTTGCTCAGGCTGTAGCGAGTCTGGAGCAACAGGCCAGCTTCTTTGGGCTGGTGATCCAGGTAGGCTCGCTGGAACACCTCCAGCTGCAGGCGCCATGCTGGCGACACATCCGCCAGCAAACCGGCCGCCAGGCCCGTGCCAACGGCCCAGGGTTGCCGCGGCAGGCTGCGGTCCCAACGGGCCTGGTTGTCCAGGAAAACATAGCCCATCAGGTTCTCGTGTGCCGTGAGCTCGTAGGCCAGGCCTGGTCCGCCGTTGAGGTTGATGCCCAGGGGGCGGGAGCCGTCAGCGCGCGCGTTGTCGGCACGTTCCAGCCCGATGTGCACACGCCATGACTTGGCCGACAGCAAGGGCTCCCGCGCGCTCAGCGAGGTGATCTCCACCGGGATCAGCTTTTCCAGTTGCAGGTGACCATCCGAGGTCTTGCCCAGCATCAGGCTGAAGAACTGGATGGCCGCGCCGCGCTGATAGCCAGGCTCCGGGTCCAGCAGCTCGTGGTACGCAGGCTTGGCCTGAATCAGCACCACGCCGTGGCCGTTGCGCTGGCCGACCATGATGTCCGTACGCGCGGTGTTGTGCCCTTGTGTGGGATCGGTCGATGGCGTGGGCACCGTCAGTGGGTCGCCGGCGGGCAAGGCGGCGCGGGCCGTCAGCAAGGCCATGCGCTCACGTTGTGTGGCGGCTTCCGTGCTGTCCTTGCGTGTGGCTTCGAACGAGGTCAGTCGCTCGGCTGTTTCCAGCATCAAGGCGCGTCGATCTGCCGAGGGCTCGTGCCGCATCAGCTCTGCGGGGGGCAGCTGACCTTGGCTCAGCTGTTGCGCCAGCCCGGCGCCCTGTGGGCCCAGCAGATTGGCACGGTATCGCAGTTCAGTGCTGTTGGAGGGGCGGTAGCGGATGGCCTTGAGCAGGCCGGGCGTATCGGTCACCGCCTTGACCGTGTCCAGCGGGATCGCCCACCAGGTGAAGCGATCCGTCAGCCCCAGTTCAGGGCGCGCGGCATCCAGCAGCGACAGCAGGTGATACGAGCAGTTTTCGTCGAAGAAGTAATAGTCGAAACGTGTGGGGCCCAGCTCCCAGGTGTGGGCCAGCAGGCGGTCGATCTCCTTGGGGGTGAGGGCGAGTTCGTACTCCCAGATGTCGCGGTTCTCCAGGTCGTTGTATTCGCGGATGCGCAGGTAGTAGGGCGCGTTGGTGAACTGGCCGGCATACAAGCCCGTCAGCCCCTTCAAGGCGTAGGCGATGCCTTCGTTTTCGTTGCCGTTGGCTGCGTAGTTGACCGCATAGGACAGCAAGGGCGAACGGTTCTGACCGGCCGCAGGTTGTGGGTCCAGCCGCAGGAAGGTGTGCCCGTACATCGAAGCCGGGCTGTTGAGGTAGGCCGATGGGAAGATCAGCGTGACCTTGTCTGCCTGAATGCCTTCTCGCCATTGGCGATAGCGCGGGCAGTCTGGCGGCGGCAGCTGTTGCGGATCGAAGCCCAGCTCTTCCTGCAGCCATTGATAGCGTGCAATGAAGCGGCAGGCTGCAGGTTGATCCAGGGCGTGGCGTACCGTGGGGTCGAAGAAGGCCGCCAGTGTGGCGTCCAGCTCCTGCTCGGGGGCATGTGCACCATCAGGCGCCAGAAAGAAGTCGCGGTCATCGGCCAGGCTGCGATCCTGACGCGTGAGGGGCTGAACACGGTAGTGCAGCAGGGTGCGCCACATCGGGCTGTCAGCCAGATGCCGATGGCGTGCTGCTTGTTGCAAGGTCCGGATGTAGTCCTGCTGTGTGGCAACGGGGGCGGCCGTTGACCAGCTCGACGCCAGCACCAGCGCCAGCGCGCCAAGGCCCATGACCAGGGATCGAATTCTCACAAACATGTCCAACCTGAATGAGACATGCCCAGCCGGGGCTGGGCATGAAGTGACTGCGCACGGTGTGGCAGCCCGCGATGTCGTCAAGAGGCCCTTGAACGAGGTTCAGGGCCTCCTGGCATCAGATGACGGCGGCGTAGCCAGCCAGTTGCTCGTTGGCAGCCAGCACAGCCTTCAGGTTGGCGGCGATCTGGTCGTTGGCAAACACGGTGGCGAAGTTGGCCTTGATGGTCGAGGCGAACAGGGCGCGGTCGGCTTCCTTCACGCCCATCACATCGGCCAGCACGCTCAGGCTTTCGCCTTGGCCTGCGGCGGCATCACGGGCCAGGGCCACGCGGTTGCCGTCGATGTACATGGCGGTCTTCCAGCTGGAGGACACGACGCCGTCTTGCGTACAGCCCGAGGTACCGAAGGAGATACCGAAGGTCTGGTTGCCCGATGTGCCGTTGGTGGTGACAGCCAGAACCTGAGGCACCACGCCCGACTTGCCTTCAAACAGCTTGGAACCCCAGCCGCAGCTACCGATGTTGTTCTGGGCGGCCATGGAGGAGGATGCAGCCAGGGTGACCAAAGCTGCGATGACGATCTTCTTCATGAGTAACTCCTAGTTTCGTTTCAGTGAATCGTGGGGGAGGAGCGTTCGCCCTTCCGAAAACCATTGTAGGCGCGGGTTTTGGGCGGGCTTTCCACCTTAGGTGGGACAAGGTGACGTGAATTGATGCGCGCAGAAACAATCATCCACAGTCTTTACCTGAATGTGATTCGAATGATCCCTGCTTCAGGGGGGCGCGTGCCGACAGCTGGCGTGCAAGATGCGCGCTTGATTTTCGAACCTCGTTTACCGGAGCTGATTCACATGAAGCACATTCTCACTGGCGCCCTGGCCCTGGCCGTGTCGGCCTCTGCCCTGGCTGAAAACTACATCGGCGCCACCATCGGCTCCAGCCACATCGACATCGACTGCAGCTTGTCCACGGCTTGTGAAAGCAGCGATACCGGCTTCAAGCTCTACGGTGGCTTTGATGTATCGCGCCACGCCTCGGTGCCAGGGCTGGCGCTGGAGGTGGGTTACATCGATTTCGGCACCGCACGCACCTCCATTGGCCCCATCACGACACGCACCATCGACGTGTCGGCACTGACCTTTGCTGCAGCCATGCGCGTGCACTTCACGCCCGCCTTCAGTGGCGTGGGCCGACTCGGCCTGGCCTACGTGGATGGCAAGACCAGCACGCCCGTGAGCTCGAAGTCATCCTCTAACCTGAAGTTGCTTGGCGGCCTTGGGCTGGAGTACAGCTTGAACAAGCAGTTCAAGATCGTGGGTGCAGCAGACTTCACCACCTATGACTCTGGCGCCGATACCGGCTCTGCGCACCTCATCAGCGTGGGCGCGCAGTACGGCTTCTGATTCAGACTGATCAGAACAAGCGTTTGAAGCTCAGGTCGACACGGTTGACCGTCTGACCTGAGCGCCTCGTGCGCAGGGCTTCCAGCGTCACGGTGTTCTGCCGATCCAGGTATTTGGATTGGGTGAAGCGCATTTCCGTGGCTGCGCCTGATTGACCCAAGGGGCGCGTGGTCTGGCTGATGGAGATGATCGACTTCATGTTGTAGACCTCCCGGATCAGTATGCCCGCCGTCGGCTTCGCGTACAGATAGCCGCGCTGGTGATAGCCCCAGCCGCCGCCCATCAGTACGAAGGCGTCAACGTCTCGCGCAGGGCGCCAGCTTGCCCCCAGATTGCCTTCCAGCAAGAAGGCCATGCCATCCTTCATGGTGGGGCTCATCTGGCGTTCGAAGCCGATGTTCACGCCACCTGAGATGCCCCCGGTCATCGGGTCTCTAGGTAGAAGCGATTGCGTTGAGTAGATCGTCAGATGGTCCAGTGATACTTTGCCCCGCTGTGGGTCAAGCAACAGCACGGTGTCGAACAGCTTGAGTTCGGTTTCGCTGTTGGACTGACTGTTGTCGTCTGCCATCGTGTGAGAGACCGGCAGCAAGCCCAGCTTCAGTTTGTCGGTGCCCGACTGATGTCGCCAACCTACGCTGACTTGTTTGTCGCGTGGCGACTGTGTCGGATTCTTGTTCTGAACGGCTTGCAGTTCCAGTCCAGGGTATTGTTGTTGAATCAAGTGCTTGAGTTGCCTGTCGATGCCCTGCCAGGCAGCTGATGTAATGCGTTGCTGGTCATACAGGTAGGTGTTGTACGCTCGGCCGAGCTCCAGCGTCATGAAGCCTTCATTCGGGTCTGCGCTCATCGACTGAGCAAGGCTGGATGGCTCACCTGATTCAATGGCGAGCTGAACCAGTCGTGCTTGTGACGTCGGCAGCTCATCTTCCAGATTGCGCACGATCCATCGTGATGGGGTCTTTACTGTCGCATTGGCGATCATGCCGGTGTCGTGTGCACGGCTGACGACGAACTTCGGTGTGGTCCACCAGTCGGCGTCGTTCAATATGGCTGGCTCGCCGATGGCCAACACGTGTTTCACCAGGGTGGCGCAGTTGTAGCTCTGGAAGAAATATGTGATGTCTGCCTGTCGCAGTTCATGCAGGTGGTGCAGCAGCAGCGTGCGATCTTGCTGGTTGAGTTTCAGCTCGTATTCCCACAGTGTTCTTTGCTCGCTGATGACGTAGGTATTGATTTCGTCCTGGTAGGGCGTCAGGGTGAAATAGCCCTTCTTGCCCGTGACCATGCTGTCGTAAAAGAGCTTGGGAATATTGGCAGTGCCGGCATCGGTGAAGAACGACAGTGCGTGTTCAACCTTGTTGCCTGCCTGGTTGATGCCGGTCGTCTTGAGGAACAGGTGCCCCATCATGCTTGATGGTTGGCTCAGGTTCTCCGACGCAAAGATCAGTGCAATGCTGTCTGCCGGCGCACGCGCCAGCATCTCGCTGAGGTCCGTGCAATGCGCCAGCGACAAGGCAGGCAGGCCCGCTGTCGTGTGCAGCCAGGTGTAGCGCGCCGGAAACTGGCAGACCGCCTTGGCTGACTGTGGGCCATACAGATAGGCCACGGTATCGAGCAATTCCTGGCGAACGGAAAAGTGATTCAGCGACAGGATGAAATTCGGATCGCGTATGCGCGCCTGTCCGTCGCTGATGTGCAGCATGGCCGCCCAACGAGGCGATTGATCCAGTTGCTGGCGTAGAACCTGGTGCTGCAGTTCCGCCACGCCGGGATGGCCTTCGGCATGGGCCGGGCTCATGCCAGCAAAAAGGAGCACGCAGCTGGCAATGAGCCAAAAAAAAGCGGCCGTGAAGCCGCTTTCAAGATGCTTGAAAAGCATTACTGACCGCAGGAAACCACCACGTTGTCAGCGTACTTCCACATTTTTTCAGTGGCGTAGTCGGTGGTCGAACCGAAAGCGCCGCCGCTCAGGATGTTGATGAAGAACTTGGGGTCAACCGAGTTTTCCACAACGGTCTGCTTGGCGCAGCCAGGGGTCTCGACAGCCACGATCTTGGCAGCCTTGGCACGAGTCACGCTCACCACGCCTGGGCCGGTGAAAGGCACGCCGTCAACGGTACCTTGCAGGGGCTTGCCGTTGGACGAGGACACGTTGATTTGTTGGGTCTTCTCGTTGAGGATGGAAGCGCAACCGGTCATCAGCAGGACCGAACCCATCACAGTGGCCATAGCCAGCTTTTTCATAACAATTCCTAACTAGTTAGTTGGCAAAAAATGAACAACGCTCATATCCCAGCACATGGCCGGCCACGTGCTGTCGTCTGGATGGGTGTTGGAGTGCGCTGGTCGAGTGCCAGCGCGCAACGCATTGCAATGGGATTGCAACAAATCGTGCGACCTAGATGGCCGTTCTTGTTATCCGCCTCCCCTACTCCACGGATTTTGATCGTCGCCAACATTTTACGGGCTCACAAGTGATCGCCAATAAGGAAAGACGCGACACCGATGGTTACTGTTGTAGCAGCCTGACTGATTTCAGAAATCTTTAAGCAACATCAAAAAAAAGAGCACCGCCAGGGTGCTCTTTCCATGTACCGCAAGAGGCCGATCAGGCTTGAGCCTTGACCTTCAAACGCCATGCGTGCAACAGCGGCTCGGTGTAGCCGGAAGGTTGTTCCTTGCCCTTGAACACCAGGTCCAGCGCAGCCTGGAAGGCGGCACCGTTGGGGTTGGCCACCAGCGACTTGTACGCGGCATCGCCAGCGTTTTGCTGGTCCACCACGGCAGCCATGCGGCTGAAGGTTTCGCGCACCTGGGCTTCGGTCACCACGCCATGGTGCAGCCAGTTGGCCACGTGCTGGCTGGAGATACGCAGCGTGGCGCGGTCTTCCATCAGGCCGATGTTGTGGATGTCAGGCACCTTGGAGCAGCCCACGCCCTGGTCGATCCAGCGAACCACATAACCCAGGATGCCCTGGATGTTGTTGTCCAGCTCTTGCTGCTTGTCGGCGGCAGACCAGTTGGTGTCGGCGGCCACGGGGATGGTCAGCAGCTTGTCCATCAGGCTTTGTGCGTCTTCGCCCGACTTCTCGATCTCGATCTGCACCGCAGCCACATTCACCTGGTGGTAGTGGATGGCGTGCAGCGTGGCGGCGGTCGGCGAAGGTGTCCAGGCGGTGTTGGCGCCAGCCTTGGGGTGACCGATCTTCTGCTTGAGCATTTCGGCCATCAGGTCAGGCATGGCCCACATGCCCTTGCCGATCTGGGCGCGGCCACGCAGGCCACATTGCAGACCGATCAGCACGTTGCGACGCTCGTAAGCGGCGATCCAGTCGCTGCCCTTGATGTCGCCCTTGCGCATCATCGGACCGGCCAGCATGGCGGTGTGCATTTCGTCGCCGGTGCGGTCCAGGAAGCCGGTGTTGATGAAGGCGACGCGGCTTTGAGCGGCAGCGATACAGGCCTTCAGGTTGGCCGAGGTGCGGCGCTCTTCGTCCATGATGCCCAGCTTGACGGTGCTGTCAGGCAGGCCCAGCAGTTGCTCAACGCGGGTGAACAGCTCGGCAGCGAAAGCCACTTCGGCAGGGCCGTGCATCTTGGGCTTGACGATGTAGACCGAACCCTTGCGCGAGTTGTTGATGCTGGCGCCGTCGATCTTGCCGTGACCTTGCAGGTCGTGCATGGCGATGGTGGTGGTCACCACGGCGTCCATGATGCCTTCAGGGATCTCTTTGCCTTCAGTGCCCCACAGGATGGCCGGGTTGGTCATCAGGTGGCCCACGTTACGGACGAACATCAGCGAACGGCCGTGCAGTTTGACTTCGCCGCCATTGGCGCCGGTGTACACGCGGTCAGCATTGAGCTTGCGGGTGAAGGTCTTGCCGCCCTTGGCGACTTCTTCCGTCAGCGTGCCCAGTTGAATGCCCAGCCAGTTGCTGTAGCCCAGCACCTTGTCTTCGGCGTCCACGGCGGCCACGGAGTCTTCCAGGTCCAGGATGGTGGACAGGGCCGATTCCAGGATCAGGTCGGACACGCCAGCGGCGTCGGTCTTGCCGATCGGGGTGGTGGCGTCGATCTGGATGTCGATATGCAGGCCGTTGTTGACCAGCAGCACGCTCTTGGGTGCTGCTGCATCACCCTGGAAGCCCACGAATTGAGCAGGGTTCTGCAGGCCCGTGGTCTTGCCACCAGCCAGGCTCACGACCAGCTTGCCGCCTTCTACGCGATAGCCGGTGGATTCCTTGTGCGAAGCGCCTTCCAGCGGAGCCGATTGGTCCAGGAAGTTGCGTGCAAAGGCGATCACCTTGGCGCCGCGCACGGGGTTGTAGCCCTTGCCCTTTTCTGCGCCGTCGGTTTCGGGGATGGCATCGGTGCCATACAGGGCGTCGTACAGGCTGCCCCAACGTGCGTTGGCGGCGTTCAGCGCGTAGCGGGCGTTCAGGATGGGCACGACCAGCTGAGGGCCGGCTTGCGTGGCCAGTTCGGCGTCCACGTTCGAGGTGGTCACCTTGGTGTCGGCAGGCACGGGCACCACGTAGCCGATCTTTTCGAGGTGGGCGCGATAGGCGGCCATGTCCTTGATCGGGCCGGGGTTGGCGGTGTGCCAGGCGTCCATTTCAGTCTGGATGCGGTCGCGCTCGGCCAGCAGGGCGGCGTTCTTGGGGGCCAGGTCCTTGACGATCGCGTCGAAACCGGCCCAGAACTTGGCGCTGTCAACGCCCGTGCCCGGCAGCACTTTGTCTTCGATGAAACGGAACAGTTCGGTCGCGACTTGCAAGCCGTGAACGGTGGTGCGTGCGGTCATGGGAAACCTCGTCAGGAAAAGGGATGAACAGTAGATAGGAAACGGCGCCAAAGCGCCAGTGCATGCCAGCACGCACTGGGCCAGATTCAGGCCCGTTTTCAGTGCCGGCAGTTTATTCGATACTTGTCGGAACATTAACAACCTGAAAATACATTGATTCGTGACTTTTATGCATGAATCGACCTCAGACGGTGTGGGGAACGGGCCAACAGGGTTGCCCCCGGATTGTGTTGTGGGCATGACCTGATCAACATGCAGCGTTCAGTCGTGGCCAGCCTGGGTCGCTTACAGGCAACGGGTGAGGAACCATGGATCGACTCAAGCAGATCGAATCCTTCGTGGCGGTGTCCACGAAGGGCAGCCTGACGGCCGCAGCCACTGCCGAGGGCGTGGCGCCAGCTGTCATCGGCCGCCGCATTGACGCATTGGAAGAGCGCCTGGGCGTCAAGCTCCTGGTGCGCACCACGCGCCGCATCAGCCTCACGCACGAGGGCAGCGCTTTCCTGGAAGACGCGCAGCGCCTGCTGGTTGATCTGGCCAATGCCGAGGCCAGCGTCAGCGCGGGCGGGCTGCAGGCCAGCGGGCATTTGCGCATCACGGCGCCAGCTGGGTTCGGGCGGCGGCACGTGGCACCCCTGGTGCCGCGCTTTGTAGGGCAGCACCCGGAGGTGTCGCTCTCCCTGAACCTGTCCGATCGCCTGGTGGATCTGGTCAACGAGGGCTTCGACTGCGCCGTGCGGGTGGGCGATCTGCCGGATTCCAGCCTGGTGAGCGTGCGCCTGGCCGACAACCGTCGCCTGTGTGTGGCCAGCCCGGCCTATCTGCAAAGGCGCGGTCGCCCCACCCGCCCTGAAGACATTACTCGCCACGACTGCCTTACCTTGAGCTCGGAGGCCAGCCAGACACGCGGCTGGGCCTTCATGATCGATCACCAGCTCAGCCATGTGCGCCCACCCACGCGCCTGGATTGCTCGGACGGCCAGGTGCTGCACGCCTGGTGCCTGGAGGGGCTGGGCCTGGCCTGGCGCTCCTGGTGGGAGGTCGAGGCCGATGTGCGTGCAGGCCGCCTGGTCAGCGTGCTGGATGAATACGCGGCGCCGCCCAACGGCATCTACGCCGTTTTCGCGCAACGCAAGCATCTGCCGCTGCGCCTGCGTCTGTGGATCGACTTCATCAAAGAGGCCTACGGCGATCCGGCCTATTGGCAGGGCAGCACGTCTGCTCCGGCATGATGGGCGGATGCTGACCGAATCGCTCCTGGCTTACGCCCACTTCGTCGCCATCCTCAGTGTGGTGGTCTTCCTCTCCAGCGAGGCGGCGCTGTGCCGAGCCGAATGGCTCAATGCCGCTGTGGTGCGACGCCTGGCGCGTGTGGATGTGATCTACCTGTGCGCGGCGGTGGCCGTGCTGCTCACCGGCCTGGCCCGCACCTGGTGGGGCATGAAGGGGGCGGGGTGGTACTGGCATCAACCGCTGCTGCACCTCAAGCTCACGCTGTTCGTGGTGATCGGGCTGATCTCGCTCAAGCCGACGTTGAGCTTCATCCGCTGGCGCAAGGCGTTGGCGTCCACCGGGCAGCTCCCGTCGGAAGACGAGGTGCGTGGGGTGCGCAAGCTCATCATGCTGGAAGCGCACTTGCTGGTGCTGATTCCGCTGGCGGCCACGCTGCTGGCGCGGGGCGTCTGGGTGCGTTGAGCTGCGCCCCCATGAAAACAGGCCCCGCAGGGCCTGTTGATCGATCATCCGATGGGGCCGGGTGATCCTGCCATGCCCGAAGGCAGGCGATTACTTCGAGGCCGCCGGTGCTGCAGCGCCAGCGTCCTTTTCGCATTTCTTCATGAAGCTGGACTTGGCGGCACCAGCCAGGGCCTTGCCGTTCTTGTCCACGGCCTTGGCCGCGCAGGCTGCGCCACCTTCTTCTTTTTCGCACTTCTTCATGAAGCTGGACTTGGCAGCACCGGCCAGGGCCTTGCCATTCTTGTCAACGGCCTTGGCTTCGCAAGCGGGGCCGGCGTGAGCCAGTGTGGACAACAGAGCCAGGGAAACGGAAGCAATCAGAGCGCGCATGTCAGAACTCCAGATGGTTGGTTTGGTAGGCGGGCCTGGCAAGTTGCGGCCGCGTCTTGACCTTCAACGCGCGAGTTCAGATCCAGGATGACGCGCCACATGCTGCATTTGCGGACATTTGCCCATCCGCCGCACGCGGCAGGGGTGATCACATGATGCGTCGCGGGTGAGCCAGGGCTTCGTGGGCGGCATGCAGTCGCCGCACCAGCACGCGGATGAAGGCTTCGTCAAACAGGTGTCGGCAAGCCGGGCTCAGCTGCTGCATGGCCTCCGGTGTGAACGAAATTGTGGTGGTCGGCTCCGTCACCACCACATCGGTGCTGTGGCGGCGCAGTTCGGGGCTGGGGGCCAGGTAGGCCATCTCGCCCACCGAGGTGCCCGCACCCAGCAGTGCCACGCGCTTGGCGTTGCGATACACCTCGACGCTGCCTTGCGCAATGATGTGGAAGGTGCGGCCCTCTTCGCCGCGCCGATACAGCGCATGGCCGAACGAGAAGCGTTGCCACTTGGCACGGTGCACCACTTCCCACAGCTCCACATCGCCAAAGGTCGAGAAGAAATCCAGCGAGCGCAGCAGGTTGAACCGCTCCGAGTCCAGCACGCCTTGCAGGTGCCCGCGTGGCACCTTGTGCTCGGTGATCAGGCCAGACAGGGCTTGTGCGAACTCGTCCCAGTTGGCGTAGCGGTCCTTCGGGTCCTTGGCCAGCGCCTTGAGGATCACGCAGTCCACCGCTGCATCCACACCCGAACGCATGCCGGCCAGCGGCGGCGCGTCCTGGTTGTAGATCATGTTCATCAGCGCCGCTTGCGAAGGCGCGTCGAACGGCGGCTTGCCGGCCACCAGGTGGTACAGCACGGCGCCCAGGCCGTAGATGTCGGCGCGGCAGTCCAGCACCTGGCCGTCGATCTGCTCTGGCGACATATAGGCCAGCGAGCCCACCTGGTGCACCTGCGTGCAATCGGCCGTCATGTTCAGCACGCTGCCGAAGTCCGTGATCTTCACGTCCGTGACCACGCCTTGCGCGTTGGTGATGGCCAGGATGTTGGCCGGCTTCACGTCACGGTGGATCAGGCCCTGGCGGTACACATAGCCCAGCGCCATCGCGCACTTGAAGCCGATTTCAACGATCAGCTCCAGCGGCAGCAGTTGGTCCGGGCGGCAGTAGGTGCGCAGCGTCGTGCCCGGCACATACTCCATCACCACATAGGGCGAGGTCGGATCCGGTACCGCATCGAAGATCTGGATGACATTGGGGTGCTGCAGGCGCCCCACCAAGGCGGCCTCGGCGGCAAAGAAGCGCGCATAGACGGGGCCGTCCACCGCATCGCCCAGTGCGGCCGAGCGCACGCGCTTGATCGCCACGTCGCGCTCGTTGAAGTCGTCCCGGCACAGGAAGACCTCGCTGGTGGCGCCTTCGCCCAGTCGCTTGAGGATCCGGTACTTGCCGATCAGTCCGGTGTCGAGATCGATGTCGATGTCACCCATGGTGGCCCAATGTGTCGCGCCTTGGACCCTTCGCCGTCCATGGACGGCTCAGCCCTTTTGGCAGCCATGACGCCATGTTGGCACTGTGCGCCCATTGCCGCCCGCTGAAAAGACCCCTGCGAAGTGTGCAATTCGTCGCACTTTTGTCGCCAGATGGCACACGCCTCTGTCGCTCGCGATGCCTTGCTGTCGGCCAATAGCCTATCAGCGAGGGTGGCGTGCGTGGGATCGTGAGACCTTGCAGTCAATCCGCGTTTGACCAACCCTGCACCGGACTCGCCATGACCACACCCCATCAGAGACAAGCCCACAACCCGCAGATCATCCCGCGCGAGAAGCTCGACTTCCACCTGAACGACCAGGACATCCCGCGCTACTGGTGGGACAAGAGCGCCTTCAAGACGCGCTTTGCCGATGCCATGTCCACCACCTTCCCCGTGGGCGAGCGCTTTTTCATTTCCTGCGTGCGTGACTACCGTGAGCGCGTGACCGATCCCGCCCTGCAGCAGGAAATCAAGGACTTCATCCGTCAGGAAGGTCAGCACGGCATGGTGCACGACCTGTTCAACAGCCGCCTCAAGGAACAGGGCGTGGCCGTCGGTGCGCTGGAGCGCATCTACAAATACTGGCTGTTCGACTTCTTCCGCAAGTACGCCTCGCGCAAGCACACGCTGGCGTTTACGGCGGCGGCCGAGCACATGACGGCCATCATGGTCCACCTGCTGTTCGACACCCCCGAGATGATCGAGCAGGCCGATCCGCGTCTGGCGGGCATGTATGCCTGGCACGCCATGGAGGAGATGGAGCACAAGGCCGTGGCCTTCGACGTGATGCAGAAGGTCGCCAAGGTCGGCTACGGCATGCGCATCCTGGCCTTCATCGAAATCAGCGTGTTCTTCCCGCTGGCCACCTTCCTGGTCATGGATCACATGTTCAAGGTGGACGGCATGTCTCGCTGGCAGCGCGCCAAGGCCTGGACCAAGGGCCTGTGGTGGCTCTATGGCATCGGTGGCCTGTTCACCAAGCCATCGTTCCTGGGGCATTACCTGGCCTACCTCAAGCCCGGCTTCCACCCCTGGCAGGCGGGCGAGTTGGGTACGTACAAGCTGTGGCTGGCCGAGCTGGAGCGCAGCGGTGACCCCATCGCCGCCGGCCAGACCTTGCGGATGGCCTGAGCACGCTGCCGTATTCGCGTCTCAGGCCCCGTAGAATCGCGGGCATGATCCAAGCCAAGCGTGCCCTTCTTTCTGCACTGGGTGAAGCCCTGCGCCAGGTTGTGCCTGATGCCGCAGCCTCCTTCAACCCTGTTTTTGAAGCCCCCAAGCAGGCTGCCCACGGCGATCTGGCCGTGACGGCAGCCATGCAACTGGCCAAGCCCCTCAAAAAGAACCCTCGTGAACTGGCGACCGCCCTGGTCGATGCGCTCAACGCGCAAGCTGCCGTGCAGCAATGGGTGTCGGCCATCGAGATCGCCGGGCCGGGCTTCATCAACCTGCGCCTCAAGCCCGAAGCCAAGCAGTCCATCGTGACCGATGTGCTGGCCGATGGCGAGAAGTTCGGCTGGCAGCCGCCCACGGACAAGAAGGTCCTGGTCGAGTTTGTCTCGGCCAACCCCACGGGCCCGCTGCACGTGGGTCACGGCCGCCAGGGTGCGCTGGGCGATGCCTTGTGCAACCTGTTCGAAACGCAGGGCCAGCAGGTCACCCGCGAGTTCTATTACAACGACGCCGGCGTGCAGATCAGCACCCTGGCCTGGTCCACGCATGCGCGCATCAAAGGCCTCAAGCCCGGTGACGAGCACTGGCCCGAGTCCGCCTACAACGGCGACTACATCCAGGACATCGCCAACGACTTCCTGGCCAGGAAGACCGTCAAGGCCGACGACCGCGAATTCACCGCCTCGGGCGACCCTGAAGACATCGACGGCATCCGCCAGTTCGCCGTGGCCTATCTGCGCCACGAACAGGATCTGGACCTCAAGGCCTTCGACGTCCGCTTCGACAACTACTACCTCGAATCCAGCCTCTACACCTCGGGCCGGGTCGAGGCCGCGGTGCAAAAGCTGAAAGACGCTGGCAAGACC
>NZ_DASUIS010000060.1:0-33139 GCF_036279675.1 Aquabacterium sp. | reverse complement strand
CCGCAGGGCACGCAGATGATGATGCGGGGCGAGGGCTTCAAGACCGAGCGCGGGTGCACCATCTTGATGAACTGCTTGAGCATCTGCTCGGTGACGGTGAAGTCGGCGATCACGCCGTCCTTCATCGGGCGGATGGCCTCGATGTTGCCGGGCACCTTGCCCAGCATGGCCTTGGCCTCGGCGCCCACGGCCTGGATGGTCTTCTTGCCGTTGGGGCCACCTTCGTGGCGGATCGACACCACAGAGGGCTCGTCCAGCACGATGCCCTTGTCACGCACATAGATCAGCGTGTTGGCGGTGCCCAGGTCGATGGCCAGGTCGGTAGAAAAATACTTGCGAAACATTGAATACATGCGACGACGCTCCAGCTCCGGGCCCTTTTCGCCGCTGCCGCCCTGACACAAATGTGCGCAAACTCAAAAACCGGCTCTCCCGGGCTAACGGGGGCAGGCTGGTGCGAGGCGGGACGCTGGCGGGCAAAAGGCCCTGAAACAAGGCGCGCAGCCCGCTCAAACGGCCTGGCTACGCGTTAAAAAAACTCTCCGCGCCACGTTCCGGGCCAATCGGCACAAACGTGACTTGTGGATAACCTAGGATAATACCCCAAGGCCTCGCCCTTTCCGGCGCCGAGCCCCACTCTGTTACCCCTGGATGAAGCCATGGCCCTGACCCCTGCAGACGTCAGCCGTATTGCCCAACTCGCCCGCCTGGAACTCAGCGGCGACGAGCAAGGTGCGATGCTGACGCAATTGAACGAATTCTTCGACATCGTCGAAAAAATGCGTGCGGTCGATACCTCCGGTGTCGAACCCCTGTACACCCCCCTGTCCGCCATCGAGGATGTGACCCTGCGCCTGCGTGAAGACGCGGTCACCGAGCCCAACAACCGCGAGGCCAATATGGCCAACGCCCCCGCTCAGGATGGCGGCCTGTTCCTCGTGCCCAAGGTGATCGAATGACGAGCGCATTGCATGACCTGACGCTGGCCGAGCAGAGCCAGCAACTGGCATCCGGCCAGACCACCAGCGTGGCCCTGACCCAGCATGTGCTGGACCGCGTTGCCGCGCACACTGAACTGGGCGCCTTCCTGCACGTGGATGCTGCGGGCGCCCTGGCTGCTGCCGCCGCATCCGATGCGCGCCGTGCGGCCGGCCAGACCCTGAGCCCGCTCGATGGCGTGCCCATTGCGCACAAGGACATCTTCGTCACGCAAGGCCTGCCCACCACCGCCGCATCCAAGATGCTCAAGGGCTACCAGTCGCCGTTTGACGCGACCGTCGTGGCGCAACTCAAGGCCGCAGGCGTGGTGAACGTCGGCAAGCTCAACTGCGACGAGTTCGCCATGGGCGGCGCCAACGAGAACTCCGCTTACGGCGTGGCCCGCAACCCGTGGGACACGACCCGCATCCCTGGCGGCTCGTCCGGCGCGTCGGCTGTGGCCGTGTCTGCACGCCTGGTGGCCGGCGCCACCGGCACCGACACCGGCGGTTCGATCCGCCAACCTGCGGCACTCACCGGCATCACGGGCATCAAGCCCACGTATGGCCGCTGCTCGCGCTACGGCATGATCGCCTTTGCCTCGTCACTGGACCAGGCCGGCCCCATGGCCCGCACCGCCGAAGACTGCGCCATGCTGCTGCAAGCCATGAGCGGCTTCGACCAGCGTGATGCCACCAGCGCGCAGGAGCCCGTGCCCGACTTCATGGCCGTGATCAACACGCCGCGCGCCGATGCCACCACGGCTCAGCCGCTCAAAGGCCTGCGCGTGGGTGTGCCCAAGGAGTTCTTCGGTGAAGGCGTGAGCGCCGATGTGCTGGCCGCCACGCGCGCCGCGCTGTCGCAACTGGAAGCCATGGGCGCCACGCTGGTGGACATCAGCCTGCCGCGCACCGAGCTGTCCATCCCCGTGTACTACATCATCGCGCCGGCCGAGGCCTCGTCCAACCTGAGCCGCTTCGATGGCGTCAAGTTCGGCCACCGTGCAGCCAAGTATGGTGATCTCAACGACATGTACCGCAAGACCCGCGCCGAAGGCTTCGGTGCCGAGGTCAAGCGCCGCATCATGATCGGCACCTATGTGCTGTCGCACGGTTATTACGATGCCTATTACTTGCAGGCCCAGAAGTTGAGGCGCATGATCGCCGATGACTTCCAGGCTGCCTTCAAGGTGTGCGACGTGATCGCCGGCCCCGTCTCACCCAGCGTAGCCCGCCCCATTGGTTCGCAAACCGACCCGGTGGCCGAGTACCTGGCCGACATCTTCACGCTGCCTGCTTCGCTGGCCGGCCTGCCAGGCATGAGCGTGCCTTGCGGCTTTGGTGAGCATGGCTTGCCGGTGGGTTTGCAGCTGATCGGCAACTACTGGCAGGAAGCCGGTTTGCTGCACACGGCGCACGCCTTCCAGCAAGCCACCGACTGGCACCAGCGCAAACCCGCGAGCCTGTCATGAACACCCCTGCTTCGCCCATCCACTCGGACGGCATGACCGTGCGCCACCTCGACGTGGACATCAGTCAGGGCTTTCCGATCTACTGGAACAACAACGACGCCTACCGTTCGCAATTGCTCAACGGCCTGTCGTTCATGTTCCCGGTGGGCGAGCAGTTCTTCATCGACAGCGTGCGCCACTTCGCCAAGGAAGTGGCGGCGCAAGGCCACACCGAACTGTTTGATGAGATCAAGCTCTTCATCGGGCAAGAGGCCACGCATCGGCACCTGCATCAGCAGTACAACGACCACCTCGTGGCCAAGGGCTACAACCCCTGGGTCGAGCGCACGCTGGCCCGCGTGATCAAGCACACGGCCTTCTTTGACCCACGCACCAAGCTGTCGATCACCGTGGCATACGAGCACTTCACGGCCATCCTCGGCGATGGCCTGTTGCGCTACCCCAGCTGGACCGAAGGCATGGAGCCCACCATGCGCAAGATCTGGATGTGGCATGCCGCTGAAGAGTCCGAACACAAGGCTGTGGCGCTCGACACCTACCGTGCCGTGGGTGGTGGTTATGTGCGCCGTGTGGCCATGTACCTGCTGATCTCGCTGGAGTTCATGTATTACGCCTTCGTGCAAAGCGCACTGATGCTGAGCAAGGACGGCCAGTTCCTCAAACGCAAGACCTGGGGCAGCGCATTGCGCTTCTGGCTGGGCCGTGACGGCATCCTGTGGCATACCGCGCCGCACTGGTTTGCCTTCCTCAAGCCCAGCTTCCATCCCTGGCAACACGACAACCGGGCCCTGGTAGCGCGCTGGCGACAAGACTTCGCCACCACCTACCGGCCCTTGAACAATCAACCTACGCGCCCCCCCGCCTGACGCCCATGAGCTCTCTGTTGATCCGCGGCTACGAAGTCGTCATTGGCCTGGAAACACACGTCCAGCTGTCAACGCAATCCAAGATCTTCTCTGGCGCCTCGACGCAATTCGGCGCCGAGCCCAATACCCAATCCTGCCCGGTGGACCTGGCCCTGCCCGGCACCCTGCCCGTGATGAACAGGGGTGCGGTTGAGCGCGCCATTGCCTTCGGCCTGTCGGTGGGTTCGCACATCGCCCCGCGCTCGATCTTCGCGCGCAAGAACTACTTCTACCCTGACCTGCCCAAGGGCTACCAGATCAGCCAGTACGAGATCCCCGTGGTGCAAGGTGGTTCGGTCAGCTTCTTCGTGGGCGACAAGGAGCACACCGTGCGCCTGGTGCGCGCCCACCTCGAAGAAGACGCCGGCAAATCGCTGCACGATGACTTCATCGGCTTCAACGGCGAGAAGTCTTCCGGCATCGACCTCAACCGCGCCGGCACGCCGCTGATCGAGATCGTGACCGAGCCTGACATCCGCACCAGCACCGAGGCGGCCGAATACGCACGCGCGCTGCACACGCTGGTGGTGTGGCTGGGCATCTGCGACGGCAACATGCAGGAAGGCTCCTTCCGCTGTGACGTGAACATCTCGGTGCGCCGTCCCGGTGCACCTTTGGGCACCCGCCGCGAGATCAAGAACCTCAACAGCTTCAAGCACATCGTGCAGGCGGCTGACTACGAGATCAACTGGCAGATCGACGAAATCGAAGACGGCCGCGCCATCCAGCAGGCCACGGTGCTGTTCAACCCCGACACGGGCGAGACACGCGCCATGCGCACCAAGGAAGATGCGCATGACTACCGCTACTTCCCTGACCCCGACCTGCCCCCGCTGGTGATCTCGCCGGAGTGGGTGGAGCGCGTGCGCAGCGAGATGCCCGAGCTGCCTCGCGTGATGGCCGCACGCTTCGAGAGCGAATACGGCCTGCCGGCTTACGACGCGGCGCTGATGACGCAGTCCAAAGCGTTTGGCGCCTTCTTTGAAGCGGCGGCCAAGGCTTGCGGCCAGGCCAAACTGGTGTCGAACTGGTTGATGGGTGAGGTGTCGCGCCGCTTGAATGCGGCCGAGCAGACCATCGAGCAATCGCCGATCAGCGCTGAACTGCTGGCAGCGATGATCTCGCGCATTGCGGACGGCACGATCTCCAACAACGGCGCCAAGCAGGTGTTCGACGCCCTGTGGGGCGGAGAAGGCACCGACGAGGCAACGGTCGTCGACAACCTCACCCGTGTGGACGATGTGATTGCCGCCAAGGGCCTCAAGCAGATGAGCGACACCGGCGAGCTGGAAAAGATCCTCGACGACATCCTGGCAGCCAATGCCAAGTCGGTCGAAGAGTTCCGCGCCGGCAAGGAAAAGGCCTTCAACGCCCTGGTAGGCCAGGCCATGAAAGCCACCAAGGGCAAGGCCAACCCGGCCACCGTCAACGACCTGCTCAAGAAGAAGCTCGCAGGCTGATGTGACGCGAAGAGGCGGCTTGATGCCGCCTCTGCTTACCGCGCGCCGGCCCGCGAATCGGACTGAATCACCAGCGCCGAGAACAGCGCCATCAAGGCCTGCCCGCCAAAGTACACGATCCAGTTGTAGGCATACAGCTGGAAGCTGGGCACGGCCGGGTCCACGCCGCTGTGCAACCACGATCCAAACAGGATCAGATCCGAGTACGGGATCAGCAAGCCACCGATCAGCACCATCAGGCCACCCACCTGCCACTGGCTGTTGATGAAAAAGCGCATGGCCAGCACAGGCATGGCCACATAGATCGTCATGTTGAACACGAGCGAGCCATTGCACAACAGCGGGTGAGCCTGCACGCCGGGCTCCACGTGCTTCATCCACGCAAACAGATTGAGCGCCGCCACAGGCAAGGCCAGGGCATAGCGCCAGGGACCCGAAGCACCCAGCCCCGCGGCTGCCATCGCTCGATCGTGCCGCCACAGCATCAGCACGTAGATGACATAGCCCACACCAAACAGCAACATCGCCCAGGTCAGCTTGAGAGACACCGGCTCCACACCGCTCATGGCGCCATTGACGTAATCGCCCACCGCGGTGGACGCCATGCCCAGCGCCATCCACCAGGCGTAGCCCGCATGCGGTGATGCGCCCCTGCTCGACAGGTACAAGGCCAGCTGCGAGAGCACCACGGCCGCCATGAAGGCGACATGCAGCCCGTGATAAACCGCATCACTCACGTGCTCGATGCCCGCCAGCAGGTTGACCTCCATGGCGATGGACGCCGCCAGCAGCCCCGCCACCAGTTTGATGTGCTGCTGCGGGCTCATGCTGCACGCCTCCACTCGGCCAACTGCGCCACCCTGCATGCCTCAGCCATACATCACCTTTTCAGTTGAAGAAGCAGACAACCAGTCCGCCACAGCCGCATTGAATTCATCGGCGCCATCCACCATCACCCAGTGGCCCGTGTTGAAACCACGCACCTCGTTGCCTTCGCGACCAGCCAGGCGCTTCAGCCATTGCGGGGAATGGAACATGAACGGCTTCTTGCGCCCATAGGCGTAGAAGAAGGGGCACGTCGGCTCGATCTGGCGCATGGCATCCAGGCCACCAAAAGCTTTCATCCAGCGCATCGCATAGGGATAGTTCATGCCCACATGCACGTGGCGCGGATCGGCCTTGGCCTGCAGCGCCCGCGCCATGCCGCGCGTGATCCCGTTGCCGATCGCCCCGCCGATGCGCCAAGCCAGCGCCAGCGTGATCTGGTAGGTGAACACCATGCCCTTGGCCAAGATGGACAGGGACTTTTGAAACGCCAGCGAGTTGGCATCACCCACGTCAATGGCCACGATGCGGGCCACCCGATCGGGATGCAACATGGCGAATTGATAACCAAAGGCACAGCCCCAGTCGTGCAGCATCAGCGTGACCTTCTGATGAGGGCTGACCGTCTCCACCACCTTCGCGATCACGGCCACGACATGATCCAGCGAGTAGCCACCCTCCAGCGCCATCTTGTCAAAGCCCGGCAGGGTCATCGTGACGCACCGGTGGCGCTGGCTGAAGAAGGCGACCTGGCGATCCCACAGCCGATGGGTGTCGGGCCAGCCATGCAGCATGAGGATGGTGTCGGGCCCTTCGCCCTCGATGAAGACGGGCACACCGGCCATCATTTGCTCACGGGCCATGGCCTGCTCCTTGGAAATTGATCTGTCTGAAGAAACCAGCCTGTATTTCAGCAGCGCCGGCCATGCCTGAAACGCCAATGCTGTGCCCGTCAAGCCGTTTGGCGCCTCGGATCATGGCCCGCAACATGGCGAGTCGGGCACACCATTGGCCGATCAGGTCAAGACGCCGTCCCTAGCATCACGCCATCATCTGCCCGCACCTCGACAGGACCACCATGAGCCTTGCCGCCGACAAACCCATCTCCACCCCAGCCATGAAAGGCGCCTGGCTGGTGCGCGCCATCGCCGTGGTGCTGGCCCTGGCCATGCTGCTGTACGGCATCGTGGCCATCGACACCGGCATCGTGAATTACAAGGGCGCCGGCAACGCCGAGGTGGCCGCCAAGCGCATCGCCATGCAAAGCGCCGCCGAAGCGGGCGACAGCAGCGGATCAGCCGCAGAACACAGCGGCATCGGCTTTGACTTTCTGCGCAAGCACAGTTCGCCGCAATACAGCTTCGGCAAGGAGGGACTGAGCGAGCCGGCCATCCACTACGCCACGATGCCCAAATTCAACGGCATCACCTTGTCCATCCACAACGCACTGGGTGGTGTCTGCATGCTGTTTGGCGCGCTGCAGTTCTGGCCGGCGTTTCGCAGGCGCTTCCCGCTGTGGCACCGCGCCTTCGGTGGCCTCTACATCCTGGCAGCCCAATCGGCCATGATCGCCGCGATGATCTACCTGTCGCGCACGGCCGTGGTCGACATCTATGACCACCTCACCTTCTACGTGGGCCTGTGGGCACTGGCCATCGGCGTGACGGTGACCTTGTGGATGGCGATCTACTCGATGCTGCAAAAGCGCATTGCCCAGCACCAGGCCTTCATGTGCCTGAACTTCGGCCTGCTGCTGACCGCACCCATCCAGCGCTACGGCTGGCTGGCCTTCGGCATGTTCGGCCCGCAGGACATGCGCCAGCTGGAAGGCAACTACGCCGTCACCGGCGTGCTGGTCCCGCTGACCGTGATGATCGGCTACGGCCTGTTCACCATCAACCGCTGGCTGCAGGCTGACCGCTCGGCCGCCTCCGCGCAGAAGGTGGCACAACCCTTTGGCCTGTACGCCAGCGTGGGCCGGCTGCTGGCCATGCTGAGCCCGCTGGTGCTGTTCGCTGCTGGCGCCACCACGGTGCAACACTACTGGCTGCAACCGGGCCTGCAACACATCGAGCATGCTGCGCAATGGATCCCCGCTGGCGTCATCCAGCTGGAAGACCAGGTGATCGTGGCGCAAACCGCCACGCGCCAACTGTTCACGATCGCCACCTTGCTGGGCCTGATCGCCGGGGCGCACCTGATGTGGACGACCTTCGTGGCCAAGGCCTCACCAGCGCGCTACATGGGCCTGAGTGCCTGGGCACTGGCCGCTGCAGGCGCAGCTGTGGGCGCGGTACTGGTGCAATGGGGCGTACAGATGGGCCTGCCCAGCTTCGCCACGATCGCCGGCGGCGCCATCTACCTGTTTGGCGGCTGCGTGACGCTGATCCTGTCGGCACTGCTCACCTTTGCCCTGGCCACCCGGCGCCACGTGTGGGTCAAGGAATGGGGCGTGTTCGTCGTGGCCTGCCTGGTGGCCACACCCAGCTTCTACTGGGCACTGCCCATGATCGGCGCGCAACCCATCGCCGAGCAGTTCGTTCAGGAAGGCCATGTGTTCCGCATGGCCAGCTATGGCGAGTGGCTGATGCTGATGGGCGCCTTTGTGTACGCGCTGTTCAGTGAAGCCACGCACAGTAAACTGGCCCGCTAAACAAGCATCGGCACATGGTGAGTTCAGACCGCATCCTCAAGAGCCTGACCTTCCCCATCCAGTACCTGGAGATCGGGGAGGCGCTCGCCCGCGAACTGCATCAGGACGTGGAGGAGCTGTACCGCTATTGCGGCATCGACCTGCCCCGCCCCTTCATGCCCTGGCAGACCATCAATGGCCTGCAGATGCAGCGCGCACTGGCGCATTTCCTGGCCCAGTGCCCACCCGGCCCGCCGCCGCTGGTGACCTTCATGGCCCACTTCCCGGTGACCACGCACGGCCCGGTCGGCATGCTGGCTATCACCTCGGCCAACCTCGGCGAGGCCTTGCAAGGGGCGCTCAAGTACTCGTCACTGGTGATGCCCGCCTTCGACATGCGCCGCCACGATGTGGGCGACGAGACGCACGTCATCATCGAGCGCAAGTACGACTTCGGCCCCATCAACGACTTCTTCACCGAAACCGTGGTGATGGCCCCGCTGAAGATCATGCCCTTCCTGACCCGGCCGGTATCCGGCGGCACGGTCTACCTGATGCACAGCCCCATGGGCGATCCGGCGGAATACGAAGCGGCCTTTGGCGTGAAGTTCGTGTTCAACGCACGGCAGAACAAGTTCGTGCTGCCCAGGCAGGATCTGAGCATCCCCTTGATTGCCCCCAGCCGCGCTTCGCACCTGCTGATGAAAGCCACGCTGGAGCAGCAAAGCCAGGCGCGCCAGGACATGAAGCCCACGTCCAGAGAAGTCAAGCGCCGCCTGCAGACCGCCGTTCGACAAAAGCAGTTGCTGGACGCTGACGCCCTGGCCGAAGTGCTGGCCATGTCGCCTCGCACCTTGAGCCGACGCCTGAAAGACGAAGGCACAACCTTGCCGCAATTGCGCACGGAGGTCGGCATCGAATACGCCGAGGTGCTGCTGCTGGAAACCGACAAACCCATCGCGCAGATCGCCCACGCAGCCGGCTTTGCCGATGCCGCGGCCTTCACGCGCGCCTTCAAACGCGCCACCGGAAAAACCCCGTCGCAACTGCGTGGCGGCACCAGCAGCGCAGATACACCCATCCAAACCACATCCACACAAGGATCCGACACATGACCAGCAGGCAGTCCGCCTTGTGCGTTTTCTACGCCCTGATCGCCGTGGCCGCGCTGACCGGCACGGCCGCACAACTCAAGCCCTATCTGTCACTGGGCATCGTGCAGGGCAATGTGCACTTCTGGCAGGACACGCTGGTCAACGCCGCCAGCCGCTTCATCACGGTCGACATCATGTTCGTGTTCGCCGTCGTGTGGCGCTGGATGCTGACCGAGGGCCGTCGCCTCAGGATGGGCGGCTATTTCTGGTACCTGCCCGCATCGCTGTTGATCGCCTTCAGCGCGGCACTGCCCGTGTTCATGATCCACCGTGAAATCGCCCGCAGCCGCTTGAACCCGGCCGAGGTCGATGACACCGGTGCCGCAGGCGCCTTCAGCGTGATGCTGGTGACGGCAGTCGCTTTGGCCTACACCTGGCGCGCGCTGTCTGCGGTCATCTGATCTGCTCCGCGCACCAACCCATTACCACCGCCCCGCCGCCATGGCGCCCGCACGCACGCCCTGTGAACGCGCCATGTAGGCCAGGGCCTCGGCGGTGTCACCCTCGTCAACCGGCTCGTAACGCGGTTTCAGGTAACGCAACTCCTCCTTGAGGAACCAGCCGATGCCGGGCAGGAAGCCCGCCTTGCCTGCGCAGTGCCATTGCCGCCAGAACGACAGGCTGAAGGGCCCCGCGCCACGCCCCTTGAAGGCCGGATCCTGACGCACGATGTGGTCCACGCCTTGCGCATACACGTACAGGAACCAGGGGATCCAGATCAGCTTGTGCACCCAGCGCGTGGCGTAGTGGCCACCCAGATGGCGATACAGATCGAAGGCCACGCAACGGTGTTCAACCTCTTCGGCGCAATGCCAGCGCAGGATGTCCAGCACGGTGGTGTCGGCCCCGACCTCATCCCAGCGTTGGTTGCGCAGGATGTACTGCCCCACCGTGCAGGTGGTGTGCTCGATGTTGGCGATGATGCCCAGGCGGAAGATCAGCCATTGCCGCGCCAGCCACTTGGGCAGCGGCCGACCATAGGGCTCATCCGACAAGGGGCCTTCCTGAAACAACCAGGTCACGCGGTCGATGAAGCTTTGTGTCTCGATGCCATGCGCGCCCAGATAGTGTTTCGACGCACCCTGATGAGATCGTGCATGCACGGCCTCCTGTCGGATGAACGCCTTGACATCTTCAGCGAGGCGCTCGTCGCGCACCAGCGGCAAGGCCTGGTTGAACAGCTTGCAGAACCAGAACTCGCCAATGGGCAACATCATGTGCAACTGGCTCAGAAAATGGCTGGCAAAGGGCTGCTCGGGGATCCAGTGCAAGGGCACGTCGGACCAGTCGAACTGCACCTTGCGAGGTGCCAGGTGGGTCGGTGAAGTGGAACCGGTGGGCGCATTCATGGCAGGCAGGTCAAGCTGTACTTGGGGCAAGAAGTGACAGCCCTCAGCGTAAACAGCGCCACCCTCGGCGAGAATGGCGCAAGCGGCCCAAACTTGACATTTGAGGCCACGCTTTGCCATCAGCCACGCCATGTCCGCCACTCGCCCGCCCTGGGACTTCCCTCGCAACATCGCCAGCACACGCATCCTGTTCGGCCTGGGGCGTGAACATGGCTTGAGCGCGCGCGACTGCCTGGCAGGTACAGGCCTGAACGAGGCGCAACTGGCCCAGCCCGAGCGCATGGTGGAGGCCATCCAGGAGATGCAGGTCGCCCGCAACCTGCTGCGGCACCTGGGCCCCGACATCGGCCTGGGCCTGGATGCCGGCTTGCGCTACCACCCCACCACCTTCGGCATCTGGGGCTTCGCCCTGCAAAGCAGCCCCAGCGCATGGAAGGCGGTGGAGGTGGGCATCCGCTACATGCGACTGACCTGCGCCTTCTGCCAGCCCGCCACGGCCGCCACCGCCGACGAGGCCTTGCTGATCTGCGAAGACAAGGACGTACCTGACGACGTGCGCGACTTCTTCGTCGACCGCGACAGCACCATGATCCTGCAACTGCAGCGTGACGTGCTGCCCATGCAGTTGCCCCTGACCCGGCTGGAACTGCGCCGCCCGCGCCCCACCTATGCCGACCGCATTGCCGCGCTCTACGGGCATGAACCGGTTTTCGAGCAGGCGCACAACCGGGTCGGCATCAGCCATGAACTGGCGCAATGGCCCCTGCCGCAGGGTGATGCCGCCGCCCTCAAACTGTGCGAGGACGAATGCCAGCGCCTGTTGACTGCGCGCAAGCTGCAAGGCGGTCTGGCTGGCCGCATCCGTGATCAGTTGATGATGCACAGCCGCAGCATGCCCACCATGCAGCAGGTCGCCGAATCGATGCAGATGAGCGCGCGCACCCTGCGACGCCGCCTGGCCCAGGAAGACGTAGCCTTCGAAACCCTGGCCGAGGACGCCCGTCGCGTGCTCGCGGAAGCCTTGCTGCAGACCACGGACATGCGTGTGGAAGACATCGCCGAGCGTCTGGGCTACGCCGAGCCCTCGTGCTTTTCACGCGCGTTCAAACGTTGGAGCGGCCTGTCCCCCCGCCAGTTCAGGCAGGCAAACTCGCCCTTCTAGCCCGAGCAGCCTCAATGTGGCGATGACGGCGTGGCCACCGGACCTGATCCCGGTGCCGCGCCAGACCACAACCTGCGCAAGCGCGCCAGTTCGGCGTCATACAAGGCATTCACGCGGGCGATTTCAGCCGTCTGTTGCGTGATGATGTCCTTCTGAGCCTGCTGCTGCGCCTCATTGGCCTCCAGCCTGGTCTTGAGCTTGCCCGGCAGGCGCTTGCCCTTGTAGAACTCGGCGTCGTCCAGCAAGGGCTTGCGGTCTGACTGCAGCTCCTTGAGGTGCAACTCGGACGCCTCGATGCCCCGGCGCAATTCGTCGATCACGGCCTCACGGGCCTTGTTGTGCGCGGCCTCATTGGGGTAGCGCAACATCAGGTTGCGGTCACGCCGGATGGCGTCCTTCTGAGCCGCCTCCGCCAGCGCCTTCTGGTGCTGACGCTCCTCCGCCAGTGCACGCTCTTCCGCGTTCATGCGCGGCGGCACCGTCTGCTTCTGGGAGCCATCCTTGTTGAGCACGCGCTGCTCACGGTCCAGACACTCGGGAATGGGCCGATCCGAGGTGTGCTTCTTGCCGGAGGAGTCCACACAGGAATAGATGCCGGCTGCGCCCCAGGACGCCGACGCCAGAGCGAGCAGGAAGCCACACGCCGCAACCCGACGCACCACCCCCTGGGTGATGGCCCTGCGATCAAGTGCTCCCAACTCAAACTTCATCGTGACTCCGTTGCGCGGCGTGTACGTGCACGCCCCTGTCTGACCGGTCAATTGTCGATATTAGATCCAAACGGTTCAGACGCCGTAACGTTGACGATAAGCCAGCACCGCAGGGTGAAAGGCCGTCAGGGCCGGATCGGACTGTGTCTGCAGATACTGCAGCAAATCGCCCAGCGTGGCGATGGCAACAACCGGCAAACCGTAATGTTGTTCCACCTGCTGCACCGCGCTTTCTGCTGCGTCCTGGCCATTGGCCGTGGCCTTTTCCTGACGATCCAGTGCGATGGTGACGCCTGCCGGCCTGGCTCCGGCCTTGAGGATCAGGTCGATCGACTCGCGCACCGAGGTACCGGCAGAGATCACATCGTCGATGATCAGCACGCGGCCCTGCACGGGAGCGCCCACCAGGGTGCCGCCTTCGCCGTGGTCCTTGGCTTCCTTGCGGTTGTAGGCAAAGGGCTTGTTGTGCCCCAGGCGCGCCAGTTCGATCGACACGGCCGCCGCCAGGGTGATGCCCTTGTAGGCCGGGCCGAACAACATATCGAACTCGACGCCGGACGCGATCAGCCGACGTGCATAGAATTCAGCCAGACGGCCGAGCTTGGCGCCGTCATCGAACAAGCCGGCGTTGAAGAAATAGGGCGACAGGCGCCCCGCCTTGGTCTTGAATTCCCCGAAACGCAGCACCTTGGATTGCACTGCGAAGGCCACGAAGTCCTGGGCCAACGTGTCATTGGAAGAGGTGTTGCTCATGATTGATTGGGTATTTCGTCGTGTTTCGTCTGGTCTCACTGAACCTCAACGGCATCCGTTCTGCCGCCACCAAGGGCCTCGTGCCCTGGGCTGAAACCATGTCCGCCGATTGTATGGGCGTGCAGGAGCTCAAAGTTCATGTCGACGACATGCCCGAGCCTCTGAAAGCCTTCGCCGGCATGAACGGCCACTTCCATCATGCAGAAAAGAAGGGTTATTCGGGCGTGGGCCTGTACACGAAGCATGAGCCGTCGGACGTGATCATCGGGCTGGGCGGCAACGACCCCAGCGGTGAATTCGACCCGGAAGGCCGCTACGTGGAGCTGCGCTTTGACAAGCCCGGCCGCAAGCTGTCGCTGATCAGTTGCTACTTTCCCAGCGGCTCCAGCTCGGAAGAACGCCAGGAAGCCAAGTACCGCTTTCTCGACGTCATCCAGCCCCACCTGGCCTCCCTGCGCGGCCAGCGCGAGTTCATCCTGATCGGCGACGTCAACATCGCCCACAAGGAAGCCGATCTGAAGAACTGGAAAGGCAACCTCAAGAACAGCGGCTTCCTGCCCGAGGAACGCGCCTGGATGACCAGACTGCTTGATCCAGCCGGTGACACACGCCTGGTGGACGTCTACCGCACCCTGCACCCCGACACCACCGACGAGTGCTACACGTGGTGGAGCAACCGCGGCCAGGCACGCGCGAAGAACGTGGGGTGGCGCATTGACTACCACCTGGCCACGCCCGCCCTGGCTGAAACCGCGCGGGCAGCCAGTGTCTACAAGGACAGCTGGTTCAGCGACCACGCGCCACTGACGGTGGATTACGACTTCCAGATCTGAAGTCGAGCACTGGATGACGAAAGGGGCGACCAAGTCGCCCCTTTTCCATGTGTGAAACGCGCCTGCTGATCAGGGGTTGTACACGATCGGCGTCAGCGGGTTGCCCACGGCGATGCTGGAGCAGTTCTGCGGTGCGGCCTTGCCGGCAAAGCGGTCGTTCACCCAGGCCGTGGCCCATGGCAGCCAGTTGGCGATGCTCAGGAAGTGGCTCGAACCCCATTCCTTGTGCTGCACCGGCACGCCCTTGGCGCAGTACTCGCGAGCCAGCGTGCGAACGTCACCAGCCAGCATCACGCCGTCACCCTTGCCCCAGATCGGGGAAACCTTGGTCAACTCCAGGGTGCCGCCAGTGCCTTGCCCGATCTGCAGCGGAATGGCGGGCGTGCCACCCGTGCCCATGATGACCTTGTTCACTGCCATCACGTACTCGGGGATCTTGGTGCGATCCTGGAACTCGGGCTTGACGAGGTCTTTCCAGGTTACCTTGCTGTACTGACCCAGCACATAGGCGATCGAGGCCTTCTGCATCCTGTCAAAGACTTCCAGACCACGCGGCGTCAGGTACTTCTTGATGTCGATCTCGTAGGAGCGAGACACGCCCAGAACCGCCATCGGCATCACACCACCCCAGATGGGCGCGCCTTCGACGTAGGTCAGGTTGTGCTCAGGGCTCACCAGGGTGCCGCCGAAAGCCGCACCGATCAGGTTGTCGCTCAGATCAGGGGCATAGCTGGGTGCCAGTTCGGCGGCCCACTCGGTGGCAATCGCACCGCCCGAGTAGCCCATCATCACCACCTTGGCGCTCTTGCTCAAACCGATCTGCGACGAATTGAAAGCGGCACGGATCGAATCCAGCGTGTTGTAGCCATATTCAGGACCGGCGGCGAAGTTGGCCTTCTGACCTTCGGTATCAGAGATGATGACCGTGTAGCCATTCTTCACATAGGAGCCAAACAGCACGGCTTCAACAGCAGGCAGGACCTCCGGCAGGCGGGTGCCGCCAGCATAGGCGCGCGAGGGAGCATCTTCCGGATTCAGCGAGTCATAGAACGACTGGTACGAAACGACCTTGTTCTTGTTGGCGCAACTGACCTTGCTGCAGTCAGGCGTGAAGATCGTTGTCACATTGGCGGCTGGACGCTGCAAGGCGTCAGTCGAGCGGTAGACGATCTGGGTAGCCTGGTACGACGTCTTGATGCCGGCGAGGTAAGCCGTGATCGTGCGGCTCTTGAGAACGGCACCGGGCGCGGCGGCAGCCAGTTGAGCGCTGTCCGTGTACTGGAAGAAGGGATCTGGCGTGGCGGCGTGGGCAGCGCCTTGCACCATCAGTGCAGCAACGGCGGTCTGAGCGGCGGTCAACAGCAGGTGTCGGGCGCTGGGGCGAAATGGCATCAATGTCTCCTGGCATCATGTGTACGATATTCGTTAAACAACGCGAGGTACACTACTCGGTTGCCTTGAAAACCCTTGTCACGGGCTTTTGATGCGCCATCGTGCACGTGCAATGCACCCCATCACTGTCCGGAACCTGACAGATCCAGGGTTTGTGATAACGGTGGTTTCCACAATGGCGGGACGGCGGTTGCACTAGAGCAGCCCGCCTCACGACCAAGCGACGGGCACAAGCCCGGCTCGGCGACACCTGCGCACCATTTCGGTGCAGAAACATCGCAAAAACGCTGGCACACCGATTGCATGACTATCTGCGTACCGCAGGTATCGTCGCCTTGGTGCACGCTTTTTGTTCTCCGCTAACGACGGCGGAATGCAGTCAGGGCCACTTCACGGTGGCGCGATCTGACTGTTCTTTCATTGGTTTCGGCTTGCCGGCATTGGCTGGGCGAGCGCACCTCTACCGTCGCAGGAGTTCACATGAAGATCGTCGTCGTTGGTCATGGCATGGTTGGCCACAAGTTCCTCGAAAGCCTGGCCGAGTCCGGCCTGAAGGATGCCGAGGTCACGGTTCTGTGCGAAGAACCTCGCCCCGCTTACGACCGGGTCCACCTCTCCGAATTTTTCTCCGGCAAGACGGCTGAAGACCTGTCCCTGGTCGAGCCCGGTTTCTTCGAGCGCACCGGTTTCAAGCTGCGCCTGGCCGCCAAGGCTGTGTCCATCGAGCGCCGCACCAACACGGTGACCACGGCCGACGGCGAAGAACTGCAGTACGACAAGCTGGTGCTGGCCACCGGCTCGGTGCCTTTCGTGCCCCCCGTGCCCGGTCGTGACCGCAACAAGTGCTTCGTCTACCGGACCATTGAAGACCTCGAAGGCATGAAGGCCGCCGGCGCCAAGTCCAGGAACGGCGTGGTGGTCGGCGGCGGCCTGCTGGGCCTGGAATGCGCCAAAGCCCTGCGCGACATGGGCCTGGACACCCATGTCATCGAGTTCGCACCGCGCCTGATGGCCGCGCAAGTGGACGAAGGCGGTGGCCGCATCCTGCGCCACAAGATCGAAGCGCTGGGCCTGCATGTGCACACCAGCCACAGCACCGTGAAGATCGTGGATGGCGCCGAGCACCTGCACCGCATGGTCTTCGAAGACGGCAGCCACCTGGAAGTGGACATGATCGTGTTCTCGGCCGGCATCCGCCCGCGTGATGAACTGGCGCGTCAATGCGTGCTGGCCATCGGCCCGCGCGGTGGCGTCGTCATCGACAGCGAATGCCGCACCAGCGACCGCAACATCTACGCGATCGGCGAATGCGCCTCGTGGAACGAGCAGACCTTCGGCCTGGTCGCACCGGGCTACGACATGGCCCGCGTGGCGGCCCGCCACATTGCCGGGCTGGATGACGTGGCCTTCGTGGGCGCCGACATGAGCACCAAGCTCAAGTTGATGGGTGTGGACGTGGCCAGCATCGGCGACGCCCACGGCAAGACCCCGCACAGCCGCGCCTTCCAGTACATCGACGAAGTCAAGCAGATCTACAAGAAGATCGTGGTCAGCGAAGATGGCAAGAAGCTGCTGGGTGCCGTGCTGGTGGGCGATGCCGCCGAATACGGCACGCTGCTGCAAATGGCGCTCAACGGCATCACCCTGCCAGCCGATCCCGAGTTCCTGATCCTGCCCTCCAGCGACGGCAAAGCCAAGCCCGGCCTGGGCCCCGATGCCCTGCCCGACAGCGCCCAGCTGTGCTCGTGCAACAACGTGACCAAGGGCCAGATCTGCAAGGCCGTGTCGGAAGGTGTCACGTCCATCAGCGAACTGAAGGCCTGCACCAAGGCCGGCGCCACCTGCGGCGGCTGCGTGCCGCTGGTCACGCAGGTGATGAAGCTGGAGATGAAGAAGCAGGGCATGGCGGTGAACAACCACCTGTGCGAGCACTTCCCCTACTCGCGCCAGGAGTTGTTCCACCTCATCCGTGTGGGCCAGATCAAATCGTTTGACGACCTGCTGGCCAGGCACGGCAAGGGCCTGGGTTGCGACATCTGCAAGCCCACGGCCGCCAGCATCTTCGCCTCCTGCTGGAACGAGTTCGTGCTCAAGAAGGATCTGGCCAGCCTGCAAGACAGCAACGACTACTACCTGGGCAACATCCAGAAGGATGGCACCTACTCGGTGGTGCCCCGCATGCCCGCCGGTGAGGTCACGCCTGATGGGCTGATTGCGGTGGGGCAGGTCGCCAAGAAGTACGGCCTGTACACCAAGATCACCGGTGGCCAGCGTGTGGACCTGTTCGGCGCACGCGTGGAGCAGTTGCCCGCCATCTGGGAAGAACTGATCGCCGCCGGCTTCGAGTCGGGCCATGCCTATGGCAAGTCGCTGCGCACGGTCAAGAGCTGCGTGGGCTCCACCTGGTGCCGCTATGGCGTGGGCGACAGCGTGGGCCTGGCCGTCGAGCTGGAGAACCGCTACAAGGGCCTGCGCGCCCCGCACAAGATCAAGTTCGGCGTCTCGGGTTGCACCCGCGAATGCGCGGAAGCGCAAGGCAAGGACATCGGCGTGATCGCCACCGAAAAGGGCTGGAACCTGTACGTGTGCGGCAATGGCGGCATGAAGCCTCGCCATGCCGAGCTGTTCGCCTCCGACCTGAGCAAGGAAGAGCTGATCCGCCTGATCGACCGCGTGCTGATGTTCTACGTGCGCACCGCCGACCGCCTGCAACGCACCAGCACCTGGCGTGAAAACCTCGAAGGCGGCCTGGACTACCTCAAGGACGTCATCCTGAAGGACAGCCTGGGCTTGAACGCCGAACTGGAAGCCCAGATGCAACTGGTGGTGGACACCTATGCCTGCGAATGGAAGGCCGCTGTCAACGACCCGGAAACCCGCAAGCGCTTCCGCTCCTTCGTCAACAGCGACAAGGGCGACGAGCACATCGTGTTCGTCGAAGAGCGCGGCCAGATCCGCCCGGCTCGCCCTGAAGAACGCGCCACGGCCTGACCCCCGCATCGAGGAATCACCATCATGACCACCGACACCCAGACCTGGACCGCCGTGTGCGCGGTCGACGACATCCTGCCCAACACCGGCGTGTGCGCCCTGATTGACGGCCAGCACGTGGCGCTGTTTCGCGTCGGGCAAGATCAGTTTTTCGCCATCGACAACATCGACCCGAAGTCACAGGCCAGCGTGCTCTCGCGCGGGCTGGTGGGCAACCTGGGCGAGCACATCGTCGTGGCCTCGCCGCTGTACAAGAACCACTTCGATCTGCGCACCGGCGCCTGTCTGGAGTCGCCCGAGCACTCGGTGCGCGCCCACGAGGTACGTGTTGAAGAAGGCCGGATTCTGGTGGCGATCGACTGACAGCGCAGGGGCATCTGACGGACAATGATGGCCTGACCATCGTCCGCCTGCCCATGTCACTGTCCGTCTCACAACTTGTTCTGCGCGCCAAGCAACTGGAAATCGATGCCGTCGGGCATCTGATGGGCCGCGTCGAGCTGGTGGATGCCATCGGCCAGCTCGTGCATGCCTTGCAAAGAGAACGTGGTGCCACCAGCATCTTTCTGGCCTCTGGCGGCCAGCGTTTCGAAGAGGAACGGCTGACTGCACTCGCGGCAGCCCAACCGATAGAGGCCAGCTTGCGTGACCTGCTGGCCCGGCAACTCGAGCCCGCGCAGGGTTCGACCGCGCGCATGCTGTCCCTGATGGCCTGGGTGCTGCTGGATCTGGACGCGTTGGCCGAGTTGCGCCTGCGCATCGATCAGCGCCAGCCCAGTGCCCATGAGGCTGTTGCGGCCTTCAGCAGGCTGATCGCCGGCATGGTGGAGCTGGTGTTCCATGTGGCTGATGCCGCAGCATTGCCCGGCATTTCTCGCCTGCTCGTGGCCTTTGTGCATCTGGTGCAGGGCAAGGAAGCCGCCGGGCAGGAGCGTGCCGTGGGCGCGCAACTGTTCGCATCCGGCACCAGTGAGGAGGCCGAGCAACAGCGCATCGTCCACCTGATAGACGCGCAGGAACGCAGCCTTGGCGTTTTTGAAGAATTTGCAGAACCCGCCTTGCGCACCCGTTGGCAACAGCATCAGCTGACGCCAACATGCGCGCAACTGGAGCGGCTGCGCCGCACCCTGTGCACGGCCAGACCAGGCGCCAGGCTCGACAGCAGCCTGAGCGCACTCTGGTTCGACATCACCAGCGAACGCATCTCCGAGATGTGGTCACTGCAGATCGAACTGGTGCAGTGCCTGCGTCAGGCCTGCGAAGCCCAATTGACTGCCACACGCCAGGATCTGCAGGATTCCGAAGGCCTGCTGCAACGCTTGCGCGACAACCCGCCGCCACATACCCACGCGGTCGACCGCTTCTTCAATGCCGCAGAACAACCCGATGCGGCACCGGTGTTGCCCAGCATGCACGAGGGTGCGGCGGCCAGTTCGGCCAACACGGCCCATGAAGCTCAGGTCTCTTCGCTGGTCGAGCTGCTGCAGACGCAGTCGTCAAGGCTGGCCAGCATGGAGGTCGAGCTGGATGCCGCGCGGCGCGCCCTGCACGAACGCAAGGTGATCGAGCGGGCCAAGGGCGCCCTGATGTCACGGCTGGGGCTCAGCGAAGAGGCGGCCTTCCGCTCTCTGCAGAAGGCCTCGATGGACCACAACCGCCGTTTGCTGGATGTGGCCGAGGCCACGCTGGCCTTGCCGGACGTCTTCTTCACAGGGCAGGCCGGTACAGCCAGGAAATAAGCCAGACCCGAGTGGCGTCGCGGACTGGGGTCAAGTCAGGTGACGACGTCGCCAGCCTGATTCGCGTCCTGCGCCTCATACACCCGGATCGCGCGACGCCCGGATTGCTTGGCCTGGTACATGGCGGCATCGGCCCTCTTCAGGCATTCGTCTTCCGTACCTGGCTCACCCTTGAACAGCACCAGCCCGATGCTCGCGCTGCCATGGTGCTCGATGAGCTTGCTCACCCCTGATGAGGTTGGCACGGCCAGTTGATAGACCTGGGTCAATGCGGCCAGGATCTTCTCGGCCACGGCCACAGCGTGCGTCAAGGCCGGCCCATGTTCCCGCCCCAGATCACTGAGCACGATCACGAACTCGTCGCCGCCAAAGCGCGCGACGGTATCGGCCTCGCGCACGCAACGCTTGAGCCTGCCAGCCACTTCGATCAACAGCATGTCGCCCGCATCGTGCCCGTGCCGATCATTGAGCGGCTTGAAGTTGTCGAGATCGAGGAACATCAGGGCGGCGTAGTCACCAGACCGCTTGTGTCGGGCCATGGCGAGACCGAGCCGGTCCATCAGCAGGCGCCGGTTGGGCAACAAGGTGAGCGCATCCTGGTAGGCCAGTTGCCGCACCCGCTCTTCCATCTGCTTGCGGTCGGTGACGTCGGTCAGAAAGTTCAGGGAGGCAGACTGCCCCTCCCAATCAATGGTGGTGCCACTCAACTCGAACCAGCGCGTCCCCTGGTGATGCGTGAGGACGCGCACCAGGTAGGTGAAATCCTGCGCTCCCGCCAACTTGCGCTTGCGGCGATTGAGCAGCAGCATTTCCCGGTCTTCCTCGTGGATGAACCGACCGAACGACTGCCCGACGATCTCCGATTCAGCCAGCCCCGCCTGCTTGCACAACTTGGGGTTGGCAAATCGAATGATGTCGCCCTGAACCACGCAGATACCTTCGTTGGCGGTATCGATCAAGCGCCGATAACGCTGCTCGCTGCGTCGCAAGGCTTCGGCTTCCCGGCTGCGTTCTACGGCGATGCTGGCCAGGCTGGCGGACTGCTCGATCAAGGCAATATCCGCGGGCGATGGCACATGGGGTTGTCGATGGTAGATGGCAAAAGTGCCCAGCACCGTTCCCATCGATGACCGGATGGGCTGAGACCAGCACGATCCCAATCCCGATCTGGCCGCCAGTTCCTTGTACCCGGCCCAATAGGGGTGCTGCGAGATGTCCTCCACCACCACCCGCTCCCCTGTGAAGGCGGCCGTCCCACAAGAGCCCACCCCCGGCCCGATGGCCAGGCCATGAATCGCCACGTTGTACGCATCAGGCAGGCTGGGTGCCACGCCCTCTCCCAGGTGCTGCCCCTGCCTGTCGAGCAACAGGACACTGCACAACATGCCGGGATGCAATTGCTCGATGCCCTTCACCATGGCCGTGAGCACCTGCTGCAGTGGCTGCCCGGCCGACAAGCGCTCCAGGATCTGGCTGCGGAACTGATCGGCTGCGCGTTCCGCCTGCAGCGCATATTCGGCCCGTTCCTGGTTCATCATGACCAGGCCCAGCGACAACCACAGCACCCCTACCAGCGCGGCCATGAAGGTCACCCCCTGCACAAGGCCGGTGTCCGTGACAGCGTTCACCTGCATCGCGCCCACCGACAGGCCAAGCAACCTCATCAGCATGACCAGCAGTACGGCCAGCGCCCCCGCCGTCAGGATGTAAGCGCCTCGGCCGGGCAGGTCATGCCGGTTTTGCCACAGCGCCAGCAACAACGTGAGGCTCTGAAAGCTGAACACCACGCCAGCCAGCATGAAGCGGTAGTGCTGCGAATGCTGCAAAAAGGAGAACGCCACGCCCACGAACAGCACCGGCAACCACAAGCGCCAGCGCGGCGCGGGTCGTTCCACGAACCTGAAAAAGCCTTCGCCGAACAGGGCGAACATGGCAGACACCGCCACATTCGCCAGCACGATGGACAACACATCGGGAATCTGCCCTCGCAAACTGTAGAGCGTGTAGCCCAAGGCATGCAGCATCAAACCCGCTGCCCACAGCAACATGTTCGCGTGCTGGCGATGCGCAATGAAGGCAATCGCCGCGCCCATCACGGCGCTGGCGATCACGATCACCAGAAACAGCGTCGGTGTGTGCACGACCATGGACGAGAAAGTCTGTTCTATAGGGTGGAATGGACAACTTGAGATGTTGCGCCGACGGTATGACCTCATCCGATCGCAAACACGCCGAAAGACAAGCTAGTTCGGCTGATCGCCATGACAACGGCAGGTGGCCCCCCAGGCTAAAGCCCGATAAACGCCGGGATCGCCCCGGTT
Source organism: Aquabacterium sp. (assembly GCF_036279675.1). Taxonomy (GTDB): domain Bacteria; phylum Pseudomonadota; class Gammaproteobacteria; order Burkholderiales; family Burkholderiaceae_C; genus Aquabacterium. The sequence goes on along the minus strand of NZ_DASUIS010000060.1, from coordinate 10,464 downwards.
GCACCCGGATCACATCCAAAGCAGCTTGACTAAAGTCCGGCTTCTGTCGTCGACATCGCCATGCCGACGCGCCCACCTCTTGAGGAGCCCGACATGAACCCCATTCGCCAAGCAGTCCCGCACATGCCCGCGACCGCCGCTGCCTTGAGCGGCCTGATGGTCTGTCTGGCGACGACACCAGCCCTTGCCGGTGAGTCCTATGTGCAGGTTGGCGCGCCCGGAGTGGTCGTGGGCTACGCCATGACGGTCAACCAGAAGCTGGGCTTGCGCGTCGATGCGGGCACCACCGGCAACGTCAAGCGCACCCACAGCATCTCGGGCGTTGGCTTTGACACCAAGGCACAGTACAACCGCTTCGGCGTGTTTGCCGACTACTTCCCCTTTACGGGGCGCTTTCGCCTGACGGGCGGCCTGACCCTGAACAAGGCACAACTGGATCTCCATTCGCGCTTCGATGGCGCTTCGTCGATCACCGTCAACGGCCACGACATCACGCCCGCCGCCACGGACTACTACAACGCCCAGTTCAAGTTCCCGGCTGTCATGCCCTACATCGGCATCGGTTGGGGCCACCAGGCACGCGCCGCAGGCATGGGCTTCGTGGCGGATGTGGGCGTGTCCATCGGGCACGCCAAGTTCAGCCCGGACACCAACCTGGTTGGCAAGACCTACAACAGCTACACCATCACCCAGGCGGATGTCGACGCCAAGACTGACGAGATCAACCACACGATCGGACGCATCACCCTGCTGCCCAGTGCCAGCTTCGGCGTGAACTACCGCTACTGACCCTTTTTTGGCTTGGTCGCTGCCGATGGTCGCCTCGGCGGGACAATTGCAAGTCTTGGGCGCAAGCCCCGGATGCCGATACCGTTTCATCACGGTGTCGGCATTTTGTTTTGTGGGGCCCGCCAGCGAGACCACAATGCCTGCAGTCTTGATGCGCCTCAAGACTTGCACAGTTTGGAGGTGATGAGAACATGCCAAGTGATCATCATGAAAGCTTGTTCAGCTCAATGACCACAACATGGGCCAGGAGATCACCGCGACCCGCTTCAACGCCGAAGACCTCGCCCGCTTTGCGCAAGGTCTCGCAGCAGAAACACGCCTGGCGGCAGACACCTTCCGGCGCGGCGGCTTTGCCCAGCAAGGTCGCGTAGCGGGCTTCGAGCTGGAAGCCTGGCTGCTGGACCGCAACTTCTACCCCGTTCCCTGCAACCAGAGCTTTCTGGCTCGCATGGCCGACCCGCAGGTCGTGGCCGAGCTTTCGCGCTTCAACATCGAACTCAACGGTGAGCCGCAGCCGCTCACAGGCACCGCACTGTCCAGGCTGGAGTGGACGCTGGCCGACACCTGGTCTCGCTGCCTGAAGACGGCCCACGAGGACGAAGCCACGGCCATCGCCATCGGCACGCTGCCCACCTTGCGCGAGTCGGATCTCAACCTGTCGACCATGACACCGTCAAAGCGCTACGTGGCGCTCAATCAGCAGGTGCTCAAGGCCAGGCAGGGGCGCCCCTTGATGCTGGACATTGCCGCCCCCGCCGGCGGGGACCATCTGTGCACCACGCATGCCGATGTGATGCTGGAAGCCGCCACCACCTCCTTCCAACTCCACCTGCAAGTGCCCTCGCACCAAATCGTGCGGCACATGAATGCCTCGATGGTGCTGAGCGGCCCGCTGATCGCGCTGTCGGCCAACTCGCCTTTCCTGTTCGGCCACCGCCTCTGGCATGAAACGCGCATCCCGCTCTTCGAGCAAGCCGTGGACTGCGGCAGTGACAGGCAGGCCCACGGCCAGCGCGTCAGCTTTGGTGACGCCTATCTGGGCGAAGACCCCACCAGCTATTTCACCGACAACGCCGCACAGTTCCCCGTGCTGCTGCCCATCAGCAGCGACGCGCCGCCCAAGGCCTTTGCCCATCTGCGTCTGCACAACGGCACCGTCTGGCGCTGGAACCGTTTGCTGATCGGCTTTGATGATGCGCGCCAGCCACATCTGCGCATCGAGCAGCGCGTGATGCCGGCCGGGCCCAGCGTGATCGACATGATCGCCAATGCGGCTTTCTACTATGGGGTGGTGCACATGCTGGCCTCTGCGGCTGTGCCACCCGAAAACGCGCTGCCATTTGCCACAACCAGGGCCAACTTCTACCGTGCTGCGCAGGAGGGCCTGGATGCGCCTCTGACCTGGCTTGATGGTCGCACGCGCAGCGCCGCCGACATCCTCATCGACCTGCTGCCCATGGCGCGAGAAGGCCTGAAGGATCAAGGCATCGACGCCCGCGACATCGACCGCTATCTGGACGTGCTGGCCGTGCGGCTGCGCACCCGGCGCAACGGCGCTGCCTGGCAACTCGCCCATCATGCGCAGCATGGCGACCTCTTCAAACTGACGGCCGACTATCTTGAGCACCAGCGCAGCGGCATGCCCGTGCACGAATGGCCGATATGACCGCACCATGGACCACACCATGCTGACCCGACTTGATGCATTGCCGGAAGGCTTCCTGGACACCCCGGCACGAGACCTGCACGAGCTGCTGCAGGGGCCCACACTGATCCACCTGCCCGGCAGACGCATGCCCGAGCTGTTCGTCTCCGTGTTGCTGCACGGCAATGAAGATGTGGGCCTGGTAGCGATCCAGCAGGTGCTCAAGGCGCACGCCGGGCGTGAGTTGCCGCGGGCCATGAGCCTGTTCATCGGCAATGTATCGGCCGCGCGGGATGGCCTGCGTCGGCTTGATCAACAGCCCGACTACAACCGGGTCTGGCCGGGCACCGTGGTGCATGCCGGCACGCCCGAAGCCGAGGTGATGCAACAGGTGCACCAGATCATGATCGAGCGCGGCCTGTTCGCCAGCATCGACATCCACAACAACACCGGGCTCAACCCCCATTACAGCGTGGTCTGCCAGCTCGATGCCAACACGCTGCATCTGGCCATGCTGCTGACACGCACGGTCGTGTGGTTCCGTGGCCCGGAGGGCTCGCAGACAGCGTCATTCGCTGCGCACTGCCCGTCCGTGGCCGTGGAGTGCGGCAAGCCTGGCTACCCGGCCAATGAGGCCGCTGCCGCGCGCTTCATCGAAGCCTGCCTGCATCTGGCGGCCTTTCCTGAACATGGTGTGCGCGAGTCCGATATCGACCTGTATCACACGGTCGCCCTGGTCAAGGTTGCGCCAGATGTCTCGTTCGGCTTCGGTTCGCCCGATCTGCCACTGAACTTCAAGCCGCAACTCGACCACCTGAACTTTGTCGAACTCGATGCGGGTGCGGTTTTTGGTCAGACCCAATTGAGCAAGCCACTGGACGTGCGCGACGAACAGGGCCAGGATGTGGCGGACCTGTTCTTTCGCACCCACCAGGGCGAACTGCAACTGCACCGGCCCTCCATGCCCGCCATGCTGACACTGGATGCCAAGGTGGTCCGCCAGGATTGCCTGTGCTACCTCATGGACCGGGTACCCTTCGACCTGGTCAACCAGAACCCAAGGAAGGTGTCATGACCCAACAGCAGCCCGCCAACGAGCCAGACAACAAGCCCGTCACGGCCGACAACGACCTGCCAGACGAGGACAGCGAAGCCACCGTCATCGTGCCGGCCTCGCAGCAGGCGCGCTACTTTGCGGCGGCTGTGGCGGCCACTCCGGGGCACGCGTCCACCACACCTGCTGCACCAACGGCATCTGCCCCGTCAGCGGCGCCCACCCTGCCGCCTTCCATCAGCCCGCGCAAGGAGCCCGGCACGGAGCCACGCACCGGCACATTGCCCGGCAGCACCGTGCACCATGGCGACCTGACCACCCGCCAGGTGGGCCGCTACGAAGTGCGTGACTGCCTGGGCCGAGGTGGCATGGCCACGGTCTACCGCGCCCACGACCCCGACATCGGCCGCGACGTGGCCATCAAGTTCCTGCACGCCTCGCTGTGTGAGGACGCCGACTGCCGCGAGCGTTTCGTGCGGGAAGCCAAGGCCGCCGGCGGCTTGTCCCACCCCAACATCGTCATCGTGCATGACGTGGGCGAGATCGAGCACCGCCCCTACATGGCCATGGAACTGCTTGATGGCGCCTCTCTGGCCGATGTGCTGTCGGAAGGCAAACCCCTGCCCATCCGCGACACGGTCGTGATGGGCATCCAGCTGGCCCGCGCGCTCGACTACGCGCACCAGCACGGCATCGTCCACCGCGACATCAAGCCCGGCAACATCGTGCGACTGAAAGATGGCAACACCATCAAGGTGACGGACTTCGGCATCGCCCACGTTGAATCCACCAAGGGCGAACAGCACACCCGCTCGGGCGAGGTGCTGGGCACGCCGCAATACATGTCGCCGGAGCAGACCGTGGGCGGCAGGATCGATGGCCGCTCCGATCTGTTCTCGGCCGGCGTGGTGCTCTATCAGATGCTGACCGGCCAGCGGCCCTTCCAGGGTGACAGCATGGTGGCCATTGCCCTGAAGATCGCCAAGGAGCAGCCCACACCACTGGACAAGCTGCGTGCCGACGTACCCGCCGCCCTGCGCCGCGTGGTCGATCGCTGCATGGTCAAGGAGCCGGACAGCCGCTATCAGAGCGGCAAGGAGCTGGCCGATGCGCTCGTCAAGGTCCTCAACGAGATCGACGAAGCCGCCCTGGCCCGCAACCGCCCTCGCATCATCCCCCTGCGGGTGAAGTGGGCGCTGACCATGGCCGTGATCGTGGCCCTTGTCATGGGTCTGACCGCCACGGTCACCACCCGTCGCCAGTACGCGGCCATGATGGACCAGGTGGCCGACAACGGCGCGGCACTGTCGCGCTTCATCGCGGCGCAGAACGCGGTGGCCGCCCTGTCGGAAGACTGGGTGGCCGTGGACGTGACGCTGCAGGAGATCATGAAAACCAAGGACTTCGACAGCGTGACGGTCATCGACCGCGGCGGCATCGTGCGCGCCGCCAGCCAGGCTGCACTGGTCGGCCAGGCTTACCGCGCACCACAAGGCGAAGCGCTGCCCGAGCGCTCCGGTGGCATCAAGACCTGGCGCGCCGTCAACACGGACAGCCAGCATGGCACGGTCCTGGGCTTTGAAGCCCCCATCACCTTTGCCGGCAAGAACGTGGGCCGTGTGGTGCTGGGCCTGCCCGAAGCCCCGCTCACCCATGTGGCGCGCCTGTCCATGAGCCTGATGGCCGTGCTGGTGCTGGTCACCGTGCTGGCCGTGGCCCTGGCCATGTACTTCGTGGCCAACTGGTTCGCACGGCCAATCAAGCTGGTGGCCGAATCGATGGCGCAGATCGCCAAAGGTCGATTCGACCACCGCATCCACGAGCACCGCAAGGACGAGTTCGGTGAACTTTACGTGGCCTTCGATCAGATGGCCCAGGCGCTGCAGGATCGGGCCTCGGGTGCAGGCGCCACCACGCCACCGACACAGAAGCTGGCAGCCTGAACACCGCGCCAGCATCATGACCGGACGTGCACAGGCCTGGCTGGCCATGCTCATCGCCGGCGTCTTGGCCGCCTGCTCGACGGCGCCCTTGCCGCCACCACCTGGCCAGGGCTCGGGCACCCAGGTTGGCCACGCGCCCTCGCTCCAGGGCCAGGTACTGGGCCGCAACGGTCGCCTGCTCATCTACCAGCCAGCCCCGGGCGATACCTTGGCGGAGATGGCCCGGCACTTTCTGGGCTCGGCGGAGCTGGCCTGGCGCATCGCCGACTTCAACCAGCTCGGGCCAGACACCCCACACCGGGTCAATCGCCCCGTGGTCATCCCCCTCACACAGCACAACCCCTTGGGCGTCTACAGCGACCGCTACCAGACCATCCCCATCCTCTGCTACCACCGCTTCGGGCGGGCCAGCGGCAGCACTGCCAGCAGCAAGATGACGGTGTCGGCCACAGCCTTTGCAGAGCAGCTCGACTGGCTCAAACGCAACGGCTACCACGTGCTCAAGCTGGCTGATCTGCGCGCCTGGCTGGATGGTCAGCGCGCACTGCCGCTCAAATCCGTGGTCATCACGGTGGACGATGGCTACGCCTCCTTCTACCACCAGGCCTACCCCTTGCTGCGGCAATACGGCATGCCCGCCACCCTGTTCGTCTATACCGACTTCATCGGCGCAGGTGATGCCGTGGACTGGGCCGAACTGCAGGAGATGAGCCGCTCGGGCCTGGTCGACGTGCAATCCCATTCACGGACCCACCGCAACCTGATCGAGCACCCCAGCGCTGAAAGCGAAGCGGCCTACCAGCAGGCCCTGCTCGGCGAAATCAAGCTGCCACGCGAGCTGCTGACGCAAAAGCTGGGCACCGAGCAAAGCAGTTATGCCTACCCCTACGGCGACGCCAACGAAGCCGTGCTGGCCATGCTGGGCAAGCAGAACTACCAGCTGGCCGTGACCGTCAACGCCGGTGGCAACGCCTTCTTCTCGCAGGCACTGATGCTTCGCCGCACCATGATCTTCGGCGACATGAGCCTGGACGATTTCAAGGCGAGACTGCAGATCAGCCGGCCCACGGGGGCCCACGCGCCATGATGCGATACGGCGTGCGCCCACTGGTCATCGCGCGGGTCATCGCCCTGATGTGCGCCTTGCTCGCGGCCTGTACAACCATGCCCTCTGGCGAACGCGGCCGCGCCCTGTCGCCCTCAGCCGAGGCCTTCGAGCAGACCACCCTCGCCAACGCGCAGGCACAGATGCAGCAAGGGCATCTGGCCGAGGCTGCCACGAGCTGGGAGGTGCTCAGCGTCCTGCGCCCGGACAAGCCCGCCTACGCGCAGCAACTGGTGCAGACCAGAGTGCAGATCACGCAAAAGGTGAACGAGCAGCTGCCCGCCGCGCGCCAGGCCCGGCAACGCGGAGCGCTGGATGAAGCCAGCCAACGCTATCTGGCCATCCTGGCGCTGCAGCCCGACCACACCACAGCCGCACAGGCCCTGCGCGACATCGAGCAACAACGCAACAAGCAGCTCTACCTGGGGCGCTACTCGCGCCTGACGCTGGCCAGGTCGGCATCCGGCAAGCCGGCCACACAGGGCAATCAGGCCGCCAACACGGTGTTGTCGGCGGAGCGCAATGCGCTGGAACACGCCGCCTTGCTGGCCGGCCAAGGCGAGTTCGATGACGCCATCACCTTGTTGAAACAGGATCTGGCGGCCCGGCCCAAGGATGCCGCCACGATCTCGCTGCTGGCCGATGTGTACTACCGACAGGCGGTGTCCCTGGAAAACAAGGACAGGCCCGCCGCCCTGGCGGCACTGCGCCAATGCCTGCGGCTGGAGCCCGGGCATGCCCCGGCGCGCCGCAAGCTGGCACAACTCACTTCAAGGCCTTGACCTTTTCCTTGAGCGTCTGGGCCTTCTGCTTTTCCAGTCTGGCCATGTCGTTGCCGGGATCCAGCTCCAACACACGGTTCCAGTTCGCGATGGCGCCATCCAGATCCTGTCGGGCCATGGCGGCACGCGCCTTCTGGACATGGCGATCGACCAGCTGCTTGCGCACGGCCTCCGCCTTGTTCGCCGAGCCGGATTGCCCCAGAGATGCCGCCAGGCGGTAGTCGGCCAGCGCCTTGTCCAGATTGCCCGCCCGCTCGGCCGCCTGGGCCGACTGCATGGCCTTGGCTCCCGGGCTCAACTCGGCAGGCTGAGCGGGTACCGAGGGTGCGGGCGCAGGTGTCGGCTCGACAGGCGGCGCAACCGGCACCGGGGCGCTCACCGGTGCAGGAGCGGGGGCAGGGGGCGGCGCAGGCGGTTCGCCCTTGCTGCTGCCCTTGGTTCCGCCCTTGGCGCCTGACTTGGCGGGCTTGGGCGGCTCACGGTCTTCCACCGGTGGCGCCTTGCCTGGCACGCGGATCACCTGCCCGCCAGCCACCTGCTTGGGCACCTTGATGTCGTTGTAGCGGGCCAGCCCGTAGAACAGGTAGATGTCGCCAAGGAAATGCCCCGCAATGCGCGACAGCGACTCCCCGGCCTTGACCGTGTAGCTGAAGGACTCCTTGCCCAGCAACATCACCGGGTCGGTGGTCAACTGGCGCATCAGGCTCAGGGCCAGCTTGTTGTTCGGGTCCAGCGTCAGGGCACGCCGCAAGATCACGCGGGCATCGTCCTCGTGACCGTCTTCCAATTCGTCCACCGCCGACTGGGCCTCTTTCTGGGCCTGCTGCATCGCCGCCTGGGTAGGTGGCGCGCCGGGAGGCTGCGGCACGGGCGGCCCGACCAATGGTGGCGGCGCGGTCGGTGCGGCCTGGTCATTGGCCGGCTGATGCGAAGCACAGGCGGCGACCAGCCAGGCGCATGCCATGGCAGCGGCCCGCATCCCCCAGATCCACCCGGTTGTTTGATTTGCGTGCATAGTGATGACCATTTTGCAGCGTTTCGGCGATCTGCATGCTCTACGCTTCTGCCATGCTTTGCGCAGCGTCAGCCGCGCATGGTAAAAATCGCTTGACCTTGCCCCCATGTCAAGGTTCATAGTGACACATCAGACACGTCGATATCCTGCCCGCCATGCCCTTTCGCACCAGCACCACCACCTTGCGCCGCCTCTGCGGCCTGGTGTTGCTGGCGTGGCTGTTCGGGGCCTTGAGTGGCACGGTCAACGCCTGCATGCTGGCCGAACCGGCGTCAGACGCTCCGGCCGCGCACCATCACCACGAGGAGCAGGGGCCCGAACACGACCATGAGCATGAGCACGGCTCTGCGGCCCTGCACGCGCACGCCGACGAGCAGGCCCAGCGCCCCGATCATCAGGCGGACAACCATGTCCTGTGCCACAAGTTCTGCAAGGATCAAAGCCTCACCCTGCCCCACCACAAGGGCCTGGACGAGCAGGATTTCAGCCCCACGCTGATCGCACTGAGCGGCCCCGTGCTGCCGCCCACACCGGCCCTCCCCCCCACCACGCGCTGGATGGAAGGCCCACAGGCCCAAGGGCCACCATTGGTCATTCGCCTTCTGCGACTGACCCTATGACCTCACCTGGCGACTGACCGGCCCGGGCTTACATGCTCAGGTCGGCGGTCGCTTTTGCATGGCTCCTCGTGGCGAATGGCCACGACCGGGGCCATTCGCCGTGGCCGCCCGGCCATCCGCCCTTTCTCTCGACGACCTTCTGCCATGAGCACACTGCGATTGCGCGCACTGGCCTTGTTGCCGGCCTGCCTCCTCACGCCGTGGTGCGGCCCTGCACTTGCCGCCCTGGCCCCACCTGCCCCGGATCTGGCAGGCGCCCTGCAGGCTGCCACCGCGCGCGACCCCGAAACCGCCCAGCTGCGCCTGCGCCAGGCTGCCGCCGAAGCAGGTGTGCAGGTGGCGCAAGGCCTCACACCGGCACCAGCGGCCGTGTCCCTCAATCACCTCAGCGACCGCCTGAATCAGAACCTCGGGCGCCGGGAATGGGAGGTCGAGCTGGGCGCACCGCTGTGGTTGCCAGGGCAACGCCAGGCCAGTGTCGACACGGCCCGCCACGCGCTCGCCGAATCCGAGGCTCGCCTGAACTGGCGCCGCCTGCAACTCAGTGGTGAACTGCGTGAAGCCTGGTGGCAGGTCGCCCACGCGCGCACGGCCACCGCCCTGGCGCAGCAGCGCCTGCAGACGGCCCAGGCACTGCAAGCCGAGGTGCTGCGCCGCTACCAGCACGGCGACCTGGCCCGACTCGACGCCAACCTCGCGCGCACCGAAACGCTCGCCGCGCAGGCCGAGCTGATGGAGGCTGGCCAGAAGACGCAGCAGGCCGAACAAAGCTTTGCGAATCTGACCGGCACCGAGCCGCCCTCCACGCTACCGCCCGAAAACATGCCCACGGCAGGTACCACCGCCGATCTCGATCACCCTCAATGGCGGGCCCTGCAGGCCGCCGCCACCCTTGCTGGCGACAAGCTGGCCCTGCAATCGGCCAGTGATCGCGCCCCGCCGGAGGTCGCCGTGCGCTGGACTCAGCAACGCAGTGACGCGCTGAACCCCTACGACCAGGCCATCGGCGTCAAGCTGACCCTGCCGCTGTCATCCGGCCCACGTGTGCAACAAGACAGTGCCCTCGCCCGCGCCGAGATGGCACAGGCAGAGATGGCGCTGGCTCGCGCTCGAGAACAGATCGACCGCGCCATTCGGCAGGCACGAAGCGAACTCGACATGGCCTTGCAGCAACTGGCGCTGGCACAGGAACGCAGCCAGCTCACGGCCGACAACCTGCAGCTCGCCCAGAAGGCCTTCAGCCTGGGCGAACAGGACTTGAACGCCCTGCTGCGCGCTCGCCTGGCCGACCATGAAGCACAAGCCGCCCTCAGCCAGCAGACACTGGCCCGCGACACCGCCATATCCCGACTCCGACAGGCCCTGGGCCTGCTGCCCGAGGAGGCCCATCCATGAACTTGCCCCGTCCATCCCTTGCCTTGTTGACGCATGCCCTTGCAGCCATCGTGGTGACCCTCGCGTCGGCTGCGGCCTGGGCCCACGGTGGTGAAGACCACGGTGAAGCAGCGCCC
>NZ_DASUIS010000059.1:0-2604 GCF_036279675.1 Aquabacterium sp. | reverse complement strand
GAACAGCTCTGCTCAACCCATCAAGAAGGAGTCAAAACCCAAGAAGTTATCCACACCGTGAGCCCCTCAGGGCTCTATCCAGGGTGGGTCAATATTGGATGGAAACGGTGGGTCAGAATTCGGTGGACATTAACAGCTGTGCTCCAACTACGACTCGGTGACCAAGACGGAGCGACTCAAGCTGCACTTCGGAGTCGATGCGCCGCCAGGCATCAAGAGCCAGGTCTGGCCGCTGTACCACGCGCCATTCATCCGGCGCCACCCGCACCACGACGTGGGCGATGAGGCTGTGCCGCCGCGCGAGGCCCTGGCTGGCCTGTTTGGGCTGATCCCGCACTGGGCCGGTGAGATCGCCTTTGGCAAACGCACCTACAACGCCCGATCAGAGACGGTCGCGGAGAAACCCAGCTTTCGGGATGCCTGGCGGCTGGGGCAGCACTGCATCGTACCGGTGGAGAACGTCTACGAGCCCGACTGGCGCAGCGGCAAGGCCGTGCCCACCCGCATCCAGCGCCGGGACAACAAACCCATGGGTATTGCCGGCCTGTGGGCGGTCAACCGCAAGGCCACGGGTGAAGAGGTGCTGAGCTTCACCATGCTGACCATCAACGCCGACAGCCACCCGCTCTTCAACCAGTTCCATAGGCCTGAAGATGAAAAGCGCATGGTGGTGATCTTGCGCGAGGACCAGTACGACGAGTGGCTGGATGCCCCGGCAGCGCGTTCCATGGACTTCATGCAGTCGTACCCTGATCAGCTGTTGATGGCCACGCCAGAGCCTGATCGGGGGCGCAGGAAGGCGTGACAGACCCATCGACATCACCGCGCATCACCCGCAAGCACCTGACGCGGCTGCGGGAGATCTACCGCTCCTCGGGCTGGCCGTGCCGCGACCCGCTGGAAGTGGATCTGCTCGTGGGCGGATCGGTGCAGGCCGAACGGGATGACCAGGGGCGGGAAACGCTGCACCTGACGCCTGCCGGGTTGCAGGCGCTGGCCAACGCCCACGCCACCAACCGGGCCAACCGAAGCGCCCACGATGAGCTGGTGATGCAGGTGGCCCAGCGCATGCAGCAGGAGGGGCGAATTGCCTGGACACAGTTGGCATTGCGGGCGCAGGTGGACGGAGCCTGGACCCAGGCCATCCCCGATGTGTTCAGCATCCGCCACACCACCGTGGAGGCGTACTTGGAACCGGTGGTGCATGAGATCAAGGTCAGCCGGGCCGACCTGCTGGGTGACCTGAAGCGACCGGAAAAGCGGGCGGCCTACCTGGCGATGGCGTCGCAGGTGTACTACGTCCTGGGGCGCAATGCGAAGGGGCAGTCTATCGCTGACGCCGACGAAGTACCGACCGAATGTGGGGTAATGGTGGCCACCAGCAGCGGCTTGGAACTCGTTCGGGTGGCGCCCAAGCAGCCGTTCACCGGCTTGCGGTTCGATGTGTGGATGGCATTGGCCAAGACGGCGGCGCTGTCCCCAAGCGATGACGGCGCCCAAATGGCACTTTGAACGACCGTGAGGTTGTCGCGACGCGTTCAGGTCGCCTTGCCTTGCGCTTTGACCAAGGTTTTCACGAGCTCCAATGCCAAGCGTTGGTACTCCGGATTCAGCGACCGGAAGTATTTGCGCATTTGCATCGCTTCACGCGCCATGTCTTCGGGCCTGACCAACGAATGGTCGTCGTCACCGGCCAGGCGCTTGCCCTCGGCCAGGGCGTACATCGCAGCAACCGAAGTACCCAGCGCCTTGGCGATCGACTGCAGCCCCTCTTCAGTTGGCTGCTGGATCCCCCGCTCGATCCGTGACAGATTGCTGGCATCCGTGGCTGCGTCAAACGCCAGGGACTCCAGGCTCAGGTCCCTCTCCTTGCGCAACACCCGTATGACTTTGCCAATCTGCATGGGCGCGGATTCTCAAAAGAACCCGTCGATTGCACAAAGCACGATGCGCAAATTGCCATCTACAATTTGCCAATTACGCAAATTATGTAACTCCATGCCCGCCCCGCCAACCAGCACAGTCTTGACCGGAGCAGCGCTGTACGTGCCCAAGATCGTGGCGGTGCTGCGCGAGCTCGGTGGCAAGGCCAAGACCGGCATCGTGCGCGCGACCATCGTCGACCAGATGAGCGCCAGCGGCGAAGAGATCGACGAAACAGAAGTCTCCGGGGAGCCCAAGTACCAGAACGACATGCGCTTTGCACGACTTCACCTGGTCAACGCTGGCATGCTCGAGACGAAAGACATTTCGGGTCATGGCGTGTGGCAGTTGTCTCCTGCAGGCTGGGAAATGCCACTGGACAGTGCCACGGCCGCAGCCATCTGCGGCAAGAACACAACAGGACATGTCCTTCAAGCGCAATTGCTGGAGCCAGTTCAGGACGAGCTGCCTGGGGTCGGTCTGGGCGATTTGGAGCTGCAGAACATCCTGCTGTCACTCTCCGACATCGGGTTTGAGCGGCTGTGCGCAGCCATCATGGCGGCCAACAACGCCGAATCGATCGCGGTGACGGGTGGTGCCAACGATGGAGGCATCGACGGCATGGCCACCTTTGCCGTGGACGACCTGGCACTGGTGTCGTTTCGGATCGCGTGGCAGTGC
>NZ_DASUIS010000058.1:0-44168 GCF_036279675.1 Aquabacterium sp. | reverse complement strand
CCATGCCCCACCTGACAACGCGGCCGCAGGGCACGCACCTCACGGCTGATCTGGCAGGCTGCCATGCCGCCCATCCCTGGATGACCCAGCCAGAGGCCTTGCGCCAGGCCTGCCTGCTGGCGGTGGCTGAAGCGGGCCTGCAGGCCGTGGGGGAGCGCTTTCACGGTTTTGAGCCTGCCATGGGGCACCAGACAGCTGGCGTCACCGGCGTGGTGCTGCTGGCCGAATCGCATCTGGCGGTTCACACCTGGCCCGAACTGGGCGTGGTCACGCTGGATGTGTTCGTGTGCAATCTGCTGAGCGACAACGCGGCACGTGCACAGCAGTTGCTGGATCGGCTGGTGGCGGGCTTCGAGCCTGAGCGCCAGTCGCGTCACACCTTGCTGCGCGCCTTGCCTGATGCCCGCAGCACCTGATCGGCTGCACGCACGCCATGGGTGAAGGCTTCTTCGAACACCGAATAGCCTGACAGATCACTGTGTGCGAATTGCAGGCGCCCCTGCGGTTCGCGCAGCGCGGCCAGTGCCGCATGGCCACGCACGCCAGGCACGGGGATGCTCATGGCGTGGCCATAACGCATGAGGTCCATCTGCCTGACCAGGCCCGGCAAGTCGGGGTGAACGCGAGCCAGGTCAGCCGCCACCCTGCCCGCCCACACGGACCAGTCATCCTTGAGCAAGGCTTGCCGCAAGGCCTGACCTTGCGCCGCATCCTGGCCACCGAGTGCCCAGTAATGAGTAAGCAGCATGGGGCCGGTCACCGGCGCCAGGCTTTGATGGCGCGCGTCGACATAGCCCAACGAAGGCACGGGCACGCCGTTCACGCCATCTGCGGTGTAGGGCACATTGTCCCAGGCCAGGGGGGCACCGGGGCGATCAAAGAAGGGCTTGTCCAGCAGGATGTTGCTGACCAGCCAGGGCGCATACGCCATGCGCGGCACCACAGACTGCAAGGCAGGCAAAGCTTGCTTCAACAGGCGCTGCGCCACAAACAGCGGCACGGCCAACACCACCTGTCTGGCAACCCAGGTCTGCACACATTGCTGCTGGCTGTGCCAGGCCTGCACACGCACTTCGTCACGCCCGGCATCGACACTCAAAGCCACCTGACCGGCATGCCAGCGAGTCCCCAGCTCTTGCGCGAGGTGCTGGGTCAGCCAGCCATTGCCTTGCGGCCAGGTCAGCACCGCATCATGGGCTTCACCCTGTCCCGGCACATCAAAGCCATGGCGGCTGGCGAAATAGTGCAGGCCGGCCCAGGCCGACACACGCCCCAGGCCGGCGCCATAGTCGTCTCGGCAGGCGTAATCCAGCAGCCATCGCAGAGGTCGCGAGCTGTAGCCACGCTGATCCAGCCACTGCGCGAAGGTGAGCTGGTCCAGCGCATCGAGGCCGGCGTGCCAGGGTCGCTTGGTGCTGGGCATGGCGAAGCCCAGTTCGCGTGCAGCGGTGCTCACCTCCAGCGCAAAGCGACGGTATTGCGCGAGGTCATCGGCAGCCAGGCCATGCTGCGGCAACAGGCCGTCGTGCCACTGGCCACGCCAGAAGGCAGGCTGATCCTGCCGGGCATCGGGCACAAACAGGCGCTCCTGAGGGCTGTGACACAGGTGGCGCTCGTCGGCCACCCAGCGCCCATGCTCGAGGCGTATCAGGCCGATCTCCTCCAGCCATTGGGCCACTTCGATGGCATCGGCCCCAGGCATGGGCAGGTAGTGCGCACCCAGTGGACAAGGCAGGTTCTGCACCAGATGCCCACGCGCGTTGCCACCGGCCTGATCGTCCAGATCCAGCACGGCCAGGTCATCCAGCTCGGCACGCATCAGGGTGTGGGCGGCAGACAAACCCGCGACGCCCGCACCGATGATCAGCGTGTGCACACGGCGGGTCTCGCCGCACAGCGCTTTGGGTGTGTGGCCATCACGCCAGGCATGTGCACGGTCCACATGGGCCCCTACCCATCCACCTTGCAGATCAGTGCGCAAGCCCTTGTTAGCGCGACTGCCGGAGCAAGCGCTCAAGCCACTCAAGGCGGGCACGACCATGGACGCTGCCACCGCGCTCGCACCGCCCAGCCACTCGCGCCGTGTCGGGCTCATTGGTGCACACGGCCCCACTCGGCCTCGAAGGTCTGCACAAGCACCTGGTTGCTCAGGCGATTGGGCTCGGCGGGCACGCGGGCCATGTCAGGCGGGAAATCAAACAGCGCGGGCAGGCCCGCCAGGCTCAGGAAACGCATGCCTTGCGGCAGCGAAGTTGGCATGCGCCACGGGCGGTGGTGCGCCAGGATGAAGCCCCACTCGCCAAAGCTCGGCACGTGCGCGTGATACGGCGTGGTCTGCAGGCCCACAGCCTCCAGCGTGCTGGCCACCGTCCAGAAGCTTTGCCGTGCAATCAAGGGCGACGTGGTCTGGATCACGGCATAGCCGCTGGCAGACAGGTGCTGATCCAGCAGCGCATAAAAGGTGGTGGTGTAGAGCTTGCCGATGGCGTGGTTGGTGGGATCGGGGAAGTCCACCACGATGACGTCATACACCTCGTCATGCGTGCCCAGCCAGGTGAAGGCATCGGCATTGACCACCTTCACACGGGGTGCATTGAGCGCGTTCCTGTTCAAGGCAGTCAGGCGCGGATCCTGGCGAAACAGCGTGGTCATGGCCGGGTCCAGCTCGACCAGGGTCACCTGCTGCACGCTGGGGTACTTCAGGATCTCGCGCACGGCCATGCCATCACCACCGCCCAGCACGAGCACACGTCGCGGTGCGCCCTGTGCGCTCATGGCCGGGTGGACCAGCGCTTCGTGATAGCGGTACTCGTCACGCGAGGCGAACTGCAGGTTGCCATTGAGGAACAGCCGCGTGCCGCCATGCCCTTGTGTGATGACGATGCGCTGGTAAGGCGTGTCCTGCCGCAGCACGACGCCTTCGCCATAGAAGCGGTCTTCGGCCCAGGTGGTCAGGGGTGGTGCGCCCACCATGGCCGCGGCCAGCACGAGTGTCACGGCGAGGCAGGCCGCGGCATGCGAGCGCCAGCTGCGCAATTCGGCCTTGAACAGCCACAGGGTCCATGCGGCCACCAGCACGTTGAGCAAGCCGAACAACACGCCGGTTCGCACCACACCCAGATGCGGCACCAGCAAGAGCGGAAACGCCAAGGAGACCGCCAGTGCGCCCAGGTAATCGAAGGTGAGCACCTCGGAGACCAGATCCTTGAGCGCGTAGCGCCGCGCAAAGTGGCGCTTGAGGATGCGCATCACCAGCGGGATCTCCAGCCCTACCAGCACGCCAATCAGCATGACCATGCCGTAGAGCAAGGCCCTGAACGGCGATGTGGCCCAGGCCGGCAACAGGCTGTTGGCCACGAACAAGGCAGCGGGCATCAGGCCACCAATGAGCCCGACGAGCAACTCGATGCGCAGAAAGTGCGCGACCAGCTGGCGCTCCAGATAGCGCGACAACCATGAGCCCACGCCCATGGCAAACAGATAGGTGCCAATGACGGTGGAGAACTGGAGGATGGAATCCCCCAGCAGGTAGCTGGCCAGGGCGCCAGCCGCCAGCTCATAGACCAGCCCGCAGGCCGCCACCACAAACACCGAGGCCAGCAAGGCCACCTCGGCCGGTGCCATGCGCGCGCGCGCGCCGTCTGACGAAACCGCTTCTTCAACCATGCACGGCTGCGGCCACGATCTGCCCGATGGCCAGGCACATCGAGCCCACCACGATGGCCAGGGCCACGTTCTTCTTCTCGACGATCTCGCCCCACAGGTCATACGGGGTGAGCTTGTCGACGATGATGAAGCACACCCAGAACATGAGCACGCCCATCAAGGCAAATGCCATGGAACCCAGGAACACGCCGGGCTTGAGCCATTCGATGTCGATCATGTGTTTCTCCTAAACGCTATTTGTGTGAGCCGCCACTGCTGTAGCCGCCGTAGGATCCGCCGTGACTGCTGCCGCTGCTGTGATACGAGCGGCATTGCTGATACTCGGCGCTGTATTCGCCATAGGTCTCGCGCACATCACTGCAATCATCCGAGCATCGAGACAGGATCAAGATCAGGATCACCATGACCAGGATCCAGAACAGGTTGCTGCCCCACTCACCCAGCTCAATGCTGGACAGCAGGCTGGCCTCGCGCTTGAAAGCACTGAGCTGATCAGGCGAAATCTTGAACGCCGTCATCACGTCCTGGGCGCTGATGGATTCGCCCGCAGACCAGGTGACTTCGTTGCCTGTCTTCTCGCGATTGAGCTTCAGGTCAACCTTGCCGCTGCTGCCTGTGAAGTCCGTGTTCAGTGTGCGCTGGTTCTTGCGAACAGGCCAGTAGAACTCGCCCAGCACATAGGTGGTCTTGGCGGTGTAGGTGTAGCGCTTCTTGTAGTCCACGCCTTGATAGCTGAGCTTGTCGCCCCTGGTCGATGGCACGCCGGTGACCGTGCGCACCACGCTCCAGCCATCCTCGGCATCCACCAGAAACGCGAATCCGGCCGTGCGGTTGTACAGCAGGTACTCGCGCCAGAACGTCTGTTCTTCGCCTTCTTCGGTGGGTTCGTCGCAGCGTTCCTGATAGCCCACGACCTGCCAGGCCAGGCTGGTGCCCCCGACGGTCAGACGGCCTGTGCGCCCCAAGGGAATCAAGGGCTCCAGCGTGTTGTCCTGGCGGTAGAACTTGAGGTCGCCCCCCAGGCCCTTGCTGATGTCCACCACGGCCTTGCAGCTGCCGCAGACGATGGATCTGGTGCTGTCGAGCGTGGGCGTGAGCGAACTGCCGCAACTCGGGCACTCGATGCCTTTGGCCTGGAGCTTTGCTTCTGAAGGCTGCTTGCCATCCGGCAAGCCCGACAGCTTCAGCTCAGCCAGCTGCACGGAGCGCCCCACGCTCAGCACAGCCCCCGCAGGCAGCAGTTCGACAGACAGCACCTCGCCGCCGGAGTTGCGCAACTCGACCACCGGATACGTGGCCTGGAGATCAGGCGCCTCGGCCAGCTCGCCCTGCGCCGCATGCACATGCACCTGGACACGCGACGACAGCACCCAGGGCCGCTGCGCCACAAGCAGTGCCGTGCCGACAGCAGGCTGCAGCAAGTCAGGCAAAGTGGGCGCCGGGGGTGGCAGGCCAAAGCCGAAGACATAGGCGCCGTTGTCTTCGCTCAGGCTGCCGCTGCGGCCATTGTCAAACAGCGCGTGCCATTCGGTCCAGCGGCCTTCCAGGCCATCGTCGTCCTGGTAGGCCAGTTGAACGCGGCCGATCAGCGTGAAGGACTCACCCTGGTACTGGCCGCGTGCGCCCAATGCCAGCGGGCTGTGGTCATCGAACAGCTCTGCGCTCTGGCCGATACGGCGCAGTGATTCGCCGTCACGCACCAGCGTGCTTTTGCAAAAGCTGCAGACCGCCATGGGCGATGCCGCCGATCGAAACTCGACCGGCGCACCGCAAAAGGTACAGCTTGCCCGCCAGGCGCGCTGACCTGGGCCTTGATCACTCATGTCAACAACCCGCCGTTCAGACGAGTTTCTTGAGCAGCTCGGCCTTCTTGGCGCTGAACTCGTCTTCCGTCAGGATGCCCTTGGCCTTGAGATCGGCCAGTTTTTCGATGGTGGCCATGATCTCGTCGGGCTTGAGGCCGCCAGGTGCCGCACCCGTGACGGCCGAGGCCCCTTGCAGCCCTTGCTGGATGGACTGCGCCATCACCTGCCCCAGCGCCAGGCCTGCGCCCAGACCGGCGGCATCGCCAGCCACACCGCTGCCCTGCCCCGAAGCGGCTGCGATCGTCGGCAAGGCCTGAGCGGCCTGGTACTGCACGAACTGGCCCATGTTCTGGCCCACCATACCCATGCCGATCTTCTGGTCCAGGATCTTCTGCAGCTCTTCAGGAAAGGACACGTTCTGCACGGTCAGGCCTTCGATCTTCAGGCCCAGTGCCTCGAACGAGGGCGCCACGGCCTCGGACAAGGCCTTGGCAAACTCGATCTGGTTGGCGGCCAGATCCAGGAAGGGGATGCCACTTTGCGCCACGGCATCACTCAGATGCTGCAGCAGCAGGCCACGCAGTTGACCGTCGAGATCGGCCAGGGTGTAAGACTCACGCGTGCCGGACACCTCGGTGTGGAACTTGCGCGGATCGGCCATGCGCACGGCGTAGTTGCCAAACGCACGCAGGCGCACGGCGCCGAAGTCCTTGTCGCGCAAGGTGATGGGCTGGCTGGTACCCCAGCGCATGTCCAGTTGCTGACGCGTGCTGAAGAAGTACACATCACTCTTGAACGGGGAAGCGAACAGCTTGTCCCAGTTCTTGAGGTTGGTCAGGATGGGCAGGGTCTGGGTGCTCAGCTTGTGCGTGCCCGGGCCGAACAGATCGGCCACCTTGCCTTCGTTGACGAACAGTGCCATCTGCGATTCGCGCACCACCAGCGTGGCACCGTTCTGGATTTCGCGATCCTCGAAAGGGTAGCGCCATGCCAGCACGCCATCGGTGGACTCCATCCACTCGATGACATCAATGAACTGCTTCTTGATGAAATCGACCAAACCCATGTGTTTCTCCCGAATCGCCGCGCCTCCTTTGGGCGCCCGGCAGACCGCATATTACCCACATCTCCAGCCCGGCTGCCGTAGAATCGCCACTCCGATCAACAGCCCCTGGATCTACACCATGCCCCGCTGTCTCAAGACGGTCCTGGCCACCCTGGCCCTGGCTGCCCCTGCTCTGGCGCTGGCCCAAAGCGCCGTGCTGAGTGCCTCCACCACAAGCACCAGCACCAGCAGCGACAAAGGCCCGCCCATCGCCAACCCGGATACCCTGCAGGGCCGCGCCATCGCCATCCCGATGCAATCACTGCGTGGCGACATCATTTTCGGCCAGCCCCCCGAGGTGTCACTCAACGGCAGCGTGGCCAGACTGGCCCCAGGCGCCCGCATCCGCGATCTCAACAACCTGCTGGTGCTCTCCGGCAACCTCGTCGGCCAACGCTACAAGGTCAACTACACGGTCGACACCTACGGCCTGTTGATGAACGTCTGGTTGCTGACGGCAGCCGAAGCCAGCCGGCTGTGGCCCACCAACGCGCAAGAAGCGGCCACCTGGTCATACGACCCTGTCTCGCACACCTGGACCAAGCCCTGATCCTGATCCGCCCGCATCGAAGAAGAAGTTCGCCATGAGTTCCCTGCCCGCCTCCAACACGCCCACAGATCAGGCCGCTGACACGTCCACTGCTGCCGCAACCACCGGCAAGAAGGTCTATATCAAGACCTATGGTTGCCAGATGAACGAGTACGACTCGGACAAGATGTCCGACGTCATGAACGCAGCCAAGGGCTACACGCCCACCGACAACCCCGAAGAAGCCGACCTGATCCTGTTCAACACCTGCTCCATCCGCGAGAAGGCACAAGAAAAAGTGTTCAGCGACCTGGGCCGCGTCAAGCACCTGAAGGCCAAGGGCGTGATGATCGGCGTGGGCGGTTGCGTGGCCAGCCAGGAAGGCGCCTCCATCATTGAGCGCGCGCCTTATGTGGACGTGGTGTTCGGCCCGCAAACACTGCATCGCCTGCCCGCCATGCTGGAAAAGCGCCAGAGCTCCAGGCGCCCCCAGGTGGACATCAGCTTCCCCGAAATCGAGAAGTTCGACCACCTGCCGCCGCCTCGCAAGGAAGGCGCTTCGGCCTTCGTGTCCATCATGGAAGGCTGCTCCAAGTACTGCAGCTACTGCGTGGTGCCTTACACGCGTGGCGAAGAAGTCTCGCGCCCGTTTGACGACGTGCTGACCGAGGTGGCCGATCTGGTCGACCAGGGCGTCAAGGAAATCACCCTGCTGGGCCAGAACGTGAATGGCTACCGCGGCAAGATGGGTGACACGGCCGAGATCGCCGACTTCGCCACCCTGGTCGAGTACGTTGCCGAGATGCCGGGCCTGGAGCGCATCCGCTTCACGACCAGCCATCCCAACGAGTTCGGCCAGCGCCTGATCGATGTGTACGGCAAGACCGACAAGCTCGTGAACCATGTGCACCTGCCCGTGCAACATGGCTCCGACCGCATCCTCATGGCCATGAAGCGCGGCTACACCACGCTCGAATACAAGAGCACCATCCGCAAGCTGCGCGCCGTGCGACCTGACATCCGCCTGTCGACCGACTTCATCGTCGGCTTCCCCGGTGAAACCGATGAAGACTTCGACAAGCTGATGAAACTCGCCACCGACATCGAGTTCGACGCCTCCTTCAGCTTCATCTTCAGCGCCCGCCCCGGTACGCCCGCTGCGGCCCTCGAAGACACGACACCGCACGAGGTCAAGCTCAAGCGTCTGCAAACCCTGCAGGCCTATCTGGACGGCAACGTGCAGCGCTACAGCGAAGAGCTGGTGGGCAAGACGCAGAAGATCCTGGTCGAAGGCCCCAGCCGCAAGGACCCCAGCGAACTGATGGGCCGCACCGAGTGCAACCGCATCGTCAACTTCGCGGCAGGCCCCACACAGGCACTGCGCGAACGACTGATCGGCCAGTTGATCGAGGTGAACATCACCAAGGCCTTCCCGCACTCGCTGCGGGCTGAGCTGAACCTGAAAAGCTGAATCTGAAGGGGTTTCGCCAAGACATACCGTGACGTAATTGGCGAGACCGCCTTAAAGCAAGGGTTTAAGTTCTTTCACTTTTTGACTTTGTGGCCGAAATTCGAAGCACCACTGTCACTTGTGATCGGACCGACATGAAGCTCCTGCGCCTGTGCGCTCATCAGGTTCGCCTCAACGAGCCCCTGCCATGGAACGTGCGCAATGAACCCGGCCACCTGCTGCTGGGCAAAGGCTTTTTGCTGACTGACCAGGCTCAGATCGACTCGCTCATGGAGCGCGGCGTCTTTGTCGACCAGGACGAGTACGAGGCCCATCAACGCGAATTGAAGGCAGCACAGGCCCGCAAGGACCCCTTCATACTGTGGGCCAACATCCTCAAGCGCACGGGCCACCTGCTGCGCAACCACAAGGACAACCCCCTGTTCGCGAAAGAGCTGGGCGACCTCTCCACCCAGATCCAGGGTGCCATGAAGGAAGACGTCAACGCCGGCACCTTCGAGATGGTCTATGGCGATCCGACGGGCTACTCGGTATCGCACTCCTTGCAGACGGCTTTTGTGGCTGCCTTGGCCGCAGAGCGCTTCGGCTGGACGGAAAATGACCGCGCCACCCTGATCCGTGCGGCGCTCACGATGAACATCGCCATGCTGGACATGCAGAACGCGCTCACCCAGCAGACCACGCCCTTGACGCCCCAACAACGTGCCGAGATCAACGCCCACCCGCGCAAGGGCAGGCTGATCCTCGAATCGGCCAACGTGAGCTGCCAGGACTGGCTCCGAACGGTGGAGGATCACCACGTCACCACCGACGGGCGCGGCCTGCCGCAGGACCGCAAGGACTTCAGCCAGCTGGCCTGCATGGTCCACTACACCGACGTGTACCTGGCCAAGCTCAGCCCACGGGCAAATCGCCCGGCCATTGCCGTCAACGTGGCGGCACGCGAGCTGTATCTGAAGTCAGGCGGCGCCGACAACCCCTACGCGGCGGCCATCATCAAGGAGATGGGCATCTTCCCGCCCGGCTCCTTCGTGAAGCTGGCCAACGGTGACACGGCCGTGGTGCTGCGCCCGGGCGAGACAGCCAACACACCGCAGGTGCACAGCCTCATCAGTTCGGACGGCTGGGTGTTCCCCGACACCAAACCACGCGACACGGCCAAGCCTGAGTTCAAGGTCGTGGCCGCCGTGCCCCGAGGCAACGTGATGATGCGGCTCAACCGCCAGAAGCTGTTCGGTTACGCCACGGCCTGAGCCAGCGCCTCACACAAGCGGTCAACCTGCTCGAACGTGTGCGCCGCTGACAGCGAAATACGCAGGCGTGCCGTGCCTTCGGGCACCGTGGGCGGCCGGATGGCCGGCACCCATACCCCCTGGCGATCGAGCTGGGCCATCACGGCCAGGGCCGCCTCATTGCTGCCGATGATCAGCGGTTGAATCGCGGTATCGGATGGCAACAAGGTCCAGGGCAGGTTCGCCGCCTTCACGCCCGACTGCAGGCGTTGCTGCAAGGCGCGCAGATGCGCACGCCGCTGGGGCTCATCACGCATCACCGTCAAGGCCGCGCGCAGCGACTCGGCAATCATGGCCGGCGCCGCCGTGGCGAACATATAGGTGCGCGCCTTCTGCATGATCCACTCGACCAGGCTGGGTTCACCCGCCACAAACGCTCCTGCCACGCCGGCAGCCTTGCCCAGCGTGGCCATGTAGATCAGGCGATCCAGCCGCCCTTGCCAGGCAGGTGCCGCACCGTTGACGCCTGCGATCCCGTGATACGACAAGGTGCCTTCACCCTGTTCGCCCAGCACGCCGAACCCATGGGCATCGTCGATCATCAACCAGGCGTCGTAGCGTTCACACAAGGCCAGCAAGGCCGGCACATCGGCCACATTGCCATCCATGCTGAACACCGCATCCGTCACCACCAGCTTGCGGCGCGCAGTGGACGCTTTCAAGGCAGCTTCCAGTGCGCCCATATCGGCATGCGGCAACACATGCGACTCTGCACGCGACAGGCGAATGCCATCGATCAGGCAGGCGTGGTTGAGCGCATCGGAAAACACCGCATCGCCCTTGCCCACCAGGGCGGGGATGGCGCCCACATTGGCCGCGTAGCCTGCATAGAAATACAAGGCACGCGGCAACCCCACCATGGCGGCCAGTTCCTGCTCCAGCGCCTCATGTGCCGGGCTGTGCCCGCACACCAGCGGTGAAGCCGTGGCCCCCACGCCGTAACGCGCAGCCGCCTGCTGTGCCGCGGCAATCAGCGCGGGATGCTGTGACAGGCCCAGATAGTCATTGCTGCCAAAGGACAGGCGCTGCTGCCCATCGATCAGATAGGTGGTGCCACGCAAGGCTTCATCAGATGGGGCCAGCTCGGCAGGCGCCACGCAAGGCGCGACCTGCCGGCGTTTACGCTGGAGATGCGCCGCCTGCAGGCGAGCCAGCTCCTGTTCGAACAATGCAGTCATCCTGCAAGGTTAACAGGACCTCCGGCCTTCGCGACGCAAGTGTTCGGCCAGGCGAACCACCGCATCGTGAATCTGCGCCACAGACAGCGTCACGAAAGACAGCCGCATCTGCTGACGCGATGCCAGCGTCGCGTCAACGTAGAACGCTGAACCCGGCACATAGGCCACGCCTTGCTCAACGGCGTCAGGCAAGGAAGCCGCCGCATCGAAACCATCTGGGCCTTGCACCCAGAAGAACATGCCGCCTTGGGGGATCTGCCAGATGCAGCCTTCAGGCAAATGACGCGTCAGGGCCTGCGCCATGGCATCACGCTGGGCTTTGTAGCGCTGGCGCACGGATACCACATGGGCATCCAGATCAAAGCCATCGGCCAGCAACTGCAACACCAGGCGCTGATTGAAGCCTGGTGTATGCAGATCGCTGGCTTGCTTGGCCTGCAACAGGCGCGCACGCAACGCCAGGGCACCCGGCGCCTCATCCGGTGGCGTCACCACGTAGCCGATGCGCAAGCCTGGCGCCAGCACCTTGGACAAGGAGCCCAGGTACACCGTCTGATGCGGCGCACTGGCCGCGATGGGCGCAGGCGGTGGCGCGTCGTACCAAAGCTCGCCGTATGGGTTGTCTTCGATGAGCGTGACGCGATGGGCCCGCAATGCAGCGGCAATGGCCGCACGCCTGTCAGCATCGATGGCGTGGCCTGTGGGGTTCTGAAAGCTCGGGACCAGATAAGCCGCGCGCACCGACTCGTTCATCGCATTCCGAGGCTGCAGGGCTTGAGGATCCGGGCCTTGCGCATCCGCCAGCCAGGGCCTGTAAGCCGGCTCATAAGCTGAGAAGGCCTGCAAGGCGCCCAGATAGGTCGGCTGCTCGACCAGCACCTCGCTGCCTGGATCCAGCAAGACCTTGCCCAGCAGATCCAGCCCCTGCTGAGAGCCCGTGGTCACCAGCACCTGCTCGGGCTCTACCTGCCAGTGCGGCAGGCTCACCCGCCGCGCGATCCAATCACGCAAGGGCATCAGCCCTTCACTGTTGGCGTACTGCATGGCCTGTGCACCCTGGGTGCGCCACACACGCTCGCTCGCTTGAGCCAGGGCATCCAGCGGAAAGCTGTCGGGCGATGGCAAACCACCGGCCAGCGACAACACGCCCGGGCGCTCGGTCAGTTTGAGGATTTCACGGATCGCGGACGAAGTCATGTGCTGCGTACGGGCAGCCAGGGTCAGGCTCATGAGGCACTCGTTGGAGAAGAAGCGTAAGACGAAGAGGAAGGTGAAGAGGATCCGGATGCGGCCAGACGCTGCCCCACCAGCACGATCACCAGCACCGATGCGGCAAACAACCAGGCATTCATGGGTACAGCCTCACCCAGCACGCCGGCCGAGATCAACATTGCCAGCAAAGGCTGCAGCAACTGCAACTGGCTCACGCGCATGGCGTCTCGGGCCAGTGCCGCATACCAGAGGAAGAAGCCCAGCCAGGTGGAGCACACGGCCACATAGGCCAGCCCCAACCAGGCCGACAACTGGATCTGATCACCCGCCTGGGCAAGGCTGTGGATGTCGGACGGCCACCAGTACACCGCCAGCGTCGCCGTCAAGGGCCAGGCCAGCACCAGCGACCACGACATCACCTGCGCCGAAGGCATCTGCCTGGCCAGGCGGGCGCCAGCCACATAGGCCACCGACGCGCCCATCATGCCCAGCACCAGCGCACCATCGGCCAGCAGCGTGAGGTGGGCCGAGGTGGACTGACCGCCTGAAGATGTCCAGGCGAACACGCCCATCACCATGGCCCCCGCCATGCTGGCCAGCCAGAAGCCCAGGCGCGGCCTGTGCCCCAGCCACCAGGCCGCCAGCGCCGCCGTGCACAGTGGCAAGAGCCCGGTGATCACCGCCGCATGAGAGGCCGGCACGATACGCACTGCCCAGCCCATGCCCAGCGGAAAGCCCATCACCCCACCCAGCACGATGCCCAGCAACCAGGGCCGGTGCGAGCGGTCAGGCCAGCTCGCCCTGGCCCACAGCAGGTGCAACATCGCCAGCACGCCCGCCAGTGCCGCTCGGGCACTGGCCACAAACAGCGGTGGCCATTGCGGATCGCTCACTGAGCCATTGGCCAGACGGGTCATGGGCAAGGTCATGGCGAACAACAAGACGGCCATGAGGCCCAGCGCCCTGGGCCACCAGTGGCGGCCTTGAAACGCAAATGTCACTTGCATGGTGGTGTTCATGTATGGCAATGTAGACACCAACACCAATACAGAACCAATACAGATCAGCACATCAGCCAACACACTGTACTGGCCACACCACCAACACAGCGTGCCCATCCAGCCGATACACCATGAGCAGCCCCCCCCTGACCCGCGACAGCGACCAGACCCTCACCGAGCAACTGGCGCAGCGATTTGCCGACCGCATCCGCCAGCACTGGCTCGCCCCGGGAAGCAAGCTGCCATCGGTGCGCGAATGCGCCAGAACACATGATGTGAGCACCTACACGGTCGTGGCCGCTTACGACCAGCTCCTGGCACAAGGCCTGATCGAGGCCCGCAGCCAGCGCGGCTATTTCGTCCGGCAGACACCGCGTGCGGTGGCCGAGCCCACGCCGGGCGATACCAAGCCTCACCCCTTCCAGCCCAGCACCCCGCTGGACGCCACCACCCTGATCCGCGGCCTCTTCCACGAGCCCGGCGCACGCCCCATGCCTGGGCTGGGCACACTGCCACCGGCCTGGCTGGACGCCGGCATGCTGGGCTCGGCGCTGCGCCGCGTCACGCAGGGCGACAAGCTGCTGCCACTGACCCTGCACTATGGAGAACCCGCCGGTGACGCCCGCTTTCGGCGCGCCATGAGCATGCGCCTGACCGAATACCAGCTCCAGGTCGATGCCGACCAGATCATCACCACCCTGGGCGCCACACAGGCACTGGATCTCGTCACCCGCACCTTGCTTCAACCGGGCGACGCCGTGCTGGTCGACGAGCCCGCCTGGCCCGTTGAATTCGCGCGCCTGGCGCAACTGGGCCTGCGCGTGCTGCCCGTACCCCGAGGCGCAGAAGGGCCCGATCTCGATGTGATGCACAAGCTCGCCCAGGCGCATCAACCCAAGCTGTACGTGACCGTGTCCGTGCTGCACAACCCCACCAGCGCCATGCTTTCGCCCGGCCACGCTCACCAGGTGCTGCGCCTGGCAGAGACCCACGGCTTCCACATCCTGGAGGACGATATCTACGGCTTCCTTGCACCCGTCCACGCCACCCGGCTGAGCGTGCTGGACAAACTGCAGCGCGTCATCATGGTGGGCAGCTTCTCCAAGATCCTCACGCCCAGCTGGCGCGTGGGCTACATCGCCGCGCCCACGCACCTGGTAGAGCGCATCACCAACACCAAGCTGCTGACCTCGTTGACCACCCCACCCATGCTCGAACAGGCCATCGCCCTGTGTCTGGAGCAAGGCCAGTTGCGGCGATTCAGCGAACGGGTCATCCAACAGCTCGATGCCGCACGCGCACGCACGGTCCAGCTGGCTCGCCAGGCGGGTTGCCACTTTGCCTCGGAGCCACAAGGCCTGTTCGGCTGGGTCGATACAGGCATGGACACCGAGCGGCTGACCATTCCCATGCTGGACGCGGGTTGGTTGATCGCACCGGGCGCCCTGTTTTACGCGCAGCGCCGCCCGTCCACGCTCATGCGCATCAACTTCGCCTCTTCGCAGGACGCCAGGTTCTGGCGCGCCATTCAGGCACAACGGCGCACCTGATGCACCCGTGTCCGCAAAACCAGAAACTGCGCCTGAAAAGGGGGGCTAGACAGGCCATTACCCTGACGCCACCAAGGTCAAAGTTCAACCCTGGCGGCCGGCCCTCGCGCGGCTGAAGCAGTGGTCGCCCAACCATCCGATCAACACTGGATAAGGCGGGCCGCATCATGCTCACACACACCTCCAAGCAACCCTCATGGCGCCTGGTTGCTGGCACCCTTTCACTGACCATCCTCGCAGCCTGCGGCGGATCTGGCTCGAACACCAGCACGACCACCAACAGCAGTGCCTCATCCGTCACAGCTTTCCCCACCGGCGTGACGGTGAGCTCACCTGCCGCGCTGGACAGTTCAAGCAACGTGGTGGCCAGTGCCCTGCCAGCCATACCCTGGACGATCCGCGCCAGCGATTGGGGGCGCACCATGTGGCAGGCGCTTCGCACTGGCGACACCCACACGGCGGGCTCATTGCTGGCCCATCTGCTGCCAATGTCCACCGCCTGGGCGACACCCAGCAAGATGCCCGAAGGCGCCGTGGTGGCGAGCGAAATCGAAGCCGTCGCCAAGGGTACGCTGCCCCTGTCGCACGGCGGTCTGCTGAACTTGAACCATCTGTTCAACATGAGCACGACCAACACCCAGTGTTTCGGCCCCAGCATCCAGTACGCCAACCACGACGATTACGTATCTGGTCCGGGCCAGAATGGCACCCTGCCTTCAGGCGACCTGGGCCTCTGGCTGGCTGACAACACCGACTCGAACGGCACGCAACCTTGCGCAACGGCCAAGCTCAACGACCAGTTGGATGGCACCAGGAAGCAAGTGCGCCAGGCCATGCTGCTGATGGCTGGCATTCGCCGCCTGATCGCGGCCAGCGGCAGCCTCACCATGCCCGCCGCCAACGCCACCACCGATGTGCAAAGTGAACTGGCCACCGCCTTGGCCACAGCGGCACCCGGCGTGAACGTGGATGCGGCCACCGTGGCCCTCAACAATGTGGGAACCGTCTACACCTACCGCCTCGTGCTGAGCACAGGCAGCGGTGCCAGCGCCAAACAAGGCGAGATCGTCATTCAACACACACCTGGTGCCAGCGCCACGCAGTTCTCCGGCGTCCTGCAGATCACGGCAGCCCAACTCGGCAACGATGGCGCCTTTGGCTGCAACGACGAAATCGACAGCGGCACATCCCGCTACAAGGTCGCCACGGTCAGCACCATCCGCTATGACAAGAACGGCACAGCCCTGGACGTCGGCGCGCGCACGGCGAGTTATTGCGGCGCGCCCGCCCCATCGTCCACCAGCTACATCGACGACATCGCCACGCTGGATGTCAATGGCATGCTGGACCTGTCCGTTCACATCAACGGCGGCAGCAGAAGCAGTGTCAAGGGCTGGCGCGGCAATGCCAGCCGCTTCGGCGCCACCATGGACACCACGACACAGGCAGGTGACTTCACCTACCTCTGGCAGGCCGGCCCTATGGACGACAAGTCGCGCGCCTTTGCCGTACACAGCGCCTACAACAGTAGCACCGAAACACGTACGCTGGATGCCTGGTATGCCTACGCACAGGCCATCCACCTGACCAACGGCGATCTGCAAGGCATGATCTGCAACTGGGCCGGCCCAGGCAACAGCCACACGCCACTGAACCATTTCCAGTATCAGCAAGCCACGCTGACCTCAAGCGCCAGCATCTGGAGCCGGACTGCATCCCACATCACTTACGCGCCCACTGTCAGTTGCAACTCGAGTGGCACCATGACCTTTGACGTCGACACCCTGAGTGGCATTGGCGCAG
The DNA here is from genome assembly GCF_036279675.1 of Aquabacterium sp. Lineage (GTDB taxonomy): Bacteria > Pseudomonadota > Gammaproteobacteria > Burkholderiales > Burkholderiaceae_C > Aquabacterium. The sequence goes on along the minus strand of NZ_DASUIS010000058.1, from coordinate 27,556 downwards.
GCGAGGGTCAGAACGTGACGCATGACCTGCCAGGCTTGACGGGCAGCAATGCCACGGTGGCAGACGAGCTGAGCAGCCAGGGCTATGTCAAGCCCAGCCTGTTCTGAGGTCTGACGCCCATATCGGTCATCGGCTCCAGGCTGCGAACAAACCTTCGCGGGCAGCCTGGGTGATGGCCACCACACCAGGGTGCGTCAACCGACGCTCCACCGTGATCACGTAGTAGGACTCGATCAGATCGGGTGCCTCGCCCAGGCGCTTGACACCGTATTGCGCCTGCATGGCCTCATCCAGCACCATGGGCGCCATGAACACACCATGTCCGAGATGCCCCAGGGCCATGGGCATGGCGCTGTCATCGAACTCACCCACCATGTGCGGCTTGAGCTTGTGCCCGCCCAGCCACTGGCCCAGGCGCATGCCCAAGGCCGAGTCCGATGCCGGCGCGAGCAGCGGTGCGCCGTCCAGACAGGCCGGAAAGCCCTTCTTGAGCTTGCTCGCCAAGGCCTTGCTGGCATAAAAGCCCACGGTGGAGCCCCCCAACCTGTGATTGAACGCGTGCACGCTCATGTCAGCCGGCAAGGGTCGATCTGACAGCACCAGATCCAGCCTGTGCACGGCCAGCTCGGCCAGCAGGCTGTCGAGCTTCCACTCCCTGCAGATCACCTTGAAGGGCTGCTGGTGCTGCAAGGCCGGCTCCAGCAGGCGGCAGGCCACCAGCTTGGGCACCGCATCCGCAATGCCCACGCGCAGCTCCAGCGGCCTGGGTGTGCCCCGCGGCTGGCGCACCACCTGGTCCAGTTCCTCACCCAGGTGAAAAATGTCACGGGCATAGCTGTAAGCCAGCTCGCCCGTCTCGGTCAGCTCCAGCTTGCGCCCCTTCTTCTGAAAGAGTGGCCGCCCGAAGTGATCTTCCAGCAGCTGAATCTGCCCGCTGACCGTCTGAGGCGTCACATGCAGGTGCTCGCTGGCCTTGACCACGCCACCCAGCCTCGCCACGGCCCAGAAATACTGCAGGTGCTTGTAGTTCATTGCGGTTTTCTCGAACTGTTCGAATCAGAATTTCGAATTTACGCGAAGTATAGGTTTTCGTACATTGAGTCTGTCATCCACTCACAAGCAAGGACCTCATCATGCGCGTGTTCATCCAGACCCAAGGCCTGATCCTGTCTCGCGAAGACAGCGAGCACATCCGCCAACGTCTGCGTCAACTGCTGGGCCGCTTCGGAGACAAGGCCATTGGCGCCACCCTGCACCTCAAGGACATCAACGGCCCGCGAGGTGGCGAAGACAAGGATTGCCAACTGGTGATCGAACTCGAAGACACCACCACCGTGGTGCGCGACCGCGGCCACCAGATCCGCGCGATGGTCGATCGCGCACTGCATCGCGCCTCGCATGCACTGAGCAAGCAGGTAGAGCGCATCCGTGATCGCCCCCTGCGTGCCCCGCATCTGGGCAAAGGCAGAACACCAGGCCGCAACCGCCGCATGGAGCGCGCGTTCAACGGCTTGAGTCCCATGCCGGACCTGACCTGATCCCACTCGTTTTCACATTGCAACCAAGAAGGAACACATCATGAACCGCGACAGTCATTCCACAGCCCAGGCCATTCGCATGCCCGTGAACATGGGCACCGTGGTCGACGTCGACACCAGTCGGCGCGTGCTGCGCAACACCTACGCCCTGTTGGGCATGACGCTGGCGTTCAGCGCCGCCGTGGCGGGCACCGCCATGAGCCTGAACCTGCCGTCACCCGGCATGCTGCTGACGCTCGTGGGCTTTTATGGTCTGTTCTTTCTGGTGCACAAACTCTCGAACAGCGCCTGGGGCGTGGCCGCCGTGTTCGGCCTCACGGGCTTCATGGGCTACACCCTGGGCCCGCTGCTCAACGCGGTCCTGCAGATGCCCAACGGTGGCGCGGTGATCACCAACGCGCTGGGCGCCACGGCAGTTGCCTTCATCGGTTTGTCCGCCGTGTCGCTCACCACGAAGAAGGACTTCAGCTTCATGGGCAAGACCTTGTTCGTGGGCACGCTGATCGCGATGGTGCTGGGTCTGGGTGCCGTGTTCTTTGAGGTGCCTGCCTTGAGCCTGGCGGTGTCGGCGATGGTGGTCCTGTTGATGAGCGGCATGATCCTGTTCGAGACCAGCCGCATCGTCAACGGTGGCGAGACCAACTACCTGATGGCCACGGTGAGCCTGTTCGTCTCGATCTACAACCTGTTCACCAGCCTGCTGATGCTGTTCGGTATCGGTAGCCGCGACGAATAAGCAGGCGTCAGTCTGCCGGGTTGATCAGGCTGGACACGTTGGACACCACGGTCCGCGCCTGCGACATCACACGGTCCACGATCTCGGCCACGCTGGCCACATCGTGGACCAGGCCTTGAGACTGGCCGATCAATTGCACGCCATCCACGTGATTGCCCTCGTGGATGGCTTTTCTCATGGCCAGGGTGGCCGCCCCGAAGTAGGCCACCTTCACGGCCCCCACCAGGCCTTGACCCATCGCGTCCTTGGCCAGCGCCGTGAGCGGTGTGTTGAGCTCACGCGCGGCGGCCAGCGAACGGCCGATGGCCACAGGCGGGCTGAGCTTGCGCGCCGTGTATCTGCGGCCACCAGGCGTGCGCATCACGCGGCAGGGGAAGGTATCGAAGTTGCTGGAATAGATGGTCTCTTCGGCTTCCTTGTCCAGGATGAGCCGTTTGGTATCGGCGTGCACCGGGCTTTCCATGGAGCTGGCAAAGCGTGTACCCATGGCCACCGCATCCGCGCCCAGTGACAAGGCCGCCACCAGGCCGCGGCCATCGGCAAAACCACCGGCCGCGATGATGGGCAGATCCGTCATGTCGCGCACAGCGGGGATCAGCACCATGGATGTCACCTTGCCGCCATGCGCAGCCGCTTCATGACCCGTCACGATCAGGCCATCCACACCGGAGTCAATGGCCGAGCGCGCGTGCTTCTCGTTGGAGATGGTGGCGATCACCTTGCCCCCATAGGCCTTGACGCCTTCGATCACCCATTCGCCTTTGCCCATGGACACATTGATCACGGGCACCTGTTCTTCGAGCGCCACCTTGGCGCACTCGGCTGCGCCCGGCAGCATGAGGCTGCACCCCACACCGAAGGGTTTGTCTGTCAGGCGGCGGATTTCGCGAATCGCTTCGCGGCACTCTTCAGGCGACAAGGCTCCGGACGCCAGGATCCCCAGGCCACCCGCATTGCACACGGCGGCCACCAGCGACGGTACGGCGATGTAGGTCATGCCGGGCAGCACGATGGGGTGCTGGATGCCCAGCATCCGGGTCAGGCGTGTTTTCATGGCGATAGCAGCAAATAGGGCAAGCCGGATGGCGAAGTCGGCGGGACTCTATCACCGCCGCCCCCGGTCACACGCTCATCCCAAGGGGGCAACCCTCAGGTGGCACGGCGACAATTGTCAGCTGAACGACACCCGACTGGCCCTCGCTTGAGGGGTGGCACAGGGAATACCAAACCACGATGAACTCGTCACGTTCAATACCATTCATTCATCTTGTCACGGAGTTTCTGACCTCATGCTGTCCCGCCGCCGTTTCCTGGGTACCGCCGCTTTGCAATCTGCTGCTGCATTGGGCCTGTCTTGCATCTCATTGCCAGGCCGCGCTTCCACCGCACGCAGTTTCAATGACGCCATGGCCGCGCCCAGGAAGGGCTTGAGCCAATTGGGACGCGTACCAGCCCTGGTGATCGGCACGGGATACGGCGGCGCCGTCACGGCCCTGCGCCTGGCCGAGGCCGGTGTGCCCGTCGTCATGCTGGAGATGGGCCGCCTGTGGACGCAACCCGGCAGCGATGGCAAGGTCTTCACCAAAACGCTCTCGCCCGACGGCCGCGCCATGTGGTTCAAGGACAAGACCGAAGCGCCGCTCAAGACCTTTCTCGGCCTGGACGTCATCAACAAGAAGATCCCGCGTTATGCCGGCGTGCTCGATCGCGTCAACTACGACGAGATGTCGGTGTACGTGGGCCGCGGCGTGGGCGGTGGTTCCCTGGTCAACGGCGCCATGGCCGTGACGCCACCCCGCTGGTACTTCGAGCAGATGCTGCCTGGCGTGGATGCCAACGACATGTACGGCACCTACTTCCCTCGCGCCAATGCACAGTTGGGTGTCAACCAGGTGGACCCGGCCTGGTTCGAGACCGCCGCCTGTTACCGCTACGCCCGGGTGTCGCGCGCCGCAGCCGAGCAATCGGGCTACAAGACCGTGTTCGTGCCCAGCGTGTACGACGCCAAATACATGGAAGCCGAACTGGCCAACAAGGTGCCCCGCTCTGCGCTGGCGCAGGAGGTGATCTACGGCAACAACAACGGCAAGCTCAGCCTGGACAAGACCTATCTGGCCGACGCCGTGGGCACGGGCCGTGTCACCATCTACACACTCAGCGAAGTGCGCCGCATCGAGCAGCAGGCCAATGGCGACTACCTGCTCACCGTGCGCCAGATCGACGAACTGGGCAATGTGCTGGGCACGCATCAGATCAGCTGCGGCAAGCTCTTCCTGGGCGCCGGCAGCCTGGGCACAACCGAGCTGCTGGTACGGGCGCGTGACACCGGCACACTGCCCAAGCTGGGCACGCAAGTGGGTCAAGGCTGGGGCCACAACGGCAACGTGATGACGGCGCGCGCCAACCATATCTGGAACCCCACAGGTGCGGTGCAATCGACCATGCCGGCCATGGGCATCAACGATTGGTCCAACCCGAGCAATCCGGTGTTTGCCGAAATCACGCCGCTGCCAACGGGCTTCGAAAACTGGGTCAGCATGTACCTGGCCATCACCCGCAACCCCGAGCGCGGCTACTTCCAGTACGACGCGACCACCGACACGGCCCGCCTGCGCTGGACGCGCGCTCAGAACGCGGTCACGGTCAACTCGGCCAGGCAGATGTTCGACAAGATCAACAGCAAGCAAGGCACCATCTACCGTACCGACCTGTTCGGTGGCGGCAAGGCCTTCGCCGATGACTTCTGCTACCACCCGCTCGGAGGCTGCGTGCTGGACATCGCCACCGACAACGTCGGCCGGGTGAAAGGCTATCAGAACCTGTATGTGACCGACAGTGCACTGATCCCGGGCAGCATCGGCGTGAACCCCTTCGTGACGATCACGGCCCTGGCCGAACGCAATATCGAACGCGTGCTGGCCCAGGACTTCGTGTGATCAAGCCTCACCGGATCTGGGCAGCCTGATCACCTCGGCGCTGTGGCGTTGCCCGGCCCCGCGCAGGGCGAACCAGTGCAACAAGGTCTGGTAGAGCGCCTGCGTGTCGATGGGCTTGGACAAATGGCCATTCATGCCTGCTGCCATGCAGGCGTCTTTTTCCTCCTGCAGAACGCTGGCGGTCATCGCAACAATGGGCAGCGTGCGGTGATCCGGCAGCAAGCGGATGGCGCGGGTCGCCTGCAAGCCATCCATCTCGGGCATGTGCATGTCCATCAACACCAGGTCAAAGGCCTGCTGCTGCAGCAGCGACAGGGCTTCCACCCCATTGCGGGCAGGCGTCACGTCCACACCGGCCATGGCCAGCAACTCCATGGCCAGCGCGCTGTTGATGGGGTTGTCCTCTGCCAGCAGCACGCGTGCCCCCGCGTGGTTCTGCTTCAGCAGGCTGATCGACTCGTCGGCGGACAGAGGGGCGCAAGCCTCATCGGCATCCGTGACCGAAGGTGCGTGCGCCACATGCAGCCTGACGCGACACCAGAACACGCTGCCCTGCCCGACCTGACTGCGCACACCGATGCGCCCATCCATGAGCTCGACCAGGCTGCGCGTGATGGCCAGACCCAGACCGGTACCACCAAACCGACGCGTGGTGGACTCGTCGGCCTGCACGAAGGCGTTGAACAGCTTGCTGGCATGTTCGGCAGAGATGCCCACACCGGTGTCCTGCACCTCGATCAAGAGGTTGACCTCGTCGTCGGTCGAGGGCTCCGGTTTGACCAACAGCGTCACCTGCCCCCGCTCGGTGAACTTCACGGCGTTGCTCAGCAGATTGATCAGCACTTGAGACAGGCGCACGGCATCGCCACGCACGCGCTGAGGGCAGCCATCCGAGCTGACCAGCAAGGACAGCTTCTTTTCGCGGGCCTTGTCCGACACCATGGCCACGGCCTTGTCCATCAACTCGATCAGGTCAAAGTCTTCCTGAGTCAGGTTGAACATGCCAGCCTCGATCTTCGACAGATCCAGGATGTTGTTGATGATGTCCAGCAGGTGCTCGGCTGCTTCATGCACCGTCTGCAGACGTTCGGCCTGCCCCTGCAGCATGGGCCCTTGCTGCATCAGGTAGGTCACGCCCATGATGGCATTCATGGGCGTGCGGATCTCGTGGCTCATGTTGGCAATGAACGCACTCTTGGCGCGCGTGGCGGCCTCGGCCTTGTCACGTGCCGACTGCAACTGCTCGGTGCGTTGCGCCACGGTTTCTTCCAGGTGATCCCGGTAGGTGGACAGCTCGCTCATGCGAGCCTCGAGGCGGGCATGCATGTCATGCAAGGCCTTGGACAAGGCCTCGATCTCATCGGACTGGCCGGTGCCGAGATCGAACTGCGCTGGTTCGCCTTCACGCAAATTGGTGGCCGCTTTCGCCAGGGCGTCCAGCGGGCGGGTGATGCGCCCGGCGAGCCACCAGCTGATCAGCATGAACAGGCCAGAGCCCAACAAGCCCAACACCAACATGCGCTGCCAGAGTTTGGTGGCCGGGCCATAGACCAGATCGGGGTTCTGACGCAGCACCATCATCAAAGGCGGCTTGCCCTCGCGCGCTGTCCAGCGCACAGGCGCCACCGCCGTCAGTTGCTCGCCGATATCGGGCCAGTTGATCACCCTTGCCACGGCATGGCGCTTGACTTCATCCAACCCTGTGGGATTGAGTTTCTTGCCCAGCAAGGGTAGCGGCCCCACGGTCACATCCCCCTCCGGCGTCAGCAACAGGGTGTGAGCCAGGCTGTCGTCCTGCTCCACCATGGCACTGTGCATGTCCCGCACCCAGCGCCAGTTGAGCATGCCCACGATCACACCTATCTTGCGCCCTTCGTAATCCAGCACGGGCACGGCCATGTCGATCAATTGCGCGGGCCGGCCATCCACATCCAGTGGCAGGTAAGCAGCCAGTGGCCCGGCGGTCTGGGGTTTGCCCAGCCAGGGCGCCAGCATGCCCGACACAAACCAGGCTTGGCCAGAAAAATCCTGACCTTCCAGCCGCGCGCCCGTGGCGGTCACGACCACGCCCTTGGCATCGGTCAAAGCCAGCCATTCAAATTCAGGGCGACTGGCCTTGACGCGCTCCAGCGCCAGGCGCATGTCACCGGCGTCAAGCAGGCCGCTGGCGACCTCGGGCCGCTGAGCCAGTTGCGTGATATCCCTCTGACGCTCGGCCAAGGCCCATGAGACCATCTGGCCCAGCACACTGGCTTCCCGGCGCGCTGCCTCGCTGACCGCCTGCTGCAGTTGCTGGCGTTGATCCTGGGCCAGCCAGAACGACAGCAATACAGCAAAAAAGACACCGCTGAGGCCGGTCACCCAGGCGAACCGTGCGCGCACGCTGCGGTGCGGCAGGTAGGGATGCAATCTGTCCAGCGTGGTCATGATGCCGGGTGGTCGTCCGTTATGCTGTCGTGGCGGATGCAAGGACGTGGTGACGCAAGAAACACCGACGATCCTGGATCACAGAATGCCTTGTAGTACAACCCAGCAACAAGGCCCTTGAGGTCCATCATAAACACACGGAGCAGGTTCATGGCTGATGGTCGTCTGTCGACCTTGTTAGCAGGTGTGATCTTGATCACGCCCATGATGGCGAGCGCCACGGAGCTGGTGATCGCCACGGTCAACAACGGGCACATGATCACCCTGCAGAAGTTGTCTGGCGAATTCGAGCGCACACACCCGGACATCCAGCTCAAATGGATCACGCTGGAAGAAGGGCAACTGCGCCAACAAGTCACCCGGGATGTGACGACAAAAGCCGGTCAGTTCGACGTGATGACCATCGGGGCCTACGAAGCCCCCATCTGGGCCAAAAAAGGCTGGATCAGGCCGCTGACGCCTTCCCCCCGTTACGATGTGGCCGACTTGCTGCCCCCCATCCGCCAATCGCTGAGCGTCGAGGGCCAGCTCTATGCCCTGCCCTTTTATGGGGAAAGCTCCATGACCATGGTGCGCACCGACCTGCTCAAGGCTGCGGGCATCAAGCTGGGCCCCACCCCGACCTGGGCCCAGATTCGTGACGCCGCAGACAAGTTGCACGCCCCGGACAAAGGGGTCTACGGCATCTGCCTGCGAGGCAAGCCAGGCTGGGGCGAAAACATGTCACTGATCACGACCATGGTCAACACCTTTGGCGGGCAGTGGTTCAACATGAACTGGCAACCCCAGCTCCAGACGCCTGCATGGCGCAATGCATTGACGCTCTACGCCGATCTGCTCAACCAGTTCGGCCCGCCTGGCGCTGCCGCCAACGGCTATAACGAGAACCTGGCCCTGTTCATGGACGGCCGTTGTGCCATCTGGGTCGATGCCACGGTGGCAGGCTCCTTTGTCAACCGCGCAGGCAGCTCGAAGGTGGCGGGCAAGGTGGCTTTCCTGCAGGCGCCAGTGGCCGTGACCCCGAAAGGCGCGCACTGGGTCTGGACATGGGCCCTGGCCATCCCGACATCGTCCGGCAAGGCACAAGCAGCGCAAAGCTTCATGGAGTGGGCCACGTCCAGGGACTACATCCGGCTGGTTGCGGAGCGCGAGGGTTGGGACGCCGTGCCTTCCGGCACCAGGCAATCCACCTATGCCTCACCCCAGTTCAGACGCGCCAACCCACATGCCCTGGTCGAGCAGCAGGCCATCTCCACCGCCAATCCGCAGGATGCCACCTTGCCTCGCTCGCCCTACACAGGCATTCAGTGGGCGTCCATACCGGAGTTCCAGGCCATCGGCACGGCAGTAGGCCAGGAAATCAGCGACCTGCTGCAAGACCCCGTCAGCGTGGATGAGGTGCTGAGCAAGTCGCAGCAGATCGCCGACCGCAAGATGCGCGCAGCGGGCTACTACCGCTGAAGACGTGCCACCGCCAGCGCCTCTACCAGGCGCTTGACGGCCCCTTCCATCCGGGCTTGTGGCGTGTTGGCATAGCCCATGACCAGGCCGTTGAAGCCTGACACGCCACCCGTGCCATACATGGCCAGAGGACGCGGACTGAGCCCCAGCGCATACGAAGCGTGTGCCAGGTTTGTATCCAGCACCGCATCGGCCCCCTCCGAAGGCAGGCTCAACACCAGGTGCATGCCAGCCTGCCCGCCCAGCACCTGTCCTGGCAAAGGCCACTGGCGCGCCAGCGCTTCGCGCAGGGCAGCCTGTCGTTCTGCGTACAGCTTGCGCATCTTGCGCAGATGACGGGTGAAGTGCCCTTCATCGATGAAGGCCGCCAGCGCACGTTGCTCGAACGGCCGACCACGTCGCACCAACTCCCCCACCACGCCAGCAGCGCGGTCAGCCAGCGCCTGCGGCCACACGATGAAGCCCAGACGCAAAGCGGGGAACATGGATTTGCTGAAAGTGCCGAGATAGACCACAGGGGCATCATCCACCTGGCCCTGCATGGCGGCCAGCGGCGGGCCGTCGTGCCGGAACTCGCTGTCGTAGTCGTCCTCCAGGATCCAGGCACCCGCCTGACGCGCTTGTTCGATCAGGCGCAGGCGCCGTGGCAAGGTCAGCACGGCGCCCAAAGGGTACTGATGCGAGGGCGTTGTGTAGATCATGCGCGGCGGCTTGTCGTGCCACCAGGCCTCAGGTGGCGCGATGCCATCGGCGTCCACCGTCACGGGCACCACGTTCAATCCCGCCTGCACGAACGCGGTCCGGGCGCCGCCGTAGCCAGGGTGCTCGATCCACACCGTGTCACCCACATCAGCCAGGATGTGCGCGCACAGTTCCATGCTGTGCTGGGTGCCATCGGTGATGGTGACCTGATCGGCATGGCAGCGCACCCCACGCGCCGCACGCAAATAGGTGGCGATGGCCTGGCGCAGGTCCGGCTCGCCCACCGCGTGGCGATAGCCCAGATCCAGCGTGCTGCCCTGCCGCATGGCACGGTCGCACAAACGCTGCCATGTGGGCAAGGGAAAGGCATCCAGCGCAGGCATGCCCGGCATGAAGGGCCGCAAGTCATCCTCAGGCAGGCGGCGACGGTCACACTGGCTCACACGCTGCGACACCAAGGCGGTGGCGTCAGGCAAGGCCGGCGCGCGCTTCCCCGATGCCGACACCGCAGAAAACGCCGCCACCACCGTGCCTTGTCGACTGGGTTGCACATAGCCTTCTGCGGCCAGTTGTTCGTAGGCGTGGATCACGCCATTGCGACCCATGGCCAGGTCCCGCGCCAGATCCCGGCTGGAAGGCAGCACGGCGCCTGCCTGCAGCCGGCCCTGGGCAATCGCGTCGCGCAAGGCTTCGTACAGCACGCGCTGCAGCGCCTGTCGCTTCTTGATGGCCTGGGCTTTGAGGCGCTTCCCGTCCAGCAGCAAGTGCAGATCGGCCATGTTGTCGTGGCTCCATGAAATGGGTTGATCGTGGTTCTTTGCATGGTGCCAGAACTTCTCTATCGTTCACGCACCGATCACACACAAGACCTGTAAGGGACACCGTCATGCAAGCCAACCACACGTCTGATTCAGAACCGCCTCAAGCTGTGCCACCCAGCAACCGGACACGCGTCAGGCGCGCGGCAGAACGGGCTCACTACGATGCGCCAACCGTGCACGCCATCGTGGACGACGCCTGGCTCTGCCATGTGGCCTTCGCCTGCCCTGACGTGTTGTGCCTGCCCACCACCTGCTGGCGCGTGGACGACATGCTCTACATCCACGGCTCCAACGGCAGCCGCATGATGAAGCACCTGGCCAGTGGTGCGCCCGCCTGCGTCACCATCACGCACCTGGATGGCCTGGTGATGGCCCGCTCGGCCTTTTCGCACTCGATGAACTACCGCTCGGTGGTGGTTCATGGCGCTTTTGAAGTGGTGGCGGACGAAGACAAACCTGCCGTGCTGCACGCGCTCATGGAGCACATCGCGCCAGGCCGCGGCCATGACAGCCGCGCACCGGATGCCAATGAGCTGAAAGCCACCACCGTGCTGGGCATCCCCCTGCATGAATCGGCCGCCAAGATCCGCAACTGGGGCCCGCGCGACAACGAAGAAGACCTGAACCTGCCGCACTGGGCCGGCGTGCTGCCCTTGATGACCCAACGCCTGCCCGCCGTCACGCACGCTGACAGCCGCTCGCCCGTACCGGGCTACATTGCGGACTGGCTGACCCAGGCACAGCCACCCGGCATGATCTGAGATCAAAGCTTGCACACCAACCAAACAGGAAGAAACCGCATGGCCCACCGCTACACCGCCGAGACCATCTGGCACCGGGGCGATCAGCCCTTCACCGACAAACGCTACAGCCGCGCTCACCTGCTGCGCTTTGACGGCGGCATCGAGGTGCCGGGCTCGTCCTCGCCGCTGTCCGTCCCTCTGCCCATGTCCATTGAAGCCGCCGTGGATCCGGAAGAGGCCTTTGTGTCGGCCATCTCCAGTTGCCACATGCTGTGGTTCCTGTCGATCGCCTGCCAGCGCGGCCTGGTGGTCGACTCGTATCACGACGCGGCCGAAGGGGTGATGACGCGCAATGAACAAGGCCGCATGGCCGTGACCCACGTGACACTGCGACCGCGCATCGTGTTTGCCGAGGCGACTCAGCCCGACGCCGATGCGGTGATGACGATGCACCACGAGGCCCATGAAGCCTGCTTCATCGCCAACTCGGTGAAAAGCGAGATCGTGGTCGAGCCACGCGCCTGAAGCCTGCGCGCGCTGGCGCTGGCCAGCTCCCGATCAGGGCAGGCGCATGGACTGCGCCAGTTCGGCCGGATCAGCCTGCGGATCCCAGTCCCAATGCGCCAGCATGGGAGCCTGCAGATGCGCCTTCAGGGTCGCCAGGTTGGCGGCCTGCTCGGCCATCTGGGGCTCCACCACATTGGCCACCCAGCCCACCAGCGTCAGGCCACGCGCCAGGATGGCTTCCTGCGTCAGCAAGGCATGATTCAGGCAGCCCAGGCGCACCCCTACCACCATGATCACGGGCAGCCACAGGCGCTGCGCCAGATCGGCGCTGGTCTCGAAGCACCCGGGCTTTTCACACAGGGGCACGATGAAGCCCCCGGCCCCTTCCACCACCACCGCATCGGCGTGTTGCTGCAAGGCGTGGAAGCTGGCCTCGATGTGGGCCAGATCGATCTCGGTGCCGGCCTGCCTGGCGGCAATATGAGGCGACGCAGCCAGGGGCAAGGCGTACGGGTTGTCGAACGACGAGGGCACGTGCAGGCTGGAGGCCGCGCGCAAGGCCACCACATCCTCGTTGAGCCATTGGCCAGGGTGCCCGTCAACGCCATCGACCCAATCGCAACCCGCTGCCACAGGCTTCATGCCGACCACGCGCGCATGCCCGGCGTTGCGCAAGGCATGGATCAAGGCGGCGCTGGTGCGGGTCTTGCCCACGCCCGTGTCGGTTCCGGTGATGAAGTAAGCGGTCATGTCAATCAGGCAGCCATCAAGGCACGGGCACCACGGGAGCGGGTGAGGCAGGCAGGCCTTCGATGTCGGCCAGCACCTGATCCAGCACGCGCAGCATGCCATCAGCCAGGAAGCGCTGATCAGCCTCGCTCAGCACATAGGGTGGCATCACATACAGGGTAGAACCAATCGGGCGCAGCAGCAAGCCGGCGTCCATGGCAGCACGGTGGTATCGCGATGCAAAGGTGGGCTCGGTCGTGTCCACGTCCCAGGCCCAGATCATGCCGATGTGGCGCGTGGCCTCGATGCGCGGGTGCTGACGCAAAGGCTCGGTCATCGCCGTGAAGCGCGCGGCAGACACGCGGTTGCGGGCCAGCACGTCCTGGCCTTGTTCGTCACGCGCGGCAAAGGTATCGAGCACCGCCAGCGCCGCACGGCAGGCCAAGGGGTTGCCGGTGTACGAGTGCGAGTGCAGGAAGCCATGCACCACGCGGTCATCCCAGAAGGCGGCGTACACGTCGTCCGTCGTGAGCACCGCTGACAAGGGCATCACGCCACCGGTCAGGCCCTTGCTCAGGCAGATGAAATCAGGCTTCACATGGCTGCCATCGGGCAGCAAGGCCTGCTGGTGCGCGAACATCGTGCCGGTACGGCCAAAGCCCACGGCAATCTCGTCGGCGATCCAGTGCACGTGGTACTGGTCACACAAGCGGCGCACGGCCAGCAGGTACGCGGGGTCATACATGGCCATGCCCGCCGCGCCTTGCACCAGGGGCTCCAGGATCAGCGCGGCCGTGTGTTCATGGTGCTCGGCCAGGTACGCCGCGAGAGCATCAATGGCCGATTGCAGATGCGCCTGAGCCGACACACCCGGCCCCGCATGCCGCGGATCAGGCGAAGGCAAGGTGGCGCTCAAGCGCAGCAAGGGCGCGTAGGCCTCGCGGAACAAGGGGATGTCCGTCACCGACAAGGCGCCAGCCGTTTCGCCGTGGTAGCCGCCTTGCAGGCCGATGAACTGGTTCTTCTGCGCCTGGCCACGGTTGCGCCAGCTGTGCGCACTCATCTTCAACGCGATTTCGGTGGCGCTGGCGCCATCACTGGCGTAGAAAGCATGGCCCAGGCCGGTCAAGGCGGCCAGGCGCTCGGACAACTCGACCACCGGTGGGTGCGTGAGCCCCGCCAGCATGATGTGATCGAGCTTGCCCAACTGATCGGTGATCGCGTCACGGATCGGGCCGAAGTTGTGGCCAAACAGGTTGACCCACCACGAAGACACGGCATCCAGAATGCGCTGCCCCTGGTCGTCAATCAGCCAGGGGCCCTCGGCGGCCACGATGGCACGCGGCGGAAAGTGCTCGTGCACCTTCATCTGCGTGCAGGGATGCCAGACGGCCTGCCGGCTGCGCTCGGCCAGGTTGGCGGCCTCGGAGGAAGCCAAGGGGGAAGAAGTCATAGGCGCGCAGTATGCCGCCAGTCCAGGCCGGGGGAATCAGGCCGTGGGGCGGTAGACGCAGCGATCGCCTGCGGCGCGGGACACGGCCACGCTCGATACCTGCGGGATGTGCAACCTGGCTTGCGCATAGATGAACACGCAGAGGTTTTCCAGCGTGGGCGCGCCCAGGCCGGCCACTTCGTCCAGAAAGTGGTGATCGAGCTGGTTGCGGATGCCGGCGATCACCTCGCGCACCACGGCCAGATCCACCACCATGCCGGATTCGGGCTGGCGCTCCCCACGCACGAAGATTTCGGCCGTGTAGGTGTGGCCGTGGATGCGGCGGCTGCCCGCGGCCTCTTCGGCCGACACCTTGCGCTTGAGCGTGTGGGCGGCATCGAAGGAAAACGACTGACTCAACTCGAACATCTGATCTGACTTTCTTCTTCAGCGCTGGCTTTTTATTTATCGAACGTTTATCGAATGCCCAGTGTCTTATGGGTCTGCACGCTGAGCAACCAGCGCGGGTGGTCCAGGCACCATTGAACCGCCCATTCCATGGCTTTTTTACGGTCCTGGGGCTGTGCGCTGTCCATCGCTTGCACACGCATCTGCTTGAAATCCAGCTTTTCAAAGGCCAGCAGATCGGTTTGCGTGAAGCCGGCTTGCGGCACCACCACCTTCAATTCGTGCCCGGATGTCTGCACCAGGGTCGATCCGGCCTTGGGGCTCACGCAGATCCAGTCCAGGCCTGCGGGCGCAGCGATCGTGCCGTTGGTTTCGACCGCCAGCTCGAACCCTTGCGCATGCAGCGCATCGATCAGGGCCGGATCCACCTGCAACAAGGGCTCACCGCCGGTCATCACCACAAAGCGCTGGCCTTGTGCGCCGGCCTCCGTGGCTGGCCAGAACGAGGCAATGCGCTCGGCCAGGGCTTGCGCCGTGTCGAACTTGCCGCCACCCAGGCCATCGGTACCCACGAAATCGGTATCGCAGAACTGGCACACGGCACTGGCACGATCGGCCTCCCGGCCCGTCCACAGATTGCAGCCGGCAAAGCGGCAAAACACGGCCGGACGCCCTGCATGCGTGCCCTCACCCTGCAGGGTGTAGAAAATCTCTTTGACGCTGTATGTCATGGTCCCAATGCTCTCTATCAACGCAATCCCGTCCACCAGACGGTCAGGGCCGACGCCAGCACCAGACCTGTGTAGGTCAGCATGGCGCCATCGCGGCCGGTCAACAACAAACCGACGATCAGCACCGCAGCGTTGATCAAGGCAGCCCATTTCACCTGGCGCAACCAACCCGCGCTGTTGAGCGCCTTCCACCACACCAGGCGGGCGAGGCTGGGCACCAGCAAAGCCATGCCGAGCGCGGGCAAAAAGAAGTTCAAAGCGTGGTTCAAGGCGTCCAGAAAACCCATGGGGCTCCTCGGGCGCAGCGCCGTTTCGGAAATTGCGCTGCATCAAATCGGGCGAAGGTTCCTGGGGGCTACGGGGCCAAATCCCCGTTGTTCGGACGAACTAGTTCATCCAGCCTCATCCCAGGCAAAGGGTAGGATTTTATAATCTCGTCTTATGACTGTCTTGACCCTGGGCCTGAACCACACCACAGCCGCTGTTGACCTGCGTGGTCGATTCGCGTTCGCCGTGGACCAACTGGCCCCCACACTCAAGACCTTGCACCAGCGTCTGACGGGGGCCCCGCACGCTGAAGTGGCCTTGCTTTCCACCTGCAACCGCACCGAGCTTTACTGTGCAGCGGGCGGCCTGGGCGGCCCCGTGCACGCACTCAAGCATGCTGCGGTGGACTGGCTCTCCGGCATCGGCGGCGTCAGCCATGAAGAGCTGATGCGCCACACCTATGTGCTCGAAGGCGGCCCGGCGGCGCGCCACGCCTTCCGCGTCGCCAGCGGGCTGGATTCCATGGTGCTGGGCGAGCCCCAGATCCTGGGCCAGATGAAACAGGCGGTGCGCGAAGCCGATACCGCCGGCACGCTGGGCACCACCCTGCACCAGCTCTTCCAGCGCAGCTTTGCCGTGGCCAAGGAGGTGCGTACCTCCACCGAGATCGGCGCGCACTCCATCAGCATGGCCGCCGCGGCCGTGCGCCTGGCTTCTCAGTTGTTCGAAGACCTGGGCCGCACCAAGGTGCTGTTCGTGGGCGCTGGCGAGATGATCGAACTCACCGCCACGCACTTCGCCGCCCGCAACCCGCGCACCATGGCCGTGGCCAACCGCACGCTGGAGCGTGGCGAAAAACTCGCCACCCACCTGGGCGCCCAGGCCATGCGCCTGGCCGACCTGCCTGAACGCCTGCATGAATTCGACATCGTCGTGTCCTGCACGGCCAGCACCCTGCCCATCATCGGCCTGGGTGCCGTCGAGCGTGCGCTGAAGGCACGCCGCCGCCGCCCCATCTTCATGGTCGACCTGGCCGTGCCGCGCGACATCGAACCCGAAGTCGCCCGCCTCGACGACGTCTACCTCTACACGGTCGATGACCTGTCCACCATGGTGCAGACCGCCGGCGAAAAACGCCAGGCTGCCGTCGCCCAGGCTGAAGCCATCATCGAAAGCGGCGTGCAAGGCTTCGTGCACTGGCTGGACCAGCGCACCACCGTGCCCCTGATCCAGGCCCTGCACACCCAGGCCGATGCCTGGCGTGCCGCCGAGATGGCGCGCGCCCGCAAGCTGATCGCCAAGGGCGAAGACATCGAGGCCGTGCTGGAGGCCATGTCGCGCGGCCTCACGCAAAAGATGCTGCACGGCGCCATGGCCGAACTGCACAGCGCCGATGCCAGCCAGCGCCCGCAAGTGGCCGCCGCGCTGTCCAGGCTGTTCCTGCGCGGCGAACTGGTGCCCGGCCGCAACCTCACGGCCAGCAGCCCACCTGACAAATCCGTGCCCGGTCGGCATGACCCATCGGGGGACAAAGCGTGAGCGCCGGTCTGGCGCCCTCGCTTGCATCATCGCTCGAACGCCTGGCTCGCCGGCTGGAAGAGCTGGATGCAGCCTTGTCCGATCCCGTCATCGCGGCCGACAACAAGCGCTTCCGTGATCTGTCGCGCGAGCACGCCGAAGTCAGCAGCGTGTGCGACCTGGCCCAGCGCCATACGCGCCGACAGCAGGATCTGGACGGCGCTCGCCAGATGCTGGAAGAAGCCGGCGACGATGCCGAGATGCGCGCCATGGCCCAGGAAGAAATCGCCCAGGCCGAAGCCGATCTGACCCAGCTCGAAACCCAGTTGCAGACCGCCTTGCTGCCCAAGGATCCCGACGACGCCCGCAACGCCTTCGTGGAAATCCGCGCCGGCACAGGTGGCGATGAATCCACGCTGTTTGCGGGCGATCTGGCCCGCATGTACACCCGCTATGCCGAACGGCAAGGCTGGCGCACCGAAATCCTGACGTCCAGCGAATCCGATCTGGGCGGCTACAAGGAAGTGGTGCTGCGCATTGAAGGCGCCAACGTTTACGGCCAGCTCAAGTTCGAGTCCGGCGGCCACCGCGTGCAGCGCGTGCCTGTCACCGAAACCCAGGGCCGCATCCACACCAGTGCCTGCACGGTGGCCGTGATGCCCGAGCCGGACGAAACCGAGGCCATCAAGCTCAACCCGGCCGACCTGCGCATCGACACCTTCCGCGCCAGCGGCGCCGGCGGCCAGCACATCAACAAGACCGACTCGGCCGTGCGCGTGGTGCACTTGCCCACCGGCATCGTGGCCGAATGCCAGGATGGCCGCAGCCAGCACAGCAACAAGGCCAAGGCCCTGCAGGTGCTGCAAGCCCGCATCCAGGAAAAGGAGCGCAGCGAGCGCGCCGCCAAGGAAGCCGCCCTGCGCAAGAGCCTGGTGGGCAGTGGCGACCGCTCCGACCGCATCCGCACCTACAACTTCCCCCAGGGCCGCCTGACCGATCACCGCATCAACCTGACGCTCTACAAGCTGCTGAGCATCATGGAAGGCGAACTCGACGACGTGATCGCCGCCCTGCTGACCGCCCAAGCCGCCGATCAACTGGCCGAACTGGAAGCCGCCACCGGTGTCTGACGATCAAGACCAGTCGCTCACGATGGATGCCATGCGCACGCCGCTGACCATCGCGCAGGCACAGCAACACGCCCGCCAGCTTGGCGTGGACCGGCTGGACGCCCAACTGCTGCTGTGCGAAGCCTTGCAACAAGGCCGCGCCTGGCTGCTCGCGCACGACACCGACACGTTGACCCCACCGCAGCAAACCCGCTACCTGAGCGAACTGCAACGCCGTGCCGCCGGCGAGCCCCTGGCCTATATCGTGGGCGAAAAGGAGTTCTTCGGCCTGACGCTGCAGGTGTCGCGCGACGTGCTCGTGCCCCGCCCTGACACCGAGACCCTGGTCGAATGGGCGCTGTCGCTGATCCCCGACCAAACCGCCACCACCGTGCTGGATCTGGGCACCGGCAGCGGCGCCATCGCCCTGGCCATCCAGCACGCCCGCCCGAAGGCTCAGGTCACCGCCGTGGACGCCTCCGAGCCCGCCCTGCAGATAGCCCAGAACAACGCTCGGGTATGGAGCCTGCCCGTCCGCTTCCGGCTCGGCAGTTGGCTGGCGCCGGTAGCCGGAGAGCGCTTCGACCTCATCGTCAGCAACCCGCCCTACATCGCCGAGGGCGACCCGCACATGGCCGCACTGGGCTTCGAACCGAAGCAGGCACTGACTTCCGGCCCGGACGGCCTTGAGGACCTGCGCCAGATCATCGCCACCGCCCCCGCCAACCTGCAGCCGGGCGGCTGGTTGCTGCTGGAACACGGTTACGACCAGGCTGTCGCCGTCGCGCAACTCCTGCGCGACCACGGATTTTCAAATGTAAGTACCCGCTTCGATCTGGGCGGGCAAGCACGCTGCACGGGCGGTCAACGCCCTGCCTGACGCCACCACGCCATGGCGATGCAAGAGGGTGCAAACCCCCTCCCAAGTCGATTCCACCGGGCGAAAATGGTTTGACGAACGCTCACATCTCTGTCGCACAAGCGCAAGACCGAGGCGTAGCATGAATTCGTTCGTCAGGAGATTGCCATGCCCCACACCGCCACCACCGCGTCGCACACGTCCCCCAGCAAGTGCAGCCTGGCCACAGGCAAGTGGGCCGTGGCCGCCGCTTTTTGCGGCTTGCTGACCGTGGGGGCAGCCCAGGCACAGATGGTGCCTTACGCCGGCCACGCTCTGCACCAGAACACCGGCAGCGCCAACTACACCAGTGTGCGCATCAGCCTCAACCAGAACGACTCGGACGACACCCAGGGCCGCGGCCTGACCCTACGTGGCAAGGGGTTCTGGCCCCACTGGGAAGGCCGTATCGGCGTGGTCGTCGACCGCCCCGTCAACCCCCTGAAGGACAGCTTCGTGCTGGCTCAACCCAACATGGGCAGCGGCCTGCGCATCCGCAGCATGCACATCCTGTCAGACTATTATCTGGAGGGCGGCTTCCGCGCCACAGCCGGCCTGCTGCGTGGTGACACCGGCCAGAGCTGGTGGACCAGTGAGGGCAATGGCGGCGGGCTCAACCTCAGCCTGCAACGCCTGGACAGCCTCAACCTGATGAACGGCAACACGTCCCTGGACCAGCAGACCACACCCTACTTCGGTGCTGGCTACAGCAACACCCTGACGCTCAACGGCACCCCCAGCGCCTGGCGTTTCAATGCCGACCTGGGCCTGGTCAGCATCAACACCAACAACCACCTGGGTCAGGTTTTCCAGGGTGATCGCACACTGGACGAACTCGTGCGCGAAATGCGTCTGCGTCCTGTAGTCAAGGTATCTGTCGGCTATTCCTTCTGAGCTACTGCAGACCAGCCACAGGCCTGATATAACCGGGCCTGTTTTCATTTACGACTTGGTTTGCATATGAGCGACGTTCAAAAACGCATCGACGATCTGGTCAAGGGTCACCCCGTCGTCCTGTTCATGAAGGGCAATGCCCAGTTTCCACAATGCGGCTTCTCGGGCCGCGCCGTGCAGATCCTCAAGGCCTGCGGCGTGACCGATCTCAAGACCGTCAACGTGCTGGACGACGAAGAAATCCGTCAGGGCATCAAGGAATACGCCAACTGGCCGACCATTCCCCAGCTCTATATCAACGGTGAATTCGTTGGTGGCTCGGACATCATGATGGAGATGTACCAGGCAGGTGAGCTGCAACAGACCCTGGCCGCCAAGTAAGCCGCACATGCAGGAGCCTGTGGGCAGCACCAGGCCACGCCGCCTGATCGTCGGCATCACCGGCGCCAGCGGCGCCATCTATGGCGTGCGCTTGCTGGAGCGTGCGCGCGCCCTGGGCGTGCAGACCCATCTGGTGGCCACGCCTGCCGGCATCCTCAATGTGCACCACGAACTGGGCCTGGACCGCACGGCGCTGGAAGCGCTCGCGACCCAGGCTCACGCACCGGGTGATGTGGGCGCCTGCATTGCCAGCGGCAGCTTCATGACGGATGCCATGGTCATTGCCCCCTGCACCATGAAGACGCTGGCTGCCGTGGCCCATGGCATGGGTGACAACCTGCTGACACGCGCAGCCGATGTCACGCTCAAAGAGCGCCGGCGTCTGGTGTTGATGGTGCGCGAAACGCCCTTCAACCTGGCCCACCTGCGCAACATGACGGCCGTCACCGAAATGGGCGGCATCATCTTCCCGCCTCTGCCCGCCTTCTATCACCGCCCGCAGTCGATCGACGAACTGGTCAACGACACCGTGGAACGCGTGCTGGCCCTGCTGCACATCGAGCAGGCGCAGCCACAGGAATGGCGAGGGCTGTGAAGCCACCCACAACCGGGCGCTGACTCAGGGCGCCCCTCAGCGACGCAGCGTCAAGCCGGCGTCCGCCATCTGGGCACCTGCCCCATCACTCAACTGCCAGCCGCGACGTGCCGCCGTGACCATGTTCGGGTATTCCGGCTTGCCGCGGCTGCCGTTGTAGCGCCCCAGGGCCATGTAGAGGTTGCCCTTCTCGACGTCCAGATAGTGGCGCAGGATCACGCAGCCAAAGCGCAGATTGGTCTGCATGTGGAACAGGCTGCTGGCTTCGCCATTGCCGATGGTGCGCGACCAGAAGGGCATCACCTGCATGTAGCCACGCGCGCCAACCGGCGACATGGCGTACTTGCGGAAACCGCTTTCCACCTGGATCAGGCCCATCACCAGCGAAGGATCCAGCCCGGCCCGCTTGGACTCGTAGCACACCGTCTGCAGAAACTCGCGGCGCACCAGCTCTTCGGGCTTGCGTTTGGCCAGCTTGGCCTCCAGCGCAGCCGCCCAGGATTCGCACTGCTGACGCTGACCCGCGTCGGCAAACACCAGTTGAGGCGGCGCCCCGTTGCCCACGGCAGCAGACAAGGCCGTGCGCACGGCATCAGCCAGGGGCTCCTCCACCTGGGCACCGGCATGCGCCACCAGGGGTGAGCACAAGCCCGCCAGCAGGCCCAGGCCTGCCAGCGCACCCGTCAGAGAAGAAAGCCAGCGTCGCGACAACATGAACATCAAAGATAAACCAATCGGTGCCCTTGTGGTCAGCCGATTTGCACGCGCGACAGCACGTGATTCAGGACTTCCGTCACGGCAATCTTGCTGGCGGCGGCATCCTGGCGGCCCTGGTACTCGGCCAGGCCTTCCTTGAGGCCCTTGTCGCCCAGCACCACGCGGTGCGGCACACCGATCAGCTCCCAGTCGGCGAACATGGCACCAGGGCGCTCGCCGCGATCGTCCAGGATCACGTCCACACCCTTGGCAAGCAGTTCGCCATGCAGCTTGTCTGCCGCCGCCTTGACGTCTTCCGAACGGTCATAGCCCACGGGGCAGATCACCACCGTGAACGGCGCGATGGCGTCCGGCCAGATGATGCCGCGCTCGTCGTGCTTCTGCTCGATGGCCGCGCCCAGGATGCGGGTCACGCCAATGCCGTAGCAGCCCATCTCGAAATGCTTGGGCTTGCCGTCCACGTCCAGGAAGGTCGCGTTCATGGCCTTGGAGTACTTGGTACCCAGGTAGAAGACGTGGCCGACTTCGATGCCGCGCTGGATGGCCAGCACACCCTTGCCGTCAGGTGAAGGATCGCCCTCCACCACATTGCGGATGTCGGCGACCAGATCGGGCTCGGGCAGATCACGGCCCCAGTTCACGCCCTGGATGTGGAAGCCTTCTTCATTGGCGCCGCACACGAAATCAGCCATGTTGGCCACGGTGCGGTCGGCGATGACCTTCACGGGCTTGAGCAGCTTGACCGGGCCCAGATAACCGGGCTTGCAACCAAAGTGCTCGACGATTTCCTTCTCGGTGGCGAAACGGAAGCCCGCCTTCAGGCCATCCACCTTGCCCGCCTTGACTTCGTTGAGCTCGTGATCACCACGCACCAGCAGCAGCCACACGGTGGACCTGGCGATCTCGCCATGCTCGTTGAGCTCGTCGGTCGCCAGCACCAGAGACTTCACGGTCTGGCTCAACGGCAGGCCCAGCAACTCGGCCACGTCGGGGCAGGTGCTCTTGCCAGGGGTGGCCACCTTCTCGAAAGCCACGGTGGCCGCGCCACGTTGCCCGATCAGGGCCACGCCTTCGGCCAGCTCGATGTTGGCCGCGTAGTCGCTCGTGGGGCAGTAGACGATGGCATCTTCACCCGTATCAGCGATCACCTGGAATTCGTGCGAACGATCACCACCGATGGCGCCGGTATCAGCTGCCACCGCGCGGAACTGCAGACCCAGGCGCTCGAAGATGCGCGTGTAGGCCGCGAACATGGCGTCATAGGTCTTGCCTGCGCCTTCCACATCGCGGTCGAAGGAATAAGCATCCTTCATGGTGAACTCGCGGCCACGCATGATGCCGAAACGAGGGCGACGCTCGTCGCGGAACTTGGTCTGGATCTGATAGAAGTTCTTGGGCAACTGACGGTAGCTGCGCAGCTCCTGACGGGCGACGTCGGTCACCACTTCTTCGGCGGTGGGCTGGATCACGAAGTCGCGCTGATGGCGGTCCTTGAAGCGCAGCAGCTCATCGCCCATCTTATCGAAACGACCGGTCTCCTGCCACAGCTCGGCAGGCTGCACCACGGGCATCACCAGCTCGACCGCACCAGCCTTGTTCAGCTCGTCACGGATGATGGCTTCGACCTTGCGGATGGTGCGCAAGCCCATGGGCATGTAGTTGTACAGGCCCGCGCCCAGCTTCTTGATGAAGCCTGCCCGCGTCATGAGCTTGTGGCTCACGATTTCAGCGTCGGCAGGGGCTTCCTTGAGGGTCGAAATGAAGAACTGGGAGGCTTTCATATGCGTAAAAAATACACCGCGCAAATGAGGCATTGACAAAGCCTACTAGCCGTCAAGCCATTGCGGTGCAATAATGAAACTAGTTGAAAAATTCGGAGTTGATTATGCTCGACCGGGAAGGCTTTCGGCCTAACGTCGGCATCATCCTGCTCAATCACCGGAACCAGGTATTTTGGGGCAAACGTATCCGCACCCATTCCTGGCAGTTCCCGCAAGGCGGCATCAAGCATGGTGAGTCGCCAGAGCAGGCGATGTTCCGCGAGCTCCACGAAGAAGTGGGCTTGCTGCCCGACCACGTCCGCATCATCGCCCGCACCCGCGATTGGCTGCGTTATGAGGTGCCACAGCACTTCATCCGCAAGGACGCCAGAGGGCATTACAAGGGCCAGAAACAAATCTGGTTCCTGTTGCAATTGACAGGGCGTGACAGCGACATGAACCTGCGCGCCACCAACCACCCCGAGTTCGATGCCTGGCGTTGGCACGAGTACTGGGTGCCACTGGAAGCCGTGATCGAGTTCAAGCGCGGGGTCTACGAGATGGCGCTCAATGAGTTGGCCCGCTTTCTACCCAAGCCGCAAGGCCACCAGAACCGCTACCTGCGCGGCAACATGCGCGGCAGCAATGGCAGACGAGCAGATGGCCACGAAGACGCAGACATCCAGATAGAAACCACCAGCGAGCAATTGATCCAGGTGGAGATCGACATCAAACAGTCCTGACCTCTTCGTCAGGCAACGCGCCAAACGAAAGGGCTCCCGAGGGAGCCCTTTTCACATGCGGTCAGCGCATCGCCCGATCATTCGATCTCGATCTTGGTAGCGCACTCGGCATCCGTCGGGTTGATGCTGCAACGGGCGCGCTTGATGATGTTGAGGCCCTGCTTGTTGTAGAGACCTTGCTTGGCGATCTCGATGCGGGACTCACGGAACATCAGCACGTACTTGGGAATGTGCTCTGCAGGCAGTTCGTCCCACATGGCGGCCGGAATACCCTTTTCAGCGGCCTGAACGATGCCCATGGCGCGATCGAACTGAGACAACCAGTAGACGCGGGACTTCTCACCGAAGCCCTCGGGGAACTTGGACCTGTTCACGACCACCTGCACGGTAGGGATCATGATGGGGAAGCGGCCAATGCCACCCGCCTTGCCAATGCCCTTGTACAGCTCGAACGGCTTGAAGGCCACGGCAGGCAGGGTCACCATGTCGACGAAGCCATTGTTGAACTTCGGGCCGATGTTGGTGATGTCCACGGACACGGGTTGGGCGCCGATGCGCTGGATCATCACGCCCTGAGCCTTGTCGTAGTCGAAGGCGGCGATCTTCTTGCCGGACAGGGCCTCCACCGAGTTGATGCGGCGATCACGCACGATGGGATAGGCAGCGCCCAGCGGGAAAATGCCGCCGATTTCGTAGTTGCCTTCGACCATCAGCTTGCCGGCCTTGGGGTCCGAGAACACCTGGATGACCTTGCGCACGACTTCGTAGCTGGCGTCGATATCGACCTTGCCGTTCTTGATCACGGTGGTCGAACCGATGCTGTCGAGCGAACCGGCCACCATGTTGAACTGGCGGGTACGGAAGGCCGTGGCGATCACGCCGTCACACTGACCTGCGCGGAAATCTTCAATGGCCACGCGCTCGTCGACATAGCTCTTGAGCTCGATGTCGGCACCATTCTTCTGCATGGCCACGGCGTAGTCCGTCGCTGCAGCGTACACATCACCTGTCTTGCCCGCGACGTCCCAGACGCACATCAGGCTTTTGGCCTGAGCTGCGGAGACCACACCCAGGGTGCCACCCAGAACGGCGGCGGCAGCCAGCGAGATAGAAGAAAAACGAGCAAGGGTGTTATTCATCAGAGCCATCAAGACCTCCTCGGAGGAATCAGAAAGAAAAGGAAACAAGGGTCACGTTTTTAACGTAAAACGCCACCACCTCAAGGACAGTACGAACCCTTGGTCACGAGCAAAGAGGGGGGTGAAAACGGGCGCACCGGTTCCGGTAAGCGAAATTTCCCTGACATCACTTACCTGAATGAAACCGGTTGCCACTTTTCGAAGGCAACTTTCGTGATGGGGCCGACCACCAGAATCGGGGGAAATGTCCGCAAAGGCACGCACAGAACTTTGGCGGCTCGTAGACTATCGTCGCTTGTTAT
Source organism: Aquabacterium sp. (assembly GCF_036279675.1). Taxonomy (GTDB): domain Bacteria; phylum Pseudomonadota; class Gammaproteobacteria; order Burkholderiales; family Burkholderiaceae_C; genus Aquabacterium. The sequence goes on along the minus strand of NZ_DASUIS010000058.1, from coordinate 2,062 downwards.
GCAACAAGCGTTTCGATCTGCATCCAAAACCTTTCCATCGAGGGAGAACTCTCCATGCAAAAGCTTGCCCGTGTCACTTTGTCGGCAACCCTGATTGCACTGACCACCGCTGCTCAAGCAGCCACAGTCCAGACCACTGACTTCATCGCATCGCCGACCTATTTCAATGGTTTTGACACCATTGGCGACGCCAACAGTCACGCCCCCGTTCACAGCGAAGGTGGCATCACCGTGCGCCAGATCAATGGTGACGGCGCCGACATCTGGACCACCTACACCACGTACAACGGCGGCTCAGGCTACGGCTGGTACCCCAATGGTGGCGACAATGGTTATACCTCCATCAGCCTGACCAACGGCAACGACTTCCAGGATGTCAGCTTCCTGGTCGGCAGCGGTTTCGGTGACAACGGCAATCTGGGCCTGTACTACGAACTGCACCTGAACGGCGCGGTGGTTCAAAGCGGCTCGCTGAACCATCAGACCACCCTGCACTGGCTGGGCTTCTCCGGCGGCGGCTTCGACGAAGTGCTGCTGGCTGACAGCAACTTCCGCCCTGTGACAGGCTTCGGCGTCTACAACGCTGCGGCGATCGACAGCATCAAGGCCACGGCCGTGCCTGAAGCCGGCAGCGTAGCCATGGCGCTGGGTGGCCTGGCCATCGTCGCCACCGTAGCGCGCCGCCGCCGCGCTCGCTGATCCCTCGTTGATCCTTCTACCGCGGCAATGCAGCGTGCTGGCAATCAGGCCAGCACGAGGTTGTCGCGGTGGATCATCTCTGGCTCGCTGGTGAAACCCAGCACGCCTTCGATTTCGGTCGAGGCCTTGCGCGCGATCAGGCGCGCCTCACTGCTGGCGTAATTGGCCAGACCACGGGCCACGTCCTGCCCCGCCTGGTTGCGCACGGCGATCACGTCGCCGCGGTGGAACTCACCTACCACCTCGGTCATGCCAATGGGCAGCAGGCTCTTGCCTTCGTCGCGCAATTTGGCCACGGCACCGTCATCAATGATCACGGCACCGCGCAGCTGCAGGTGATCGGCCATCCACTGCTTGCGTGCAGTCTGCTTGGCAGTGGCTGCCACAAACAGCGAACCAATGGCTTCGCCCTGCGTGAGGCGCACCAGCACGTCAGGCTCACGCCCCCAGGCGATCACGGTAGACGCACCGCTGCCCGCAGCGCGCTTGGCAGCCAGCACCTTGGTGATCATGCCGCCCGTGCCCACACGTGAGCCTGCGCCACCCGCCATCTGCTCCAGAGAGGGGTCACCAGCGGTGCACACATCGATGAAGCGGGCATTGGGGTCCTTGCGCGGGTCGGCGCTGTACAAGCCCTTCTGATCGGTCAGGATGACCAGGGCATCGGCTTCGACCAGGTTGGCCACCAGCGCACCCAGGGTGTCGTTGTCACCGAACTTGATCTCATCGGTGACCACGGTGTCGTTCTCGTTGATGACCGGCACCACCTTGTGCGACAACAGGGTCAACAAGGTGGAGCGGGCGTTCAGGTAACGTTCGCGGTCGGCCAGATCGGCGTGCGTGAGCAGCACCTGGGCGCTGCCCATGCCATGGCGGGACAGCTGGCTCTCGTACATCTGGGCCAGGCCCATCTGCCCCACGGCTGCGGCAGCCTGCAGCTCGGAAAGTTCGGTCGGGCGGCTGGTCCAGCCCAGGCGCTTCATGCCTTCGGCAATCGCGCCACTGGAGACCATGACCACCTCCAGTCCCTGGTGGGCCAGCGCAGCCATCTGGCGGCACCAGTTGCCGATGGCTTCGGCGTCCACGCCCCGGCCCTCGTTGGTCACCAGACTGGAGCCCACCTTGACGACGATGCGCCGGGCCTGGCGCAGGGCCTCACTCATGACCGGCCTCGCCGGGCGCCTCGTCAAAACGCGGATCACGCTCGGGCGGCGGGAGCTCCTGCTGGGCCGCCACGTGGTCCCAGATGGCATGAAGCAGCGGCTGCAGACCTTCGCGCGCCAGGGCCGAGATCTCGAACACCGGCCCCTTCCACTTGTAGCGCTTGACGAAATCCTTGACCCGGGCGGCGCGCTCGCCCTCG
>NZ_DASUIS010000057.1:0-15322 GCF_036279675.1 Aquabacterium sp. | reverse complement strand
GTTCTTCTCTTTCTCGTAGCGGTCTATCTTGCCCTGGTAGCTGGCCTTCTTGTCGTCCGGTGCCAGATCGCGCGCGAGCTCGGCCAGGGACTGCTTGGTGCTCTTGGCCTGAAAGAAATTCCATTGGTTGGACGCTTCCGTCTTCTTGATGGCGGCGTTGTTCTTGTACAGGCCAGCATTGGCCTGCGTGGCGCCACCCATGTAGGAAAACAGCGCTCCCACCGTGGCCAGCACGGCGGTGATCACGGCCAGTTGCCCGGCCATGCCTTCAGGTTCATGTTGGGCGCCGTGTTCAAGCGCGTGATCGTGCGGGCCGTGGACGTGAAAACCGTGACCGGACATGAGCGAGATCCTTCGTGGTGAGACAGGGGAGCGGTATTTTCCCTTGAATTCTCACCACGAAAGAGGGCCCGATGGGCAGCTTGCCTTAAAGCCGTTTCAAAGCTGATCGACCAGATCCGCCACCGTGCCAAACACATCGCGCTTGGTGCTGTCCATGTCGAGCGACACGCCCATGCGCACCACCACCAGCTGCTTGCTGGGCACGATGACCGTGAACTGCCCCAGGTGGCCCAGGAACATGACCGTGTCAGCCGGAATGCGGTTGATCAGGTCGGCGGGGATCTCCTTGGATGTGGGCTGGCGCCAGATGTAGCCACCGTATTCTGCGGTGGCAGGCGAGCCCGCCAGCAGGAAGTTCATGGCATTGGCGTTGATCAGCGTCTGACCTTGCCATTGCCCGCCCTGGCTGACCAGTTGCCCCAGGCGGAGCCAGTCGACCGGCCGCAAAATGCCCCGTGCACCACCCACGGGCGTGCCGGATGCATCAGGCTCGATGATGCCCTGGCGGATGCCCAGCGGCATCAGCAGGCGTTGCTGGTAGTAGTTGTACAGGGCCTGGTGGCTGCCCCCCAGGAGCTGCCTCATGCGCAGCATGGCGATGTTGGGGGAGCCCGTGGAGTAATTGAAAACCGTGCCCGGCGTGCTGGTGAGTGGGTGTTCGGCCGCCCAACTGCCTTCGTCCGCTTGCGAGAACAGCATGTCCGTGGTGTCGCCTGCGCCGGTGTAGCCCTCGGTCCAGGCCAGGCCTGGTGCCATGTTGAGCAACTGCTTCCAGGTGATGGTGGCCTTGGCGCTGCCGGACCATTGAGGCAGCCCCACAGGCGCGTCCAGGCTCAGGCGGCCATCGGTGGCCATGGCCCCGGCGATCAGCGCCGTGAGGGACTTGGTCATGGACCAGCCCAGTTGGGGCTGGTCACGGTTGTAGTCCTTGGCGTAGCGTTCGTGTATCAGTCGCCCCTTGTAAGCCACAAGGAAGGCGATCGAGTTCTTCTTCTGACTGACTTTACTGGTGGATTCGCTGAAGATCTGATCGCCACGCGCCTTGAGCAAGGCGAGCTGGCTGGCGCTCAGCCCGGTGGCATCGGCCGCAGCTTCACCCATGGGCCATGAATGGCTCGACGGCGCGGGCATGTCGATCGCCTTGAAGGGCTGTGCACGCACGGCCGCTTCAGTCGTGCCTGGCGGGACGATGGTGCAACCAAGGCCCTTGCGGTAGATGGCGGTGCGCGGGTTGGTGATGAAGGGCACCCAGCTGCGCACATTGACCTTGACGCCGGGGACGTAATCCACCATCCACACGGCCGACAGCGGCTGCACGACCGGCACGGTGTAGTACCAGCGCACACGGAGATAGTCATCCCGGCTTTGCATGGTCCGCGTGCACATCTCCAGGGCGGCATAGCCCGTGCCGGCGGGGATGTCGTCTATCAGGTTCGCTTGCGCGCCTTGCACGGCGAGCGCGGTCAGGCAGGCCAGCGCGAGGCGGCTGGCATGGCGACGGGTGACGGGGGTGTTGTCCATGGGCAGGCGCCTCCTCGGTTGGGTGGTTCTGGGTAGCGTTACGCGGGCAGAATTTATCTGGCCGCCTCGTGAACGCAACCGGGCACTTTCCCCGGGGTGTCGCCTGCTGTACCGCTTGTTTCGGGGGTCAGCCCCGACGGTAGGTCACAAAGGCGTAGTCGAAGTCGTTGGGCGCGGGCGCATGGTGCGCTTCGCGGGCGACTTCCTTGAACGCGGTCTTGTCCCAGATCGGGAAGAAGGCATCACCTTCGAAATCGCGGTCGATTTCGGTCAGCACGATCTCCTGCACGAGGGGCAGGGCCTCGGTGTAGATCTGCGCGCCACCGATGACGAAGGCTTTGTCTACCGAGCTGTCCAGCAAGGCCAGCGCGGCTTGCAGCGAGGGGGCGCTGTCGATGCCAGGCGCCGACCACGACGCGTTGCGCGTGATGACGATGTTGCGTCTGCCTGGCAGCGGGCGGCCGATGGAGTCATAGGTCTTGCGGCCCATGATGACCGGGCAACCCATGGTTGTGCGCTTGAAGAACTGCAGGTCTTCCGACAGGCGCCACAGCAGGGCGTTGTCCTTGCCGATGGCGCCATTGCGGGCGACGGCGGCGATCAGGCTGAGCGTGGTCATGTGTGCGTGTTCTCGCTCGCCGGATCAGACGGCCACGGGCGCCTTGATGGCGGGGTGGTGTGTGTACTCGAGCACCTCGAAGTCTTCGTACTCGTAGTCGAAGATCGAGTCAGGCTTGCGCTTGAGGTTGAGCAGCGGGTAAGGGTGCGGCGTGCGGCTGAGCTGCAGCTCGACCTGTTCGGTGTGGTTGCTGTAGATGTGGCAGTCACCGCCTGTCCAGATGAAGTCGCCCACATCCAGATCGCACTGCTGGGCCAGCATGTGGGTGAGCAGGGCGTAGCTCGCGATGTTGAACGGCACACCCAGGAAGATGTCGGCGCTGCGCTGGTACAGCTGGCAGCTCAGTTTGCCCTTGCCGCCTTCGGTCTGGGGCGGGGCCACGTAGAACTGGAAGAAGGCGTGGCAGGGCGGCAGCGCCATCTGGTCGATCAGGCCGGGGTTCCAGGCGCTGACGATGATGCGACGCGAATCAGGCGTGGTCTTGAGTTGCTTGACCACGTCGCTGATCTGGTCCACATGGCCGCCATCGGGCTTGGGCCAGCTGCGCCATTGCACGCCATACACGGGGCCGAGCGAGCCGTCTTCACGGGCCCATTCATCCCAGATGCTGACGCCACGCTCCTGCAGCCACTTGACGTTGTTGTCGCCGCGCAGGAACCACAGAAGTTCCACGATGATGGACTTGAGGTGCACCTTCTTGGTCGTGACCAGGGGAAAGCCTTCGCTCAGGTCGAAACGCATCTGGTGGCCGAACACGCTGCGCGTACCGGTGCCGGTGCGGTCGGTCTTGAGCACGCCGGTGGTGTGAACCAGGCGCATGAAGTCTTCGTATTGGCTGCGAACGGGGCGTGTCACGGGCGGGGCACCTCGAGAATGCAAAACAGCCGGGATTATCGCCCGGCTGTCGATCTGGCCCGCGGGAGGGCGGGCCGTTTTGGTGTGGCAGGCAGGTTCAGCGCGTGGCGGGTTGCTGCGCAGATGCCTGCTCGGGTTCGCGCAGGAAGATTTCCACGCGGCGGTTTTTCGCGCGGCCTTCTGCCGTGTCGTTGCTGGCAATCGGCTCGCGTTCACCGCGGCCTGCGGTTTCCACGCGGCTGGCTGGCACACCACGGTCGGTCAGGAAGTCCTTGACGCTGTCGGCACGTTCCTTGGACAAGGGGTTGTTCACCGAGTCGGAGCCTGTGCTGTCGGTATGGCCCACCACGCGCACGTGCATGCCGTTGCTGTCCTTGCTCAGGCCGCTGGCAAAGGTTTCCAGCACCGAGCGCAGTTCGGGTTTGATCGCAGCGCTACCTGTGGCGAACGAGATGTCGTTGGGGATGTTGACCTTCAGCTGGTTGTCCTGCGTGCGGGTCACTTCCACATCGGTGCCGCGGGTGGCTTGTTCCATGGCTTCACGCTGGGCCTGCATGCGCTTGGACCACACGTTGCCGGCCACCGCACCTGCGATGCCGCCGATGACGGCGCCAGTGGCCGCGTTCTTGCCAGCCACCTGGCCGATGATGGCGCCAGCGACGGCGCCAATGCCTGCACCTTGTGCGGTACCTCGCTGGGTTTCATCCATGTTGGCGCAACCGCCGAGCAGGATGGCCGAGCTGATGGCCGAAATCATGAGGGTGCGAGCGGGATTGAATGGGGTCATGTGGTTCAGTAGAGCACTCTTGCGAGCATGTATGGTTCAACGCAGCACTGCCTGCTCAGGCTGACAGGGCTTGCGGCGGGGGGGCGTCATGGCCAGCTTCGATCTGATCGAATTGCATGGCCGCGAGTTTGGCGTACAAGCCGTTGCGGGCCATCAGCTCGGCGTGGGTACCCACGTCGACAATGTGGCCGGCTTCCAGCACCACGATGCGGTCGGCGTTGACGACGGTGCTCAGGCGGTGGGCAATGACCAGGGTGGTGCGGTCCTTCATGGCTTCTTCCAGCGCGGCCTGCACGGCGCGTTCGCTCTCGGTGTCGAGCGCGCTGGTGGCTTCATCCAGCAGCAACAAGGGTGCGTTCTTGAGGATGGCGCGTGCAATGCTGATGCGCTGGCGCTGCCCGCCGGACAGGCGCACGCCGCGCTCGCCCAGGAAGGTGTGGTAGCCCTCGGGCAGGGCGCAGATGAAGTCGTGCGCGTGGGCAGCCTTGGCGGCGGCGGTGACCTGTTCGTCCGTGGCGTCAGGGCAGCCATAGCGGATGTTTTCGAGTGCCGTGGTCGAGAAGATGGTGCTGTCCTGCGGGACGATGCCGATGCGTTGGCGCAGCTCGTTCAAGGACAACTGGGTGACGGCCTCCCCATCGATCTCGATGCGGCCTGCTTGTGGGTCATAAAAACGCAGCAGCAACTGGAAGACGGTGCTCTTGCCGGCGCCGCTGGGGCCGACCAGGGCCACGGTCTCGCCGGGGTTGACCAGCAGGTTGAAGTCTTCCAGCGCGGTTTGATGGGGGCGGGAAGGGTAGTTGAAGTGCAGCCCCGACAAGCTGACGCGAGAGCCGCTTCTCGGTGCGGGCAGTGGTTTGGGCTGAGCGGGCTCCTGAATGGGGGAGCGGGCAGCGAGCAACTCCATCAGGCGCTCGGTGGCGCCGGCGGCACGCAGGATGTCGCCATAGACCTCGGACAGCGCTGCCACGGAACTCAGCAGCAGGATCACGTACACCACCGTCTGGCCCATGTGGCCGGCGGTGATCTTGCCGTCCAGCACGGCCTGGGTGCCTTGATACAGCCCCCACAGCAAGGCACCGGTGGTGGCGCTGATGATGAAGGCCACGAGCACGGCGCGTGCACGGATGCGGCGCTCACCCGTCTTGAAGGCGCTCTCGGTGGCCTTGACGAAGCGCTGCGCTTCACGCCCCTCGGCGGTGTAGCTCTGGACCACCGGCACGGCATTGAGCACCTCGGCGGCGATGGCGCTGGAGTCCGCCACGCGGTCCTGGCTGGCGCGAGACAGTTTGCGCACGCGGCGGCCATAGATGATGGCGGGCATGACCACCAGGACCAGGCCACCCAGTACCTGCGCCATCACATAGGGGTTGGTGATGATCAGCATGGTCAATGCACCGACGGCCATGATGGCGTTGCGCAGGCCCATGGAGACGCTGGTGCCCACCACGGTCTGGATCAGGGTGGTGTCGGCTGTCAGGCGCGAGAGGATTTCGCCGCTTTGCGTGGTCTCGAAAAATTCGGGGCTTTGCTTGAGCACGTGCCCGTAAACGGCGCTCTTGATATCGGCGGTGATGCGTTCACCCAGCCAGGTCACCGAGTAATAGCGCGACGCAGAGAACACGCCCAGCGCCACACCCACGCCAAACAGGGCCAGGAAATGCTCGCGCATGGCCATCACCCGCTGGCCCGGATCGGCCGACACCATGCCCTGGTCGATCAGGGTGCGCAGGGCAATCGGCAACACCAGGGTGGTCAGCGCCGCCAGCAGCAGGAACACGCCCGCCATCGCGATGCGCATCTTGTAAGGCCGCAGGAAGGGCTTGAGATCCTGGAGCGATCTGACGGACTTGCCTTTGGGCGGTTGACTGCTGGACGCGCTGGACATGTTGGCGGGGTGTTCGTGAAAGTTGTCCCATTATCATGCCTTGACAATATTTGCGTAGGCAAATAAATTAACGCCATGACTGATTCGTCAACTACTTCAAACGAAGCCCCCGAGGGGCCAACGCCACCGGCACCGATCTACATCAAGGGCAACTGGAAGCGTGAGAACAGCTTTGGCTACCTGATGCGCCGTGTGGTGCAGATGATGGTGGGCGTGGTGGACAAACGCCTGGACAGCCATGGCCTGACCCAGGCCCAGTGGACCCCCATGTTCATGATCAGCAAGGGCGAGTGCAACACGCTGGCGGCCTTGTCGCGAGAGCTGCAACTGGATGCCGGTGCCCTGACCCGCACCCTGGATCGCCTGGAAGCCAAGGGCTTGTGCAAGCGTGTGCGCTCCACCGAGGACCGCCGTGTCGTGCACCTGAGCCTGACCGAAGAAGGTGAAACGGCCATCGCACCCGTGCCCGGCGTGCTGTGCGATGTCTCCAATGCCTTGCTGGAGGGCTTCACCCAGGAAGAGTGGCAGACCCTGATGGTCCTGCTGCGCCGCATTCTGGCCAACGCCGAAAACCTGCGTGATGCGGCCGAGGCCGAGCGCCACGCCTGAAGCCTCGCCTGAGCCGACAAGATCCCCGCTGGAGTAGTGCCCATGTTCGATCGATTCTCACGCCGTCGCCAGGCGTGGCTGATGCCTGTTTCCGTGCTGGCGCTGGCCAGCCTGACGGCTTGTTCCACCCATCAGGACATCCAGCCTGCCTTGCGCGCACTGGATGCCGACAAACTGGGCGTGCGCAGCGCGCAAGCAGTCGAAGTGACGGCGCAGGTGCCCCCCTGGTGGGAAGGCTACGAAGACAGGCAGCTCAATGCCTTGATGGCCAAGGCCCTGGCTGACAGCCCCAATCTCCAGATGGCACAGGCGCGTCTGCGTCGCGTGGAGGCGCTGGAGTCCATCGCGCGCGGCAACGACAAGCCGCAGATCCAGGCCAAGGCCGAGGTCGATCGCCAGAAGTTCTCCCGCCATGGCATGTACCCGCCACCCATCGCGGGCTCGTCATTGACCTCGGGGACCTTGCAGGTGGAAGGCTCATGGGAGCTGGACCTGTTTGGCCGCCAACGCGCCGAGATCGAGTCCCTGATCGGGCAAAAGCGCGCGGCACAGGCCGATGTCCGGACCGCTGGCCTGGTGCTGTCGTGGCAGGTGGCCCGAGCCTACCTGGAGCTGGGGCGCGCGCAGTTCCAGCGTGAGATCAGCGTACGGACCCTGGCACAGCGCGAAGAGATGCTGAAGCTGATTCGCCAGCGCGTGCAGGCCGGGCTGGACACGGCCGTCGAGCTCAAGCAAGGCGAGGGCGCTTTGCCCGATGCCCGCGCGCAAGTCGAGTCCTGGGATGAAGAGCTTGTGAAGATGCGCCATGCGCTGGCCTATCTGACCGGGCAGTCGCCGCAGGCCTTGGATCAACTGCTGGTCAAGGACGTGGTCGAGCCCTTGCCTGTGCCAGATCACATCCCCGTGGACCTGCTGGCCCGGCGCGCCGACGTGATGGCGGCCCTGTGGCGTGCGCAAGCGGCAGGCCACCAGGTCGATTCGGCGCGTGCCTTGTTCTATCCGAACGTGGATCTGGTCAGCTATGCCGGCTACAACTCGATCGGCCTGGATCAACTGCTGAAGCCCACCAGTCTGCAATGGGGCCTGATGCCCGCGATCCATCTGCCTTTGTTTGACGCCGACAAGCGCGTGGCCAATCTGCAAGGCAAGGTGGCCGATCACGACGTGGCCCTGGCCACTTACAACCAGACGGTGTTGCAGGCTGTGCAGGACGTGGCAGACCAGATCGCCGGTTCTCAATCGGCGGCGCGGCAGCGGCAGGAGCAAAAGCTGGCCCAGCAGAGCGCCGAGGCGGCCTACAAGCTGGCCGTGGAGCGATACCAGGCTGGCCTGAGCGGCTACCTGACCGTGCTCAGTGCCGAGTCCAACGTGCTGGCGCAACGCCACAAGGCCATCGATCTGCTGGCCCACGCCCTGGATGCGCAGATCAACCTGATCCGAGCCCTGGGCGGCAGCTTGCAAGCCGAGCAGCCCGGCTCCCCCACCGCTTCTTCCGACAACAAACAAGCCGCCACGCAGGCCGGAGACCGTTCATGAGCAACGTTGCCAACACCCCATCCAACGATGACAACGCGCAAGCCGCACCTGCACGCAAGAAAGCCCTGACGGCGATCGCATTGGCCGTGCTGCTGGGCGGTGGCGCTTACGGGGCCTACTACGCGCTGGTGGCCAACCATTACGAACACACCGACAACGCCTATGTGCAGGCCAATGTCGTGCAGATCACGCCGCAAGTGGCCGGCACCGTGCTGGCCATCAACGCCGATGACACCGACATGGTCAAGGCCGGGCAGTTGCTGGTCAGGCTGGATGCCGCCGATGCCCAGGTGGCACTGGATCAGGCCCAGGCTCAACTGGCGCAGACCGTGCGTGAAGTGCGAACCCTGTTTGCCAACAACGGCAGCTTGCAATCACAGATCCAGGCGCGCCAGGCCGATGTGGCCAAGGCCCAGAACGAAGTGGCCCGCGCGCAGGACGATGTGAACCGCCGTGCGCCCTTGCTGGCCAGCGGTGCGGTGGGCAAGGAAGAACTCAACCATGCGCAGTCCCAACTGGCTGCGGCGCGCAGCACGTTGGCAGCGGCCGAATCGGCCTTGAGCACGGCCCGCGAGCAACTGGCGTCCAACCAGTCCCTGACGGACGGCACCTCGGTGGAGCTGCACCCCAATGTGCAACGTGCCGCGGCCCGTGTGCGTGAGGCTTACCTGGCGCTCAAGCGCGTGGCCCTGGTCGCACCAGTCGATGGCTATGTGGCCAAGCGCAGCGTGCAGGTGGGCCAGCGCGTGCCAGCAGGGTCACCCCTGATGACCGTGGTCGCGCTGGATCAGCCCTGGGTGGACGCCAACTTCAAGGAAAGCCAGTTGCAGCGCGTGCGCATTGGCCAGCCAGCTACCTTGACGGCCGACGTCTACGGCCAGAAGGTGGTCTATCACGGCACCGTGGCTGGCCTGGGGGCCGGCACGGGGGCGGCGTTTGCGCTGTTGCCTGCCCAGAACGCCACGGGCAACTGGATCAAGATCGTGCAGCGCGTCCCGGTGCGCGTGACCTTGCAGGCCGATGAGGTCAAGGCGCATCCGCTGCGTGTGGGCCTGTCGATGGAGGTCGAGGTGGATGTGGCCAAACAGGACGGCCAGATGCTGGCGCAGGCTCAACGCACGCAGGCCGTCGCCCAGACCACCGTGTTCGATGATCTGCAAAAAGATGCCGACAAGCTGGTGGACCGCATCATCTCGACCAATCTGGGGCGCACGGTTCATGTGGGTGCAGCCGCGCATGCCGTGAGCAAGGGAGCCTGAGTTGAGCGCCGCGCCGTCGCATGCGCACAAGCCGCTGCAGGGGGGTGACCTGATCCTGGGCACGGTGGCCCTGTCTCTGGCCACCTTCATGAACGTGCTGGATTCGTCCATCGCCAACGTGTCGCTGCCGGCCATTGCGGGCAACCTGGGCGTCAGCCCGACGCAAGGCACCTGGGTGATCACGAGCTTTGGCGTGTCCAACGCGATCTCGGTGCCGCTCACAGGCTGGCTGACGCAACGCTTCGGTGCGGTGCGCCTGTTCACCTTGAGCGTGCTCCTGTTCGTGCTGGCCTCCTGGATGTGCGGTCTGGCGTCTTCGCTGGAGATGTTGATTGCGTTCCGGGTGCTGCAGGGCCTGGTGGCCGGGCCGATGATCCCGCTGTCGCAAACCTTGTTGCTCAGCAGCTATCCGCCAGCCAAGGCGGGGATGGCGCTGGCGATGTGGGCCATGACCACGCTGGTAGCGCCCGTGACCGGGCCCTTGCTGGGTGGCTGGATCACGGACAACATGTCCTGGCCCTGGATCTTCTACATCAACATCCCCGTGGGACTGGGGGCTGCACTGGTGACCTGGCGCATCTACGCGAAGCGCGAGACCCCGACACAAAAGCTGCCCATCGATACGGTGGGCCTGTCGCTGCTGGTGATGTGGGTGGGCGCCTTGCAGATCATGCTCGACAAGGGCAAGGAGCTGGACTGGTTCGAGAGCAACCAGATCGTGATCCTCGGGCTCGTGGCGTTGATCGGCTTTGCTGTCTTCGTGGTGTGGGAGTTGACGCAGGAGCACCCGGTGGTGGACCTGCGCCTGTTTGCCAGCCGCAACTTCCTGTTTGGCGTGATGGCGCTGTCCGTGGCCTATGGCCTGTTCTTCGGCAACGTGGTGCTGCTGCCAATGTGGTTGCAGCAGTACATGGGCTACACGGCTTCGGTGGCCGGCATGGCGGTGGCGCCCGTGGGCTTGCTGGCCATTCTGTTGTCACCCATCGTTGGCAAGAACGTGACCAAGGTGGACCCGCGCTGGCTGGCCACGGTGGCGTTCTCCGGCTTTGCGCTGGTGATGTGGATGCGCTCGCACTTCAACACCTTGGTGGACTTCAATCACATCCTGGTGCCCACGATCCTGCAAGGTGGGGCGATCGCGTTCTTCTTCATCCCCTTGAGCGCGATCACGCTCAATGGCCTGACACCGGATCGCATTCCCGCCGCATCGGGCTTGAGCAATTTCGTGCGGATCACGGCGGGTGCCATGGGCACGTCCACCGTGGCCACGATCTGGGAGAACCGCGCCACGCTGCATCATGTGCACATGGTGGAGAAGGTGTCTCGTACCGATCCCGGCGCGATGGACGGGCTCAATGCCTTGATGAACACGGGCATGAGCTTCGAGCAGGCCGCCGCGCAGATCACCAGAATGATCGACCAGCAAGCCTTCACACGGGCTGCTGATGACGTCTATCTGGCTTCCTCATTCCTGTTCCTGTGCCTGATCCCGATCGTGTGGCTGGCCAAACCCAAGCGGTCGGCTGCGGCGGTGGATGCGGGCGGGGCGCATTGATCAGCTTGGACCAGGCCCCAGCCAGAGTCAGCGCGGGATGGCGTAGTTGGCGTCGGTCATCAGATCGACGCCACACGACAGGCCTTCCACCCATTCGATGAACTGCTTGACGGCCGCGCCTTGCAGGGGCGCACCGTGCTGCGGCACGATCATGTCGATGGGCAACTGGCGCACCATGCGGGCCCAGAAGCGCAGGATCTTGTTGGACACCATGTAGCGGCGGTGGAAGGCTTCCATGCCCGGCGGCATGGGCGACAACGAGGTGATGATCTGCTGGGCCTGCTTGCCCGCCATCAGTGACACGCCCAAGTCGCCTGAGAACAGGATGCGGCTGATCGGGTCATAGAACTGGAAGTTGCCCTCGGCATGCATGAAGTGCGCGGGCAGCGCGAGCAGTTCGCTGTTGCCAATCTGAATGCGCATGCCGGAGTCGGGCATGCCGATCACGCGGCCCGTGGTCTTGCCGGGCTTGCAGAAGTGGGGCACGAAGCGCTCCCACAGCGTGGACACATACAGCTTGGCGTCCGGTGTGGCGGTCATCCAGCGGTCCAGCGCGGCGATGATGTCCGGATCGGCATGAGATGCCAGGATGGCAGACAGGCGAGACGGTGCGAAGTGCCGCGTCATCGCCAGGTAAAGCTCGCTGTAGGCCAGGTTGCCGCCCGGGTCGATGATGGCGCCGGTGTCATCGTTGACGATGAGGAACTGGTTGGCCTGAACCGCGCCGCCCCCTTCGTCACAAAGGTCGGAAAACATCAGGCACACGTGCCCCTTGTGGCGAAACAGTTCGTACGGCATGGTCTTTCTCGGTGAAGGGCCAGCTTAGGTGCGCCAGTCTGGCTTGGCGTTAACCCACATCAAGCCTGAAGGGCTTTACCGATGAAGTTTGTGCGTTTGTGGCGAAAACCGCAAGCGTCAAAGACCGATGCCAAATGCCTGCCGTACGCCAGACAGTGCGTCAGGTTGATCGCAATGCACGACCACGCGTTGCGGCATGCTGCGCAACCAGGTGATCTGGCGTTTGGCGAGCTGACGCGTGGCGGCGATGCCCTTGTCCATCACGTCCTTGAGCACCACCGGGTTGCTCAGGTCCTGCCCGGCATCCAGTGCTTCCCAGACCTGTCTGTAGCCCACGCATCGGATGGCGGGCAGGCCCACATGCAGGTCGGGGCGTTGGCGCAAGCGCTTCACCTCGTCGATGAAGCCAGCTTGCATCATCAGCTCGAAGCGCTGCGCCACGCGTTGATGCAGCCAGGCGCGCTCCGTCGGCTCCAGCGAGACCAGGATGGCGTCGTGCTGTGGCGCATCCTGCTTGCTGGCGCGTTGATGAAAGCTGGACAAGGGCTGACCGGTGCTGTGCCAGACCTCCAGCGCGCGCTGGATGCGTTGGGTGTCACCCGGTGCCAGGCGTGCGGCGGTGAGGGGGTCCACCTTGGCCAGCTCGGCATGCATCGCAGGTGTGCCGCGCTCGGCCATCTGCGCGTCCAGCATGGCGCGGATGGCCGGGTCAGCCGATGGCATGTCGTCCAGGCCTTCGAGCAGGGCCTTGATGTAGAGCATGGTGCCGCCCACCAGCAGGGGTGTGCGGCCTCGTGCACGGATCTCGCCGATCAGGCGGTGGGTGTCCTGCACGAAGCGGGCGGCGCTGTAGCTTTCAGTGGGGTCCAGGATATCGATGAGGTGGTGCGGGACGGCGGCCATCTCCTGGGCCGAGGGCTTGGCGGTGCCGATGTCCATGCCCTTGTAGATCAGGGCCGAATCCACGCTGATGATCTCGATGTCCACATCCTGCGCGAGCGCCAGGGCGGCGGCCGTCTTGCCGCAAGCGGTGGGGCCGGCGAGGATCCAGGTGGGGGGCGTCGTCATCGTCACCTCTTGTTCACGCAGCGTGCGCAACGTGGTGGCCATCACGCTGTACACGGCCAAGTGCAACCCAGGCGGTCAAGGCCCCGCCGATGCCCATGCCCAAGGTCATCGGGTGGATGGTGCCGGCCCAGGCGGGCAGCGAGGTCCACCAGGACATGAAGGCGCCGATCATGAAGGCGATGCTCGACAGCACAAAGCCCGACAGGGCCGAGGCTGCGCCCGCCTGTGTGGGGAAGGCAGAGACCACGCCCGTCTGGCCGCAAGGCTGGTGGATGCCGTGCGCAAAGGCGTACAGCCACATGCCCGGCAGCAAGCTCCAGGCTGGCACATGCCAATCCCCAAGCCACTGCGCCACTGACACCAGTACCAGCGCCGTACCGCCTGCCAGCGAGCACCAGCCTGCCATGCGAACCGTGCCCACCAGACCTCGACGCGGCAGCAAGCGGCGGCACAGGAAGGTGCCCATCAGGTAGGACAAGGACAGGGTGGACATGCCCAGGCCGTAGACCGTTCGGCTGGTGCCCAGCACATCGATGAACACAAACGACGACAACGCCAGGTAGACAAAGAGCCCGCCGTAGGTGGAAGAGGTCAGCATGGCGTGCGCGCGGAACGTCGGGTGCTTCGAGATCTGCCACCAGTTGCGTGCCATGGTGCCCCAGTGCAGATGGTGCTGGCGGCGTTCATCGGGCAGGGTTTCGGGCAGACGCGTCCAGATGAAGGCCCAGGTGGCCAGACCGAACAGCCCCAACAGGCCCATCGTGGCTCGCCAGCCGAAGTGGGTGGCGGTCAGCCCGCCCAGGATGGGGCCGGCCAGCGCCAGGACGCCCAGACCACTCATGCCTTTGGCCATCATGCGTGCGCCTTGTTCGGGCACATACAGATCTCGGATCATGGCGCGGCCACACATCACGGCGGCCGACAGGCTGGCGCCTTGCGCCACGCGCGCCAGGATCATCATGCTCAGGTCGTGCGCGACCATGGTCAGACCGCTGGCCAGCACGTAAAAGCCCAGCCCCCAGCGCAGCACAGGTCTGCGACCAAATCGGTCCGAGATCGGCCCCCAGATCAATTGCCCGAAGCCGAAGGCCAGGATCATGGCCGACAGCGTCCACTGCACATGCGACGGGTCCAGCCCCAACTCGCGCTGCATCTGAGGCAGGGCGGGCAGGTACAGATCGGTGGTGATGGGCTGCAGACCCGTGAGCAGGCTCAGGGCCGTGATCACCACCCAGGCGGGCAGTGTGCGGTCAGCACCCGTGTGCTCAGAAACGCTCATCAGGCCTCAGGAAACGCCATTGGCCCAGTGGCAGCTTGCCCAGGGTGATGCGGCCCATGCGCACGCGCTTGAGGCCCACCACCTTGAGCCCAACGAGCTCGCACATGCGGCGGATCTGGCGCTTGCGGCCTTCACGCAGCACGAAGCGCAATTGCTGCTCGTTCTGCCAGGACACCTGCGCGGGCTTGAGTTGACGCCCGTCGAGTTCCAGGCCGAACTTCAGTTGTTCGATGGCTTCGGGTGGCACCACGGCAGAGACGTTCTCGGCCTCGGGTTCCGCTTCATAGACCACACGCACCAGGTATTCCTTTTCGACGCCGGAGTCCTCGCCAATCAGCTGCTTGGCCACGCGACCATCCTGCGTGAGCACGAGCAGGCCGGTGGAGTCGATGTCCAGCCGGCCGGCGGGTGCCAGGTTCTTCAGGTGACCGCGTGTCAGCTGCACGGGGAGCTTGTCATCGTGCCAGCGGTTCTCTGGCCGGATCAGGGCCACGGCGGGTTCATAGCCATCTTCAGCCTGGCCACTCACATAGCCAATCGGCTTGTGGATCAAGATGGTGACGCGCTGGGCTTGTTGCGTGCGTGCCAGCGGGTCGATGGTGATGACCTGATGCGGGAACACGCGCGTGCCGAGTTCGCTCACGACCTCGCCATCGACGCTGACCCAGCCTTGCTCGATCCACTCGTCGGCTTCGCGGCGAGAGGCCAGGCCTTTTTCGCTCATGAGCTTGGACAGGCGCAGACGGCCATCGTCCTCGCGGGGCTCGACAGGGGCCTGGGGGGGGCGTGGCGCGTCGTAGCCTTGCGAGGCGCGTGTGGCCGAGTGGCCGTCGGCACGGCGATGGTCGCGGCGTGGGGCTTGCTCGGGGCGCTCGTCTTGATATGGCGCGCGGTCGGGCGTGCGGCCTCGATCAGTGCCGCCGCGTGGGGTCTGATCTCGGCGCGGTGCGGCGCGGCGATCGCCTTGTGGTGCCTGGCGCGGGTCGCGATGTGGCTCATCGCGGAAGTCGCCGCGATCACCTCGAGGGGCGCCTCGGCCTTCGCCACGATCCTCTCCACGGTAGGCGCCACGCTCCTGGCTGGGCGCCTGACGGGGATCTCGGCGCGGCGCTTGTTCGTCACGCCGTGGCGCGGCGCGTTCGCGTGCAGCCGCTTCTTCGCGGGCCTGCGCGGCTTCAGCCGCCGACATGCGCTTGCGCGGTGCCG
>NZ_DASUIS010000056.1:0-66289 GCF_036279675.1 Aquabacterium sp. | reverse complement strand
AGGCGCCTTCAGTGCCAGGGCATCCAGCGATGGCCACTCGGGCACATGCCCGGTGAGGTCGCAATCCAGCTTGACCGTGATGAGGCGGCGGCCTTGCGGCAACCAGTCCAGGGCCTTGCGCAGGTTCTCACCCACCACGCCCTTGATGCTGTCCGCTGCGGCCATCACGCCTTCGAGCGTGTCGTACTCGGCCAGCCATTTCACGGCGGTCTTGGGGCCTACCTTCTCGACGCCGGGCACGTTGTCCACGGCGTCACCAATCAGGGTCAGGTAATCGATGATGCGCTCTGGCGGCACGCCGAACTTGGCCTGCACACCGGGGATGTCCAGCACCTCGGGCGGCTTGGCCATGGTGTTGATCAAGGACACCTGCGGGTTGACCAGTTGAGCCAGGTCCTTGTCGCCCGTCGAGATGACGACCCGATGGCCTGAGACCGCGGCCACTCGTGCCAGTGTGCCGATGGCGTCGTCAGCTTCGATGCCCGGCACTTCCAGTACCGGCCAGCCCAGCAGCTTGACCACCTCGTGGATGGGTTCGATCTGCGAACGCAGGTCGTCCGGCATCGACGGGCGGTGTGCCTTGTACTCGGGGTACCACTCGTCGCGGAACGTCGGGCCTTTGGCGTCAAACACACACACGGCGTGCTCGGCGCCAATGTGCTCACGCAACCATCCCATCATGTTGACCACGCCGTGCATGGCGCCAGTCGGCTCGCCGTTGGGCCCGCGCAGGTCGGGCATGGCGTGGAATGCGCGATAGAGGTAGCTGGACCCGTCTACCAGCAGCAGGACGGGCAGCGACGACTCAGGCGAAGGAGAGGTGGAATCCGGGGCGTTCATGCCCCGAATTGTGGGGCCAGATCACCTGGCCCCGCACGGCTCATCAGAATTCGGCAGATGCGCCGATGCTGAACAGGTAGTAGCTCTCGTGGCCGTTGACGATGTAGTCGAAGTTCGACAGCATCTTGACTTCACGTGTGGCCTGGAAGGCGATACCAGCACCGAAATAGGGGGCGCCGTCATAGGTGACCTTGCGCTCGATCGAGCCGTCGGCGTGGGTGATCGTCTGATCCTTGCGGGTGCGGGCCCAGCCGAAACGCAACTGGTTGGTGAAGTCGTTGAGGAGTTCGACTTCCCAGTTGATGTTCAGGGTGATGGCGCGCTCTTTCTGACGCAGCGAAGCCACATTGGTGGCCGCCGCCTTGGCGGAATCGTTGGCACGATCCAGACCACCGAAGAACAGGTAGTTGATTTCAGCTGCCAGGCCAGGGGTCAGGCGCTTGCCACCGAAGAACTTGCCGCTGAACACGGCGCGGTCGCTGATGGTGGAGTCGCTTTCAGGCCACTGTGCGACGCCGACGCCGAAGGTACCACCACCGTAAACTCCCAAGGGGCTGCTCTCACGCATCTGGGCCATGGCCGACAGGCTCACCAGAGACGACGCTGCAACCAGCATGGACAGGGGCTTGGAAATCTTGCTCGGGGCTGAAGTGCTCATGATTCGGAACCGGTTCCTCGTTATAGGAAAAATGCACGTCCCCCATGAAACAGTGGGACGGGGTTTTCAATATCCTGCGGAGTCTGCCACAGCGACTCCTACAATCACACGCTCGTCTTCCCCCGAAGCCTGAGGGTTTACGCCTAAGCCATGAGTGATCGCAACATCTGGTTGCGGTTTTTTGGCCCCGGTGCACCGTTTTGTAGCGTGGGAACCTGTCCTTTCGATGCTTGACCTGTCACATGGCCGTTTTCACTGAAGTGTCCCCGCAAGAAGCGGCTGGACTGCTGTCCGACCTGGATCTGGGCACCCTGCAATCCATGCAAGGGTGTGCCTCCGGCATCGAGAACACGAACTACTTCGTCAGTTCGGACAAGGGCGACTACGTGCTCACCCTGTTCGAGCGACTGAGTTTCGAGCAGTTGCCCTTCTACCTGAACCTGATGCACCACCTGGCCAACCGGGGCATCCCGGTACCTGCGCCACAGGCCAACGCACAAGGCGACATCCTGCACACGCTCAAAGGCAAGCCCGCCGCCGTGGTGACGCGCCTGAAAGGCCGCAACCAGCTGGCACCGCAGGCTGCGGACTGCGCGCAGGTGGGCGCCATGCTGGCCCGCATGCACGAGGCTGGCCAGGACTATCCGCATCAGCAACCCAATCTGCGTGGCTTGGCCTGGTGGACAGAGACCGTGCCGGTCGTGCTCCCCCATCTGAACGCGGCTCAATCCTCGCTGATCCAGTCGGAGCTGGCATTCCAGCAATCGCTCGCCGATTCGGCCAGCTTCAAGGCCCTGCCCCGCGGGCCCATCCACGCCGACCTGTTCCGCGACAACGTGATGTTCGATGGCCCGGTGCTGTCGGGCTTCTTCGACTTCTACTTTGCCGGCTGCGACACCTTCGGCTTCGACATCGCCGTGTGCCTCAATGACTGGTGCATCGACCTGGCCACGGGCGAGCTCGACCCCGTTCGCGCCCAGGCCTTCGTGGCCGCCTACGACGCCCAACGCCGTCTGACCGACGACGAGCTCGTGCTGCTGCCTTCGCTGCTGCGCTCCGCCGCCCTGCGCTTCTGGACCTCGCGCCTGTGGGACTTCTACCTGCCCCGCGATGCCGCCATGCTTCAACCCCACGACCCCACCCATTTCGAGCGGGTTCTGACCCTGCGCCGCAACAAGCCCTGGTCCTACCAGCGCAGCACTGCGGCCTGAACATGAAACTCAAACTGGTCAAGGCCTCTCAGGGCCTGGTGTGGATTCGCCAAGGCATGCTGGCCTGCCGCCAGCAACCGCTGGGCTATATCGGCCTGCTGGGCTTGTCCTTCATGGTGGCGACCTTGCTGACGGCTTTGCTGGAAGACGTTGGCGTGGCCTTGGCCACCTGCCTGGCACCAGCCATCTGGATGGGCTTCATGCTGGGCACGCGTCGCGTCCTGACCGGGCAGATGGTCACCCCGACCGTCATGCTGGAGCCCTTCAAGACGGATGCCCCCACGCGCAAGGCCTTCATCCTCCTGGGTGCGGCCTATGGTCTGGCCATGCTGGCCGCCGTGAGCGTGGCCACCTTGCTGGGCCCTGACCCCGCCTTGCTGGACGACATCAAGAGCAAATCCAAGGACATCGGCGACATGCTCGGTGAACCACTTGTTCAGCAGGTACTGCTGCTGGAGCTGGTGCTGACCTTGCCTGTGACCTTGTTCTTTCTGCATGCCCCGGCGCTGATCCTGTGGGCCCACATGCCCGTGGCCAAGGCGCTGTTCTTCAGCCTGATGGCCAGCTGGCGCAACCTGGGTGCGTTCCTGGTGTTCGGTCTGGGCTGGTTTGGTGTGCTGTGCGGCGTGGCGCTGCTGGCCACAGCGATCGCCGCCATCCTGCCGGTGCCCATGCTGGTCAGCGTGCTGATGATGACGGCCAGCATGTGGGTGGCCGCCTCGTTCTACGCATCCCTGTACTTCACGGTGGTGGACTGCTTCGAGCCACATCAGCCTGAAATCAAACCGGCCGCCTGAGCGGCCTCACGCCAAATGCATCAGGCCGACAGGCGCGTCACGCCCTCCAGCGGGCAGGCGTAGATGGCGTTGCGCAAGGCGGCAATGGCCTCATAACGCGTGAAGCTGCGGCGCCAGGCCAGCACCACGCGGCGCGTCGGGACCGGGTCCTCGAACGGCACGAACACCAGGTGAGGATGCGGCTCGCGCGGCACGGACAGGATCGGCACCACGGTCACGCCCATGCCGGCGGCCACCATGTGCTTGATGGTCTCCAGCGAGGAGCCTTCGAAGCTTTTGCGAATGCCTTCTGCATCACTTGAGAAGCGCGCAAATTCGGGGCAAACCTCCAGCACATGATCACGGAAGCAGTGGCCGGCCCCCAGCAGCAGCATGGTCTCGCGCTTGAGTTCTTCCGCACTGATGCGATCGCGTTGCGCCAGGGGATGCGCGCGCGGCACGGCCACCATGAAGGGCTCGTCGTACAGGGGGGCCATGGCCAGGTTGGTGTCCATGAAAGGCTCGGCCAGGATGGCGCAATCGAGCTCGCCCGCACGCAGCATCTCCAGCAGCTTGACAGTGAAGTTCTCCTGCAGCATCAAGGGCATCTGCGGCACGCGGGCAATGGCCGACCGAACCAGATCCGGCAGCAGGTAAGGCCCGATCGTGTAGATCACACCCAGACGCAAGGCGCCCGCCAGAGGGTCCTTGCCACGCTTGGCGATTTCCTTGATGGCCTGGGCCTGCTCGAGCACGGCCTGCGCCTGCCGCACGATTTCTTCGCCCAGCGGCGTGACGCTGATCTCGGAACTCCCGCGCTCGAACAGCTTCACGTCGAGTTCGTCTTCCAGCTTCTTGACGGCCACGGACAAGGTCGGCTGCGACACGAAACAGGCCTCTGCAGCGCGCCCGAAATGGCGTTCACGCGCAACGGCCACGATGTAGCGAAGTTCGGTCAGGGTCATGCTGCAGATTGTGCTTGATCTGCGCGAGGCGCGTAGTACCCGGTCAGGCCTTGAGGTATTCGGATTTCTGTCCCAGCCAGCGGGCTACGTGTCTTTGCGCGGCTTCGGGGTGATCACGCAGCATGGTCTCGGCCACCTGGCGCGCCCGGGCCACCAGGCCCTGGTCCTCGTTCAAGTCGGCAAAACGCAACAAGGCCGCGCCGGACTGGCGTGAGCCCATGAATTCGCCCGGGCCACGGATTTCCAGATCCCGGCGCGCGATCTCGAAGCCGTCCGTGGTCTCGGCCATGGCCTTGAGGCGTTGCTTGCCCGAGTCGGACAAGGGCGAGGCATAGAGCAGCACACACACGCTGGCCACGGCACCCCGCCCCACCCGACCACGCAACTGGTGCAACTGGCTCAGGCCGAAACGCTCGGCGTGCTCGATCACCATCAGGCTGGCATTGGGGACGTCCACGCCCACTTCGATCACCGTGGTGGCCACCAGTACGGACAACTCGCCGCTGGCAAAGCGACCCATCACGTCTGCTTTCTCGGCGGCAGGCAAGCGCCCGTGCAGCAGCCCCACGCCAAAGCCCACCAGCGATTCGCCGAGCTCCTGATGAGTCTGCGTGACGTTGCTCAGGTCCAGCGGCGGGCGACGGTTGCTGGCGCGCCCGGCTGCCTCGTCAGCCGCCTGGTCGCTGTCTTCGGTTTCGTCGATCAAGGGGCAGACCCAGTAGACCTGACGCCCTCGCGCCACCTCATCGCGG
This sequence comes from Aquabacterium sp., assembly GCF_036279675.1. GTDB lineage: Bacteria > Pseudomonadota > Gammaproteobacteria > Burkholderiales > Burkholderiaceae_C > Aquabacterium. Next base: position 61,087 of record NZ_DASUIS010000056.1, on the reverse strand, counting down.
ATGCGCTCGATCACTTCCGGGCGGCGCGTGTCCGCAAACACCTTGGTGACGATGGGCGTGCGGCCGGGCGGCAACTCGTCGATGGTGCTGACCTCCAGATCGGCCAGATAGGTCATGGCCAGCGTGCGGGGGATGGGTGTGGCGCTCATCATCAGCAGATGCGGATCCAGCTCGCTGCTCTCCAGCTTGCGACGCAGTTGCAGGCGCTGGGCCACGCCGAAGCGGTGTTGCTCGTCGATCAAGGCCAGGCCCAGTCGCGAGAAGGTGACCTGATCCTGGATCACCGCATGGGTGCCCACCACCAGCTGCGCCTCGCCCGAGGCCACTGCCGCGATCTGTTCGCGTTTGGCTTTGGCCTTGAGGCTGCCCGTGAGCCAGGCCACCTTGATGCCCAAAGGTTCCAGCCAACCCACCAGCTTGCGGAAGTGCTGCTCGGCCAGGATCTCGGTGGGGGCCATCAGCGCACACTGCCAGCCGGCATCCATGGCCACGGCGGCGGCCAGGGCCGCGACCACGGTCTTGCCCGAACCCACGTCGCCTTGCAGCAATCGATGCATGGGCTGGGGCTTGCGCAGGTCCTGCGCGATTTCTTCGCACACCTTGCGCTGGGCCCCGGTCAGCTCGAAGGGCAGCACGCCCAGCAGGCGGTCTCGAAGCCCTTGGGGAGTTGCGCTCAATACGGGCGCCTTCAGGTGCGCCCGCTCGGCGCGCGCCTTCATCTGCGACACCTGCTGTGCCAGCAGCTCTTCAAACTTCAGGCGTTGCCAGGCGGGGTGGCTGTGGTCCTCCAGCGCCACAAGGGACACCTCAGGCGAGGGGTGGTGCAGGAAATCCAGCGCCTCGCGCAGGCGTGGCCAGCGGCCCGGCAGCAGTTCAGGCGGGATCAGCTCTTCCAGCGGTGCCCGGGTCAAGGCGGAGGCCACGGCCTTGCGCAGGTAAGCTTGAGGCAGACCGGCACTGGTCGGGTAGACGGGCGTGAGCGACGCCGCCAGCGGCGTGTTGTCGCTGACGATGCGCACGGTCGGGTGCACCATCTCGCGGCCCCAAAAACCATGGCGCAGCTCGCCACGCACGCGCAAACGCACGCCGGGCGCCCAGCTCTTTTGTTGCGAACCGTAAAAGTTCAGGAAGCGCAACAGGACCTCACCGGTGCCATCATCGAGCCGCACGATCAACTGGCGGCGCCCTCGCGCTTCGATGCGGTTGTCCGATACCACCCCCTCGATCTGCACGGTCTGCCCATCGCGGGCATCGCGCAACAGGGTCAGGCGGGTTTCATCTTCGTAGCGCAGCGGCAGGTGCAGGGCCAGATCGATGTCACGCACCAGGCCCAGCTTGTCCATGGCCTTCTGTGGCGCCGAGCGCGCAGGCGCTGCCGCACGCCCATCGGTGGACGCATTCGGTTCCTGCTTGCTGGACTTGCTGCTGGCAGACGCAGATTGCGCCACGATGGCCTCCCCGGCCCGGAAAACTGACAGGCACCGATTGTGCCGTGTTCGCACAGGGCAGCCCCCTCACTCCAATGGGCGAGTCACACAGCGCCCCTCGCTTGGGGTGACAATATCGGGTTTCCTTGGCACGGGACTCGTCCGTCCCTCAATGGCATGACCATCTCTCCTTCCTATTCCCTGAGCGATTTCGATTTCGAGCTGCCGCCCGAACTGATCGCCCAGCACCCAGCAGCCGAACGCAGCGCTTCCCGACTGCTGGATGGCCGAGGCCCCACCCCCGTAGACCGCGTTTTCCGAGACCTGCCCGATCTGCTGCAGCCCGGCGATCTGCTGGTCTTCAACAACACCCGCGTGATCAAGGCGCGCCTGTACGGCCACAAGGCCACCGGCGGCGCGGTCGAAGCGCTGGTCGAGCGCGTCTTGCCCGGCCATGAGGTATGGGCCCATCTGCGCGCCAGCAAATCGCCCAAACCCGGCAGCAAGCTGAGGTTCGCCGAAGCCTTCAACGCCGAGGTGCTGGGGCGCTGCGGGCCCGACGACGGCATGTTCCACCTGCGTTTCGAGGACGATCCGCTCGTCTTGCTGGAACAGCACGGCCATGTGCCCCTGCCCCCCTACATCACGCACGCCGATGACGCGGATGACGTGCGGCGCTATCAGACCGTGTTCGCTTCTCAGCCTGGCGCCGTGGCGGCCCCGACCGCCGCCCTGCACTTTGACGAGGGCGTGCTGAGCAAGCTGGAAGCCCGGGGCATCCGCACCGCCGAAGTGACGTTGCATGTGGGCGCAGGGACATTCCAGCCTGTACGCACAGACAATCTGGCCGAGCACAAAATGCACAGCGAGTGGTTCAACGTGCCCGAATCCACCGTGGCCGCCATCGAGGCCACCAAGGCAGCCGGTGGCCGTGTGGTGTCGGTGGGCACCACGACCTTGCGCGCACTGGAGTCCGCCGCCCTGGACGCCCCTGCAGGGCATATCCTGCAGGCCGGCAGCCGTGACACCACCATCTTCATCACCCCGGGATTCCAGTTCAAGGTGGTGGATGTGCTGGTCACGAACTTCCACCTGCCCAAGAGCACCCTGATGATGTTGGTCAGCGCACTGGCAGGCTACGAGCATGTCCGACAGTTGTATCAACATGCGATTGCACAGCGATACCGCTTCTTCAGCTACGGCGACGCCATGCTGATCCAGAGATAAAAATCAAATCATGGGCAGAAACCTTGACCTCCTTGCAGCATCCGGGCTCAGACGCTTGCTGACCTGGCTGATCGGGTTCTCGCTGTGGCTGGCCGGTTCTGCCTGGGCAGAGCCGACCTTCATCATGGACCAGGCCACCCTGTCGCCTGGCACCTGCGCCGAACAGCAGGAAGGCCGCACGGTCAGGCTGCCTGATGACTGGCGTTCGCTGAACATCAAGCCACCGGCTGTCGGTTGCTACAGGGCGCGTCTGTACATGCCACGCTCACCCGTGGTGCCATGGGCCCTGCGCATCGATCGCCTGCCTGGCAATCACCGCGTCACGGTCAACGGCATCCAGCTCAGCACCCGGCACATGGAAGGCCACGCCATCACCAGCATGGCGACCCTGCCCTATCTGGTGGAGCTGCCCGTCAATGTGCTGCTGGCGGGTGACAACGACATCGAAATCGATGTGCGCATGAACCCCTTCCGCAAGCCCGGCATCGCCCCGATGCAGGCCGGCCCGCTGAGCGACATGCGCGACGACTTTGACCGCTGGGTGGGCCTCACGGTCGATCTGCCCCAGACGCTCAACATGTCCGTGGCCGGCATGGCCCTGTTTCTGTTGCTGGCCTGGCGCGCCCGACCGCGCGATGTGATCTTCGGCTACTTCGGCTGTCTGATGCTGGTCATGTGCGGCCGCAATGCGCTGTACTTTGTCGAGACCATCAGCTGGCCCGCGCCCGTGGTGGACTGGTTCTTCTTCGCCGCGCAGGCGGTGAGCACCTATTACGTCGCCCTGTTCGGCCTGAGCTACGCCAACATCTCGCTCAAGAAGCTGCTGTGGCCCTTGCGTTTCATGGGCTTTGGCTTCCCTGTGATCGGCCTGCTGGCCATGGGTACCCCTTACCTGGACACCTTGCGCCTGGTGGCCTATCCCATCCTCATGGTCTGCGGCATCCTGGTGGTGGTGCGCGTGGTGCTGACCGCCTGGACGCGCCACTGGCTCGAGGCCATCGCCATGACGCTGGGCCCGGTCGGCACCTTCATCAGCGTGGCGCACGATTACCTCTTCCTCACGCCGTATCTGGACGTGACCGCGCTGTACTGGACGCCCTACTGCGTGCCCATCATCTTCCTGGGCTTCGCGCTCACGCTGATGAGCAAGTTCATCGAAGCCATGAACCTGGCCGAGCGCATGAACATCACGCTGGAAGAACGGGTGGCAGAACGCACCCGCGCGCTGGAGGCCGCCAACCAGTCCAAGACGCGCTTTCTGGCCGCTGCCAGCCATGACCTGCGCCAGCCCACCGCGGCCATCGGGCTGCTGGTCAGCCTCTTGCGCCAACAGGCCAAGGAGCCCGAGGTCAAGGACCTGACCAACATGCTGGACGAAGCCGTTGCCTCGATGGAGTCGCTGCTCGTGGGCCTGCTCGACATCTCCAAGCTGGACGCCGGCGCCGTCAAGCCCGAATTCCAGTCCGTCGGGCTGCACGACGTCTTCCAGGCTGTGCGTGTGCACGAAAAGAGCGCCGCCGACAGCAAGGGCCTGCGCCTGCGCTTCAGGCTGCCACGCGGGCCCCATGGCTCACAGCTGATGGTGCTGACCGACCCCATGCTGCTGCACAGCGTGCTGCGCAACCTCGTGGCCAATGCCATCCGCTACACGCACAGTGGCGGCGTGCTGGTGGCCGCGCGCCGCCGTGGCAAACACCGCCTGCGCATCGAGGTCTGGGACACCGGCATCGGCATCGCCCCGGATCAGCTCGACCGCATCTTCGAAGAGTTCTACCAGGTCGGCAACTCGGCGCGCGACCGCAATCGCGGCATCGGCCTGGGCCTGGCCATCGTGCGTCGCACGGCCTCCATCCTGGGCGAGCAAGTCTCGGTCAAATCGCGCGTGGGCCGTGGCTCCTGCTTTGCCATCGAGCTGCCGCTCAACCTCGTCGCCCACAAGCGCGCGGAAGTGGTGGAGGCGCCCTCCCAACCGCTGACCGGCCGCGTGATCTGGCTGGTGGAAGACGACATGCTGCTGCGCCGCGCCATTGGCGAGATGCTGCACAGCTGGGGCGCCCGTACCCGCTCATGGCCCGATGGCGAATCGCTGCTCGATGAGCTGCCCACCATCATGGAAAACAGCGAAGACGAGGATCTGCCTGATACGCTGATCACCGACTACCGCCTGCCTGGCATCAATGGCCTGCACCTCGTGCAAACGCTGGGCGTGCACATGCGCGCGCACGGCAAGAACCTCCAGACCCTGATCATCTCGGGTGACACCGACCCTGCCGAGATCGCCCGCCTGAGCGCATCGGGCCTTGAAGTCCTGTCCAAGCCTTTCCGCAGCGAACGCCTGCTGGAGCGGCTCAACGCCCGACGCACCACGGCCGCGATGGCCTGACGATGCGCACCTGACCTCACACCTGACCATGCTGACATTCGACCTCATCAAGACAGAAGGCGAAGCCCGACGCGGCCGCCTCACACTCAACCACGGCGTGGTGCAGACCCCCATCTTCATGCCGGTGGGCACTTATGGCACGGTCAAGGGCGTGATGCCCCGCTCGCTCGAAGAAATGGGCGCACAGATCATCCTGGGCAACACCTTCCACCTGTGGATGCGCCCTAGCCTGGACATCATGAAGCAGTTCGGTGGCCTGCATAAATTCGAGAACTGGCACAAGCCCATCCTGACGGACTCGGGCGGCTTCCAGGTCTGGTCGCTGGGCGAGATGCGCAAGATCAGCGAAGAAGGCGTGCGCTTTGCCTCGCCCGTCAACGGCGACAAGCTGTTCCTGACGCCCGAGATCAGCATGCAGATCCAGACCATCCTGAACTCCGACATCGTCATGCAGTTCGACGAGTGCACGCCCTACTGGAAGGGCGACAAGTCGCTGGGCCACATCACCACCGAAAAGGAAGCCCGCCTGTCGATGGAACTGAGCCTGCGCTGGGCCAAGCGCTGCATCACCGAGTTCGACAAGCTGCAGAACCCCAACGCCCTGTTCGGCATCGTGCAAGGTGGCATGTTCCCCAATCTGCGCGAAGAGTCTCTGGCCGGCCTGGTCGACCTGAACCTGCCTGGCTATGCCATCGGTGGGGTGAGCGTGGGTGAACCCAAGGACGAGATGCTGCGCGTGATGAACCACATCACACCCAAGCTGCCCGCCAACAAGCCACGCTACCTGATGGGCGTGGGCACACCGGAAGACCTGATCGCCGGCGTGGCCACGGGTGTCGACATGTTCGACTGCGTGATGCCCACGCGCAATGCGCGCAATGGCCACCTGTTCACGCGCTTTGGTGACCTGCGCCTGCGCAACAGCCGCTACAAGGCCGACGAGCGCCCCATCGACGAAACCTGCACCTGCCACACTTGCCAGAACTTCAGCCGCGCTTACTTGCACCATCTGGATCGCTGCGGTGAAATGCTCGGCCCCATGCTGACCACCATCCACAACCTGCACTACTACCTCAACCTGATGCAGGAAGTGCGTGATGCGCTGGATGCAGGTCGTTTTGGCGAGTTCCAGAAGCAGTTTGCGTCGGATCGCGCACGCGGCGTCTGATTCAGTTGCCTGACGCGGCGCGGCGCAACAAAACTTCACAGCCAGACGCCATACTGCCAACATGCTTGACAACATGTTGGCCGTGATCAAACGCGGGCTGAACACATTGATGGCCGCTCTGGGCCGCATCATCACCACGGTGGGCATCTGGCTCATCGCGCTGGTGCTGCTGTTCGAAGAATGGGGCTGGGAATACCTGGCCGCCATCGTCGCGTGGTTTGGCCGCCTGCCCGGCCTGAGATGGATAGAGGGCCGCATCCGCGCCCTACCCCCTTATGCGGCCCTGGCCCTGTTTGCCGTACCGCTGCTGACCCTGCTGCCGGTCAAGCTGCTGGCGCTCTACTGGCTGGGGCATGGTCACACCGCGCTGGGCATCGGCCTCATCATTGTGGCCAAGCTGGGGGGCACGGCCATCTCGGCGCGCCTGTTCATGCTCACCCAGCCCACGCTCATGAAGCTGGCCTGGTTCGCGCGTGCCTTTGGCAAGTGGATGGCCTTCAAGGACCGCGTGCTGACACGGGTCAAATCCAGCCGAGCCTGGCATCAATGGCAGGCGTTCAAGTCAAGTGCCAAAGCCCTCTTTCAACGCCTGAGAGATCTCTTCTAGCCTGACCGACGGATCAGTCGCATCATTGCTTGACGAGCAGCAGATCCGCGATCACCGGGCGGTGTTCTGAGGCAATCTTGCCCCCCACGTCGGCGTCCACCACACCAATGCTGTCGCTGACGAGAATGTGGTCGATGCGCAGCAGGGACAGCCCCGGCTTGAGCGAGTGACCGTGCGTGTAGCCATAGCCAAATCCAGCTGACGAGAAAGCGTCGCGCAACCCGGTGTGCAGCAAGGTCTTGACCACGGCAGAAGACTCGGGGGCGTTCAGGTCGCCGGCCACAATGCGTGGCCGCGTGGGCTTGAACTGCCGCATCTGCTCGGCCAGCAAGCCGGCTTGCCCCATGCGGTTGTTCATGTTTTCGCTCCAGGCCCCCAGGCCCTTGAGCCCCTCACGCCGCGTGGCGTTCAGCCCCTCGCGCGGGGTAACGAAGTGCACCGTCACCAGATCGATTTCCTGACCGTGCGCCTGCAAGACGCAGTGCGCAAAGCTGTGCATCTGCTGATTGAACGGGATCCAGCCTGGACCACAATCCTTGAGCGGAAAGCGGCTGGCAATGAGGTACTGACCATAACCGTAGGTGTGACGATCTCCCACGATCGCATGGAACATCTCGGGCCGGTTCTGCTGCATGCGAACCATCTCGGCTGAATCCTGCATCACCAGCACGTCCGGGTCGTGCTGCATGATTTCCATGGCGAGTTCGTCAAAACCATGTGGCCTCAGGCTGGCGTAATAGGCCTTGGCGTTGTAGGTCATGAAGCGGACGCGGCCGTAGCCCTCGTCAGCCTGCCCGATGCACAAGCCCATGACGAAGATCAGCACCACCGCCAAGGTGGCCGCCGACAGCACCCGCCATGGCCAGGTCAGCCAGAAAGACATGATCACCGCCAGTACCGTCGGCCCCAGATACACGGGGTAAGGCAGGTACTGCAACAAGGCCAGGACCGGACGCCGTTCCGGGTTGTCCGACAGGTTGGCCCACAGGAAGGCCACCCCCAGCGCCACCAGCAACACGAAGGCGCGCATCAACCACCCACCCGTACCACGCGCAAGACTCATGGCTCAACCATCCTCCAGAGCAGCATCACCAGAACTGCCAGTTGCCGTACACGACCACCCAGATACCCAGCACACCATTGGTGACCGCGTGCGCCAGGATGGCCGCCCACAAGGAACGGGTGTAGCGATACAGGCCCGCGTAGGCCAGGCCCGCCACGATGGCCCCCAGCCACTGTGTGTGCGCCAGCATGAACACCAGGGTGGACAGGACCATGGCCTTGGGCGAGGCTTCGGCCGGATCCACCTTCTCGAAGTCGGGATTGTCGATCCAGCGCATCAGGAATGAACGCCAGAAAAGCTCTTCCATCACCGGCACCAGCAAGGCCGCCCCTATCCACCGTACGGTCACCAGCCCCCACTGCAGCTGGCCATCCGGATCAACGGGCCTGAAGCTCGCCGTGGGCCTCCCCAGCATCATCCATGGCTCGGTCAGCAGGATCCACAGCTTGAAGACCACCAGGCCCACCACCACGGCGACAACAGCCTGCGTGAAGGTCAACCGCGAATTCGCTGCCAGTTCGCTGTATTCGCGCCAGAAGAACGCGATGCTCGCCCCCACGATCAACACCGAAATCCCGTAGACCCAGCGAGGATCCAGCCAGGCGTTGTCCTGGGGCAGGTAACCGCGCACGGCCAGCAGCACCATGAACAGGGCAAACGGAACAACGCGGGCCCAACCCGCGCGTGTGAGCAAGCTATCCATTTTTGAAGGTCTATGGCGTTGGAGGTGCGGCATCCTGGCGCCGCGGACCCCGCCATTGTCGTGGCAAGCAAGGCGCAGACCGCCACCTCATTCAGGCGAGCGCCAGCGCCAGCGTCGCAACCAGGCCACGGTCTGAGACCACAACAGCGGCTGCCACCGCACCGTCATCACCATGACAAAGCCGTGCAACAAAACGGCTGACGCGAAAATGCCCCCCACGCCCAGCCCCAGGGCCGACAGCAACCAGGTCAACAAGGCGCTCAGCAGGATGAAAACGGCGTTGAGGATGTTGTTGGCCGCGACAATCCGGGCGCGCCTGGCTGGCTCCGCGCGGTATTGCATCTGGGCGTACAAGGGCACGCTGAACAAGCCGATCGACACCGACATGAGCATCTGGTCGGCCAGGCCACGCCAGTGCAAAGGCCTGGCCATGAAATCCAGCACCGAATAGGCTTGAACGGACGCCATGCCCGGATCCATCGAGATGCCGTGCACCACCCAGGCGATGTCCAGGCCGAACACACCCATGCCAAGGGCCCCCACCAGCACCAGACCGAGTTCAGGCTCGTCGCCATCGCGGGCCCGAGTCAAGCACTCGCACAGCAAGGCGCCAGTCGCCACACCCAGAGAAGTCAGCACCAGCAGCAAGGAAGCGATGTCCTCGCTCGCGTGCAGCACCGTCTTGCTCAACACCGGGAACATGCCCAGAAAGAAGGCCCCGAAACACCACATCCACGAGATGCCGAGCAGGCACATGAACAGCACCCGGTCGTGGTGGATGCGATCCAGGTTGCGCCAGGTTTCCGCAAGGGGGTTCCAGTTGATGCGCAAGCCAGGCGAGACGGCCGGCGTCGCGGGCACACCCTGTACGGCCAACAGGCCCATCACGGCCAGCAGCACGATGGCGGCCATCAAGGCGACGGTGCCACCCCACTGCGGTGCCACCAGCACCCCCCCACAGACCGTGCCGAGCAAGATCGCCGTGAACGTGCCCATCTCCAGCAGGCCATTGCCACCCGTGAGCTCGCTGGCGGCCAGATGCCGAGGCACATAGGCGTACTTGACCGTGGAAAACAAGGTCACGTGCACGCCTGACAGGAGCACGCTCAGCAACAGCATCGGCACATGTTTCGTCCACAGCGCCCAGGCGGCCAGCAACATCATGAGCACCTCTGCCCCCTTGGCCAGGCGCATCAAAGCGGCCAGATCGGAGCGATCCGCCCACTGACCGGCCGTGGCAGACAAAAGCACGGACGGCAGGATGAACAAGGCCCCCAGCACCGGGCCCACCACTTCTGGCGGCAACCAGGGCACGTTGACCTGATAGGTCAGGATCAGGACAACGGCGAACTTCAACAGGTTATCGTTGACGGCACCCAGAAACACCGTCCAGAAAAACGGCGCAAAACGCCGCTGCCCGAGCAGCCTGATCTGATGTGGCCGCTGATCCGGCGCACCCGTCGCCACGCAGTTGCCTCAGGGAGAAGGTTGGTCCAGCAAGGCCTGCACCTTCACCTGCAGCCCCTCAGGCGTCACGTCCTGAGGCGCAATCGGCTCGCCCACCACGAGGCCGATGCGGTTGAACAAGCCACGGCGCAAGGGCTTGGACATCGCCGCACCTTCAATGCGCGAGAAGGTCGAGCCCCAGAGGTTGTGCAACGCAGACGGGATCACTGGCACCGGATTGGTTTCCAGGATCTTCATGATGCCCGGCTTGAACGGCTGCATCTGACCATTCTTGGTGATGGCCCCTTCGGGGAACAGGCACAGCAACTCACCTTCGTTGAGCACCTGCCGAGCGCGTTCGAAGGCACGCTCGTAGGCTTGCGGATCTTCCTTCTGTGGCGCGATCGGAATGGCCTTGACCGCGCGGAAGAACCAGCCCATGCCGGGCGTCTTGAAGATGCGGTGGTCCATCAGGAAGATCATGGGGCGCGGGCTGCACACACCCAGGATCACGGCGTCCACGAAGCTCACGTGGTTGCACACGAGGATGGCAGCACCGTCGGTAGGCAGGTTCTCGTCACCACGCACCTTGAGGCGGTAGACGATGCGGGTCACGAACAGCATGACCAGGCGCACGATGTACTCGGGCATCAGCCAGAACACATAACCCACCACGACCACGTTGAGCAGGGCTGTGGCCGCAAACACCTGCGGAATGGAGAAGCCATGACCCAGCAAGGCGCCGGCCATCAGGCTGCTCACGATCATGAACAAGGCGTTGAGGATGTTGTTGGCTGCGATGATGCGGGCGCGGTGGCTGGGCTTGGCACGCAGCTGGATCAGGGCGTACATCGGCACGCTGTACAGGCCCGCGCTGAAAGCCAGCAAGGCCAGATCGGCCATCACACGCCAGTGTTCATGGCGTGCCACGAACTCGCCCACCGTCATCAAGGCCGCACCCGGTGCATGCGACAGATGCTGCGTGGCCAGGTACAGATCAAACGCAAACACGCTCATGCCCACGGCGCCAATGGGCACCAGACCGATTTCGACATGGCGGTGCGAGAAGGTTTCACACAGCAGCGAGCCTGTGGCGATGCCCACCGAGAACACCACCAGCAACAGCGAGGCCACTTCGGTATTGCCGCCCAGCACCTCTTTGGCAAAAGACGGGAACTGGGACAGGAACACCGCACCGAAGAACCACATCCACGAAATACCCAGCAGCGATCGGAACACGCTGGGGTACTCGGCCGCCAGCTTGAGGTTGCGCCAGGTCTCCGATGCCGGGTTCCAGTTCAACTTCAGATGGGGATCCGACGAGGGCGAAGCCGGGATGCGCAAGGCCACCAGCCAGCCAATGAAGGCCACGGCGAAACAGCTGCCTGCGACCCAGTGCACGCCAGTCTCGGGGATGCCCATCATCAGGCCGCCCCCCACATTGCCCAGCAAAATGGCCACGAAGGTGCCCATCTCGACCATGCCATTGCCGCCGGTGAGCTCGCGCTCGCTGAGGTGCTGGGGCAGGTAGGCGTACTTCACCGGCCCGAACAGCGTCGAGTGCAAACCCATCAGGAACACGCAGGCCAGCAGCAAAGGCACGATCTGCATCCAGAAGCCGAAGCCTGCCAGCACCATCACCCCGATCTCCAGCAGCTTGACGCCCCGCATGATGACGGCCTTGTCGTACTTGTCCGCCCACTGCCCTGCCGTGGCCGACAGCAGCACGAACGGCAGGATGAACAGGGCGCCAATCACCAGGCCCGCCATCTTCGGCTCCAGCCAGCTGATCTGCAGCTGATACGTCACCAGCACCGTGAAGGCAAACTTGAACAGGTTGTCATTGGCCGCACCCAGAAACTGGGTGAAGAAGAACGGCGCAAATCGCCGCTGCGACAACAAGGCAAACTGCCCCGTCTGGCTGCCCTGCGGCGCGTGCTGGATCCCAGCAGATGGGTTGCTGCTTTCACTCACGGTGAGGCCCTCTCGGATTGAATGGCGTCCATTGGACAACAAATCAGCTGCCCGTGCAGGCACAAATGGGGTTAACGAACCACCCATTCCGCGCCACCCAGGCCGGTACGTTGCAACCACGCAAAGACCGAGTCCACCGTGGCGGTACGAATGCGTCCGGTAAACCTGAGGTAGCCGGGGTGATCATCAAAGCTCACATTGGCCGCTGTCATGCGAGCCCCCAGACGCGTCAATGTGGACAGATGCAGTTCGGTCGGCGCGTAGTCATGCGCCTTGAGCCAATCCTGCGCCGACTCGCGACTGATCTGATCGGCCCCCATGGCCACGGCGATGGTCTCTACCGCCCATTGGTTGCTCTGTTGATACGTCTGCGACCAGGGGTAGGCCACCATGCTGTAGGCGCGTGTGTGGATGCCGGCCACGGGTGCCGGGTTCTTCAGCAAGGGCCATAGCTTCTGCTGGGCATCCGGACTCAAAGGCACGATACCGGCCAGGTACTCGAAAGGCGTGTCCAGAAAGAAGTCACCAATGCCCTCACGGTAAACGGAGGCCTTGTCCGTGCCGCACTGGTTGAGCTTGTGCAGCACCCGCCAGGTGTCGCCATCCTTGTAGGCCAGGCCGAGGTGCGAATAGCGCAAGCCGTATTCGCGCAGGTTCTGACCAGCGCGCGCCAGCACCACCACTTTGGCACCCGATGCATCCAGCTGTTTGACGGTACGCTCCGCCAGCGCCAGACCGCTCGTGACAGCAGACAACTTGAGCGGCTGCGCCTCACAGGCTCGCCCGGCCCACGCAGGCTGAGACCCCGCCCATGCCAAGGCCAGCAAGGCGGCCCCCAGAACACGGCGCACGCCACGCACACGCCCCATGCAGGTTTCAAAAGACATCATCGACTCCTGGTTCAGCGAATGACGCGTTCGTGATGCAGCAAGGCCTGCCCCAGCGCATTGGGGATCAGTGCCAGCACGGTACCGGCCGTGGACAAGACCCAGCCCGCACTGATGGCCGTGACCGTGATGGCAGTACCCACGGCCACGGACGCCATGCCCACGGACATCGCCGACCACTTCACCACGATGCGCGCGCCGTCGCTGGCACGCTGCAACACCCACACCGTGCCATCTGCCACCACCTCGATGGATGCCAGCACCAGCACCGACCCCGCAGCCACGGACAGGATGGGCGCCGAGACCGACACGGCCACCGGCAAGGCCGACAAGGCACTGGCTTCCGACAAGCCCTCGTTATGTGCCAGGGCGGGTGCCGCAGGCAAGGCCATGGCCACCGACAGCAGCGACACCAGCAGGCCGCGACGAACAGACACCGATACGCGATCAACACACATGATCTGACTCCAGTTGGAAGAAGGGATTACTGAGACACCGACATCGCGGCCACATCGTCTTCATGTGCATCACGCAGCATCTTGGCGAGCGTGAAGGCTGAAGACAGCAAGAACAACCAGCACACCATCAGGAAGGCCTTGTAGCAAGCGTCAACCGCCATCTGCCACATGCCCCAACCCGTCAGGCCCACGGCGAGTGCGAAACCGACCCACACCACCAAGGACCACATCGGCGTGCCATCCTGAGCGGCCGCCTGGTCACGCACATGCTTGGACAGCACGAACACCGTGGACAAGGAGAACACATAGCCCATGACCATGAAGGCCTGCTCCAGTGCCTTGCCGGGCAACCACGCGAGACCCGTTCCGCACAGAAAGGCGGCGATGGAAAATGAGATCCAGACTTGAATCTTCCAGGCCCGGGTATCGCGTCGAATCACAGTAGCCATGATGGTCTTGCCTTGGCTGTTGAACATGGACGCGATTCTTGGCGAGCACCTCGGGCAGGTCAATCAAACAATACGGAGTGCCACCATCGTGTTCATGAAGTATCATTTTTCGATACTTGAACAGACACAGGAGCCTTGGATCATGAGCACCAGCCAGGATCTGGTCACCGCGCTGAAAGCCGAACTCAAGGCTGCGGGCGTGACCTATGCGCAGCTCGCCACCCGACTGGGCATGGCCGAATCCAGCGTCAAGCGCATCTTTGCCAAAGCCGACATGCCCTTGTCACGGGTGGACGACATCTGCCGTGCGCTCAAGCTGGATTTCGCCGAGCTGGCGAGGCGCGTGGCCGACGCCCAACCCCTGAGACGAGAACTCACGCTGGCACAGGAGCGCGCCGTGGTGGCCGATCGCAAGCTGCTGCTCATGGCCATCTGCTGCCTGAGCCAGTGGAACTTCGATCAGATCATCTCCAGCTACAACATCAGCGAGGTGGAGTGCATCCGCTACTTCACCAAACTCGACAAGCTGGGCATCATCGAACTGCGCCCGCTCAACCGCTACCGCCTGCAGGTCGCCAAGACCTTCCGCTGGCGCCCGAACGGCCCGGTCATGCAGTTCTTCCGGGACAACGTGGTGGACGAGTACTTTGCCGGCGGCTTCGATGGCGAAGACGAGATGCTCCTGCTGGTGCATGGCTCGCTGGGCCCCGGCCTGGCATCGGCCTTTGCCGAGCGCCTGCAACGCACGGCCGAAGACTTTGCTCAGCAACATCTGGCCGATCAACGCCTGCCAGCCGACAAGCGCAAGCCTTACACGCTGGTCATCGGCCTGCGCTCATGGTGGTGGCAGGCCTTTGTGGACCTGTGGCGGCATCCGCCGGGCAAGACGTGATGGCCGCAGCGGGCTGAAAGCTCACTGCGCGGGCTTGAGCGAAGCCAGCACCGCCTCGGTGTCCTCACCCAGGGTCGGCCCGCGGCGCTGGATCACGCCCGGTGTGGCCGACAGCTTGGGGATGATGCCCGGCACCTCGACCGTGAGGCCATCGTGTGTCGTCACCGGCAGGATCATGTCGCGCGCACGGTAATGCGGGTCTTGCGCGATGTCCTGCGCGTTGTAGATGCGGCCCACCGGCACGCTGGCCGCGTTGAGCACGTCCAGCACCTGCTCCACGCAGCGAGAGGCGGTCCAGGCACCGATGGCCGCGTCGATCTCTGCCACGCGCCTGACACGGCCCGGGTTGCTCGCCAGTTCGGCATCCGTGGCCAGGTCATCGCGCGCAATGGCGATCATCAGGCGCTTGAAGATCGAGTCGCCATTGCCACCGATCACCACCATGCCATCAGCGCAAGGATAGGCGTTGCTGGGCGCGATGCCCGGCAAGGCCGAACCCGCCGGCTGGCGCACGGCACCGAAGGCACTGAACTCGGGCAACAGGCTTTCCATGCAGTTGAACACGGCCTCGTACAAGGCCACGTCCACCACCTGGCCTCGGCCCTTGGGGGCTTCCGGGCTGATGCTGCGCTGGCGCGCCTGCAAGGCCAGCAGGATGCCGATGGCGCCGTGCAGACCTGCCAGCGTGTCGCCCAGGCTCACGCCAGCCCGCACCGGCACATGCCCCGGCTCGGCATTCAGATAGCGCATGCCGCCCATGGCCTCGGCCACCACGGCAAACCCCGGCCGCTCACGATATGGACCAGTCTGACCATAGCCACTGATGCGCAGCATGATCAGGCCTGGGTTGCGCTGGCTCAGCGCCTCATAGGCCATGCCCCACTTTTCCATGGTGCCGGGCTTGAAGTTCTCGATCACCACATCGGCCTCGTCGATCAGGCGGCGCACGGTGTCGCGGCCTTCTTCCGTGCGCAGGTCCAGCACCACGCTTTTCTTGTTGCGGCTCTGCACCTGCCACCACACGCTGGTGCCGTTGTGCAACATGCGCCACTGGCGCAGCGGGTCACCGCCAGCTACGGCATCGGTGGCTGGTGGCTCGATCTTGATGACATCGGCACCAAAGTCCGCCAGGGTCTTGCCGGCAAAGGGCCCGGCGATCAGCTGCCCCAGCTCGATCACCTTGAGTCCTTCCAAGGCTTGGGGCGGGATGGACGATGTCGTGGTGTTCATGGGCGGCTCTTCGGCAATGTCTGTTCAATCAAGGCGCGGATGCAGCAGGTGCAGCCAAGGGTGCGGCCAGCTCCGGATCGGTCACGAAGTTGATCCGCGTGAGGCCCGCCCGAGAGGCATCGGCCAGGGCCTCCGCAACGGCCTTGTAAGGCACGGCCTGATCGGCGCGCAGCAGCAACTCGGGTTGCACGGCCTTGGCCCCCTCTGCGGCAAAGCGGGCCACCGCCTCTTCGCGGCTGACCGGCTGACCGTTCCAGAAACGCACACCCTGCGCATCGATGGACAGGTCGATCTTCTCGGCCTTGATCGCCATCACCTGCGTGCTGGCCTTGGGCAAGGACAGCTTGACCGAGTGGCTCAACAAGGGCGCCGTGACGATGAAGATGACCAGCAGCACCAGCATCACGTCGATCAGCGGGACCATGTTGATCTCGGCCATCGGTGCGCTGTTGCGCTTGTCATCGAAGCTTGCAAAAGCCATGTCGCACCTCGTCCGGTTCAGTTCGACTTGCCCGGCCCTTTGAGGGTCTGGCCGGTCGACAGGAAGGTGAACAGCTCGAAGGCGAAGGCGTCCAGTCTGGCGCCCCACACACGGTTGCTGCGGGTCAGCCAGTTGTAGCCCATCACGGCCGGGATGGCCACCGCCAGGCCCACGCCCGTCATGATCAGCGCCTCACCCACGGGGCCTGCCACCTTGTCCAGCGTACCCGCGCCCGTCGCACCAATGGCCAGCAGCGCGTGGTAGACACCCCATACCGTGCCGAACAACCCGACAAAGGGTGCGGTGGCACCAATGGTGGCCAGCACGCTCAGGCCGCTCTCCATGTCCATCGTGATTTCATCAAGCACCTTCTTGATGGTGCGCGTGAGGAACTCCTGGGCACTGCCCGCTTCCTCCAGCTTGGAGGCACCGAAGCGCGCGTGGTGAATCTGCGCCTGCATGGCATGGGCCGTCAGATGTGAGAAAGGATCGGCTGCACCTTGCGCCTGTATCTGCCTGTGCACGGCTTCCAGCGAGTCCGCGTTCCAGAAGGCCTTCAGGAAAGCCCGGCTGCGCTGCTGCCGGCCCAGCAAGGCCACGCCCTTGGTCAGGATCAGGATCCACGACACCAGCGACATCAGCACCAGGATCACGAACAGGCCTTGCCCGACCGCATCGGTCTGGCCGATGAAGTGGACAAAACCCAGTTCCGTGCCCGCGGTCGTGGTGGCAGTGGTCGACACCTGAGCAGAGTCGGCGGGCATGGGCAGGGATGCGGCGACGGCAGAAGGGTTCATCTTGGCTGGGGTACTTGTTGTCAGGCTCAATCGGGGGCGGTGAACGTCATTTGACCATGCAGCCACCCCTTCCAGGGCTGGCCGTTCTCCGTGCGAGGCTTGAAGCGCGCGCGCATGACATTGCGCCTGGCCTGGCGATCCAGTCGAGATGAACCCGAACTGCGCGAGATCCTGAAGTCCTCGGGGCGCCCGCTCTCGTCAATCAGCACCTCGAACTTCACCGTACCCGACTCGCCGAAATCATAGGCATCGGCCGGGTAGTCATTGGGTGGCTTGACCAGGTAGTCGGCGGGCGAGATCGTGTGGTCCTTCGGATCATTGCGGCCCCGCTCCGAACCGGCTGGCGCATCGCCGGCCACATCTTTTTGAGCACGCACTGCCGCTGCTTGGGTGGTCGCCGACGGCGCGGGTGGCACCACGCGGGTTTCGGTCGCTGGCACCACAGGCTCCGTGGGCTGGGCCAACTTGGGGCTGGCCAGAACGGGCGGCGGTGCGGGTGCGTCCACAACCTGCCTGCGCTGCGCCACCTGGTTGCGCACAGGCATGGGCGCCACCCCTTCGTGACGCGAGCGTGGGGGCTCCACATGCGGCGGTGGGGGTGGGGGTGGCGGCGCCAGGCTGGGCGTCTCTGGCACCAGCTGCGCCGAGATCACCACAGGCTCGGGATAGTCCAAGGGTTTGACCGATGCCTGCAACACCAGCCAAGCCACCAGACCATGCAGCAGCAGCACGATGCCCACCAGCCAGACACGCTGACGCGAAGTCAGCTCAGCCGGCAAGACGAGCTGCCCTGAGGTAACGGGTTGTGACAAGGTGAGAGGCATGAACGGGATCGGTGCAAATACGAGCGCCAGAGCGAGCACTCGAAGCGGCGATCTTATCCATGTCTGACGTCTTTCTCCCCAGCTTGGGGGAGCGCGCATGGCCGAAGCGCACCCTGCTTCATGGGATGATCGCTGTCTACGAATCAGGGAAGCTATGGAACTGGAAGCTTTGCTGGCGCCCATCGCAGGCGCCTCGCCGTGTGGCGAAGACATGTCGTTTTCGACCGAGTTCGATCAGATCGCCGAGATGCGTCGCCAGG
Source organism: Aquabacterium sp. (assembly GCF_036279675.1). GTDB lineage: Bacteria > Pseudomonadota > Gammaproteobacteria > Burkholderiales > Burkholderiaceae_C > Aquabacterium. Next base: position 42,811 of record NZ_DASUIS010000056.1, on the reverse strand, counting down.
ACGACCCCACGCTGGATCAAGGCGAATGGGTCACCTCGCTGAAGGTAGCGGACTGGCCAGGCGTGAGCCAGGCCTGCGCCACCTTGCTGAGCAGCCGCACCAAGGACCTGCGACTGGCCATGTGGCTGACCGAAGCCCAGGCCATCACGCAGGGCTACGAGGGCCTGGACCAAGGTCTTCAGCTGTGCGCCCAGCTGTGCGAGCGCTACTGGAACGATCTGCACCCACAGGCCGATGGCAGCGACTTCGAAGAACGCATCGGCAACATCGGCTGGCTGCTGCACCGTGTGGTGGTCTTGTCCGATGCCCTGCCCTTCACCAAAGGGCGCCAAGGCGCCGCCTACAGCCTGCGTGATCTGGCCACTGCGAGGCAGAACGCGGCCCAGTCGGATCGCGACGAGGCCGATGCGGCGCGCCAGGGCGCCGACGCCCTGACGGTCGACAAGTTCAACCGCGCCTTGAAGGAAACCCCCTCGGCCCATCTGCTGGCCAGGCTGCAATCGGCGCGCCACTGTGAAGCACATCTGCTGGCCTGGCAACAGATCGTCGATGGCCACCTGGGCGCCGATGGCCCTGGCTTCGTGCAGGCCAAGGAGGCACTGGCTTCGGTCATCCACGAGCTGGAGCGCCTGGCACGTGACGTCGGTGCACTGCACGACGGCGGCAGCGACGCACATGGGCTGTCTGACGACCTGTCAGGGAATCTGCCTGACCAGAGCGACGACGTCGGTACGGATGGCCCAGCCGCCAACCGTGGTACCTGCGGCCAGGGCGGCCCCTTGCGCACGCGCGCTCAGGCCATCCAGCAGTTACGCGAAGTGGCCAGCTTCTTCCGCCGCACCGAGCCTCACAGCCCTGTGGCCTACCTGGCAGAGAAGGCCGTGAAATGGGGCGAAATGCCGCTGCATGAATGGCTGCGCAAGGTCATCAAGGACCAGGGTGCCATGTCACATCTGGAAGAGCTGCTGGGCCTGGACGACAACGCAGGCCAGGACGCCTGAAGCGCACTGCCCTCGCATCTGGCAGGGTCAGGAGCCGACGCGGAATTCGATGCGTCGGTTGCGTGCCCGGCCCTCTTCGGTGGCGTTGGAAGCCACAGGCTGATCGGGCCCCAGACCCGAGATGGCCATGCTGTCCGCCGGCAAGCCTTTGCCGATCAGATAGCTCTTGACCGACTGCGCCCGCGCCAGCGACAGGCTCACATTGGCCGCACGCGCGCCGGACGCATCCGTGTGCCCGATGACCTCGAACTTGCGGCCTTTGAGCTTGCCCATGGCCACGGCCATCTCGTCGAGGATGGGCCAGGCCGTCTGGCGCAGCACCGCGCTACCAGGCTCGAACTCCACGATCCGATTGGCCAGTGTCTGGTCGACCACCGCCTGCTCCTGAACCGCCACGCGCAGGCCGTTGCGAATCGTATAGGTGGGGTTGAGGGACTGGGCCATGTCGCTGGTGATCTGCTGGCGCACGGCTTCGTTGCCCACTTCGCCACGGATGCTCACTGTGTTGCCCTGGATGCTCAATTGCCCATGGCTGACCTGCTTGATCGACGGTGACAGCAGCTTGCTCACATACTGGTTCCATTGCGGCGGCGCCACCACGGAACCGAGCGTGAGCTGGTCCACCACCCGGTCTGCACCATAGAGCTCTCGCATGCGCGAGATCACGGCCACCCGCGTGGCCTCGTCCGGCACGGTGCCTGCCACCACGACCTGATTGGCGCCCTGAACCTGGGCCGCGGTTTGCGCGTGGAGCGGCGACAGCGTGGGCCACAACCCGGCCAGCACCAGCACCCAACTCAGTCGCATGGGCAAGAAAGACCTGTTCACATCACACTCCCAGGAACACTTCACGGTAGGTGCTCAAAGCCTGAGCCAGCGACAAGCCCGGGTCACGCAGGTAATTGGACAACTTGCGCAAGCCGTAATCGGCGTCCACCTCATCCTCAACCCACTCGGCGTCCAGCAGGTTCACACCCTGCTCCGCGAGCAAGGCCTGATCAACCACCGCATGCAGCGTGGCCGCAGATGCCCCCTGAAACCCCACAACCAGGTACGGGCGCCCATCCAGCGTGGTGAGAAACAGGCCCAGCTCGACCGAATGCCGACTGAAAAAACCCATGATCAAGGCCAACCACCAGGATGCAACGGCGCCCCTCATCGCGGGATCGGACACCAGGGGCAGACACAGCACCTTGGTGAGCTTGGCCGCACCTTGTGCCATGGCCGGCTGCAGCAACATGCCCATGGCCAGCGTGGCCTGCCGGATCGAGATGCGCGTGCCGTTGGCAGCCAGCATCTGCTCCAGGCTGGCCACCGAGTGCGTGTCCAGAAAGTCCTCGAAGGCGCGCTGTGCGCTGGCCAGGTTCACGTCCACGTCCAGCGGGCCATTGAGGCTGGCTTGAGCGTGCTCCAGTTCCACTGCGGCATGGGCCACGCGCGCCACCTGCTCCAGGCGCGCCCACAGACGAGACAGGGCCAGCGGACCCACCGTCACGAAATCACGAGGCTGAGGCAGATCGAAGGCCCCTGCGGTGATGAAGGGAAAGCGACGCCCGGACGCATCCTGGCTGGCCAGCCAGTGCCCGGCCAGGCCCACTGAACTGCCCGTGCCCAGAATCGCAAACTGCGTGGCCGGTGCCGCGTCGTAGACCAGCTTCCAGCGAGGATCGGCCGCCAGGCGGTCCATGGTCTGGGATTGCCATTTGTCCAGGCTGGTAATGAGCGAGGCATGCTGGGCGCTGCGCACGAAGTCGCCTCGCGACGGCACCTTGCCGAAATACAGCAGTTCCGTGGGTGAGGTGATCACCGCGCTCATGATGCTGATCCTTCCTTGTTGTTATTCGTGTTGTTGGTGGCGGTGCTCGCCCCCTCGTCCTGACCGGCAATGATGGATGGCAGCGCGCCTGGCTTGCCCACCGGGCCGTTGCCATTACCGTTGCTGTTGGCCGTGACAGCAGGTGCGGGTGTCGATGCGTTGGAGATGATGCGCAGTTGCACGCCCACCGATGCACCGCCTTGTGCCCAACGCAGCTCATGGGTCTGTCCGTCGACGCGCTTGCGTTGCGCCGCATTGATCATCTTCTCCAACCCGAAGCGCCCAGGCTCGTTGAAGAACTCGACCTGCTTGCCATCCACCGTGTTGCCCGTGATGCGCACGCCCGGCGTGCCCGAACCCGGCCAGACAAAATGCGCCCAGTTCGCCAGGCCATTGCGGTAACGCATCACCTGCCCGTCGATCTCCACGGTGTACTCGGTCAAGCCAGGTGCCGACAAGGGCATGATCTGGAACACCGTTTGCGCCTCAGGTGCCGCCGCGCCATTGCCGGCAGACGCACCCGGGCCTTGCCCATTGAGCGGGGCGATCCAGGCACCCAGCCCCGAGACGAACTCCGGCCGCAGGCGCACCCCCATGTCCGCCCAGGTACGCGAAGACACGCCATCACCGCGCTTGAGCACCAGGGCCCCCAGCGACTGCTCCACGAACTTGGCGATCACCCCATCGGTGCCGAACACCTTGGCGATCTCAGACGGCGCGGCCTCCATGCGGGAGCCCCGATCAAAGGGGTATTTGTCGGCCAGGCCGCGCTGATAAGGCTCGAACACCTGCGCCATCCAGACGCGGTTGAGCTCGGCCTCGGTCGGCCTGACGATCACGGCATAGGCTTGCATCAAGGGCCGAACCAGCAATGGGCGCAGCGTGTTGCGAGCCGAATCGCCGATGCCATTGAGCATCTGCTCGTCCACCAGCTTCAGGGCCTCGGCCAGCTCGCCGCTACCTTCCAACGTCTGCAGCATCAACTGCTTCGACGCCGGTCCCGGATCACCCTGCGTCTTCATCTGATTGAAGCGCGAGCGAATCTTGGCGAGCGAGGCCAGGTAGGCGCGGATCATGGGCTCACTGCCTTCACGCGGCATCATCAGGCGCCCCACACCCGCAAACTCCTTGCCGATCGGCCCCATGGGCTTGGCCTTTTCCTTGCTCAGGTCCATGTCCACATTGATGGCCACCTGAGAAGGTGCCCCTCCAAGAATGGTCTGCTTGAACCACTCCATGAAAGAGCGCTTGCCTGCGCCCAGCCTGTCATCCAGCAAGGAGGGGTTGTCCCAGGATGTCTGCTCATACAGGCTCTTGAGCAACACGCCCAAAGGCGAGTTGGCCGGATCACCCAGGCGGTTCATGTTGACCACGGCCGCATCAAAGCTGGCGAAGTCCTGCACGCTGACGCTCTGCATGAACTTCTGCCATTCGCGCACGTACTCGGCCTTGTAGAGCTGGGTCAGCGACTTCTGGATCTGCTCCGGGCTGCCTTCCAGGGTGAGGTCATCACTGGAGGCCGTCTTGAGCACCCAGTCGGTTGACTGCAGCTCGGTGTTGGCCGCATCCTTGATCGCATCCTTGACATAGCCATCCCAGGCTTCGCGCGTGAACGCACCGGATACGGCATACCCGCCGGCCACCACCTGGCGGTCCGCATCCGACACCAGTCGCGCCACGGTCACCGGTGCAAAGCGCGTGGCGGCACGCGCCTTGATCTCGGCGTACACACGCTCGCGAGCCGGCATGCCCTTGATGACACGACGCAGGTTGTCGCGCGTCTGGTCCAGCAGGCTGACATTGAGCTCCTGCTCGGGGAAGGCCGGATCCGCCATCTGCGCCATGGCAAAGGACATGATGCGCTCGGCCTTCTGGATGAGCTGCTCACGCGGCATGTTGCCGCGGTTGTTGTCCAGCCAGGTGCGCCAGAAGCGTGTCAGCTGGTCACTCATGTGGCCGGGTTCCAGCCGGCCGCGCTCACCCAGCATCAGGTAGGCCTTCAGCGCGTTGTAGGCCTCGGTCACATTGGTGCTGGACGCATGGGCATAAGGCGACGCACCCGCCGCCGGCGCCTCGGTAACCGGATCACCATTGGCGTTTTCGGTGATCACACCGGGGGTATTGGCAGCGCCCGTTGCGGCCACCGGCTGGGCGTTCGGATCCGGCAGGAACTGCAAGGGCCGCAGATCGGCTGCATGGGCATTGACCTCACCCAGGTAGGCGGCGATGGCCTGCGCCGCAGGCTGCAACATCACGACCTGCAGCCCGTTGAAGTACTCTTCCTTGAGGCGATCTTCAATGGCCTGGCCCTGATACAAGCCCATGCCGATGGACCAGGGGCGCGTCTGTCGATAGCGCTGCATCTGCTCCAGGCGATCCTGCAGGATCTCCAGCGCCTCCAGGCGGGACTGCAGGTCCACGCGCTTGTCCTGAACCTGCTGCGCCTTGATCAGGTCGGCCTCGACATGCGCCACCAGCTCACGGTTGCCCATGTAGGACCAGGTCCATGCGGCCAGCAAGGCCCCCAGCAACACGACGCCGCCAAAGAAACTTGCGTAACGCAGGCGCAGCTTGTTGCGGCTGGTGTACTGCTGCACCAGTTGGCGATCGGCAAAGATCACGCGGGAGAACAGCTCCTTGAGGAAGAAGCCACTGTTGGAATACACCGCAGCCGAAGTACCCGGTTGCAGCTGCAGGCCGAACTGTTCGGCCACGCGTTCGCTGGCCCGGCTGGTGGACTGCCCTTCCTGTACGGCACTGGTGAAATAGAAGCCTCGGAAGATCGGGCGGAACTGATAAGGGTTCTCTTCAAACAGCGTGTTGATGAAGGTGCGCAGCGCCGGCTTGAGCGCCGCGAACTCCAGAGGGAAGGTCAGCACGCCAGGCGGCAACTGCTCGCCTCGGTGCAAGGACATGCGCGCCACCGAGGCATCCTTCAAGCCTTGGTACAGCGCTTCGAAGTGCGTCTCGAACTGCGCCACCGCATCCACGCCACCGGCCGTGTCATACGGCAAGGTGGCCCCCCAGACCTTGTCGCGTTCGCCGCGATCACGGTCTTCGAAGAAGTCAACGAAACCGGCAATGAGGTCGGCCTTGGTGAACACCACGTACACCGGCGCAAAAACCTCCAGCTTCTCGGTCAGCTCCTGCACGCGCTGGCGCAACTTGCGCGCCAGATCGATGGCGAACTCGGGCTTGTTGCCCCCCAGCTCTGCCACGCTCACGGCCATGATCACGCCATTGAGCGGCGCCTTGGGCCGATGCTTCTTGAGCAGCGACAGGAAGCCCAGCCATTCACTGCGATCTTCTTCGTGCACGGCGTAGCGGCCTGCGGTATCCAGCAAGATGCCTTCCGTGGTGAAGTACCAGTCGCAATGGCGTGTCCCGCCGATGCCCTGGATGACGTTGTCAGCGCTTTCCGCAAACGGAAACTTGAGCCCGGACTTGACCACCGCCGAGCTCTTGCCGGCGGCTGGGTTGCCGATCACGGCGTACCAGGGCAGCTCATACAAGGCAGCAGAGCCGGAAGTCTCACCCAGCCTGGATGACTTGATCAGCTTGACGGCCTCTGCCATGCGCTCACGCACGGCCGCCACTTCATCCTGCTTGCCTGCCTTGGCCGCGGCCTTCAAGGCCTTGTCGGCATCGGCGTCCATCGCTTGCTCCAGCGCCTTGGCCGCCTGACGGGCCTTGTAGCGCCGCCACGCCCACACACCCGCCCAGGCCAGCAACAGCAAGGCCAGCACGGCCACGGCCCAGACCAGGCCGATGCGCATGGCATCGGCACCAACCAGAAGCAAGCCAGCCAATGCGGCCAGGCCGATCACGGCCAGCACACGAGGATCAAGAAGGAACTGCCAGATTCGTTGCATGGACTTGTACCAATGTCGATCAGGCCGCGACAGGCTCGGCACGCCAAGGCGCCAGAGCCACCACGACCCGATCATGAGAAGACTGCACGTGTGTGGCCACGGCCACCTGATCAGGCCGATCGCCTGTGCGCAAGGCGGTGCAGGCCAGCGCCGAAGGCACCAATGCCCGCGCCACACCCAGATCGCCACAGGATTCACCCACGCGGGTCACGGCCAGCATGGGGTCCACGCCCGGCATCACGTCCTGCAGGGCTTCGAATAATTCGGCGGTGCGACTGGCGCGGTGGTCGCCATCGGACACCACCAGCAAGCGATCCTTGTCCGCCTGATTCAAGGACAAGGCATGCTGCAAGGCCGCGCCCAGCACGGTGGCGCCCACGCGCCCTGCTGCATCGGCGGATTTGTCGCGTGCGACACGCACTGGACGCCACATGCGCACAGGCGGCTCGGCGCGCTCGGCCAGATCGGGCCAGTGCTCGTTGGCCAGAAGAAGGCCGGCTGCGGCCTCTCCGGGCACCTTGCCCGTTTGATGAGAGGACGTGAACAACTCGCCCACCGCCTGCATGCGCTCGACGCGCGCCTCATTGACGGCGCTGTCCACAGCCAGGACCAGCCACAACTCGGGGCGCGGCTCGCGCGTCCACTGCACCATCTGGCGATCCAGCTCATCCCAAAGGTCTTCAGGCCGTTCTACCGTGTCAACCAGCCAGCGCACACCTTTGGCACCGGTGGCCTCGGCCCAGTCCAGCAGGCTGCCGCACTGGCTGCGCACCCATTCCACCGCCGCCGCGCGCTCGTGGTCGGCCCAACTGGTGGGCAGAAGCAGCCGCACGGTCAGGTGCGGGGCCAGAGCGGCCTTCGCCTGCAACTGGGCCTTGTTGACGGGCATCGCCACGCCAGACAAATGCGACTTCATGTCACCGACCTGGGCTGATCGCCCCTGCTGATCCGTATCAGCCACATGCCCCCCTGCAGGCACCAGCTCGCTCACGGCACTCAGCATGTGGTGCAAAGGGGCTTCCAGCAAGGCCAGACCGCGCAGCACGGCATCGGGCAATTCGACGCCATCCTGCGCCAGTTCGGCATGCGCATCCAGCCAGTCGCGCACATCCAGATCGGCCACGCGCGAGGTGAAGATGGGCAAGCCATCCACGTCCTGCAACTCGCTGTCCAGCTCGGGCCGGATCGCCCGCGACTGCAAGCCACTCCATGCCGCCGATGCATCGGTTCCTGCAGACAGCGTCACGGCTTCGGCCAGCACCCATGCCGACAACTGCCGCTGCGCGTCATCGGTCACGGCTTGCGTCGGCGCAGCAGGCACCGTTGCAGCAGCCAGCTTGGGCGGCGTCACCAGCGGAGCCGATGCCTGCTCGCGCAAACGCGTGGCGCCCCACAGGACCAGCAGGAAAAAGCCTGTCAGCGCCAACGGCAACACGAACAGTTGCCAGACGATCTCGGTGGTGCTGGCCTGATGGCCGCTGGATTGCCAATGCCAGATCGTGAACAGCCAGACGACAACGGTGATCGCCAGCCACAAAGCGCCTGCTTTCAATACCTTGGTCATGCCCTGACTGCCTGCTTGATGACCGAGTCGATGTTCGACCCCGACCTGTTTTTTTCTTTATGAAGAGCGCACCCGATGTGACTCAGATGCCCGTGGAGACCGCCTGTGCCGCAATCAGGGTGGCACCACATGCACACTTGTCACCATGCCGCGCAGCGGGCTTTCCATCGATGATCATCGTGGGATCGCCCGAGACGATGACGGTCGTGCCGTGACTGCGTTTGGGGCAAGTCACCTGGTCGCCTACACGGGCGATGCGCTTGCCTTGGGTGTCCGTCGTGCCCGAGGCTTCGATGACCGTGCCACCATGATCGGTGGTGTCACCCAATACGATGAATGGACGGCCCATGGCGTCTGCTTCCCTGTTTGTGATGTGTTGGTGTCAGCCGGATTGCGCCGCTGCGGGGCGAGTCTAAAGGCTGCACACACCCGAGAGCCCCCCCGCAGGAGGGGTAACGCCGTTACCAACTGTGTCAAATGCGCGCAGTGGTTACGTGCCCGGATATCACTGCACCTTTGCCCCGGCAGCAGCGGCCTTGATCGCCTCTTTGGCACCTGGTTTTCGCCACTCCACATGGCCCAGATCCATCATCTGCCAACGGCCACCCCAGGTCAGGCCCATTTGCTCGGCCACCTGTCCATACAACTGGTAGCCACGCATGGCCCAGGGGTCCTTCTCCGAGATCACCAACTTGCCGTCCCTGTAGAAGGCCAGGTCCACTGCCAGGCCGTACTGGTGATAGCTCTGCCAGGCGCCCGCCATGGTCACGTTGCTGCCCTTGGCCGCCAGCATGGCCTGCCGCTCGGGGCTGCGGTAGCCCTCCAGCAGCGCCATCTCGTAGCCATGCTCGTCCTTCATGATCTTGAAGACCATCAGCACCCGTTGAACAAACTCGGGATCCATCAGATCCCAGCGGCGATCGGCACTCGACAACATCGGCCGAACGCTTTCAACCTCGACGGTCGTGAAGACATCCGGCGGCAAAGGCGGAGGCGGCACCAGTTGTTCACCCGCCAGCAGATGCGCCACCTGTTGATTGCCCGGATCAATGCGATCGTCGAAGCCTTCCAGCGTACGTGGCCCCTTGAGCCCAAGCGCCAGCACCAAAGCCACAGGCATCAACAGCAGCACAACCGAACCCAGGGCCCAAGTCCAGCGCGAAGACCACGGCGGCGCGCTACGCCACAAGCGCTCACGCCATTGAGGAAAAACCAGCAAGGCCAGCATCACGCAGCCCAGCAGGAAGAACAACCAGACCCACCCTGTTCGCATCATTTTTTGTAACGATTATTTGCAACCCCGTTGCAGCCCCATATCGCGTTGGGCCGCCCGTCCTTAGAATGCCCCGATTCGCTGAAGAACCGACAAGAACAAGGGAGCCCGGCTTGAGCCAGAACCACGGTGGACGACTCGTCCGCCAATCCACCTCAGACAAACCCGGCCGACCAAGCCTGGATCGTCCCAGCCTGTTCGCCGGCATGGACAACGAGGACAGCACCTTTGGCGGCGATACGCAGCGCGTGCGCATTCTATCGACGCTGGAGTCCACACGCCGCCCCGCCCGCCGCAAGAAGCCCATGACGATCCACGGGGTCACCAGGCCGAAGCGCAGCAACTGGCAGACCAAAGCGCTGATCGGCCTGATGGGCGTTGGCGTGCTGACCCTGCTGGCCAGTTTCGTGATGGTGATCGTGGATGGCCACAGCGGTCCGGCCCGGACAGAGCAACCTGGCAACAAGCCCTCCGCGAACGCAGAGGGCATCAAACGCACCAGTGGCCTGACGCCCAAAGTAAAGGCTGACACCAGCAATCCGCTGGCCGCGCTGATCGCACCACCTCAACACCCGGCCATGGCGCCCGCGCCACAACAGGCTGCCGTGATCGAGAACGTGATCAACACACCACCTGCCATGCCTCCCACCGATACCAAGGTGGCCGCCGTCAATCCAGCGCAGGCGCCCGGCACGATGCAACCAGGCTCGGCTGCCATCAAGCCAGTTGACATGAGCCGACAGACGACCTCTGTGGCCACGGCCGCCCCGACAGCGGCGACACCGAAACTGGCTGCAGCCACCCCAACGCCCCTTCCGGCCGCCAAGGCCCAGCCACAGGCGCCGGCACATGACGCGGCGACCACGGCCTCCACCTCCGGCGCGGGCAACCTCGACACCAAGCTCAGCATGCCACCGCCAGCCAGACGCACACCGGCCAGCAAGAGCAAGGATGAAGACGTCGCACTGCTGGAAGCCATGTTCGCCCACACCCGCCCCCGGCCTGCGCCTGCCACCCTGTCCGTGGCGGAGGAACTCAAACAGCGCTGCGGCAGCCTGAGTGGCGCCGAAGCAGCCACCTGCCGCGCCCGGGTTTGCGTGCAAAACCCCACCGCGGCCGCCTGCCATCAGGACTGAAACCCCTTCTGTCCCCCCTTTGTTCACGTCATTTGACGCGCGTCCTTCCCGGACAGCCAGCAAGGTTGTCCAGCCCTTGATAGCATCGGGGCTCAGCCATTCCCCAGTCATTGGACGCGCCATGACCACTCCCTCGCTCCGAGCCATCGACACCAGCAAGTCCGACCCTGCCCCTCAGCAGGACGGCGGCGCTGACGACGGCACGCCGATTTCCGTCAAGATTCGCGAGCGCATCAAGGCCTCGCAAAAGCGCTTCCACGCCAACGACAACATCGCCGAATTCATCGAACCCGGCGAACTCGACAAGCTGCTCGACGAGGTGCAAGGCAAGATGAGCGAGGTGCTCTCCAGCCTGGTGATCGACACCGACAGTGACCACAACACCCAGGACACGGCCCGTCGCGTGGCCAAGATGTACCTCAACGAGATCTTCCGCGGCCGCTATCACGAGGCGCCCGCCGTCACGGAATTTCCCAATGCGGAAAGGCTCAACGAGTTGATGATCGTGGGCCCCATCACCGTGCGCAGCGCCTGCTCGCACCACCTGTGCCCCATCATCGGCCGGGTCTGGATCGGCGTGATGCCCAACGAGCACTCCAACCTGATCGGCCTGTCCAAGTACGCCCGCCTGATCGACTGGATCATGAGCCGCCCGCAAATCCAGGAGGAAGCCGTCACCCAGGTGGCCGACATCCTGCAGTCGCGCATGAACCCCGACGGCCTGGCCGTGGTCATGGAAGCCGATCACTTCTGCATGCACTGGCGTGGCGTGAAGGACATGGACTCCAAGATGATCAACAGCGTGATGCGCGGCTCCTTCCTGAAGGACCCCAATCTGCGGCGAGAATTCCTTTCTCTGGTCAACCACAAGAAAGGCTGAACCTCATGTTGGTTCGTCTGCTGTACGCCAGCCGTGCGTCGGAAACGCTCACGGCGGAAGTCATCGACCACATCCTGGCCGCCTCCCGCAAGGGCAACCCGGCGCTGGGCGTCACCGGCCTGCTGTGCTACAGCGGTGACATCTTCATGCAGGTGCTCGAAGGTGGCCGCGATGCCGTCAGCCAGCTCTACAACAACATCAGCCAGGACCCGCGCCATCGGGATGTGGTGCTGTTGCAGTACGAAGAGATCACCGAACGGCGCTTTGCCGGCTGGACCATGGGCCAGGTCAACCTGGCGCGCGTGAACCCGTCGATCCTGCTGAAGTACTCCGAGCGCCCGGTGCTGGATCCGTATGCGGTCTCCGGCAAGGTCTCCATGGCCCTGCTGGAAGAACTGATCGCCACGGCGTCCATTGTTTCCCGGCCTTGCTGAGCGCGCCCGCCACGCTGCTGGGCCTCGATTTCAGCTGCGCGCCCAGCAAACGCAAGCCCCTGACGCTCGCCTGGGGGCGCCGCGCTGGCCAGGTGGTTCGCCTGGATCGCGTGGATGAGCTGCCCACGCTGGCCGAGCTCGAAGCGCTGATCTCCAGCGATGGCGCCAAAGCCAGGCCCGAGCTGGCCCATGGCTTCGTGATGGGCTGCGACTTCCCCTTTGGCCTGCCCTCGCCCTTCGTGGATGCCCTGCGCGTTCATGGCCCCGGCGAGCTGCCCGCGCTGCTGCGCGACCTGGGCGAAGCCCACCATCCTGCCCTTACACGCCAATGCTTCGCTGCAGATCGCCTGATCCAGGCGCTGCATCAGCACTGCGGCGACCGCGCCGGCTTCCAGCAGCTCATCGACCACTGGGGCCAGACCTGGCAACCAGATCGCCCCGAGGGCAGCAAGCTGCTGCATCGCACCACGGACAAGGCCGTGCCTGGCCTCTCCAGCACCAGCCCGCTACAGACCCGCTACGTGCCGGTGGGCAAGATGTACTTTGAAGGCATGGCCAGGCTGGTGAAAGCCGACCTGACCCTGCCCGGCCTGCGCCAGGGTCGCCCTGAAGCCATGGCGTTCGAGGCCTATCCCGGCTTGCTGGCTGGCGAATTGCTGGGCAAACGCAGCTACAAAAGCGAGACCGACGCCACCCAGGAACGCCTGATCGCCCGCATGGACCTGGTGGATGCACTGGAGCAAGGTCGCACGCGCCTGGGCCTGCGGCTCAAGCTCAGCCCGGCGCAACGCGATCAACTGGTGGCCGATCACAAGGGTGACAGGCTCGATGCCGTGCTGTGCCTGATGCAGGCTGGCTGGGCACATCACCAGCACGAACAGGGATCCCCCACCTGGGGCCTGCCGCCCGGCATTCACCCCATCGAAGGGTGGATACTCACGGCATGAGCGAAGAACTGATTTTCCCGATGACCGAGGTGCTCGGCCAACCCGCCGTGCGCATCCAATCACCCGATGGTGCCCAGGCTACCGTGCTGCTGCATGGCGGCCATGTCGTGTCCTGGATTCCGGCTGGCGGCAAGGAACAGCTGTATCTGTCACCCAAGGCGGTGGCCGGCCCGGGCCAGGCCGTACGCGGTGGCGTGCCGGTGATCTTTCCCCAGTTCGAACAACGCGGACCTGACTTCAGCCTGCCCCGTCATGGTCTGGTACGCACCCGTCCCTGGGCCGTGGACAGCAGCGGCCAAGGCAAGGACCACGCCCAGCTGACCCTGGCCATTGACGACAGTGCCGAGACACGGGCCATCTGGCCGCACAGCTTCACGCTGGAGTTGACGGTCTCCATCAGTGGCCAGCGACTGGACCTGGAGCTGTACGCCCATAACCCGGGCAAGACGTCCTGGCCGTTCGCTGCGGCCCTGCACACCTATCTGGCGGTGTCCGACGTCACACAGGTGCGCCTGCAAGGCCTGGAGGGCCGACGCTATCTGGACAGCATCGTGGGCGGCGAAGCCACGGAAGACCATCCGGAAAAGCGCTTCCACGGCGAAATCGACCGCATCTACGCAGAGGCCGGCGCCCTGCTCCTGCGCGATGGCCCGCGTCGGCTGGACATCGAGTCCGACAACCTGCCAGATGTGGTCCTGTGGAATCCCGGCCCAGACAAATGCGCCGCCCTCAAGGACATGCCCGAAGATGGCTGGCTGAACATGCTGTGCATCGAAGCCGCGCGCATCTTCGAGCCCATCACCCTGGGCCCGGACGAGAGCTGGAGCGGCCGCCAGAGCTTCACCCTGACGGCAGCCTGAGCCTCGGGTTTCGCACGGGCCAGTCATCGGCCCGTGTGGATGCCGACTCAGCGCTTGCTTGAGGCCAGCAGCTGCTTGATGTCGGCGGTCAGGTCTTCCACCTTGGAGCCATAGCGCGCAAACAGGCGCACCTGCCCGTCGGTATCGAAGATGAAGGCACCCGCGGTGTGGTCCATGGTGTAGCCCCCGCTCTTGGTCGGCACCTTCTGGTAGAAGACCTTGAACTCGGAGGCCACGGCTTCGGTTTCGGCCAGCGAGCCACGCAGGCCCACAAAGCTCGGGTCCATGCCCTGCAGATAGGCCTTGAGCACATCGGCCGTGTCACGCTCGGGGTCCACCGTCACGAACACACCTTGCAGGCGATCGCCATCCGGCCCCAGGCGCTTGCGCACTTCGGCCAGCTCCGCCATGGTCGTGGGGCACACGTCCGGGCATTGCGTGAAGCCGAAGAACACGAACACCACCTTGCCCTTGAAGTCGCTCAACTGGCGCGGCTTGCCGTCGAAGTCGGTCAGGGCCAGCTTGCGAGCATAGGCGGCACCGGTGATGTCCACCGCGTTGAACTTGAGTGCGGGGGCCTTGGGGTCGGCAGAGGTGCCTGCCTTGTCGCAAGCGGCCAGGGACACGGCCGCGGCCAGCCCCGCCAGCAACATCGCCCGGCGGGTGAAAGAAAACAGTTTGCTCATCGCTTGTGGATCGTCAGATCGTCCAGTAATGGTCGACCAGCAAGGCGGCAAACAGCAGCATCAGGTAGATGATGGAGAAGCGGAAGGTCTTGCGGGCCAGTGCATCACTGTAACGCCGCCAGAGGGCAAAGGCGTATCCCAGGAAGATCACACCCAGCAGCAAGGCCGACCACAGGTAGATCCAGTTGCTCATGCCGTAGATGAAGGGCAACACGCTGCCGGCCAGCAGGATCAGGGTGTAGAGCAGGACATGCAGGCGGGTGAAGGCGTTGCCGTGGGTGACCGGCAGCATGGGCAGACCGGCTCGGGCGTAATCCTCCACACGGTAGAGCGCCAGGGCCCAGAAGTGCGGTGGTGTCCACAGGAAGATGATCAGGCACAGCATCAGGGCTTCAGGCTCGACCGCACCCCGCATGGCGGCCCAACCCAGCACGGGCGGCATCGCACCGGATGCGCCACCGATCACGATGTTCTGCGGTGTCAGCGGCTTGAGCACCACGGTGTAGATCACGGCATAGCCCACGAAGGTGCCCAGTGTCAGCCACATGGTCAGCGCGTTGACCCACACCGCCAGGATCACCATGCCGATGCCGCACAGCACCGCACTGAAGGTCAAGGTCTGCCAACGGGTGAGTTCGCCACGCGCCGTGGGCCGCCAGGAGGTGCGCTTCATGCGCGCATCGATGCCCTGCTCAATCAGGCAATTGAATGCCGCCGCAGCCCCCGCTACCAACCAGATGCCGATGCAGGCGGCCAGCGCCGTCAAGGCTTCGGATCTTGTCGGCACACCCGGCACCGCCAGCAGCATGCCGATGACCGCACAGAACACGATCAACTGGACCACGCGCGGCTTGGTCAGCACGTAGAACTGGCGGAAGGTCGAGGGCGGCGCCGATGCGGCGGGCAGCACGACGTTGTCGGCAGATGAAGCGATGGCGTCAGACATGCATGTCCCCTGGTGTCTGGAGAACCACTATGAGGCCGAGGCCTGCGGTTCGCCAGCGTGAAGTCCCTGATGTGGCGGTTCCGACAAAACGTTGTACGCATCGCCATGCACGGCAGCATGGCTGGCCACAGGCAGTGCAGTGCAAGTCAACACACGAACCAGGCGCCAGACCATCAATGCCGCACCGAGGGTGTGCACGAGTGCCGCCACCAGCGGCCAGCCAAGCACCACATTGCTCAGCCCCGTCACCACTTGCAGCCCGGTCAGCCACCACAAAGCCTGACCGTCACGACGCCAGGGCGTGGATGCATCTGCCGTGCCATCGCCATCGCGCCAGCGACGCAATGCCCCGCCGTAAACCAGCAAGGCCAGCACCACGAGCACGGCCATCAGGCGATGCGTCACATGAATGGCCGTCAGTGCCGACAAGGTGATGAATGCACCCTGCCCGTCGCCACCCAAGGGGCGCAGCAGATGAAAGGCCGTCTTAAAGTCCATCTCCGGCCACCATTGCCCCTGGCACATCGGCACTTCCGTGCAGGCCAGCACCGCGTAATTCGTGCTGACCCACGCTCCCAGCGCGATCTGGACCGCCAACAAGGCCAGCACCAGCCATCCAAGCTTGCGCACAGGCGATGCGGCCCAGGCCTGACGAAGCCTCACCGGCATGCCCGCCATGTCGAGCACGCGCACCTGCGCGGTCAACAGCCCCACGCCGAGCATGGCGCCAATCAGATGGCCGGTCACGATGATGGGTTGCAGCTTGAGCGTGACCGTCAACGCGCCAAAGGCCCCTTGCGCGCACACCCACACCATGGTCGCCGTGGCCCACCAGGGCGACAAGGCCCCGGCACGGCGACGCAAAGCCCAGGCCGCCACCATCAGCGCCGTGATCAAGGCCCCCACGCCGGTGGCCAGATAGCGGTGCACCATCTCGATCCAGGCCTTGCTGTGCGACACGGGCCCGGAAGGCAAGGCGGCATGTGCGTCGCTGATCTGCGCGTGGGCAGCGAAGGGGTTGGTCTCGCCATAACACCCGGGCCAGTCCGGGCAACCCAGGCCGGAGTCCGTCAAACGCGTGAAAGCGCCAAACACGACCAGATCAATCGTCAGGAACAGCGTGAGCACGGTCAACACCCGCTGCCATGCCGGCCAGCCGCGCAAGCCCTGACGGCGCGCGCGCCAGGCCACCACGCTGACGGGCAGCAGGGCGATGAGCGCCCCCATGAGCGCGACTTCCAGCGCGGGGTCCAGATTGATCAGGTTGAGCATGCTGCGCCCTGGTTTGATCTCAACGACCGGGATCGTCCCAGGACTCGTTGGCCTTCATCAGCCGGGCCAGATCCTTCTTGACGCGAGAGGGATCGGCATCAGCCGGAAAACGCATCATCCAGTCGCCACGGGGGTCAACCAGATAAAGGTGAGCGGCCATCGACTGGCCCGCCTCTGGCGCCAGCCAACGTTGAATCTGGCTGGCATCCGTGCGCAATACCCAGGCATTCTTGAGCCCTTCCAGCAGGCCCGATCGCACCGGCGTCTGATCAGGAATCAACCAGACGCGGTCCAGCCGGTCCTTGTCCTTGCCCAGGGTCTCGCGCAACTGCCGCTGCAGATACAACTGATGCTCGCACTGGTGATCGCACGCGCCACCAGCCACGGCGACGAGCAACCACTGCCCTTTTAGCGCGTCTGCCTTGACAGGGCGGCCTTCCAGATCCCTCAGCGGTAAGTCCGCATCGGCGGGTAAAGGCTTGGGCGGCATGATCAAGGTGCCATAGTTGACCCGCCCTTGCGGCTTGATCACGTAGTAGGTCAGGTACGACGCCACCACGGGTGCCGCACACACGGCCCACACCAACAGCATCTTCAAGCGCCCGGCGCGCGTGCGTTGCTGCGGCTCATTGGCAGCCTTGGGCAGGCTGTGCACGCTCAACTGAATGGGCGCGGCCTGTGCGGTATCAGGATGGGACATGGGCACGTGCTCGACGAGGTCGGATGATCTGGAACCAGACGGTGAGCCCGATGGTCAGCGCCGACAGCGCGAACCACTGAGCCGCATAAGCGAGGTGCTTGTCCTGCCCCAGCCCCGGCTCGGGCCAGTTCCGGCGCATGACGTCGCCTTGTTCAATTTGGGCATCAGCTTGCACCTGAAGCACGGCGCCAGCCACAGGGACTTGCCCCAGCCAGTTGCGCCAGAACGCCACATCGGCGTTCTGCCTGAGAAGCGGGCCAGGTGCACTCGCCAATGCGGACTCGCTGCCCAGCTGAAATGTTCTGGACAGGCCATGCACCACACGCCCGACCACGCGCACCCTGGTGGCGCTCAGCGGCACATCAGGCAGCCGCGTGCGGTCACGGAGATCGCGGGGCAGCCAGCCTCGCTCGACCAGCACGATGCGACGGCGGCAGGCCCCCTCGCCACCATCCAGCAACAAAGGCGTCACCACGACGAAGCCGCTCATGCCATCCATGGGCCGGTTATCCAGGAAAACCGTGCGGTTCGCAAGCCATTGGCCTTCGAGCACAACGGGCTTGTAGACAGGCAATCGCGACACGTCCAACGCAGGATCACAAGGCCAGTCGGCATTGCGCCACGGGGCCTGACTGCCCTGTTGCTGCATGAGCGCATGGGCCCGCCGCTTTTCATCGGCCCGGTCAAGCTGCCAGACACCCAGCCTGGCGGTCAACACGGCACACAACAATGCCGCCAGCCAGACGACCACGCGACGCTGCACTGGGGTCATTGCTCACCTCCCAGTGCGCGGCGACACCCATAATCCGTGTTCATGAAAATCGTGTTCGCATTTGCATTGCTGGCCATTGTGATGGCATTGGCCTTCGCAGGCCGCGCCTTGTTGCAGGATGGCCGTGACGGGAAACCCAAGTCCAACCGCATGGTGCATGCGCTGGCTTTGCGTGTGGGCTTGTCGATCGCGCTGTTTCTCTTCATCCTGCTGAGCTACAAGATGGGCTGGATTCGCCCGACGGGCGTCCCGCTGAAGTAGCGCCCAATGAAAAGCGCCCGACCGGGTGATCAGGCGCCTTGGTTCGAGGGTCATGGGCAGCACGCCTAGCAGGCGTGCCCCGATGCATCAGGTCCAGTACACGATCACGTACAGACCCAGCCAGACCACATCCACAAAGTGCCAGTACCAGGCTGCGCCCTCGAAGCCGAAGTGCCTGTCAGGCGTGAAGTGCCCACGCATCAGACGCAGGGTAATGAACAGCAACATCAGCATGCCCACAAACACATGCATGCCGTGAAAGCCCGTGAGCATGAAGAAGGTCGAGCCATAGATGCCTGACGACAGCTTCAGGTTCAGGTGGTGATAAGCCTCGTAGTACTCGAAAGCCTGCAAGCCGATGAAGGTGGCACCCAGCAACACGGTCAGCCACATGAAGCCGATCGTCTTGCCGCGCTGGTTCTCGCGCAAGGCATGGTGGGCAATGGTCAGCGTGACGCCCGAGGTCAGCAGCAGCGCCGTGTTGATGGTGGGAATCGGCCAGGGACCCATGGTCTTGAAGGGCTCTACCGTGCCTGCCGGTGAGCCGGTTACACCAGCCATCTCGGACGGCCAGATCGCCTTGAAGTCAGGCCACAGCAGCGCATTCTCGATGTCGCCCAGGTTGGGCAACACGTGCAACCTCGCCCAGTACAGGGCGCCGAAGAACGAGCCAAAGAACATCACCTCCGAGAAGATGAACCAGGCCATGCTCCACCTGAATGACACGTCGATGCGGTCACTGTAGAGCCCGCTCTCGCTCTCCGCGATGGCATCGCCAAACCACTGCTTGAGCACCACGGCCCACCACATGAAGCCACCCAGCACCGAGTACGGCGCCCACTCGACGCCGTTGACCCACTGCCCCGCACCCAACACCACAAAGAACAGCCCCACGGCCGCCATCATCGGGTGCCGCGAAGGCCCTGGTACGAAGTAGTAAGGGGCCTGCCCCTTGTTCACTGCAGTGGACATCTGTGTGCTCCTCAAGAAACAACATTCACTGGGCCACTCCGCTCGCGACGATGAATCGCACCAGAAAGACCAGCCCCACAACAAAAATCACAGCCGCCAGCACCCCTGCCACGATCACATGGACCGGGTTGATCTTGGCCACGTCCTGCGCATAGTCCTTGGACTTGCGCACACCAAAGAACGACCACGCCACCGCCTTGAGCGTCTGGGCAAAAGAGCCCTTGCGCTGCGCGGCCTCGCGCAATTCATCCGTCATACCGAACTCATCAGACAGAACCCTTGGGCGCCATGGGCACCTTGCCCCCCACTTCAAAGAAGGTGTAGGACAAGGTGATCGTGCGTACGTCCTTGGGCAACTTGGGATCGATCACGAACACAACCGGCCAGCGCTTGCTCTCGCCGGGTTTGAGCGTGTGCTCACTGAAGCAGAAACACTCCAGTTTGTTGAAATGCGAGGTCGCCTGCTTGGGCGCGTAACTCGGAATCGCCTGCGCTGCCATGGTGCGGTTCTGCATGTTGCGGAACTCGTACATGACCGTGGTGACCTCGCCCGGGTGCACGCGAACCGATCGCGTCTCGGGCTTGAAATCCCAGGGGCCGCGTGCATTGGCATCGAACTCGATGGTGACCGTGCGACTGAGGTCGACCTGCGTATTGACCTTGGCCGAGGCCAGCGCACCTGGCACCTGCTGCTCGGTCAGTGATAGCACGTTGATCCCCAGTGCGGCACAGATGTGCTTGTACATGGGCACCATCGCATAACCAAAGCCGAACATCAGCCCGACGATCACCACCAGCTTGCCAACCATTTCCAGATTCGCGCGGCGCAACCAGCTTTGCTTGCGGCCAGCTTCAGCGAGGTGATGGGGGTCCGCAATGATCACGACGGGTCAACCTTCTTGATTCAATGATGCGAGAACATCACGATCTTCGCGACAAAGCCGACGAAGAACGTGACGGCCACGGAAGCCAGTATCAGCGCCAGTTTCAGATTGCGCTGACGTGCGCTGGCAACAAGCTGTTCACTCATCACGACACTCCTCTTTGTCAGCAGGCCATCAACCGATCACACGGGTGGCGGATTCATCCAGCTTGGGCGGGTTCTCGTAGGTGTGGAAGGGCGCGGGCGATGGCACCTCCCATTCCAGCCCCTCGGCACCGTCCCAAGGCTTCGCTGATGCTGGCTCACCCTTGCCACGCATGGCAGGGATCATGACCACGAAAATGAAGTAGACCTGCGCAAACCCGAAGAGGAATCCACCGACAGAGGCAATGGCATTGAAATCGGCAAACTGCATCGGGTAGTCTGCATAGCGACGTGGCATGCCAGCCAGACCCAGGAAGTGCATCGGGAAGAAGGTGATGTTGAAGGCAATCAAGGACCACCAGAAGTGCAGCTTGCCCTTCCACTCCGGCACCATCACGCCCGTCCACTTCGGGGCCCAGTAGTAGAAGCCGGCAAACAACGCAAACAGCGAGCCGGCCACCAGCACGTAGTGGAAATGCGCCACGACGTAGTAGGTGTCCTGGATCTGGATGTCAATCGGCGCGACCGAGCAGATCAACCCGGTGAAGCCGCCCATCGTGAACACGAAGATGAAACCTACGGCCCACAGCATCGGGCTCTCGAAAGTCATCGACCCGCGCCACATGGTGGCCACCCAGTTGAAGACCTTCACGCCAGTGGGCACCGAGATCAGCATGGTGGCGTACATGAAGAACAGCTGCCCCGTCACCGGCATGCCAGTGGCGAACATGTGGTGAGCCCACACGATGAAGCTCAGGATGGCGATCGAGGCCGTGGCATAGACCATCGAGGTGTAGCCGAACAACTTCTTGCGTGCAAAGGCCGGCACGATCTGACTGATGATGCCAAACGCCGGCAGGATCATGATGTAGACCTCGGGGTGACCGAAGAACCAGAAGATGTGCTGGTACATCACCGGGTCACCGCCACCAGCCGGATTGAAGAAGCTGGTGCCGAAGTGGCGGTCAGTCAGCGTCATCGTGATGGCGCCAGCCAGCACGGGCATCACGGCGATCAGCAGGTAGGCGGTGATCAGCCAGGTCCAGGCGAACATCGGCATCTTCATCAGCGTCATGCCGGGCGCGCGCATGTTGAGGATGGTCACGATGATGTTGATCGAGCCCATGATGGAGCTGGCACCCATGATGTGCATGGCGAAGATGCCGGCGTCCATCGAGGGGCCCATCTGCAGGGTCAGCGGCGCGTACAGCGTCCAGCCGGCGGCAGGCGCACCACCGGGCAGGAAGAAAGAACCGACCAGCAGCAGCGAAGCAGGGATCAACAGCCAGAAACTGAAGTTGTTCATCCGCGCAAAGGCCATGTCGGAAGCGCCGATCTGCAGCGGAATCATCCAGTTGGCCATGCCCACGAAGGCCGGCATGATGGCGCCGAACACCATGATGATGCCGTGCATGGTGGTGAACTGATTGAACAGTTCAGGGTTCATGATCTGCAGGCCGGGCTGGAACAACTCGGCACGGATGCCCAGCGCCAGCACGCCCCCGATCATCAGCATGGTCAACGAGAACAGAAGGTACAGGGTACCGATGTCCTTGTGGTTGGTGGCATAGACCCAGCGCCGCCAGCCGTGGGGATGCCCATGGTCATCGTGACCGTGCGCATCGTGATGCCCGTGGCCGCCGTGGTCAAGAACTGTGCTGCTCATGTGGTGTCCTTTCTGATCCTGTAGGGTTCAAGCGCGCTTCACTTGCGCGCAGCCAGCACTTCCGACGGCTGCACCGTCTGGCCGGTCTTGTTGGACCAGTGGTTCTTGGTATAGGTGATCACGGCTGCGATCTCGGTGTCAGACAACTGTTTCCACGCGGGCATGATGTTGTTCTGCCCATTGAGCAACACATGGATCTGTACCGACTTGTCTTCGCTCAGCACCTTGGGCGAGCCATCCAGCGCCTTGATGGCGCCGCCACCCTTGCCGTTGGGTTGGTGGCAGGCGGCGCAGTTGGCGTTGTAGACCTTCTCGCCACGTGCCAGCAGATCGGCCTGCGTCCAGACCTTGTTGGGATCGTCGGCCTTGGCTGCCAGTTCCTTCTGGCGCTCGGCCACCCACTTGGTGTAATCCTCGGCGCTCAAGACCTTCACATGAATGGGCATGTAGGCGTGTTCCTTGCCGCACAGTTCGGCGCACTGGCCATAGAAGTCACCGGTCTTTTCAGAACGGAACCAGGTGTCGCGCACGAAGCCGGGGATGGCGTCCTGCTTGATCCCGAAGGCCGGCACCATGAAGGAGTGGATCACGTCGTTAGCGGTGGTGATGATGCGGATTTTCTTGTCCACCGGCACCACCAGGGGGTTGTCCACCTTCAACAGGTAGTTGTCACCTTGAGGCGTACCGGCATCCGACAGCGCACGCTGGGAGGCGTCCAGCGTCGAGACGAACTGCACGCCCTCACCTTCACCCTTGAGGTAGTCATAACCCCATTTCCACTGGTATCCCGTGGCCTTGATGGTGATGTCGGCATTGGTGGTGTCCTTCTGCGCGACCACCACTTTGGTGGCTGGCAAGGCCATGCCGATCACGATCAGAAAGGGAATCACCGTCCAGACGATTTCCACCGTGGTCGACTCATGAAAATCCGCCGCCTTGTGGCCCTTCGACCTGCGGTGCGCATAGATCGAATAGAACATGACACCAAACACCAGCACGAAAATCGCGCCACAGATGTAGAGCATCATGTAGTGCAGCGATTGCTGCTCGGCAGCGATCTTCGTGACCGGATTCGGCAAATCGAGCTGCCTGACACCAGGCCCGCCCGGCAGGTCATTGACCGCCCAGCTCGCCTGAGCCATCAGGCCCATCAACGCCACAGCAGTCGCCTGCACCATGGAAGTCACACGGGACGGACGCCCCCCTGCAGACGACATCCGACTCACTCTGTACCCAGGATCTTTGATCATGTCTTGGCTCGTCTAGGATTGAACGCGGTCATTACTGCGGGGCACATCAGAAACCAGACGCCAGACCGGGCGCCTGTCAGCCCGTCAATCGTCCAGGTGCCGTAGCGCCCAGCGGAACTCTTCAGCCAGTTGCGGCCTGGCTGCTCTCGGCAGATAGCCACCAACCTCCACGCTGCGCCCCTGACCTGAGATGCGCACCAGCGAGCCGCCACGCAGATCAGGTTCGACGCGCACCCAGCGCGGATGAAAATCAACACGGCTCACCTGCCCGGCACGGTGACACTCCACGCGCACCAAGGCAGACTTCATTGCGATCACATCGCGGTCCGCGGCACGCCGGCTCAACGTCCACAGCAAGGCCAACAGGCAAACGAACTGCAAGACAGCCAGTTGCCAGACAGCATGCACACCGCTCAGCCAGCTGGCTGCCGCCACGACGGCCGACGCCACCGCCACGAGCAGATAGGCCTTGAGCGAAGAAAAGGCGATCAGCGAATCGTTTCGCTGCAAAGACCACTCGGCCAGCCAGTCTCCCGACGTGGCTGACGGCGCTTCAGCTTGAAGCCTGCCGAGCAGGGGACGCCACACCCCGAACCTCATTGCTGAGGGAGACATCAACCTAACGGGCGACAAGGTGGCGGCATACGCGCCAGAGTTCCTAGACCACACAGGCAATGTCCGGAGGGCTGCCCCGGATGGTTGGTTGAACGTTGGTTGATGCGCTGCACCATCCAAAATTTTCAATTCATTCTAGCCAGCCACTTGAGGCACCTCAATACGCAATCCAGGCAGAAGTGCTATGAATAACCCGCAGTTCACACACAAATCAAAAAGCACCGATACAACGGCGCCACAACCCTATCAGGGCTAGCCCTGCTTGCGGACCATCCGCCTCATGTCGTCGAGTGACACACGGGTTTCGGGCTCCAGCTTGATTCGGGGCTCTGGCTTGATGGCGTGACCGTAGACCACCTCGATGGTCAAGCCCAGGCGACCATCCGGCCGCGTGAGGTGCTGCGACAGCAGATCCAGCAAGCGAGCCTGCCAGCGGGGCGTTCTCAAGCCGGCGAGGCGGCCAGACGCAACATTGCCGCCCCAGGTGCGCAACTCCGTGAGCATGGCCTGAGGTGTTTCCCAGGTCAAAGTCAGACGCTCCATGTCCATCACGGGATCAGCGAAGCCTGCCTTGACCAGCTCGTCCCCCAGATCGTGCATGTCGATGAAGTCGATGGTGGGCAAATCCCATCCCAGACTGCGGTAGAGGGCCCGCAACTCCCGGGCGGTATCGGGCCCCAGACCCGAGCACATCAGAAAGCCACCCACGGCCAGTTGACGATGCCACTGGCGCATCATGCCGGCCAGATCCGCGTGTGCGTGCAGACACATATTGGCCCACAGCATCTGCACCCCGTCGGGCTGCCAGGGCGCATCTGACAACTCCCCCGCCAACCAGGCCTTGGGCGCGTCCTTGCGCCAGAGCGTCTTCCAACTGCGCGTGGCATGTTGCGCCAGGGCCTCCTGGCTGCGCTGCCGCAAAGCCGCCGTGGGCTCTACCACCCAACGCTGCGCCTGCGGATAAGCAGCCCGCACCTGTTCACCGCTGCCCCCCAGAAAGGCCGACCAGTCGATCCAGCTTTGCGGCTGGAGCTTGATCGGGGCCAGCTTGTCAGCCAGACGACGCCCCACCTCCTGGTGAAGCCAAGGTGACTCACCCAAGGCCGCCATGCGCTCAGCCTGCCTCAACAGTGCCCGCTCGCTGGGTGCACAAGGCGCGGGAGCAGACACGACAGGTTCGGATGGCGGCTGGAGCAGCATGGAAAACGGGACAGAAGCCCCCATAGAGGGCGATATTGCAAAACAGGGTCCGTCAGTATATTGACCGGATGCTTCCCGCCTGGCTCACAAGGACTTCCCTCGCCCCCCGCTTCCGACTCGCCGGAGGCGCCCCGTGGCAGGCCAGCCAGTGTCACATCTGCCGACAGTGGCAGGCTCTCACCATCTGCCAGGCCTGCTCGACAGCCTGGTGCACGAACGATCGCCGCTGTCTGCGCTGCGCCATCGCGCTACCCGGCACACACCACGACGACGTGTGCCAGCAATGTGAGGACAACACGCCCGAATTTGACCGGGCCATCGCCGCCGTGGATTACGACGGCCCATGGCCGGGCTTGCTGACCAGGCTGAAGTTTCAGGGCGGCACAGCCCTGGCTCGCCCCCTGGCTGCCATGCTGGCCGAGCGGATCCACCTGCGTCGCGCTGGCGCCGATCTGATGCTGCCCGTCCCCCTGTCTCGGCAACGCATGTCAGAGCGTGGCTACAACCAGTCCTGGCTGCTGGCCAGACACCTGGAGCGACAACTGGCCATCCCCGCCAGCGTGGACATCCTGACCCGACGACAACACACGCAACGCCTCATGAGCCTCTCGGCCGAAGAGCGGGCCATCCAGATCAAGCATGCGTTTGACGTCCCTGCCTCTGCGCAAGCCGCCATCAAGGGCCGACACATTGCCCTGGTCGATGACGTGATGACCACGGGTGCCACGCTGGACGCCTGTGCGCATGCCCTGCTCGAAGCTGGCGCGCGAAGCGTGTCGGCCTGGGTGGTGGCGCGCACACCGCAACCGCGGCAGGTTCAGACCTGATTTCATCAATACCTGGGCCTGACCTTGGTCACATTCGGCAACGGCCTGCGGGACATTCTTACGAATGAAGTGATTCCCATATTGCAAAATGACACGAAAACCAAGGAGTTTGTTCATGCCCTCATCAAGACGCAACATTCTGGCTGTACTCACCCTGACCAGCGCAATGACGGCCGCACTGGCCGCACCCAGCAGCTACGTCATCCAGGCCACGGCGACCGGTGATGTCAACGGCCCAATCAATGGCATGTTCTCCATTGACCTTGGCCAGATCGCCATGACCCAGACTTACAGCCTGGCCACTGGTGAGACGGACATCATTCAAAAAGAGGAATTCGATCTGTACTACGGTGAATGGGGCCTGATCGACTGGCACCTGGCCGGTGAATACCGGCAGTCTGGCTCCTACGGCGCGCCAGCTGGCGCCGTGATCACCCGCAGCCTGCTGCCCGGTGGCGGCAGCAGCCTGACGCTGGACACGTCGGCCGCGTTCTCGCACGGGTCCATGGGGTACCAGCACTTCACGCTGACCTACACCAGCGACACTGACGAGCTCTTTGCCCATGCCGATCAGGTGCCCGCACTGGATCACATCACGTCGGCAACCGGCTCATACGAGTTTGCCTATGCGCCTTCCTACTACGATCCCTTGACCACCCGGAAATTCAATTTCACGGTCAACACCACCAGCGTGCCAGAGCCCGACCTGATCGGCCTGATGGCCGCAGGCATGCTGACGGTGGGAGCGTTTCGGGTGCGCCGCCCCAGTCGATGAGGTCAAGGCGCCTGCAGGCCACCAGATGGGCCTGCAGGCTTCACCACGCGGCTTAGTGCGCGTGATCCCTCAACAGCACGGCCTGCGCAATGGCATGAGCTGCCCTGCGTGCAGTCTCTGGTGTGGGATGAATACCATCACCGATATGGGCAAAGTCCCGCCAGATATCGAGCACCACAGCGCCAGGCACTTCAGAACGGATTCGGCTGCTCGTCACGGCACGCATGGTGTTGTAGTCCGCCTCCCCGATCACCCATGCCAGGCCGTAAAGGCTGCGGAACAAGGGCAGATCCAGTTGCTTGTAGCCAGGCATGGATCCATAGATGGGCGTCAGGCCGGCAGCGCGAGCCTGATTGCCCACGGCGATCAAGCGATCCGCCACCTGATTGATCTGAGCAGCAGTACAGGGCTGGGTGCTTGATTGCGGCACACCAAACGCATCAGCGTGCAGACAATCATTGGGCGGCATGATCACCACATACCTGGCGTTGTAAGTATTGAAGCCGGGCGGTACCGCCACACGCGCCAGGGCCTTCTGAAGCTGCGTTGAGTAGCTGTCCCATGTGGCGGGGCCACATGTACTGGCGCCCGGGGCACAGTAGGACCGTGCAAAGGTTGTGGCGCCAGCCTGACCTTCGTTGATGACATATCCCGGCAACAGCGGATTTCTCGTCAGCGCTTGCCCCACGCTCAAATAACTTCCCAACCCAACAGAGATGCCACCCAAAGGCGCAAGCCCATTGTTGAAGGGGGTTTTGCCTTCTGCGTAAGACGCGCCGATCAACAACAAAGGCAAGCGAGAGGGACTGCTGGCACTGGCATCCGCCAAGGCGGGCTGTGTGGCCAGAACAGTCAAGGCGATACCCATCCATTTTTTCATGCGCATGGTGATTCCTCTGTCTACAGGGTTGATGAAAGCCGAACGGCTCATATGGCGGAGCCTCCGCCATCGCTGCTCTTCGACGCCACATGCGATCTCTTGAGCTACCTGAACGAAGATGCTGCGTCGACGTGATGTTTGCGCTCGAACGGGCACGAACGTTCGTGCCCACGGGCTCGATCAAGACTGGTCACCAGGCAACAAGTCACCCCTTTGAACAGGTGGCCGCAGACCCTTTCTACCCAGATCGGGTGTACCCCTGAGCTCAGGGCTTCACTACCATGCGGGGCTTCCAGCAGTAAGGATCCCTCATGCAGAAACTTTCCGGCAAGACCGCATTGATCACGGGCGGCAACAGCGGCATCGGCCTGGCAACGGCCAGGCTCTTTGTGGAGCAAGGCGCCAGGGTCGCCATCACGGGCAGAGATGCCGCCTCGCTCGAACAGGCTCGCGCATCACTGGGCAGCGACGTTCTGGCATTGCGCAGCGATGCGGGCAAGGTCCAGGAGATCGATCAACTGATGACCACCATCGGTGAGCACTTCGGACATCTGGACGTGTTGTTTCTGAACGCAGCGGCAGGCAGCCCTGCCCCCATCGAACTGACCTCGGAAGAACAGTTTGATGCCATGTCGGCCATCTCGTTCAAGGGCGTGTTTTTTGCCATTCAGAAGGCTGCGCCACTGATGCGCCGAGGCAGCTCCATCATCGTGACGACATCGATCACCAACCAGGTGGGCGCCCCCAATTTCGCCGTGTATGCCGCCTGCAAGGCCGCCGCACGCTCCCTGGTTCAAACCGCCAGCCTGGAGTTGGCCAGCAAAGGCATTCGCGTCAACGCCATCAGCCCAGGGCCGATCGATACACCGGGTTTTGGCCGCTGGGATGTACCCAAGGAGGTCGTGGACGCGGCACGTACGGAGTTCACCAATCGCTCACCCAGCAAGCGCTTCGGCACGGCACACGAAGTGGCTGAAGCCGCCCTGTATCTGGCGTCGGATGCCTCGACCTACGTCGTGGGTGCCGAGCTGGTGATCGATGGCGGCATCAGCCTGCTGATGTGATTACAGGCGATAGGTGAGTTGCAGATAAACCGAACGGCCCGCCAGCGGCAGGTCGTTGGGTATCAGCACGGGGTTGGGATTGCCGGGCGAATACAGGGAAGGCTCCCGGGCTTCTGCATTGAACAGGTTGCGGACCGAAGCCGCCACATCCCATCCGCTTTTGCCACGGCGCGTGCGCACGGTGAGATCCACCGTCGTGTAATCAGGCACTTTGGGCCGAACGTCTCCAGGCGGACGCTCGCGGTCCGCCACATGGTTGACCTGACCGCTGAACAACAAGCCGCTGGCAAAGCCCCAATCCGCACGGGCGAACAAGTGATGATGCGGCGCATAACCGGCGTCCTTGCCGGACGCATCATCGGTGGAACGCTGATAGGCATAGTTGCCAACCAGGCGCACGTTGCCACGCAGATCGTGCGTGGCTTCCAGCTCGAGACCTCGCCCTCGCTGCGCACCCGTGTTGCTCCATGTCGCGGGCGCACCTGCCGTGCGAATGATGTCCTTCATGTCGTAGCGAAACAGGTTGAGCTGCAGCTGCGTATCGGAAGCGGCCTGCCATGAAAACGCCGCCTCCATCGTACTGATGATTTCTGGCTTCAAGTCTGGATTGCCGCGCAGCACCGGATTGTTGACACTGTATTGTTCCGTGAAGGCTGGCGCGCGGAAGGCACGCCCATACAGCACCTTGGCCGTCAAATCCAGGCTGGCATCCCACACCAGCGCAGCGCGCGGATTGGTCGTACCACCGAAGTCCGAGTAGCGGTCGTGACGCACCCCGGCCGTCAGGGCCCAATCCCGGGCGAAGTTCCATTCGTCTTGCGCATACACATAGCGCACGATACGGCGTCGTGGCGCAAGAAACGAGTCGGCCACAGGTACTTCGGCCATATTGGTCAGCTCCAGCCCGGACGGCCCGAATGCAAAGTTCTTGAACTCCTGCGTCCGGTACATGTTCAGATCATCCTGCCCCACACCGAAACGCATCCTGTGTCCGGACCAGCCGGAGTAAGAAGCCACGGCGGAGATACGTTGCTGGCGCTCCCAGGTATTGGGTGCACCCAACATCCCATCCGGGAACAGAACAGGGCTGGGGCCAAGGATCACGGCTCCGGGCGGATACACCTGAAGCGGCTGAGGATAGGTGGTGATGTATTCGAAGTAACTGGCGGTCAAACCCAGCTTCCAGTTGGCAGAAAGCTCAATGTCGTTCCACGAGAGATCCGCGTTGTAGCGCTCGGTCTTGCCACGCCCGACAGGGTCCAGCGCACTCGCCGCACCGCCACCCAGACCGATGCGATCGCGCAGCCGGTAGCCAGCGCGCAGTCGAATCTTGTCATAGGCCAGGTCGATGCTGCCGTCTACAGCACCATGCCCCAAATTCACCGATCCCGGCGCATGGCTGACGTGCGTCGAGGCTGCGGTGTCATTGAGCGTCTGGGCATCGGCATCCACACGGCCTGTGAAGCCTTCGGTCGAACCCACTCTCACATAGCCGGCCACGTCAAACGGCCCGACCTTGCCGCCATGCAGCCCCCACGCGTCAGCGGTTCTGAACGAACCAGCACGGACGCCGAACTCCGTTCCCGACACGTCCGCCGCAGATTTGGTGATGATGTTGATCACGCCCGAATAGGCATCGGCACCATACAGTGCCGAACCAGGTCCACGAATCACTTCGATGCGCGCCACGTTCTCCAGAGGCAATCCCGCCCACGCATTGCCGCGATTGCCAATGAACATCATGGTCATCGGCACACCGTTCTGGAGCATCAGGGTCTGCGCGTTGAACTCGCTGTAAATGCCTCTGAAGACGTACAGTGGGTTGTACCCCTGGACATTGCGACTGACATGGATGCCCGGGACCGTTTCCAGGACCTCGTCCAGATCGGTCGCACCCATCGCCGCAATGTCTTCAGCGGTGATGACTGTCGCCACAGCAGGTGCACGCCGCAA
The DNA here is from genome assembly GCF_036279675.1 of Aquabacterium sp. GTDB lineage: Bacteria > Pseudomonadota > Gammaproteobacteria > Burkholderiales > Burkholderiaceae_C > Aquabacterium. The sequence goes on along the minus strand of NZ_DASUIS010000056.1, from coordinate 12,162 downwards.
GGGCTGCTGACTGCCCGTCGCAATGCTGATGGTGGATTTATCACCGAACACCAGCGACAACTCGTCCTCTTCGCTGGCGACCTGCGCATGAGCCCCGGTCGCCATCAGTGCCAGCATGCAAGTCACGGCATGCCGGATGGAACGATTCGCAGCGCCGCGACGCACGGAAACGAAACAGCTCATTATTCGATTCCTGTAATTTTGCACCGCGCCGATTGTGTGTCCTCCATAGGAATTTGGGAAGTGCGATTCCACCAATCAGTGCGAGCGAACTACAACTTTGGATCCACAGAAGGCTGTGTCACCCATGTCAACGACAGGCAACGCCCCAGGTTACCCAGCAACACCGCGTTATCAAAAGGCTTGGACATGAACAGGGTGGCGCCGGCCTCCATGGCCTGATCACGATGGGTATGGGAAGCGTTGGCCGACAGGGCAATGATGGGGAGCGCCTTGCCAGACTCGGTCTCACGTATGCGTCGGGTGGCCTCCAGACCATCCATCACGGGCATGGCGAGATCCATGAGCACCAGGTCTGGCGCTGCGGCCAGGACCTTGTCAAGGGCATCCTGACCGTGAACCGCCTCCTGGGTCTCGAAGCCCAGTGCACCAAGCAACTCCGTCAACATCTCGCGGTTGGCCGCCACATCGTCCACAACCAGAATGCGACGTCGAGGCCCTTCATAGCCCGCCACGCTGACGATGGGCATTTCAACACTCGCGCCAGGTTGCTCCGCCAATGGCAAGTCGAGCTCGAACCAGAACAGGCTGCCCGCCCCGATCTCACTCTTCAAATGCAGATCACCGCCCATCAAACGAACCAGTTGGCGACTGATGGCCAAGCCCAGACCGGTCCCTGCCGCGCGGCTTCTTGCATCGCCAGCCTGCTCGAAAGGCTCGAACACCCGCTGTTGATCTTCCTGGCGGATACCGACGCCTGAATCCTGGACTTCAAAGCGCACGCGCACCTGCCTGCCGGCCTCATCCCGAGAAACCAGCTTGATGTTCAGGCTGACGATGCCGGACATCGTGAACTTGACCGCATTGCTCAGCAGGTTGAGGAGCACCTGACGCAATCGTTTCTCATCGACCAACAGCGCCGTCGGCAGGTCTTCACCACAATCGGTGAGGAAGGTCAGCTGCTTCTCAGCCGCCTTGATGCGGATGATGTCGTCCAGCATGGCAGCCAGCGTGCGCGGATCAACTGGCGTCGGCCTCAGGTCCGTCTTGCCGGCTTCGATCTGCGACAGGTCCAGAATATCCACAATCAGCATCAGGAGATGCTCACCACTGCCATGGATGGTGTTGAGGCAATTGAGTTGCCGGTCCGTCAAGGTGCGGTCCATCTTGAGGATCTGCGCGTAGCCCATGATGGCGTTCAAAGGTGTACGCAACTCATGGCTCATGCGCGCCAGGAAATCCGACTTGGCCTGGCTGGCCACTTCAGCCCGATCCTTGGCCATGCGCAACTCTGTCGTGCGATCACGCACCAGCTCCTCCAGGTGCCCCCGATGGCGCTCGAGCTCGTCACCACGCTCCTGGAGCGCCGCGATCATCTGATTGAAGGCTTGCGCCATGGTCTGGATGTCGCGCGGGCCATCCACGGAGGTGCGTACCTGAACGTCGCCCTGTTCCGCCCTGGCCATGGCACTGGACAGTGAATTGAGCGGGCGTGTCAGGCGGGCGCTCAACAAACGGATCACGACCAGAAAGACAGCCGCAAAGAAGAACGACGACAGGATGTTGACCAGGAAGATGTTGGCCACCATCCTGGTCAGGGTGCTCTTGCTCATGACGACCACAGCGTGGCCCAGCAACTCGTCGGTCGGGGCGACAACGTCAAATGGTGTTTCCTGGCGCGTGGACCAGACGGGTGCCACAAATCGCCAGGCATCGTCAGACTCGCTCTCCAGGTAAGCCTCCCGCGTAGCCAGCTGCATCAGCACCGGTTTGTCTGCCTCCCCCTTGGGCAGCACACCCTTTGTCAGCAACTTGCCGCCATCCGTCTTGAGCACCTCCACACGCAAGACATCCGGAAAGGCCAGGGTGGCCGCAACGGCTTCAGCCACGTTCTCCGGCGAACCGGACAACAAAGCCAGTTTGCTTTGCGTAGCCAGGCTGGCAGCCATGCGCATGCTTTGCTGGATGAGGTTGTCACGAACCTGACGACTCCCCTGCCACGCACTGCCCATCGACGAGAACAAGGCCAGGCAAAACACCCCCACCGTCATCGCGATGCCGAGCTGCTGCTGAAAGGTCATGGCCCTCAACAATCGGTTGAGTTGCCGTGCCGGGAGCGAGGTCTGTGCACCTGTCATCTCATTGCTCCGGTAATACCAAGTGGATGCGCTGCTGAGATGCGCGCAGGTCAATGCCGAGGTGCTCGGCAGTGCGGGTATTGACTGCAGTCAACACCTGCTTGAGAGCCTGAATGCCGCGGGGCTGGGGGCTGCTGGCCGACAACGAGGCCAACGCTGCGCCAGCCAGATAGCGCCCGATTTCTGCGTTGTCAGGATAAAGCGCAAAGAGCACACCTCTGCGCACATGCATGACGTTGCTGGAGAAGACAACAAGCCCCTGGTTCCAGGACTCACGCAAGACCAGTGGCAAAACAGCCGCCTCGTCGACCGTGGTCGAATCCTGCGGCAACCACAGTACGTCCCGCTTGGGATTGAGTGTGCCCAGCACGTCCTGGTAGCGTCGAACAGCGGTCTTCAGGTCGTCAGCCTCCAGTGCCAGAAGTTCCAGACCTTGCGCCTTGGCCGCTTCACGGGCCAGCCTGATGAGCCAGTCGTTCTGACGAGGGTCGTACACCACGACCACGCGCTTCGCAGCCGGCATGAAGGACTTCAAGCGGGCAAACAGCAGAGCCGGATCCGGCGCGAGGCTTTGCACCAGCATGCCCTGGGTTTCGGACTCCGGGACCGACAACACCCCGCCAGCCACCACATTGATCTGACGGTCCAGCGTGGAAGCCACCTTCAAGCCACTGCGACCCAGCGCGATGACCGCACGCACATTGCGATGCTTCAGCTCATCTGACAAAGCAGGAGGCGTGGCGCCCATCGCAATCGGGAAGTTGGCGACCTTGCCACGCGTTCGATCTTCAATGCCCTCAATGATGGACGCGAACACGCTGCGGTAAGGCTCGCCGATGTCGGGGTAGACCACGGCCAGGCCGGAACGGGACGTGTCATCTTCTGCGGCGACGGCCAAGCCGGCGTACATGAGACCACTCAGTACTGCCACCACCAGACACTTCATGGCAGACCGCCATTCACGCCACGCTGAGAACAAGAAACTCCCCATGTGCTGTTCGGCTTTCGCACGCCGAATCCCCCACTCCGTCCTGTCGCAGGCGCCCATTCTGGGGCCCGCTCAAGCCTGTCTGTCAACAATGTTGCAACTTGTGCGCAGCCGCCACAAATTTAACCCCTTGTCCAAGGGTGGCCCCGCGACACGGGGGATGACGACATGCCACTCGGAGAGGCATCCTCGCCGACATTCCACATGTATCAATATGTGACTAACCCGACCCTCGTGTAACAAGGACAAGACGGCGTGAAATCCGCGGCAGTAGTTTCATTGGCCCCTCCGCCCACCACGGTTGGTGCAGCCGAGCTCATCATTTCTTACCTGGAAGCCATCGGCGTCGATTACATATTCGGCGTACCCGGTGGCGCCATCGAGCCACTCTACAACGCCATGGCCGTGAGCGCCAGACGTCAGGGTCTCAGGCCCATTGTGGCCAGGCACGAGGCAGGTGCCGCGTTCATGGCTGACGGCTATGCGCGCGAGACCGGCAAGATAGGCGTGTGCTGCGCCACATCGGGACCGGGGGCCACCAACCTGATCACGGGCGTGGCCTGCGCCTATGACAACGGCGTGCCCATGCTGGTCATCACAGGGCAGCCCTCGTTGCCGGTATTCGGCAAAGGCGCCTTGCAGGAGTCGGCCTGCACAGGCGTCAACACGGTCGGCATGTTCAGCCATTGCACCCGCTACAACACGCTGGTGTCCCATGTCGAACAGCTGGAGACCAAACTGGTTCAAGCCTTGATGCGCGCATCCCAGGCGCCACATGGCCCTGTGCACCTGTCCATCCCGCTGGATCTGCTCAAAGGCACGGTCGAGCAGCGCCTGTCGCCACGAGAACTCCACAACCTCATGCGCAAGCCATCGTTGCTTGACGAGGACATGGTTCATACCCTGTTCATGTCCGTTCAGGACGCGCAAAGGGTTGCGCTGATCATTGGCGGGGATTGCGGCGAGGCCATAGAAGCCATCATCCACTTCGCGGAGATGACCAACTCCTGCTTTGTCACCACGCCGGATGCCAAGGGCCTGATCAACCCGCATCACAGGTTGTACCGGGGCGTGTTCGGGTTCGCTGGCCACACGTCGGCCAACGAGACGCTCAACGACAACGTGGACCTGATCCTCGCCATCGGGACCAGCCTCGGTGAATGGACCAGTGGCGCCTGGAGCAACAGCGTGCTCAACCACAAGCTCGTTCACATCGATGCCACTGACGAACACCTGCGGCACTCACCGATGGCGCGGCAGCACGTGCGGGGCCGGATTCGCACGGTCTTCGAGCGCCTGCTGGATCTGATGCACATCGAGCAGGAGGCGCTGGGTATGCCCTGGGCGCCGGCCGTCGGCGGCATCGCCATGAAGTCGGCCGTCACACTGCGAGAACCTGAAAAACTGCAAAGTGACGCCAAGCCGATCAAGCCGCAACGGTTGATGGTGGAGCTGTCCAAGCGCTTCCCCCCCACCACGCGCTTTCTGGCCGATGCGGGCAACGCCACGGCCTGGGCCATTCATTACCTGGAGTCTCGCAACAACCGTCGTCTGGGACTCGTGCCGCCGGCCGGCGAGACGCAGACCCATCAAGCCTGGAGTGGAGAGCGCCGCCACGACCACGCAGGCTGGCTGCGCGTGCTGATGGACTTCGCCCCCATGGGCTGGGCCATCGGCGCCGCTGTGGGTGTGGCGCGTGGCAAACCGGACTGCCCCGTCGTGTGCATCACAGGCGATGGCAGCTATCTGATGAACGGCCAGGAAATCACCGTTGCGGCACAGGAAGGCCTCACCGTGATCTTCGTGATTCTCAACGACAGCGCACTGGGCATGGTCAAGCATGGGCAGCGCCTGGCCGGCGCAGAACGCATCGCTTTCGAGTTGCCAACGGTCAATTACGCGCTCATGGCCGAAGCCATGGGCATACCTGGACACGTGATCGAAGGCCCCGAAGACTTCGACAGGTTGAACATGACCGAGATCCTCACGCGGCCAGGCCCCACCTTGCTGGACATCCGAATCGATGGCGAAGAAGTGCCGCCCATGAGCCTGCGCATGCAGACCCTGGAGGGATCGACATGAGTGGCGCACCCTTGCATACCCGCATCTGGCATGAAGAACCTGAAGCGGACAACCCCTTCGCCACGCGCGTTGCCCGCTGCCATGGCTATGACGTCTATGGCCAGATGCTGGGGCGGGCGAGCTGGGCCGACATTGTCTGGCTGCTGATCAAAGGTGAAGCGCCATCCACATCGGAAGCGGCCATGCTGAACGCACTGGCCGTGGCCCTGGCCAATCCCGGCCCACGGGACCCGATGGTTCATGCTGCCATGTGCGGTGGCGTCGGTGGTTCGCAGGCGGCAGCCAGCCTGATGGCCGCACTGGCTGTTGGTGCAGGACAAAGTGGTGGCGCACGCGATGTGTACCTGAGCATGCGGCTTTGGGCACAGTGCGACAAACAGACGCCGTCGGACTGGATCGGTACATTGTCCAGCGCCAGCCAGCCTACCTGGCTGGCCCCCGATGACGCAGGCTGGCCCGCCATTGAACACCCTGCGGGCTTCGATGCGAACGGCGTGAGCACACCCACCATCGTGCGGCAATCGCTCGACACCCTGGCCCCACTGAGCCGTGGCCCTCGCCTGGCGTGGATGGCGACACACCGTGAAGCACTGGAGCGCGCATCACGCCTGCCGCTGGCCATGACGGGCGTCGCCGCAGCGGCACTCGCCGACATGGGCTTCAATGCACGACAAGGCGAGATGCTGTTCCTCTTGCTCAGGCTGCCCGGCGCCGCTGCACATGCACTGGAACAAGCCGATTACGGCTTCAAGCACTTCCCCTACCCTGATGTCGATCTGCTGGACGACCCTTTGAACAAGCACCAGGAGACCGCTGCATGACGGGCCCTCAGACTCTGAACGAACACGTGGGCATCCTGCGAACCCGCATGGGCGCGGCATTTCCGGGGCAGCGCGCCGTTTTCCGCGGTCACGACCTCCATCGTGAACTCAAGGATATGGATTGGTTCTCGCTCTGCGCCTTCGGCATCTTCGGCCGACATGTACCACGTGCGCAGATTCAGCTGATGACGTCGGCCTTCGTCTACAGCAGCTATCCCGATGCGCGGCTATGGAACAACCGCGTGGCCGCACTGGCCGGCACCACGCGCAGCACACCGAACCTGGCCATCAGCGCGGCACAGGCGATCTCGGAGGCCACCATCTTTGGTCGCGGCAACGAGTTCCGAGCGCTGGACTTCTTCTACAAGACCCAGCAGGCGCTGGATGCCGGCAGCACCCTGCCCGACTACCTGGAAAATTTCCTGCGCAGTGGCGGGAGGCTGGCTGGCTATGGCCGCCCCATCTCGACCAGCGACGAGCGCATGCCGCTGACACTGGGTCTTGCCAAGGAACTGGGGCTGACCGACGGGCCCTACCTGAAGCTGGCATTCGACATCGACCGCTACTTTGAATCCACGGGGCGCCCCCTGCGCATGAACCTGAGTTCGCTGCTGTCTGCCTTTGCCGCAGACTTTGGCTGGACGACCAGGGAGTTCAACATGCAACTGTTCTGCGCCTTCCTGGCCGGCATGTATCCCTGCTACCTGGAAGCCGCCGACAAACCGCCGGGCGCCACCTTCCCGACGCCATGTGCGGATGTGCGCCATGAGGGCCCGGCGCCCCGAGACTGGGCCGCACGCTGATCCACCCGCCGACTTGTCACTGACATGGACCATCGGGCACAGGTCATGTGCCTGGATGGTCCAGCGGCCGGCGAATGAAAAAAGCCTCTTGCGAAAGCAAGAGGCTTTGTTCTGGTGGGCGGTGCAGGGTTCGAACCTGCGACCCCTGCCGTGTGAAGGCAGTGCTCTACCGCTGAGCTAACCGCCCGAAACTGGTTCGGGAATTTGTCGATTCCTGCTGATTTGCTTGTCGCAATCAGCGAAGACCATGACTATAGCACAACTTCAATCGATTTCCACAAAGTTTTTCCGCCACTCGCTTTGTCGATCGCAGCCAACGATTTCTCGAAGTCTTCCGCCTCTTCGTCGGTGGGCTTGATCACCGGCAGATCAAAGGCACTGAAGTCGACCGCCACCACCTCCTGCTTGCCCTTGCCCTCACCACCTTCGGACGCGTCGCTGTCGATCAGCAAGGCATCCTGGCCGCGCGTCATGTTGATGTACACCTCGGCCAGCAACTCCGCGTCCATCAAGGCACCGTGCAGTGTCCGGTGGGTGTTGTCGACCTCCAACCGCTTGCACAGCGCGTCCAGCGAATTGGACTTGCCAGGGAACATCTCGCGCGCCATGACCAGGCTGTCGACGATGCCGCCCACGTAGTCCTTGAACAGGCCCTTGTTCAAGCGCTTGAGTTCGGCGTTGAGGAAGCCGACGTCGAAGCTCGCGTTGTGGATGATGATCTCTGCGTCTCGGCAATAATCGATGATCTCGTCGGCCAGCGCGGCAAATACGGGCTTGTCGGCCAGGAACTCATCGGTCAGGCCGTGGATCTTGACGGCGTCCTCGTGGCTGGGGCGCTCGGGGTTGATGTAGAAGTGCAGGTGCCGGCCCGTGAGGCGCCGGTTGACCATTTCCACACAACCGATTTCGATGATGCGGTCACCTGATTCAGGGCTCAGGCCGGTGGTTTCGGTATCGAGGAAGATCTGACGTGACATGTGCGAACTGTAGCGCGTACCGTGGTCAGTGATTTTCTCTGGCGTGGTTGATCGTGTACTTGGGGATCTCGACCGTCAGATCCTGCCCAGCCACGATGGCCTGGCAACTCAGGCGCGAGTTGGGCTCCAGCCCCCAGGCGCGGTCCAGCAGGTCTTCCTCCGTCTCTTCCATCTCGTTGAGGCTGTTGAAGCCCTGGCGCACGATGACGTGACAGGTGGTGCAGGCCGCGCTCATGTCGCAGGCGTGCTCGATCTCGATGTGGTTTTCCAGCAGGGCTTCGCAGATGCTGGTACCCGGTGCAGCCTGGATTTCCTTGCCCTCAGGGCACAGGGTGGCGTGGGGCAGGATCTTGATGATGGGCATGGTCTAGCTTCAGACTTGATCGAGTTTGCGCCCCGCCAAGGCCTGGCGGATGCTGCGGTTCATGCGTTCGGCGGCAAAGGCTTCGGTGCCATCTGCCAGCGCCTTGATGGCAGCCTCCAGGGCCACGATGTCGCCACGGTCGCAACGCTGGCCGATCTGGGCCATCAGGCCATCAATGCGGACACGTTCCTCTGCGCTCAACAAGTCGCCATCGGCTGCCAGCGCGGTGCGCGTGGCTTCGAGCATGCGCTCGGCTTCCACACGGGCTTCGCGCAAGGCACGGTCTTTCATGTCGGCGGCAGCGGTGGTGAAGCCTTCACGCAGCATGTGCGCCACTTGATCATCGGTCAGGCCATAGCTGGGCTTGATCACGACCGAGGCTTCCACGCCGGAGAGCTGCTCCTTGGCAGACACACTCAACAAGCCGTCGGCATCCACCTGGAAGCTCACGCGGATGCGTGCTGCACCGGCGGCCATCGGCGGGATGCCCCGCAACTCGAAGCGGGCCAGCGAACGGCAGAACTCGACCTGCTCGCGCTCACCTTGCACCACGTGCACAGCCAGGGCTGTCTGGCCATCCTTGAAGGTGGTGAAATCTTGCGCCAGGGCGCATGGAATCGGCGTGTTGCGCGGGATGATGCGCTCGACCAGGCCGCCCATGGTCTCCAGACCGAGCGACAAGGGCAGCACGTCCAGCAGCAGCAACTCGCCTTGCGCGTTGTTGCCGGCCAGTTGATTGGCCTGGATGGCCGCGCCCAGGGCCACGACTTCATCGGGGTTCAGGTCGGTCAGCGGTGCCTGGCCAAAGAAGGCACCCACGGCATCGCGCACGGCGGGCATCCGGGTCGAGCCGCCCACCATGACCACGCCCTTGACATCATCGGGCTTGACCTTGGCATCGCGCAGCACGCGCTTGACCGAAGCCAGTGATTTGTCGATCAGCGGCTTGGCCAGCTCAGCCAGGCGCTCGCGGGTGATGCTGGCCGACAGCATGCCGCCAGACAGCATGCATGACAGATGGGCGCTGCCATCGGTGGAGAGCTTTTCCTTGGTACGGCGCGCAGCCACCAGTACCGTGCGCTTGTCCTGCGGGGTCACCGCTTCCATCTTGGCGTCAGCCAGTGCGGCGTCTGCCAGCAGGTGATCGAAGTCGTCGCCCCCCAGGGCGGAATCACCACCCGTGGCCACCACTTCGAACACACCGCGGCTGAGTTGCAGCAGCGAGATGTCGAAGGTGCCACCACCCAGGTCGTAGATGGCGTAGAGGCCCTCGGCACCGTTGTCCAGACCATAGGCGATGGCAGCGGCCGTGGGCTCATTGAGCAGGCGCAACACGTTCAGACCGGCCATCTGGGCCGCGTCCTTGGTGGCCTGCCGTTGGGCATCGTCAAAGTAGGCGGGCACCGTGATCACGGCGCCGAACAGGTCATCGTTGAAGGTGTCTTCAGCGCGCTGACGCAAGCTGGCCAGGATCTCGGCCGACACCTCGACGGGCGACTTCACGCCGGCCACGGTCTTGACGGCCACCATGCCGGGCTGGTCTTCGAACTGATAGGGCAAGCGACCGGCATCAGGCAGATCAGCCAGGCGACGCCCCATGAAGCGCTTCACCGACACGATCGTGTTCTGCGAATCCTCGGCCTGTGCGGCGAGCGCCTCGAAGCCGATCTGGCGACGTGTCTGGCCGCGCTCGTCCACCATGTAGCGCACGGCCGACGGCAGGATCACCCTGCCCTGCTCGTCCGGCAGGCATTCGGCCGAGCCGTGGCGAACGGCGGCCACCAGCGAGTGCGTGGTACCCAGGTCGATGCCGACCGCGATGCGACGCTGATGGGGATCGGGCGATTGCCCAGGTTCGGAGATTTGCAGCAGGGCCATGTGTGGTCAGCAGTCTCAGCTGGCGTCTTCGTATTGTTCAAGTCGGGCATCGATCTCCTCCAGCAGGCGATCGATGAACATCAAGGCGCGCACTTCCTGCGCAGCCTCGGTGGGGTTGGCATCCACGTCCAGCAACTGCGTGACGCGCGCCAGGCGGGCCTTGCGCTGACCTGTGACCTCGTCAGACAAGGCCTCCACATCCTTGGCGCTGGCGGCTTCTTCCAGGGCTTCACGCCACTGCATCTGCTGCATCAGGAAGGCGCCCGGCATGGCCGTGTTGTTCTCGGCCTGAACCGGCACGCCAGCCAGTTGGCACAGGTAGGCGGCACGCTTGAGCGGATCTTTCAAGCGCTGGTGCGCCTCGTTGACCCGCACGGCCCATTGCATGGCAATGCGTTGCGAGGCCGCGCCCTCGGCCGCAAAACGGTCAGGGTGGACCTGCGCCTGCAAGGCTTTCCAGGCCGCGTCCAGCCTGGCGCGATCCAGTGCGAATGCCTTGTCCAGGCCCAGCAAGGTGAAGTCGTCAGCGTCGATGTTCATGGCCACAGCAACCCGTCAAAAAGAGAAACCCCACCACATGGTGAGGCTTCCATCCTCGCAAGGCGCGTGCCTTGCGGCGTTCCGATCAGATGCGGAAGGATTCACCGCATCCGCAACGATCACGCTCGTTCGGATTGTTGAATTTGAAGCCTTCGTTCAAGCCTTCGCGCACGAAATCGAGTTCGGTGCCGTCGATGTAGGGCAGGCTTTTCGGGTCGACCAGGATCTTGACGCCGAGTTGCTCGAAGACGATGTCTTCAGGGGCGATCTCGTCGGCGAACTCGATCTTGTAGGCCAGACCGGAGCAACCTGTGGTCTTGACGCCCAGGCGCACCCCCACGCCCTTGCCACGGCGGCCCAGGTAGCGGGTGATGTGACGTGCGGCGGCCTCGGTCAGGCCCACGGTCATGTTGGCGTTGACTTCAGCGATGTCCGCCAGCGGCCCGTTGCCGGGACCGGCGGTACACGATGCGGAGATAGCTTGATCAGGCTGCATGCTTGGCCTTGTAGTCGTTGACGGCTGCCTTGATGGCATCTTCCGCCAGGATCGAGCAGTGGATCTTGACCGGGGGCAAAGCCAGCTCTTCGGCGATCTGGGTATTTTTGATGTCCAGCGCCTCGTCCAGCGTCTTGCCGCGCACCCATTCTGTCACCAGCGAGCTCGATGCGATGGCCGAACCGCAGCCATAGGTCTTGAAGCGGGCGTCTTCGATCACGCCGGTGCTGGGGTTGACCTTGATCTGCAGCTTCATCACGTCGCCGCAGGCTGGGGCGCCGACCATGCCGGTGCCAACAGACTCGTCGCCCTTCTCGAAAGAGCCGACGTTGCGGGGGTTTTCGTAGTGGTCAATGACCTTGTCGCTGTATGCCATGATGAAACTCCAAATCCTTCAAAGAACGTCGATTGCGTCGCCACAACCGTGTTAGTGGCGGCGGGGCCAGCGCCGGGCCGCCCCAAGCGTCCGGCCCCGCTACCCCCTCGGGGGGTGGTTGCAGTACCCTGCAACCGGGGGCGGACATGACTAGTGTGCAGCCCATTGAATAGTGCTGATGTCAATGCCGTCTTTGTACATGTCCCAAAGCGGTGACAGTTCGCGCAGCTTGGCCACACGATCCTTCAGCGTGTTGACCACGTAGTCCACTTCTTCTTCGGTGGTGAAGCGGCCGATGGTCATGCGCAGCGAGCTGTGCGCCAGTTCATCGCTGCGGCCCAGTGCGCGCAGCACATAGCTGGGCTCCAGGCTGGCCGAGGTACAGGCCGAGCCCGAGGACACGGCGATGCCCTTGATACCCATGATCAGCGACTCGCCTTCCACATAGTTGAACGACACGTTCAGGTTGTGGGCGACTCGCTTGTCCAGATCGCCATTGACGAAGATCTGTTCGATGCC
>NZ_DASUIS010000055.1:0-74904 GCF_036279675.1 Aquabacterium sp. | reverse complement strand
TTGGTCCATCAGCAGTTGCATGCTGCGGTTGGTGTGGAAGGCGCAGTGCACGGGCAGCAGGTACATCCAGTTGGGATCCTGCGGCACGTTCTCGGGCACCAGGGTGTGGATGGCGAAAGCGCCTGATGGCGCGACGCAGGACTCGATCTCGTCCAGCGTGGCGCGATCTCGGACATGCTCGAAGACCGCCGTGTTCAGCACCAGCTCGAAAGCGCGCGGGCGCAGATCGGCCTCGGCGATGGCGTTGACCTCGGGTGTGAAGAATTTGTCGTAAGTACCCAGGTGCACGCCGAAGTAATCGCGCAGCAACTTCGACACGGCGCCCACGCCACAGCCCCAGTCCAGCCAGTTGTCCTGTGCCGCCAGCAGCCCTTGCTTGCGCATCAAGGACAGCATCAGCGCCTGGTTGAAGTAGCGCTGGTTGCGGTTGTAGGGGTTGTCTTCCGTGTAGTGCGTCTGTGAATGGAAGTCGTTGTTGAGCCTGGCCCAGCGTTCCTCGCTCATCTCCAGATGGGTTTTCGAGGCCGCAAAGCCACAGGCACCGCACTGCCAGTAGTCCACCTTGCCCAGATCGAACTGGTCGAACTGCTTGCTGAAGAAGTACTGCATGCCGGATTGGCAGATCATGCATTGCATCTGGAAGGGCCCTCCTGGCATCCACTTGGCGTATTGGGACTGTAAAACAGTCTGATGCCAGATCTTGCCGGATGGGGCCCCTTCCAGGGCCGCATGGCCTTACTGGCAGTTGCTGCTTGCAGGCTTGCCGTTCAGTCGATCGAGCACGAAGTCCATGCCCTTGGCGGGCGAGGTCGCCAGGAACAGATGGTCGCCTGTGGCAATACGGTTGTAGTCCACGCTCAAACCGGCGGCACAGTAGCGCTTGACCAGGGCGTCGACATCGGCAATCGGCATGACCTCGTCCAGCACACCTTCATAGATGTACATCGGGGCCTTGGGCATGCGGGAACCCATGGTGTTCTCGTCGATGATGCGCTTGATCTCGGGCAGGTTCAGGAAGTCAGGAGACTTCCAGTACTTGCTGCTCTTCTTGAACATGTAAGGCGTGAGCATCTCGGGTTGGCCTTCGACGGTTCCCATCAGGCAGCGGCCGCTGATGTCCTTGACCATGGCCGCGCCATCGGCGGTGACATAGTCCATGAGGTTCAGCTCAGGATAGGCGCGGGACATGCCCACGACCGCGCCGAAGTACATGGCTGCGAACAGGCCGCCATCCACCTTCTCGGCTGCGTTCCTGGGGTTCACCGGCAGGCCACCCATGGCCACGCCGACCAGGTTCACCTCTGGCGCGTATTCCGGTTGAACCTCATTGGCCCAGGCTGTGGCATGGCCCCCGCCCGAGTAGCCCATCAGGCCAACGGGCGAGCTGCTGTTGAGGCCGCTCTTGCTGAATTTTTGGGCCGCGCGGATGCCATCCAGAACGCCGTGGGCCGTGTTCATGCCCGCAACCCACTGGGATTGCAGCCCTTCGTAGTCGGTCAGCACGACCAGCACGCCCGCATCCAAGGCCTTGTTCACATAGCTCTTCTCGAACAGCTTGCCGTTGACAGTCAGGTTCGATGGCGTGCAGTTGAGTTGCAGGCTGTCGTACATGGCCTGGTACGACAGCAGCTTGCGAGCGCTGGCCGGTGCCGTCTTGGGGATCAGCAAGGTGGTGACGGCCGCCGTGGGCACTCCGCGGCCATCCGTGGTGCGGAACATCAACTGATAGGCCTGGCTGACACGGGCCGAGTAGGTCGTGTTGGGGATGGCGCGGTAGCGCAGCACGGTGCCGGGTTGTTTGGCAGCCAGTGCATAGGTGGTGGGGGGAACGTAGAACGGATCGTTGACCGGCTGAACCGAGGCGCTGGCCGTGGGGTAGGCCACCTGGGCGAGGGCGGTGCCTGCAAGCCCGGTCAGGCTCAGGCCTGCGAGGGTGGCGAGGGTGAAAGCGTTGAACTTGAATGACATGCGCATCTTTCCTTGAAATTGGTGAACGGATTCGGCGGCGGCTGATGCAGGCGAAGCAAGTTCGTGCAACTGCATTCAGATACCGGCTAGCGTTCAGTATTCGAAAGATGGGAAGGGCAGACTTCCGCCGGGATGCGGCGTTTTTGCGCTGGCACGCAGGTGTGCGGGTTAGCCCCTGCAAGCTTGTGTGGCCATGGCCTGGGGTAATCCAGCAAGGCAGGCCCGCACGGGCTCAATCCGCCGACATGGCCCGCCACAGGATATGGAACAGTTCGTCGAACTGGTCGATCAGCGGGCGCTTTTCGCCACGCACGATGTGCATCAGCACCACGCGGCCGATGATGCCCATGAACACGTCCAGCAGGATCTTGTGGGAGACCTGCTTGTTGAGCACGCCCCGCGCCTGACCATCCTTGAACACGCCCAGGAAGGCGGTCATCAGCTCCGGGCTTTCATAGATGCGGATGTTCTTGTGCTTGGATACGGGTACGGCGGTGAACAGCAACATCATCACGGCGGGGTGCTTGTCCATGTAATCCAGCGTGACCCAGAAGGTCTTGCGCAGGCGCTCACGCGCATCGTCAATGCCCTGGAGGTGATCCAGCATGCGCTCGGCCAGGCGGCCCAGCATCACGTCCAGCATGGCGTAGACCAGCACCTCCTTGCTGCCGAAGTATTTGTAGATCGTCTGCAGGGACACGTTGGCCGCCTTGGCCACATCCAGCAGGCTCACTTCGTGGAAGTCCTGGTTCGAGAACAGCTCCAGCACGGCCTTTTCGATGCGGTTGAGCGTGTCGGCACGCATGGTGCTGAGTGCCGCGCGGCGGTCGTCGACGGTGCTGGGCTGGCGGGTGCGGGCGGTAGAGGAGGGCATGGCGAACCGACAAGAGATGCGGACATTCCGTTATGGAAATCCATATTACCAAATGCGGGCCAGATGGCGCCATTTGACCAAATCTGCTTGCCAACTGACCGGCGTGACGCCAAGATTCGCTGGTTGACGCATGCGTCATCTCGTAGAGGGTGCAAGGGCGACAAAAGCCCTGAACCTGTCGCTCTGGATGCCCGTTCCGCGGGTTTCTACTGACGGTAATTCAAATTACCGATTGGAAAAAGCCATGAGGTGTGACGCAGTCGTCGTTTTGTAGGTATCGAGGAGACATCGCCAAATGGCTATTCAGAATTTCGCCCCCGCATGGATGACCGAAGAGCACCAGATGGTGTTCGACTCTGCCAAACGCTTCATGACCGAGCAGTGGCAGCCCAAGGATGAAGCCTGGCGCGCCCAGGGCATGATGGACCGCCAGGCCTGGGAAGATGCCGGTGCCAACGGCTTCCTGTGCGCCTCGATGCCTGAGCAATACGGTGGTGGCGGCGGCGACTTCGGTCACGAAGCCGCCCTCGTGCTGGCCCAGGGCGAAGCCGGCATCGGTGGCTTTGGTGGCTCGCTGCACTCGGGCATCGTGGCCCCTTACATCCTGCATTACGGCACGGAAGAGCAAAAGAAGCGCTGGTTGCCCAAGCTGGCCACGGGTGAGTTCATCGGCGCCATCGCCATGACCGAACCGGGCACCGGCTCCGATCTGCAAGGCGTGCGCACATTGGCCCTGAAGTCGGAAGACGGCCAGACCTACAAGATCAACGGCAGCAAGACCTTCATCACCAATGGTCAACTGGCCAATCTGATCATCGTGGTGTGCAAGACCGACAAGGACAAGGGCGCGCAAGGCATCTCCCTGTTCGTGGTCGAAACCGATGAGGCCCCCGGCTTCCGCCGTGGCCGCAACCTCGACAAGATCGGCATGGAGGCGCAAGACACCTCCGAGCTGTTCTTCGACGACGTGGTGGTGAGCAAGCACAACCTGATCGGCGAGAACGAAGGCATGGGCTTCTTCCAGCTGATGCAGGAGCTGCCCCAGGAGCGCATGCTGGTGGCCCTGGCCGGTATCGCCGCCATGGAATACGCCATGAAGGTCACGCTCGAGTACACGAAGGAGCGCAAGGCTTTCGGCAAGCCCATCTTCTCGTTCCAGAACACCCGCTTCAAGCTGGCTGAATGCCAGGCGCTGCTGCTGGCTTCGCGTGCGCTGGTCGATGCGGCCATGGTCTCGCACCTCAAGGGCGAACTGGGCGTGGACCGCGCGGCACTGATCAAGTACTGGATCACCGACAACCAGTGCAAGCTGATCGACGAATGCCTGCAGCTCTTCGGTGGCTATGGCTACATGAAGGAGTACCCGATTGCCCGCCTGTGGGCCGATTCGCGCGTGCAGCGCATCTATGGCGGCACCAACGAAATCATGAAAGAACTCGCAAGTCGTTTCTTGTGATCTGCCTTCAGCCATAACAAACCAACTTCAACATACCGAGGAGCTTCCATGACCGAAGCCTACATTTTCGATACCGTGCGCACCCCGCGCGGCAAGGGCAAGAAAGACGGCAGCCTGCACCAGGCCACGCCAGTGTGGCTGCTGCGCACGCTGCTGCAGGCGCTGCAAAGCCGCAACAACCTGGACACCTCGCTGGTCGACGACCTGGTGCTGGGTTGCGTGACGCCCGTGGGTGAGCAAGGTGCCGACATCGCACGCACGGCCATCCTGGACGCCGGCTGGGCCCAGTCCGTGTCGGGTGTGACGCTCTCGCGTTTCTGCGCTTCCGGTCTGGAAGCCATCAACCAGGCGGCACAGCGCATTGGCTCGGGCATGGAAGACATGATCGTGGCCGGTGGCGTGGAATCCATGAGCCGCTGGCCCATGGGCTCTGACGGCGGCGCCTGGGTCATGGACCCACGCATCAACAGCGGCACCGCTTTCGTGCCCCAAGGCATCAGCGCCGACCTGATCGCCACGCTGGAAGGCTTCAGCCGTACCGATCTGGACGCGTTCGCGGCCGAGTCGCACCGCCGTGCGGCTGTGGCACAAGCCGAAGGCCGCTTTGCCAAGTCCGTGGTGCCCGTGAAGGACATCAACGGCATGGTGATGCTGGACCGTGATGAAACCGTGCGCCCCGGTACCTCGGTCGAGACGCTGTCCAAGCTGATGCCCTCGTTCGAGATGATGGGCACCATGGGCTTTGACGCCACCGCACTGGACAAGTACACCACCATCGAGAAGATCCTCCACGCTCACCACGCCGGCAACTCGTCGGGCATCGTGGACGGTGCAGCCCTGGTGCTGCTGGGCAGCAAGGAAGCCGGCATCAAGGCGGGCCTCAAGCCCCGCGCCAAGGTGCGCATGTGCGCGGTGATTGGTTCGGAGCCCACCATCATGCTGACCGGTCCGACACCGGCCTGCCAGAAGGCGCTCAACAAGCTGGGCATGACCGCAGGCGACATCGACCTGTGGGAAATCAACGAAGCCTTCGCCACCGTGCCCATGAAGACCGCCAAGGACCTGGGCGTGTCGCTGGACCGTGTGAACGTCAACGGCGGCGCCATCGCCATGGGCCACCCCCTGGGTGCCACGGGCGCCATCATCCTGGGCACGGCCCTGGACGAGCTGGAGCGCACCGGCAAGGCCACCGCTTTGGCCACCCTGTGTATCGGTGCCGGCATGGGCATCGCCACCATCATCGAACGCGTCTGATCAGGAGGCCACTCAAATGACTCAACAAGCCTTCACCTTTGACGTCGATGCCAACGGCATCGGCCTCGTCACCATCGACATGCCCGGCCGGGCCATGAACGTGCTCAACCCTACGTTGGTGGCACCGTTTGCCGAGCTGGTCAACAAGCTGGAAACCGACGCGTCCCTCAAGGGCCTGGTCATCACTTCCGGCAAGTCCACCTTCATCGTGGGCGCCGACATCGACCAGCTCACGCAGATCACCAGCGCTGAAGAAGCCTTCAAGCTGTGCGAAGACCTCAAGGGCATGATGCGCCGCATGGAAAAGTGCGGCAAGCCCGTGGTTGCCGCGCTGAACGGCACGGCACTCGGCGGTGGCCTGGAGCTGGCCCTGGCCTGCCACGCCCGTATCGCCCTGGACGATCCCAAGGCCAAGTTCGGCCTGCCTGAAGTCAAGCTGGGCCTGCTGCCCGGCGGCGGCGGCACGCAACGTGTGCCTCGCCTGATCGGCATCCAGAAGGCCATGGACCTGATCACCCAAGGCAAGGAGCTGACCGCTGCCAAGGCCAAGGAAATGGGCCTGATCACCGATCTGGCCGCCAACCGCGACGAGCTGCTGGCCAAGGCCAAGGCCTGGTGCGCGGCCAACCCCAAGCCCTCGGCACCCTGGGACACCAAGGGCTTCCGCATTCCCGGTGGCGACAGCAAGAGCCCGGCCGTGGTGCAGGTGCTGGCGATTGCCCCGTCGATGGCCAATGCCAAGGCGCACGGCAATTACCCCGCGCTCACGCACATCATGTCCTGCCTGTTCGAAGGCTGCCTGCTGGACTTCGATGCCGCCTCGCAAGTGGAGTCGCGTTACTTCGCTGCCTGCGTCGTGTCGCAGACCAGCAAGAACATGATCAACACCTTGTGGCATCAATTGAACGCCATCAAGAAGGGCCAGTCGCGTCCCAAGGGCCCGGCTGAATCCAAGGTCAAGAAGCTGGGCGTGCTGGGCGCCGGCATGATGGGCGCAGGCATTGCCTACGTGTCGGCCAAGGTCGGCATCGATGTCGTGCTGCTGGACACCACGATCGAGAACGCCGAGAAGGGCAAGGCCTACTCGCAAGGCATCCTGGACAAGGCCGTGGCCCGTGGCCGCAGCACGCCCGACAAGCGTGATGCCCTGCTGGCCCGCATCAAGCCCACCACGTCATATGACGACCTGGAAGGCTGTGACCTCGTGATCGAAGCCGTGTTCGAAGACCGCGAGATCAAGGCTGTCTGCACGCAGAAGTCCGAGGCCGTGATCCCTGCCACCGCCGTGTACGCTTCGAACACCTCGACGCTGCCCATCACCGGTCTGGCCAAGGCCAGCTCGCGTCCGGCCAACTTCCTGGGCCTGCACTTCTTCTCGCCCGTGGACAAGATGCCCCTGGTCGAGATCATCGTGGGCAAGGAAACCTCGGATGAAACGCTGGCCCGTGGCTTCGACTACGTGCTGCAGATCGGCAAGACCCCGATCGTCGTCAACGACAAGCGCGGCTTCTACACCTCGCGCGTGTTCACGACCTACATCATGGAAGGCATGGCCATGCTGGGCGAGGGCGTGCACCCACGCTCGGTGGAAGTCGCCGGCATGAAGGCGGGCATGCCCATGCCGCCTCTGGCCCTGCAGGATGAAGTCTCGCTGAGCCTGTCGCTGCACATCGCCGAGCAGACCCGCAAGGATCTGGAAGCCGAAGGCGTGACCATGCCCGTGCACCCTGGCTTTGCCGTGGTGCAGAAGATCGGTGGCGAGCACAACCGCATCGGCAAGAAGGCCTCCAAGGGCTTCTACGACTACAACGGCAAGGAAAAGACCCTGTGGGCAGGCCTGACCGAGGTCTACCCACCCAAGGCCGTGCAGCCTTCGCAGCAGGAACTGGTCGATCGCATGTTGTACGCCCAGGCCAATGAAGCTGCGCGTTGCTACGAGGAAAACGTGGTGCGCTCCGTGGCTGATACCAACATCGGCTCGATCTTCGGCTGGGGCTTCGCACCCAACCAGGGTGGTGCGTTGCAGTTCATCAATGCCGTGGGTGCGAAGAAGTTCGTCGAGCGTTCGCGTGAGCTGGCCAAGGCCTACGGCCCTCGCTTTGAGCCCGCTGCCATCGTCGTCAAGCAAGCGGCTGAAGGTGGTCGCTTCGAGGACAAGCTGTGAGCACTGAGGCTGGACCCCTGTCCGGCCTCCTGTCAGGCCTGCGCGTGATCGACCTCACGCGCAACCTGCCAGGGCCTTTCGGCACGCGCATGCTGGCCGATCTGGGTGCCGAGATCATCAAGGTGGAGCCGCCGGAAGGCGACCCCGCTCGCCCGCTGGGCACCTTGTTCGAGGCGCTCAATCACGGCAAGGAATGCCGCAAGATCGATTTCAAGAACGCGGCTGAACTCACTCAGTTGCGCGACTGGATCGCCACCGCCGATGTGATGGTCGACAGCTTCCGCCCCGGCGTGCTCAAGGCCATGGGCCTGGATTGGGATGCGCTCAAGGTGCTCAACCCGAAGCTGGTCATGGTCTCGATCACGGGCTATGGGCAACAAGGGCCCTGGGCCCAGCGTGCCGGCCATGACATCAACTTCATGGCGGTGTCGGGCGTGCTCGATCAGGTGCGTGCCACGACCGGCGAGCTGGCGATGTCCAATGTGCAATGGGGTGATCTGGCCGCAGGCTCTTCCATGGCCTGCATCGCCATCCTGTCTGCCGTGTACGACGCCGGCAAGCGCGGCAAGGGCCGTCACATCGATGTGAGCATGACCCATGGCCTGCACACGCATCTGGTGATGCCCAAGTCCACCGGGGCCTTGCTGGCACCGATGCTGGGTGGCCGCATGCCGGGTGCCGGGCAGGACATGCTCAATGGCGTTCTGCCTTGCTACAACCTGTATGCCACGGCCGATGGTCGCCACCTGGCTGTGGGCTCGCTGGAGTTCAAGTTCTGGAAGGCCGCGTGCGAGGTGTTCGAGCGGCCTGACTGGGTGAACCGCCACTGGCAGCGTGGGCAGATGCCTGGTTCGGCCGATTGCGCCGAGTTGCGCAAGGAAGTGGCTGCCTTGGTGGCATCCCAGCCGATGGCGTATTGGGCCGAACGATTCGAGCAGGCGGATGCCTGTGTGACGCCGGTGCTGACTTTGGCGGAAGCGCAAGCTCACCCGCTGTTTGAAGGCCAGGCCCAGGTGCAACCCTGGACGCAAGTTGCCTGAGTGGGTGATCGACGTTTTGTGAAGCTGACCGGGGGGTCAGACTGGTACGGGCCTGGTGAGCAGTTGGCGCCAGGCCCGTATTTTTTCAGGCTGCACGTGCTTGCGGCGCGGCCTCTGCGGGATGCACCTGGGCCTCCAGCGCCCGCGCCATTTCTTTGCGGAAGCGATTGAGCTCTTGCACGCTGGCGAAGCTGCGATCCATCAGTGATCCCAGATTGTGCAGGATGCGCTCGACCACCTTGCCTTCCCAGACTGCATCAAACTGGATCTGCTTGTCCAGCCAGTTTTCCAGCCACTCGGGGTCCGGCAGACGAGATTGAATGGTGTCGCGCGGAAAGAGTTTCGTGCTCACATGCAGATTGGTCGGGTGCAGCGCCTGGGCTGTGCGCCGTGCACTGGCCATCAACACGCCCACCTTGCTGAAGGCCGCACGGGCCTCGTCGCCAAAGCGGTTGAGTGCTTTCTTCATGTAGCGCAGGTAGGCGCCGCCGTGGCGAGCCTCGTCACGAGACAAGGTTTCGTAAATGGCCTTGATCACCGGCTCGGTGTGCCATTCGGCTGCGCGGCGATACCAGTGGTGCAGGCGCACCTCACCGCAGAAGTGCAGCATCAGCGTTTCCAGTGCCGGGGCCGGGTCGAACTCGAAGCGCACTTCATGCAGTTCTGCTTCAGTGGGGACCAGGTCCGGGCGGAAACGGCGCAGGTACTCCATCATCACCAGCGAGTGCTTCTGCTCCTCAAAGAACCACACGCTCATGAAGGCGCAGAAGTCGCTGTCTTCGCGGTTGTCGCGCAGGAACATCTCCGTCGCGGGCAGGGCTGCCCACTCGGTGATGGCGTTCATCTTGATGGTCTGCGCCTGCTCGTCGCTGAGCTTGCTGGCATCAAAGCGGTCCCATGGGATGTCGGTGTCCATGTTCCAGCGGACGGATTCGAGTTGCTTGAACAGTTCGGGGTAAAGCATGACGTTCTCCATAGGGTGCGCGGCAACAGGCTAAATCAGATTCGTGACGGACAAAAGTACGCTTGTCGACAAAGCTGTGACAGGCTGACATCAGGCAGGGGTATTGGCAAGTACGCGTGCAGCAGCCTTGTCCGCAGACCGGATATGGTCTTCGGTGCACACTGGGGGCACGTGCTTCGTGCATTCATGTCCGATTCAACCTTGAGAGCTTGTCTCATGTCATTCGCATCCTTGTCTTCCCTCCGTTCTTTGACCCTGTCGGGCGCATTGGCGTTGATGGCTGGCGTCATGCCCTGGTCGGCCCATGCGGCGTCAGAGGGCAACTGCCCTGCTTTGCTCAACAAGACCTTCCCGCGCCTTCAGGACGAAAAACCTCAGTCTCTTTGTCAGTACAGTGGCCAGGTCCTGCTGGTGGTGAACACAGCCAGTTACTGCGGTTTCACCAAGCAGTACAAGGGCCTGGAAGAGTTGTATGGCCGTTACAAGGACAAGGGGCTGGTCGTGCTGGGCTTTCCTTCCAACGACTTTGGCAGCCAGGAGCCCGGCACGGCCAAGGAAATCGCCGAGTTCTGCGCCAATACCTACGGAGTGAAGTTCCCGATGTTTGCCAAGTCGCATGTGGTGGGCGATGAGGCCAATCCACTGCATGCCGAACTGCGCAAGGCCACCGGTACCCGCCCGAAATGGAACTTCTACAAGTACCTGATCGGGCGCGATGGCCAGGCGGTCAAGGCCTACAGCAGCATGACCTCGCCAGATGACCGTGAGCTCATTGAGGACATAGAAAAACAACTCGCTGCAAAAAAGTGACTGATGAGTTACAGTGTGAACTGTACGGTATTTTTTGATCTGACCGGCTGTTTGCACTGTGTTTGAAGGGGCTTTGATGCCTCGTTCAAGTCATGCGGGCGGCCCCTGACAGGAGTCGCGCATGAAACGCATCGCCGTGATCGGAGCGGGCATCGCTGGCCTCGGGGCAGCGTGGCGTCTGGCCACGGCGCCAGGCGAGCGCCAGGTGACGCTGTTCGAGGCGGGCGCCCACTTCGGCGGGCACGCCAACACGGTGGACGTGACCCTGCCGGACGCGCAAGGGCGTCTGGTGACGCACGGCGTGGACACGGGCTTCCTCGTGTTCAACGAGCGCACCTACCCGCATCTGATTCGCCTGTTTGCGCAACTCAATGTGCCGGTTGCGAAGTCGGACATGTCCTTTTCGGTTCAGGTGCCGGAGCGTGCGACGCAACTGGCGGGTTTGCGGCCTGGTCTGCAGTGGTGCGGCTCGGATCTCAACACGGTGTTTGCACAGCGTCGCAACCTGTTGTCGCCTGCCTTCTGGGGCATGTTGGCCGACCTGATGCGCTTCAATCGGGTGACCACGGACCTGGCCCTGCGTGGCAGCGAGTCGCAGTTGCGCGAACCCATCGCCGATTTCCTGGCGCGTCATCGCTTTGGTGATGCCTTCAGGGAGGGCTACCTCCTGCCCATGGTGGCTTGCATCTGGTCCTGCCCGGTGCAGCAGATGATGCGCTTTCCCATTGCCACCTTGATCCGCTTCTGCCACAACCACGGGCTGCTGCAGGTGACGAATCGCCCGCAATGGTTCACGGTGGCGGGCGGCTCGCGGGAGTACGTGCAGCGCTTGCTGGCGGCCTTGCCCGACGTGCGCCTGAACACGCCGGTCAGCAGCCTGATTCCCTTGGGTGATGCGGGCCATGCCGGTGTGATGGTGCACACCGAAGCTGGCTCGGAGCGCTTTGATGACGTCGTCCTGGCCACGCATTCCGATCAGGCCCTGGCCATGCTGGGCGCAGGCGCGACAGAGGGCGAGCGGTCCGTGCTGGGTGCCATCCGCTATCACGGCAACCGTGCGGTGCTGCACACGGATGCGAGCCTGCTGCCCTCCAACAAGCGGGCCTGGGCCGCGTGGAACTACGAGCGTGCGGCCCACCCGGATCAGGAAGACCGGGCTGTGTGCCTGCACTACCTGATCAACAAGCTGCAACCCGTGCCGTGGGCCCAGCCTGTGGTCGTGTCGCTCAACCCTTTGCGAGAGCCTGCACCCGATCAGGTGCTGGGCACATTCGATTACGCGCACCCTGTGTTCGATCAGGCGGCCATCGAAGCCCAGGGGCGCCTGCACACCGTGCAAGGGCGTCGCCACATCTGGTTTGCCGGGGCTTGGGCCGGCTATGGCTTCCACGAGGATGGGCTCAAATCCGGGCTGGCCGCGGCATCGGGCCTGCTGGCCCGAGACGGTGTCCTGCTGCCGGATGATGCAGCCGATCTCGCCAGCGACTACCTGCATGCGCATGGTGGCCATGTGCCTCAGGAGAAGGCGGCATGAGCACGGGCCTTCCGTCTGGCAAGGCCATGATTGGCTTTGGCGAGGTGCGCCATGCGCGCCTGCGGCCTGCCAGGCATGCCTTCCGCTATGGCAGCTATTTCTGGTTGCTGCCCATGCGGGCGCTGCGCCAACAGGCCCAAGCGTCCGTGCGCCGCAATCAGCGCGCCTGGTTGAGCTTTCATGACGCCGACCATGGCGCTGGCGGGCCGGATGCGCTGAGCTGGCTGGATGGTCTGCTGAAGGACGAAGGCCTGTGGCATGACGACCTGACGCAGGGCGAGGTCTGGCTACAGACCTATCCGCGCGTGCTGGGCTACACCTTCAAGCCCGTGAGCTTCTGGTACGTGCACCGGCCTGACGGGGTCTTGCATGCCATCGTCGTGGAGGTGAACAACACCTTCGGCGAGCGCCACTGCTACCTGCTGGGCGGCGCGCAGCTGGGCTGGGGCCGGGAGATGTCGGCTGACAAGGTCTTCCATGTCTCTCCCTTCTGCGAGGCCCGTGGCGGCTACCGATTCCGCTTCATGCGCACGGCAGATCGTCTGATTGCCCGTGTCGACCACGACGACGGCCAGGGCCCTTTGATCCAGACCGCCATCAACGGCGTATTGCATGAATTGAACGCACACAGCGTGCGCCGTGCCATATGGGGCTGGCCTTTGATGACCTTCGGGGTCGTGGCCCGCATCCATTGGCAGGCACTTCAGTTATGGCTCAAGCGCGTGCCGTTTTTCAGCAAGCCTGAGCCGCCTTCCCGGTTTGCCACCGGCTCTCACACCCGCAGCACATCATGAACCGCATGACGATCTCGGCATCCTCCTCATCTGCCAGCTTCCGCCTGCCGCAGGAAGCGCCTGCATCGGCCCGCATGGCCCTGCGATTGCTGCAGCGTTTGCAGGTCGGCTCGCTGGACGTGCAGTTCCCCGACGGCAGCACGGCGCGTTTCGGCCATGCGCCCGAGAGTGGCGTGCCTGCGCCTCGGGCCTCGCTGCATCTGCACAACTGGCGTGTGTGCGCGGCGGCCATGAAATCGGGTGACATCGGCTTTGCCGAGGGCTACATCCATGGTGACTGGAGCACGTCAGACCTCACGGCCCTGCTCAAGCTCTTCATCGCCAACCGGGACCAGATCGAGAAAGCCATCTATGGCCACTGGCTGGGCCGGCTGGTCTACCGGGTTCGCCACCTGCTCAATCACAACTCCAAGGCCAACAGCCGCAAGAACATCCAGGCCCACTACGACCTGGGCAATGACTTCTACCGCCTCTGGCTGGACCCGACCATGAGCTATTCCAGCGCCTGGTTCGAAGGTGATCACAGCCGGGACATGGCGCAGGCGCAGCGCGCCAAGGTCAAACGCGCGCTGGTGGAGGCGGGCGTCACGGCCGACAAGCCGGGTCAGCGCGTGCTGGAAATCGGATGCGGCTGGGGCGGGCTGGCCGAGATCGCTGCGGCGGAGCACGCCGCCCATGTCACCGGGGTGACCTTGTCGACCGAGCAGCTGCAATGGGCACAGGCGCGCCTGGCCAAGGCGGGTCTGGCCCGTCAGGCCGATCTGCGCCTGCAGGACTACCGTGACATCCAGGACCAGCCTTTCGACGCCATCGTGTCCATCGAGATGTTCGAGGCTGTCGGTCGCGAATATTGGGCCGGTTACTTCAGCACGCTCAAACGCTGCCTCAAGCCCGGTGGGCGTGCCTGCCTGCAGACCATCACCATTCACGATGATCTGTTCGATCGCTATGTGAAGTCCACTGACTTCATCCAGCAGTACATCTTCCCTGGTGGCTTGCTGCCCAGCGACAAGGCCTTCCGCGCCGAGGCCGCCAAGGCCGGGCTGGAAGTGGTCAACGCGATGGCCTTCGGGCCGGACTATGCCGAGACCCTGCGTCGCTGGCGCGCAGATTTCCACCGTCACATCCAGCAGGTGCAAGGGCTGGGCTTTGACGAACGCTTCCAGCGCATCTGGGAGTTCTACCTTGGCTACTGCGAAGCGGCGTTCGACATGGGCAACACCAACGTCGTGCAGTACACCTTGCGCAAGCCTGCCTGATTGCCTGCTCAGCCCGCCCGTGCCATGACGCCCAGCCTCACCCTGTCCCACGCGCAGAGTGCCCGCTATGGCTTGCTGGGTCTGCCACTGGCCTTTGTGGCGATGCCGCTGTATGTGGTGCTGCCTGCCCACTATGCGCAGGTGCTGGGTGTGCCCTTGGGCCTGCTGGGGGGCTTGCTGTTGCTGACGCGCTTGATGGATGCGTTCGTCGACCCGCTCATCGGACGCTGGATCGATCGCCTGTTGAGCCGACCACAACGGGCGCTGGCCTGGGTGTGGGTGATGGCGATGATGCTGACCATCGGTTTCACGGCCCTGTTCTTTCCACCCAGGTCGAGCCAGTCGGCCTTGCTGTGGTGGTGCGCGCTGAGCCTGCTGGTGACCTTCGGCGCCTACAGCTTTGGCAGCGTCCTGCATCTCGCCTGGGGCAGCCGGCTGGGCGGAGCCCTGATACAGCGATCGCGGCTCGTGGCCTGGCGCGAGGGCTTTGGCGTGATCGGTGTGGTGCTGGCCAATGTGGTGGCCGTGCAGGCTGGCCCGGGCTGGACGGCGCTGGTGTTGCTGCTCACGCTGCTTCTGGGTGCAGGGGCCCTGGTGTCGGGGCCGCGTCCGGATGAGGCTGTTGGCCTTGCCTCGCCAGAGGCAGCAGGCCATCGAACCTGGACCTTGCCCTGGCGCGGTCAGCCCTTCCGCCGTTTGCTCTCGCTGTTTCTGCTCAATGGCGTGGCCAGTGCCATGCCCGCCACGCTGGTCCTGTTCTTCATCCGTGATCGGCTGCAGGCGCCGATGTGGACCGCCGTTTTTCTGGCCAGCTACTTCCTGATGGCGGCCCTGAGCGTGCCGTTCTGGCTCAAGTGCATGGCCCGCTGGGGTGCCGCGCGCACATGGTGTGCAGGGATGGTGCTCAGCGTCCTGAGTTTCGCCGGTGTCATGGCCTTGGGGGCGGGCGATGTGCTGCCCTATCTCCTGATCTGCATGTGCAGCGGTTGGGCCCTGGGGGCCGACCTGACAGCCCCGGCCACCATGCTCACCGCCGTGCTTCAACACGAAGGCCACGCCAGGCAGGCAGAGGGGGCCTATGCGGGCTGGTGGCAATGGGCGACCAAGCTCAACCTGGCCCTGGCGGCGGGCCTGGCATTGCCGGCCTTGCAGTGGCTGGGCTACGCGCCGGGCGAGACCGACGCCAGTGCCTTGCTGTCTCTGACGATGGTCTATGGCGCCGTGCCCTGTGTTTTCAAATTGATGTCTCTGGTGCTGTGCTGGTGCTGGCGGCATCAGCGAGCCTGGAGTTGATGTCCATGACGATTTCTTTTTCGCGTGGCTGGCGCGTGGCAGCGATGGCCATCTCCCTGTCCCTGCTGGGTTGCGCCAATGGCCCGGTACCAGCTGACTATGCCCAGGCTCAGCCGAAGCTGGATCTGCGCAGCTACTTCAATGGCGAGTTGACCGCGCATGGCTTGTTCACCGACCGATCCGGGCGTGTGGTCAAGCGTTTCACGGTGAAGCTGGTGGGGCGTTGGCAAGGCGCCGAGGGCGTCCTGGAAGAAGACTTCCTCTACAGCGATGGCGGCAGGCAAAGGCGTGTCTGGCACCTCACGGACCTGGGTGGCGGTCGCTGGCGTGGCCGTGCCGATGATGTCGTGGGCGATGCACAAGGGGAGTCGGCCGGCAACGCCTTGAACTGGCATTACACGCTGCGCCTGCCCGTGGACGACAAGGTCTACGAGGTCCAGTTCAACGACTGGATGTACCTCATGGACGATCGCACCATGCTCAACAAGGCCGTGATGAGCAAGTTCGGCTTCACCCTGGGTGAGGTCACCTTGAGCTTCACCAAAACGCGATGAACCAACACGAGCAATCATGGCCTTGAACCCCCGCATTCACCATTGGACCGGCCAGACCGTTTGGCTCGTTGGTGCCTCAACAGGCATCGGTCGCGCCACCGCAGCGCGCCTGCACGAACTGGGCGCCCAGGTGATCGTGTCCGCGCGCAACGAGGTGGCACTGAGGGCCTTTGTCCTGCAGCATCCCGGCAGCGAAGCCGTGGCGCTGGACGTGGTGGACATGGCCTCGGTGCGCGAGGCCCATGAGCGGGTGATGGCATTGTCCAGAACGGGTACGCTCGACATGGTGGTGTACTGCGCCGGGCACTACAAGCCCATGCGCGCTCAGGACTTCGATCTGGCTGAAGCCTTGCGACATCAGCGCATCAACTATGACGGTGCGCTGCACGTGCTGGACGCCGTGCTGCCCACCTTGCTGTGTCAAGGCAGTGGCCACATCAGCCTGGTGGCCAGTGTGGCGGGCTTTCGGGGCTTGCCCAAGGCGCTGGCCTACGGGCCTACCAAGGCGGCGCTCAACAGCATGGCTGAAACCCTGTATCTGGATCTGCATGCGCAGGGTATTGGCGTGTCCGTCATCAACCCGGGTTTCGTCGCCACGCCCATGACCGCGCACAATGACTTCACCATGCCGGCCTTGCTCACACCTGAGCAGGCCGCGCGTGAGATGGTGGCGGGCTGGGAGATGGGTCGCTTCGAGATTCACTTCCCACGGCGCTTCACCTTGTGGCTCAAGCTGCTGAGGCACCTGCCTCATTGCCTGTACTTTCCGGCCGTGCGCCGCGTGACGGGGGAGTGAACCGATGGATGGCCCGATGAACGTGATGCCCTTGTCGCCAGGCGGCGCCGATGTGGCCAGGCAGGCCCTGCCACGCGTGGTGGCCTTCTTTGAAAACCTCAAGCAGGAAGACCTGCCTGTGCTGGCGCAGTTGTATGCGCGCCAGGCCTGCTTCAAGGACCCCTTCAACGAGGTTCAGGGCCTCGTCGAAATCGAAGCCATTTTTGCCCACATGTTCGAGGCGCTCGAGTTGCCGCACTTCCAGGTCAAGGAGCGCATGGCGCAGGGGCAGCAGGCCTTTCTGACCTGGGACTTCCGGTTTCGCTTCAAGGGGCAGCCCGAGTGGCAGACCATCCACGGCGCCACCAGACTGCGGTTTGACGCGCAAGGCCTGATCAGCGAGCACCGGGACTATTGGGATGCAGCCGAAGAGCTGTACGAAAAGCTGCCCGTCCTGGGCAGCTTGATGCGCTGGCTCAAGCGCCGGGTCATGCGTCGACCCGCCTGAGCAGTTTTTGCCAGGCAAAAAAAACCCCGCCACAAAGGCGGGGCTGCGCAAACCCTGAAACTTGTTTTTGAACGCTGACCTGTCTGGAGCCGCTACCAGGGTGTCGCCAGAAGGCGCAACCCATGTTGTTCTGTGTTCTCCCTGAAACCGTGTGACAGCACGTACTAAAAATGTAGAGGGTTCCGCCATGGGCCATATCCCTCTGTAGGGGGATGCTGCTGCAGTCCAGGGCATAGCCAACGCCAATCCCCCTGGGAAGTGGTGGTGGGGCTGGCTGCACACCACTTAAACAGGGGGGTGCTTGTGCACAAAGCCACGCGTTGAAGGAGGGCGGTCTGCTCGACCCTCAAGTTGGGGGATGACGACACCGATGGACACGTCATGATGGGCTTGAGGTCTGACAAACCGACCTTACCTACAAGGCAAGCCTGAAGGACCACGGAGTATCGTTCATGCACATGCTTTACAACTCGGACAGTTATGCGGTCGTACAGATCGAGCTGCCCACATCCGATGTCACGCTGGCCGTGGAGCACCACGCCAACAGCCTGACACGGGGTGGCTACGAGATCGTGGACAAGTTCGCCCGCAAGGAACTGTTCATCGAAGGTGCATTGGCCGAATCCTTCAAGGAAGGTGTCGAGGCCTTGATCGAGACCTCACCCAGCGTCGAGGAATTCGATGCCTATCTGGAGCGCTTCGCCGGCATGGCGCAGCAACCAGTCGTGATGCATTGAACACAATTCGGTGATTTATGAGCCCGTGAGGGCTCAAGTGACAGCCAGCCCACGCCGATAACCGATCACGGATAAAAGCAAATGATCGGGTAAAGCGCGAGGCCCTCCTGGGAGGTGGGGCCTTTCAGGGGAAATGCGCATGTCACAACAGTGGATGGAGCCCCACTACGACGCCACGTCGCTGCTTGCAGCATGGGTCGTCGCGGTGTACGCGCTCTACTTACAAAGTTTGGTGGTCCGCCGCGTGCGAGCCCACGACAGGGATACGGGATTTG
This sequence comes from Aquabacterium sp., assembly GCF_036279675.1. Taxonomy (GTDB): domain Bacteria; phylum Pseudomonadota; class Gammaproteobacteria; order Burkholderiales; family Burkholderiaceae_C; genus Aquabacterium. The sequence continues at coordinate 56,645 of NZ_DASUIS010000055.1, read as the reverse complement.
CCTGGGTACTGGGCGGCGCTGTGGGCGTCGGCACGGGCATCTGGGCAGAGGGGCTGTTGGGCCTCGTTGCCGTGCAACTGCCTGTTCAACTCGGCTACGTGCAGGCCATCGTGCTGGCCTCCTGGTTGCCAGCCATGGTGATGAGTGCGGGCACGATCTGGATGCACTGCTACCGTCACCTGGCTGTCGGGATGCGGATCATGGGTGGGCTGCTGGTCACCGGCGCCCTGTGCCTGCTGACCTTCATCAACGCCTCCGCCATCGTCTTGCAACCCAAGGTTGAGTGGGATGTGGGCTACGTGGCCGGTGCCATCGCGCTCATGTTGGCGACCTGTGTCATCGGCTCCATCTTCATCCGATGGGCGTTGCGAGGGCGCTTGAGCCACTTGCGCACGTTGGCGGTGGCCGTCGTGGTGGCCACCTTGTTCCGTGCCGGGCAGATGCTGATCCTGATGGGCATGAACGTGTCGTCCGCAGTGGTGTGCCTGAGTGCGGATCAGGTTTCGGCGGATTCCTTGCAGTTCCTGCTGACCGTGCCGGTGCTCATCATGCTGGGGCTGGTGCACCTGGGGACCGTGCTGGATGATCGCGCGATGCGCAAGCAGGAAGCCCTGACGGTCTCCCTGGCGCAAGCCCAGGCCGCGCTGGAAGAAGCCGCTCAGCAGGATGCCGCAACGGGCCTGCTCAACCGCCTGGGTTTTGAAAAGGCCTTGCGCCTCCAGCTCGAGGGTGAGGGCAGCGGGGATCAGGCGCTGAGCGTGTTTCGTCTGAACCTGGATGGCTTCAAGAGCCATGTCGAGACCTACGGGCCGGACATGGGTGACACCATCGTGAGCTTCCTGGCGGGGCGCTTGCGCGGGTTGGTCAGAGATGGCGACGTGCTCGCCCGCTCCGACACCGACGAATACCTGCTGCTGTGCCATGGCCTGAGCGATGAACACCAGGTTGCCCAACTGGCCCAGCGCCTGGGCGATGCCGTCCATGAGCCCTGCCTGATCAAGGACCAGGACATCATCCTGAGTTGCTCCATCGGCATCGCCAGCTTCCCGGCCAGTGCCAATGCGGATCAACTGCTGCACCACTCGCGCGATGCCATGCTGACGGCGCGCAAGGCGGGCGGCGGCGTGTACTGCGTCTACGAGCGCGGCATGGACCACATGGGCCTCGATCAGGTGGAGATGCAGCGCGATCTGCGCCATGCCATCGAGCGCAATGAGCTGACCTTGCATTTCCAGCCCAAGCTGCGTGCATCGGACAACGCCCTGGCCGGCGTGGAGGCCTTGCTGCGCTGGACGCACCCGGTCCGGGGTTCGGTCAGCCCGGCGCAGTTCATCCCCGTGGCCGAGCGTTTCGGTCTGATCGGCGAACTCGGCCTGTGGGTGCTCAATGAAGCCTGTCGCCATATCCGCATGTGGCATGACGCTGGCCTCAACGTCCCGGTGGCCATCAATTTGTCGGCCCATCAATTGCGCCAGCCCGATCTCGAGTTGCGCGTGCGTGACGCCTTGAAGCGCCATCGCGTGCCTGCGCGGATGCTGATCATGGAGATCACCGAAAGCGCCGCGATGGACGACATCGACGCCTCCTTGCGGGTGTTCGACATGCTCGACGACATCGGCGTGCGCCTGTCGATCGACGACTTTGGTACGGGCTATTCCAGCCTGAGCTACCTGCGTCGCTTGCCCGCTCGCCAGCTCAAGATCGACCGCAGTTTCGTGAAGGATCTCGCATCCAGCCTGGATGCTCAGGCGATTGTGGAGGCGGTTGTGCGGCTTTCACACGCGCTGGGCCTCAAGGTGGTGGCCGAAGGCGTCGAAACGCAAGAGCAGGCACAGATCCTGGCGCATCTTCAGTGTGACGAGCTTCAAGGCTTTCTCTTTGCCAAGCCCATGCCTGAAAGTGCCTTGCTGGCCTGGTTGGTTCAGCGTGGAACGAGCGTGCCGTCTGCGAATCAGTCGGTGCATGTCCATGCGGGCCTGGATGAAGAGGACCGGCGTTGCTGGTCGGAACTGGAGGCTGCTGGTTCATGAGCCCTGATCACCCGTCATCGTTGCAATGGTGGTGGATGCTCGCTGCCCTTGTCGGTGTGGCGGTGTTGATGTCGATACTTCGTGCCTGGCTGGCTGCGCGTCAGCGGGCCGAGCATGCCGAGCAGGGTCTCCACCGGGCGCCGCCTCCTGTGGCGCCGCCGGAGAAGCCCGCCACCCAGGTGCAGGATCCACTGACCGGCCTGGCCACGCGCTTGTGGCTGGAGGACCAACTGGCCGCTGCCGTGATGCGCGCGGAAGCACGTCAGCGGCGCCTGGCCTTGCTGTATGTGGATCTGGATGGGTTCAAACCGGTCAACGATTCCTTTGGCTATGCCAATGGTGACGCCTTGTTGCGAGAGGTCGGCCACCGACTGGCCAGCATGGGCCGGGGCACGGACACCATCGCCCGCATGGGCTCTGACGAGTTCATCATGCTGCTCGACGGCGATCCGGACAGTGCGTCGGCCGCACTGGTGGCTGACCGCGTGCGCCACAAGCTGCAGATTCCCTATGTGGTGGCAGGGCGCGAGGTGCGCCTGTCGTGTTCGATCGGCATCGTGATGTATCCCGAGCATGGCCCGCGTGCCAAGCTGATTGCCCGCGCCGATGCGGCCATGCTGGCTGCCAAACATGCTGGTGGCAACATGCATTGTTTCTTCGATGCCAGCATGGACCACGACTCGGAGAACACGATCGACCTGCAGCGCGATCTGCGCCGGGCCATCGAGACGCGCACCGGGCTGGAGCTGTATTACCAACCCAAGATCGATGGCCGCACGGGCGACATCACAGGGGCCGAGGCCCTGCTGCGCTGGCACCATCCCGAACGCGGCATGGTCAGCCCCGCTGTGTTCATCCCGATCGCCGAGCGCTTCGGCCTGATCGGCGGCCTGGGCCAATGGGTGACCGACGACGCCTGCAGGCAAGTGAGGCTCTGGCTGGACCAGGGCTTGCGCATGCATGTGGCCATCAACCTGTCGGTGCACCAGTTGCGTCAGTCTGACCTGGTGGACAAGATCCAGGAATCCCTGGCGCGTCACAAGGTACCGGCCGAGCTCATCACCTTCGAGGTGACCGAGTCGGCCGCCATGGAAGACGCGAAGGCCTCCATGCGGATTTTCGAGCGCCTCTCCAGCGTGGGTGTGCACTTGTCCATCGACGACTTCGGCACCGGCTATTCCAGCCTGAGCTATCTGCGCAAGCTGCCGGCCACCCAGCTCAAGATCGACCGCAGCTTTGTCCAGGATGTGGACAAGGAAGAGGACGCCAAGGCCATCGTGCGGGCCGTGATCAAGCTCGCCCACGCCTTGGGGCTCACCGTGGTGGCCGAAGGTGTGGAGACGGAGGCGCAGCAAGGCATCCTGATGCGCCTGGGCTGCGACGAGATGCAGGGCTATTTGTTTGCCAAGCCCATGCCGGCGAAAAACCTGTTCCTGTGGGTGTCCGGCGACGAGCTGCCAGCCAGACGGCCGGGCTTTCACCCTTCCGTGTTCAACCAGGACGACGCAGACGCCAGCGGTCGCGGCGCTTAAGCTCTTAAAATGGCTGGATGAACACGCCCGCCACCCTCGCGCCCGTCGCCCGCCGCCCCTACACCCGCGCAGCCCAGCTGCCGGAGATCATGCGTCAGCGCATCGTCGTGCTCGACGGCGCCATGGGCACCATGATCCAGCGTTACAAGCTGGGTGAAGCCGATTACCGCGGCGCCCGTTTTGCCGATCACGCCAAGGACCTCAAGGGCAACAACGAATTGCTGCAGCTTACCAAGCCTGACGTGATCCGCGAGATCCACGAACAGTATCTGGCCGCGGGTGCCGATCTGATCGAGACCAATACCTTCGGGGCGACCACCGTGGCCCAGGAAGACTACGATCTGCCTGAGCTGGCCTACGAGATGAACGTGGCCGCTGCCCGTCTGGCGCGCGAATGCTGCGACAAGTACAGCACGCCCGACAAACCCCGTTTTGCCGCCGGCGCCATCGGCCCGACTCCCAAGACCGCCAGCATCAGCCCGGACGTGAACGATCCCGGTGCCCGCAACGTGGATTTCGACACCTTGCGCCAGGCCTACTACGACCAGGCCAAGGCCTTGATGGAAGGTGGTTGCGACGTCTTCCTGATCGAAACCATTTTCGACACGCTCAACGCCAAGGCTGCCATCTTTGCGGTGGACCAGTTGTTCGAAGACACCGGCGAGCGCCTGCCCATCATCATCTCCGGCACGGTGACGGACGCCTCCGGCCGCATCCTGTCGGGACAGACCGTGAGCGCCTTCTGGCACTCGGTGCGCCACGCTCATCCGCTGGCCATTGGTCTGAACTGCGCGCTGGGTGCCACGTTGATGCGGCCCTATATCGAGGAGCTGTCCAAGATCGCGGGAGACACCTTCATCAGCTGCTACCCCAACGCCGGCCTGCCCAACCCGATGAGCGACACGGGCTTCGACGAAACCCCCGAGATCACCGGCGGCCTGGTGGAAGAGTTTGCCAAGGCGGGCTTCCTCAATATTGCCGGTGGCTGCTGCGGCACGACGCCAGGCCACATTGCGGCGATTGCCAAGCGCGTGAGTGCCTACAAGCCTCGTTGCCTGCATGAAGGCAGCACGGGCTTTCTGAGCGGGCTGAAGGCCGCTTGAGCGTGGTTGGGGGGCGCGTCAGCGTCCCGATACGATGGCTGAAGGAATGGCGTCAAGTGGCAACTCCCGCTCCACGCCACCCAGTTTTCGGGCTTCCTTGGGCATGCCATAGACCACGCAGCTGTCTTCGTCCTGACCTAGCGTGTGGGCGCCGGCTTCGCGCATTTCCTTCAGGCCGCGTGCGCCATCGTCACCCATGCCGGTCATGATCACGCCCAAGGCGTTGCGCCCAGCCGAACGGGCCACGGACCTGAACAACACGTCGACAGACGGGCGGTGTCGACTGACCGGTGGGCCGTCCACGATGGCCACGCGGTACTGCGCGCCGTTTCGCTCCAGTACGAGATGGCGACCACCCGGAGCGATCAGGGCCAGACCTGTGTGGACGCGATCGCCGTGTGCGGCCTCGCGTACCTCGATGTCGCACACTTTGTTGAGCCGTTGTGCAAATGCAGCCGTGAAGGCCTCCGGCATGTGTTGAACGATGACCAGACCTGGGCAGTCAACCGGCAGTGCGCTCAGCACCTGTTCCAGCGCTTGTGTGCCACCCGTCGAGGTGCCCAGGGCCACCACACGGTCGGTGGTTTCGCTCATGGCGCGCGTCGGGCTCCCCAGGTGGGAGGGCAGGATGGCATCGGCAGACAGCTTGGCCGGCGCTGGCGCCAGGCGAGGGCTTCCCGCCATGCGTTTCACGCGTGCTTGCGCCGCCGCCTTGACCACCGCAACCAGATCGTCCGACTCTTCCAGCAGGTATTGCTTCAGGTTGGCCTTGGGTTTGGCCACGATGCTGACGGCACCGGCCGCCATGGCCTGCATGGTGGTCTCAGCGCCTTGCGTGGTGAGGGTAGAGCAAATGACCACGGGGGTAGGGCGCTCGGCCATGATCTTGCGCAGAAACGTCAACCCATCCATGCGAGGCATTTCGACGTCCAGCACGATCACGTCCGGCCACTCCTTGGCCATGCGGTCCATGGCGAAGACGGGGTCGGCGGCAGCACCGATGACGTTGATGGCGCGGTCGGCAGACAGGCGCTGCGTCAGCACCTGCCTGACGACGGCGGAGTCGTCCACGATCAGCACGCGTATGGGCTTGCGCATGGGTCAGCTTTCGATGTCGAGCAGCGCGTGCTGCTGAGCTGTGCTGGTCTGATCATGTTTGCGTTGACCGAATGCCGGCCTGGATGAGGCGGCCTTGCGCGTGGGGCTTGCCGTGGAGGGCGCCAGGGTGGCTCGGCTGGCAGGGCGAACCGATGTGGATGCCATCGAGGCCGAGGCATGGTGCACATCCGTGATGAAGAAGTTCATCAACTCCTGCAGCTGTTCTGCCTGCCCGCTCATCTCCTCGGCGGTGGCGGCCAATTCCTCTGACGAACTCGAGTTCTCTTGCGTGAGTTGCGACAGCTGGGTCACGGCGGTGTTGATCTGCCCGATACCGGTGGCCTGTTCGTTTGATGCCGAGGCGATCTCCTGCACCAGATCCGAGGTCCTGGCGATCGACGGCACGATGGTGTCGAGCAGTTGACCGGCACGCTCTGCCAGCGACACGCTGGACTTGGCCACTTCACCGATTTCCTGAGCGGCTTCCTGGCTGCGTTCGGCCAGCTTGCGCACCTCATCGGCCACCACGGCAAAGCCCTTGCCGTGTTCGCCGGCTCGCGCGGCCTCGATGGCGGCGTTCAAGGCCAGCAGATTGGTCTGATAGGCAATGTCATCGACGATGCTGATCTTGTCGGCGATCGTCTTCATGGCGACGACCGTGTCTTTCACCGCCTGACCACCTTCCAGCGCGTCCTTGGCTGCCTTTGTCGACAGGCTCTCGGTCACCTTGGCGTTGTCCGCATTCTGCTGAACGGAGCTGGCAGCCTGCTCGATGGTGGCGGATGTCTCCTCCACGCTGGAAGCTTGCTCTGCCGCGCCCTGGCTGATGCTCTGTGCCGTGGCTGAAACTTGCTCTGCCGCCGCAGACAGCGCGTGGGACGAGCTGCGCACGTCCCCAATGATGTGGGACAGGCGATCGGTCATGCGCTTGATGGCCGCCAGCATGCTGGTGCTGTCACCCGGCCGGACTTCCACCTGTACCGTCAGGTCGCCTTGCGCCACACGGCTGACGATCTCTGCAGCGTAGGCTGGTTCGCCGCCCAGTTGGTGAATCAGGCTGCGGGCGATGGCCCAGCCAATCAGGCTGATGGTCAGCAAGGTGACGGTGGACACGATCAGGGAGATCGTGTTGGCGGTTTGCTGGATGGCTGCAGCCTCTTCAGCACCTCGCTGGCCGATGGTCATGTTGTACTGGCGATGTTCGTTGAACACCGTGATCATTCTGGCAATCAAGGCTTGATTGGCGTTCATGTGCTCGACGGCAGCTTCCTGCTTGCCCTCGTCGTCGTACCTGGTGGCGATCGCTCGCATGGCCATGAAGTCGGCCACCGCAGCGCGGTCGGCTGCCAGCAGGGCCTTGTCCTTCTCGTCGGCGACGAGTGGTTCGTACCGCTTCAGCGCGTCGTCGAGCTTGGTCATGCTGTCGGCCACGACCTTGTCATTGTCGGCGTTGTGCACCTTGTCGTTGTCGGCGATGCGCCGCCAGGTTCTCACGCGGATATTGGCCGCTGCATCCGATGCCTCTGCTATGAGCAACAGGCTGGGCACCACGTTGACATTGGCAAAGTTGGCGCCGTCATACACCTTGCCCATCTGCACCCTGGCTACGCCAGCCAGCACGGCAATGCCGATCACGGCTGACAACACCAGGAGGCTGAATTTCTGAGCTACGGTCAGTGATTTCATCTTGACTTCCTTGGCTTTGGAGTGAAGGCGCTGTCGGCGCCGGGATCGATCGTTGAAAAGAGGCGGTTCAGTTCGGTCGTTTGAAATAGATGGAGGGCTTGATCAGCTGAAGCTGGTCAGTGACGCCATGCAGGCTCTCGGAGTGGCTGATGATGAAATGGCCGCCAGGGCGCAGAAGGGGCAGCATGCGCGCCACGACTTCGCGCTTGGTTTCCATCGAAAAATAGATCATCACGTTGCGCAGAAAGATCACGTCGAAGCAACCGATGTCTGGCAAGGCTGCGCACAGGTTGATCGATTCAAAGCGGACTCGCTCGCGAAGCGGGCGGTCGATCATGAAGCGCCCCTCCTGGCTGCCGATGCCTTTGAGGCAGTATTTCGTGCGCAAGGCCTTGGGGATGTCTCTGGCGTCCTCCATGGGGTAGAGCGCCTGTTGAGCCGTCTGGAGCACGCGTGAGCTGATGTCGGAGGCCAGGATGTCAAAGCGCATGTGCCCCAGGGATTCAGCCAGGGTCATGGCGATCGTGTACGGCTCCTCACCCGTCGAACTGGCGCCGCACCACACGCGCACCGGCCCCTGGTTGCGCAGGGTGGGGGCGATCGTGCTGGCCAGAAATTCGAAGTGCTTGGGCTCGCGAAAGAAATAGGTCTCGTTGGTGGTCAGCAGATCCAGCGCCATCTGGCGTTCGGCCTGGTCGATCTGGATCAGCTTGAAGTAGTCACCATAGCTGTCGAGCGCGTGCTGCCCGAGTCGTTTGGCCAGGCGTCCGCTGACCAGCGGCTTCTTGGCCTCCGTGAGGTTGATGCCCGCCAGGTCGAACATCAACTGACGAAAGTTCTTGAACTCCTTGTCGGTCAATGTGGGCATCATCTCGGCTTACCCCGCAGTGCGTGCCGACTCGTCGTGGGATGAGATCCCGTCGAGCATCGAGATTTCGTCAACCGACAGCACCTTGCCCAGGTCCAGCAGGATCACGAAGGTGTTGTTGATCTTGGCCATGCCGTCGATGAAGTCAGCGCGGATGCGTGTGCCGAAACTCGGCGGTGGCTCGATGCTGGCGTTGTCGATCTGGCGCACGGCACTGACGGCGTCCACCACGATGCCCAGCACGTGCGTGTCGTCGTCCGACTGGACTTCCAGGATCACGATGCAGGTGCGACGCGATATGTCGGTGCGGGCGCGGCCGAAACGTGCATTGAGGTCGATCACGGGCACCACAGCACCGCGCAAGTTGATCACGCCGCGTATGAAGGAGGGCATCATCGGCACGGCGGTGAGGTTGCCGTATTCGATGATCTCGCGCACGCGCAGCGTGCCAACGGCAAACAGCTCCTTGCCCAGGCTGAAGATCAGGTACTGGCTGATCATGCCTGGCTTGCCGTCCGCCTGTGTTTTCGAAGGGGTGGTCGTTGTTGCAGCACTCATGGCTCAATCCTCGAACTTGACGAACTCTTGTACGTTCACGGGGGTGTTGTCATGTCTGCGCTTGCCGACTTGTGCCTGACGAGCGGGCGATACCGACACCTTCGCGGAGCGTGCGATGCGGTTGATGGCTTGTGTGGCGCTGGCTGCAGGGCCGGGCTGCGTGTCCGTCTTGAAGAAATTCATCAGCTCCTGCAGTTGTTCCGCCTGGCTGCTCATTTCCTCGGCCGTAGCGGCCAGCTCTTCCGATGAGCTGGAGTTCTCCTGCGTGAGCTGCGACAGCTGCGTCACCGCCGTGTTGATCTGCCCGATGCCGGAAGACTGTTCATCAGAGGCGGAGGCAATCTCCTGTACGAGGTCCGATGTCTTGGCGATCGTGGGCACGATGGCATCGAGCAGTTCCCCGGCACGTTCGGCCAGCGCCACGCTGGATTTGGCGACCTCGCCGATCTCCTGTGCCGCCTCCTGGCTGCGCTCGGCCAGCTTGCGCACCTCGTCTGCCACCACGGCAAAGCCTTTGCCATGTTCACCAGCGCGTGCGGCTTCGATGGCAGCGTTCAGTGCCAGCAGGTTGGTCTGGTAGGCGATGTCGTCGACGATGCTGATCTTGTCCGCAATCGTCTTCATGGCCACCACGGTTTCCTTGACCGCCTGCCCGCCTTCCGTGGCCTCCCTGGAGGCCTTGCCGGACATGCCCTCGGTGACCTTGGCGTTGTCGGCGTTCTGCTGCACCGAGCTTGTCATCTGTTCGATCGAGGCGGATGTTTCCTCCACGCTGGAGGCTTGCTCGCTGGCACCCTGACTGATGCTTTGTGCGGTGGCCGAGACCTGCTCCGCAGCGACAGAAAGAGCGTCAGATGCCGTGCGCACCTCGCCAATGATCTGGGAGAGCCTGATGGCCATGGATTTGACGGCCGCCAGCATGCTGCTGTTGTCGCCCGGCGCCAACTGCACTTCCACGGTCAGGTCGCCGTTGGACACTTTGCTGACGATTTCGCTGACATAGGCGGGCTCGCCCCCCAGTTGTCTCAGGATGCTGCGCGTGATCCAGGCACCAATCAGGCCGAGAGCGAGCAGGGCCACAGCAGCGCAGCTCAACATGAACAACTTGGCTGAAGCCACCTGGGCATCGCCTTCCCTGACGGCGTCATCGCCGACCTTGACATTCAGATCCACGATCTTGTCCAGGGTGACCTCGGCCTTGTCGAACAGCGGTTCCGCATGGGCGCTGCGTTGGTAGAACTCGGCAAACAAGGCCTTCTGGCGAGCAGGATCCTGGTTGGTGCTCAGGGCGGCGATGGTCTCGGTGATCTTTGCATCGGCGCTCTTCCAGTCGGCCCATTCCTTGACGAACTGTTTCCACAGCACCTCTTCCTCAGGCGTCTGCGGCAAGGGTTCGTACAACTTCCAGCCCTCTTCGGCACGCTTCCACACGGTGTCCTTGTTTTTCGCGCTTTCGGCAAACCTGGTTTGAGCCTGTGTGTCGTTCTCATAGAAAGCCACCAGGCGGTTGGCGGCCGTGATCGCCGTCTGCGCCTCGTTGATCATCTCCAGGCCCAGTACGGAAGGCAGACGCACTTTGCCGACCTCCGACAGCGATCCGGCGGTCTTGACCAGTCCGCTCCAGCCTACGGCGCCAACGAGGGCAAGGGCGAGCAAGGCAACCGTGAGCAAGCCGACGAGCTTGGCCTTCAGTGACAGGTTATTCATGATGGGGGAGACCTTTCCAGGTGCTTGACGTGATGAGAGGCGCCGTGAGCTCAATGGGCTTCTTGCAGCGCGGTTTGTCGAGCGCGGAAATGCCCGGGCTGGAAGCCCGCCTCGCTCTGATGGGCCACTTGCGTGACCAGGTTGGGAACGTCCAGTAGAAGGGCCACGGCACCGTTGCCAAGAATCGTGAAGCCCCCCACGCCGCGTACGTGCTGGAAGACTTTGCCCAGTGGCTTGATGACGGTTTGAAGTTCGCCCATCAACTGGTCGACGACCAGACCGACGCGCTTGCCACCTCCCTTGACCACCACAACGTTCTGGCGTCGGCCGGGCTCGCCTTCGATGTCATACAGTTCGCGCAAGCGCACAAGGGGCAACACCTCGCCACGCAGGTCGAGCCAGTCCTTGTCGTCTGCCTGCTGGCGGGACATCTCGATGCACTCCACCACCATGCTCAGTGGCACCACGTAAGAGGACTTGCCCACGCCCAGCAGGAAGCCGTCGATGATGGCGAGCGTCAGCGGGAGTCGTATGCACACGGTGGTCCCCACGCCTTCGGTGCTGCGAAGGTCGATCGAGCCACGCAGTGCCAGAATGCTGCGCTTGACCACGTCCATGCCCACGCCGCGTCCGGACAGGTTGCTCACCTGTTCGGCTGTCGAGAACCCGGGCTGGAAGACCAGGTCGTAGATGTCCTTGTCGCTCAGAACCGCATCGGGGGCGACCAGGCCGCGCTCGATGCCTTTGCGCAAAATGCGCTCCTTGCTCAGTCCTCCGCCGTCATCGCTGACCTCGATGACCACCTGGCCCGCTTCATGTTGCGCATGCAGGGTCACCGTGCCTTGCACCGGTTTGCCTGCCTGGGCTCGGCGCTCGGCGGACTCGATGCCGTGATCCATGGCATTGCGCACGAGATGGGTCAAGGGATCCGCCAGCTTCTCCACGACCGTCTTGTCCAGCTCCGTTTCGGCCCCCGAGATGGTCAGCATGATGTCCTTGCCCAGCTCCTGGCTGACGTCGCGCACCACCCGTTGAAAGCGGTTGAACGTGCCAGCGATCTGGACCATGCGCAGGTTCAGTGCGGAGTCACGCACCTCTTCCATCAGTCGGCTCACGGCGGAGGTAGCCTGTGTGAGGTCCTTGATCTTGTGCTTGCGTGCAATCAGGTGGGCCCCGGCGCCCGCGATGATCAACTCACCCACCAGGTCGATCAGGTGGTCCAGCTTGGTTGCATCCACGCGCAGCATGTTGGTGTCGCCCTGACGTGTGGATTCGCGCGTTCTGCTCTGCTTGACGAGGGCGGCGTCCACGACAGCGGGATGCACCTGGGCGCGATCGATCAACATCTGTCCCAGAGGTTCGACGGGGCGACCTTCATGCCCAGACACGGTCTGCTCGTCGAGCGCCGCATCCAGCTCGGCGCGGGTCAGGGTGCCGCATCGGATCAGGATCTCGCCCAGTCTCAATTCGGATTCAGGCAGTGCCGCGATCAGGTCGGTGTATTCGCTGATCTTGCTGCGGGGTGGCAGGATGCGGATCTGACTGTCGTCCCGCACGAAGTCGAAGGCGCCTTCAATGGTGGCCTTGTCTGCGTGGCTGCGGAAGCTGATTTCGAAGCCCAGGTGGCACTCGTCCGGATCCAGCTCGGACAGCGTCGGCACGTTCTCTGTCAGCGTGACGAGGTGCATGATCTCGCCCAGGGTGGTCAGGAAGCGCACGAAGCTCAAGGGATCGAAGCCTTCGCGCATCGTGTCCCGCCCAAACCGCAGCGAGATGTGCCAGTTGTCTGTATCCACCATGGCACCCGACGGCGCACCGGCTGAGTTCTGCGTGGCCGCAGGTGCTGCAGGCAGCGACACCTTGTTGGCATGATGACCGGCAGCCTGCAACACGGCTTCGAGCCTGCCTGTCAGCGCGGCGCCTCGCTGCGTACATGTTTCGTCCGGTTCTTGTTCTTTGGCGATGAGTTCGACCAGCGCGTGAATGTGGTCGCCAACCGCCAGAAAGAGGTTGGCCAGTGCGCCATCGAAGCGAATCAAGCCTCGGCGCACATCGTCGAGCACGTTCTCGGCCACGTGCGTGAAGGCCACGATATCGTTGAGACCGAAGATGCCTGCGGAGCCTTTGATCGTGTGGGCGGCTCGGAAGATGGCGTTGATGGTCTCGGCGTCATCCGGTTGCTGCTCGATGTAGAGGAGTGCCTCTTCCATGCGGTCGAGCAATTCCTTGCTCTCGGTGATGAAGGCCTGGAGTGCTTCGTCGATTTTCATGCGCTGTGCTCCGCGTGCTCGGCAGGGGAGGTGTCAAACTCGTGAGTGAGGTCCATCAGGGCCAGCGCGTCGGCCACCTGTGGCGGAACCGACGTCAATCGCAAGGCGGCACCACGCTGGCGTGCTTCACGCTGTGCAGCCAGCAGCAACTGGATGCCTGCGCCATCGACTTCCGAGACGTCGCTCAGGTCGATCTGCAGCAGCGACACCTCGTTCAAGGCTGCAAGCAGGCGCGCTTTCAAGTCGTGCACGGCGTAAACCGTGAGTTCGCCTTCGACGCTCACCGCGGTGCTCATGGCATCACCAGCTTGGACACCACGCTCAGCAATTGAGGTGGCAGAAAAGGCTTCACGATCCAGGCCTTGGCGCCAGCGGCCTTGCCCTTTTCCTTCTTGTCGTCACCGGCTTCGGTGGTCAGCATGATGACCGGCGTGTACTTGTAGGCCGGCATCTGCTTCATGGCGGCGACGAAGCCGAAGCCGTCCAGGTTGGGCATGTTCACGTCGCTGATGACGAGGTGGTACTTGCGGCCGTCCAGCCTGGTCAGGGCCTGTTTGCCGTCTTCGGCTTCGATCACGTCAAAGCCTGCGCCGCTGAGGGCGATGCGAACCGCGGTTCGCAGTGAAGACGAGTCATCGACAACCAGAATGGTCTTGCTCATGATGGTGCAACTCCCGTGTCAGAAAAAAGTGGTGTCGCCGTCGCCGGACGCGCTGTCCATGTGAACGAGGTCTGGCAGTTCGATAGGGCGGCCATCGTGCGCAGCCTGTTCTTCTGGCGTGGTGTAGGTGCTGCGCAGTTGCGCCAGCCATTGATCAGCCATGGCCTGGCCTGCTGCGTGGGGCGTGTCACGTGGGTGCAGTTGGCTCAGCAGCAGTTCCTGGTTGTCGCTCGTGTGCTGCAGGATCTGGCTGATGCGGTCCTGGGCTTGCACGGCGACGAGCACCTGGTCGATCTCGCTGCGGATGGCCTGGCTTTCAGCAAGCAGGCTCTGCGTGTTGCTCATCACATCGGTGGCCGTGCTGTGAATGCGTTGCACGACGCCTTCGATGGTTTGCGATGCCTGGTCCATCAGTGCCTTGTCATGTATGGTGAACGACTCGTAGCTCTGACGTGCGCGGTTGATGGCTTCGCTGACCTGGGCGATGACCGAGGTAATGCGGTCTCCGGTCTGGCCGGATTCCAGCGAGAGCAGGCGGACTTCCTTGGCAACCACTGCAAAGCCTCTGCCGCTTTCGCCAGCGCGTGCCGCTTCAATGGCCGCGTTGATGGACAGCAGGTTGGTCTGGCGTGCGATGGCGCCCACTTCGGCCGCCATGCCCTGCAACTGCCCCACGAACTGTGTGACGGTCACGACCTCGTTGAGCAGCTGGCTGCGCACCTCCAGTGCGTCGCGCAGTTCATGCAGCAAGCCTGTGAGTTGAGATTGCGCGTCCGTGAGCGCGTGATGCAGGCCACTGTCCTGACCACCTTGCGTGGCGCGGTCCATGGTGTCGCACAAGCGTTGGGACATGCCCGCAAAGCGCTGCGTCAGCACGTCCATGGCGTGTGAGAGCTGCTGCCTGGCCGCCTGCAGATGCCTGGACCAGATGGGCAGCACGGCGCCGCACAGGGCGGGCAGGTGATCTTGAGGTGCTGGAGGGCGGCTGGTGTGCTCAGCCTGCAAATGGCGTTGTCGGCGAGCGAGCCACGACGTCAGCGGACCGCAAATCAGCGTGGTCAGTGTGGCGAATGCCAGACAGATTGGCCACACCCATGTTGGTTCGGCCAAACTGAGATGAATGCACAAGATACCCAGCGTGGCAACAGACAGCCCCTGCCACAAGGGTGATGACGGCCTGGCGCCCTCATCGGTGGGGGAGAACACCCCAACTGCCAGTTCCATGGTTTTGCTCCTGCGAATAGGCGTAGGCAGCTATTCGTCCAAAAGCACATGCACCTTGATGAAGCGCAACGTGCTTTTCAGCAAAATTTCATGGAGTCGTCAGCCTGCGTGTCTCAAGTTGACGATCGCAGGTGTGACAACACCATCATGGCAGGTTGGAAATGAGGGGGCTTGAATTCCGGGGCGATAACTCCATTTATCTGCTGGCAAGAGCATATCGGAACACACAAATGCGATGTTGAGTCATTTGTGGTCGACATTGGATTTTGCTTAGATATATGTGAGGAAAGGCGCATTTTGCCAAGCATGCGGCCTGTGCTCTAATCCGTTGATCATCGTTTTTCTCATGCGGTCATGCTTCCCAAATCACTAGCGCTCATTGATGACGACAAGGAGTACGCGGAGTTCCTGGCGCAGTATCTGCAGGAGCAGGGTGTGCGTGTCGACGTGTTCTCTGACAGCAATGATCTGCTGGTGCACGCAGACCCTTACGGCTATCAGTTCTACCTGGTTGACCTGATGTTGCCTGGTGTGGATGGTGTCGACCTGATCAAGCTGCTCAGGCGCAGAACCACCGCGGGCCTGGTGGTGGTGTCAGGGCGCCTGGCGCCTGATGTCTTCAAGGATGTCATCAGTGCTGGCGCCGACATGTACCTGACCAAGCCTGTTCAGTTCGAGCAGGTTGCGCTGGCCATCAAGGCGGTGCACCGCCGCATCAACAACAGCAACGGGCAGGTGCAGTCGGAATGGCGACTGGAGCGTCGCACGGGTCAACTCGTGGCGCCCGATGGCGCCCGGGTGGACCTCAGCGACATCGACCAGACGCTCATGGAGTGTTTTGTGGAGGCCCACGGTGAAGTGGTCAGCCGTGAGACCTTGAGGCAGCGCATCGGCAAGGCCGATGGCAAGTCTGAAGATCAGGATGCCTCTGACGGGCTCAATGCGACCATCTACCGTTTGCGCAGGCGCATCGAGCGGGCCACGCCCTTGCTGGTGCCGCTGCAGTCCAAGTCGCGCGTGGGCTACGTGTTCCGCGCGCCCTTGACGGCAGTCTGATTGTTCATGAACCTGGTGCCTGAATGATGCTCAGGCGCATGGTGGTGCCAGGCGTCTCGCGGTCGACCAGCCCGACCTGCCCTCCGTGCAACTCCATCACGCGACGAACAATGTAGAGCCCCAGGCCATGGCCTGTCTGTGGTTGTTGATGGGTGTGTGCGCCGCGTTCGAACAGATGAGGCCGTATATCTGAGGCGACACCCGGGCCGTGGTCCACCACATCGATGATCAAGGCCAGGGGCGCGTCGGAGTCGCTGATCTGGATCGTGACCTTTTCGTCAGGCGGGCTGAACTTCAAGGCGTTGGCCAGCAAGTTGCGCAGGGCCAGACGCATGAGGCTCATGTCCATCGACGCCGTGCGGGTTGAGGTGAGCCGCTCGATCTGAATGCGTTCGCGTTCGTCAGCCGGCATGTCGGCCACCACCACGCCAATCAAGGTGTCGATGTCGGTGTCCTGCCGGGTGATGGGGGCAGACTGGGCCAGCAAGGCCGCGACGGCCAGCGTGTTGTCGATGTTGGCCATCACCTGATTCATGACCTTCTGGGCGCGGTCTACCCTTTGCGCTGCGGCCATGTCCTGCAAGCCAGTCAGGCTTGCTTTGGCGCTTTGCATGGCTGCCGAGGCGTTGTTGAGGGGCTGTCGCACTTCATGTGCGAGCACGTCCAGCATTTCGCTGCGCTCCTTGAGCAGGCGGTCGAGTTCTACCACCTGTTGCTCGATGCGGCGTCGCAAGGATTGTTCCTGCCGCAACTCCGCCTCTCGTGAACGCAGCTCGGTGATGTCCTGAACCGCGCCGAACATGCGCACGGCTTGACCGTCCTTGAACTCCACTTCACAAAAGCAACGCAACCAGATCCGGCGGCCTTTGGCCGTGATCACGGGAACCTCGGCTTCCCAAGGCTTGCCGCTCTGCGTGCCGGACGCGACCTTGGCGAGGAGCCATTCCCGGGCTTCGGGGTCCACGAACTGACGCGCTTCTTCGCGCGTGGGCTGGTAGCCCGGAGGCAGGTCATAGATGCGGCAGACCTGGTCTGACCATTTCACGGCGTTGGTGCGCAGGTCGACCTCCCAGCCGCCTACGCTGGCCATGCGGCCAGTCTGGTCCAGAAAGGCCTCGCTGGCGCGCAAGGCGGCTTCGGTTTCCTTGAGCCTGGTGATTTCCGTGACCTGCACGAGAAAGCCCTGCACCTGCCCATCGACGATGTCGGGCAGGTAGTTGGCCAGGCTGTGCCGCTGCACGCCATCCGGCCCGGGCACGATGCGCTCGAACAGCTGTTCCTGGCCTGCCAGCGCGCCGCGGATGTAGCTTTCATTGAGCGCAAAGAGCCTGGGGCCGAGCAGCTCCTCCATGCGGATGCCGATGATCTGTTCCGGCGTCAGCCCGAACCACACCTTGTAGGCCTTGTTGGCAAAGCGGCAGCGCAAGTCCTTGTCCCAGTAAGCGAGCATGGAGGGCACGTGGTCCACCAGGCGGCGCATGTAGTAGCTGAGGTCGTTGTGCTGTTGGTCGCTCATGCTGCTTGTGCCAATCGGATCGCTGGGCGCGTCGGGTTGTCAGTCGGCGTATGGGTCTTCAAACCCCAAGGCGGCCATGATCTCGCGTTCTCGCGCTTCCATGGCTTCGGCTTCCTTCTTTTTCATGTGGTCCCAGCCTTGCGCGTGCAAGGCACCGTGCACCAGCATGTGGGCGTAGTGTGCTTCCAGCGTCTTGCCCTGCTCCTGCGCTTCGCGTTCGATGACGGGGGCGCAGATGATGAGGTCGGCCATGACCACCGGTTCGATCGCATAGTCGAAGGTCAGCACATTGGTGGCGTAGTCCTTCTTGCGGAAGTCCTTGTTCAGCGCGCGGCCTTCCTCTTCACCCACGATGCGCACCGCGAACTCGGCATCGGTGTCGAGCGCGGCTTTCAGCCAGCGGGCCACCTTGTGGCGAGGCAGGGTGTCACGGTGGCTTTTGTCTGCGAACTGCAGGCTCAGGCTGAGGGTCGGTTTCATGCGTTGGGCGGAGAGCTGTCGTTGGTCTTGTTGCTGCGCGAGCCCTGGCGGGGCTCCGGTTCGCTGGCCTGCGCGGCGTCGTAGGCTTCGACGATGCGGGCGACCAGCGGGTGGCGCACCACGTCGGCAGAGGTGAAGCGGGTGAAGGCCACGCCTTTGACACGCTTGAGGATGCGTTCGGCGTCGATCAGGCCACTTTTGGCACCCTTGGGCAGGTCGATCTGGCTGACATCCCCCGTGACCACCGCGCGGGCGCCAAAGCCGATGCGGGTGAGGAACATCTTCATCTGCTCGGGCGTGGTGTTCTGCGCCTCGTCCAGGATCACGAAGGCGTGGTTGAGCGTGCGTCCACGCATGAAAGCCAGCGGTGCGATCTCGATCAGGCCCTTCTCGAAAGCCTTGGTGACGCGGTCAAAACCCATCAGGTCGTACAGGGCGTCATACAGGGGGCGCAAGTAGGGGTCGACCTTTTGCGTCAGGTCGCCGGGCAGGAAGCCCAGGCGCTCGCCGGCTTCCACGGCCGGGCGGGTCAGCACGATGCGTTGCACGGCGCTGCGCTCCAGCGCATCGACCGCACAGGCCACGGCCAGGAAGGTCTTGCCGGTACCGGCGGGGCCGATGCCGAAGCTCAGGTCGTGCGACAGGATGTTGCGCAGGTACTGGACCTGGTTGGGCGTGCGGCCGTGCAGGTCGGCGCGGCGGGTGTGCAGGGTGGGGCCGTCGGCTTCCTCGTCGGGCAGCGCCTGCACCTCGTCGGCCGATTTGGGCTGACGTGCCCGCTGCTGGCTCGCCAGGCTGGAGGTGATGGCCAGTTGCACCATTTCGGCGCTGATGGGCTTGGCGCTGCGCGCATACAGCGCCTCCAGCAACTCGACCACCTGCTGGGGCACGCCCCGGGCCCCTTCGACGCGAAATTGCTCGCCGCGCCGCGTCATCGTCACGCCAAAAGCGGCCTCGATGGTGCGCAGGTGTTCGTCCAGCGGGCCGCACAGGTGGGCCAGTCGGGTGTTGTCAGGGGGGGAAAAGCTGTGCCGCAGTTGCATGAAAGCCCCGGTAGGGAGAGAAAGCATGCAAATTGTCGCCTGCCCGAGGCTTCACCATGTGACATATATTGCGAAAATCGGAGAGTCTTCGCACACATGGTGTGTGCGACGGGCTTTGGAGTCTTCCTTGAGCAAATTGCATCGTTGGTGGCAGTCCTGGGCCCAAAGGTCATCGTCTGCCGATTCGGATACCGATGGCGAGGGTGTCCCATCGGGTACCGTCGGGCGCTCGCCTGCCCAGGTTCGCCGCCTGTGGCTGTTGTTGGGCCTGGGTCTTGTGCTGGCCGTGGTGGTGGCCTACGTGATGGTCGCGATCAACCGAGAGACGGTCCGTTTGAGCCGTCCCTCGACCATCGTCGCGGCCATGGCGGCCGAGAGTTCGGTTCAGTCCTTGAATCAGGCCTGGGCCGTGCGCAGCAACGCCAGCCAGTTCCCTGTCGGGCAACCCGGGCACCTGCAGAGCCTGCCGGACGAATGGGCGCGCAGCCAGCCTGGGTATCAGGGGGCTGTCTGGTACCGCTTCAACTTCGACACCAGCAAGCTGCCGGCGCCTGATCAGGTCATGGCCGTGCACGTGGAGCGCGCCTGCTCGAACGTGGAAGTGCACCTCAACGGGCAGTTGCTGTACCGAGGCGGGCGCATGAGTGAGCCATATGCGCGCAACTGCTATCGCTCGCACGTGATCCCGCTGCCAACCTTCCTGCTGCGGGCCAACGACAACCAGCTGGATCTGAAGGTGGGGGGCTACCCCATCAACCGCGTGACGGCACGACAGCGCGCCGGTGGCCTGGCCGCCGTAAGCATCGGGCCGCTCCAGGAGGTTCGCGAGCTGTACGAGCAGCAGGAGTTCTGGACGACCACCGTGTCGCAGGTTCTCGGCGGCATCCTGGCCGTGCTGGGTGTGTTCGCCCTGGGTCTGGCCTGGGTGCGCCGACTGGACTACCTGCTGTATTTCGGTCTGTTGACGATCGGCTGGTCTCTGATGACCGGGCGGATGTGGTTGAGCGACGTGGCCGTGCCCAATGCGGGTGTCGAGGTCCTGATCGCCATGATGTTCGCGCCCATGACGGCCTTTGCCGTCAAGTTCCTGCTGGGCTATGCCGGGCAGAGCATGGGCGCCGTCAACCGTGGGGCGCGCAAGCGCCAGCTCAATGCGGTGTTGTGGGCGCAGTGCGTGCTGTTCCCGATCAGCCTGCTGGCCATGGGCACCGACCGGCTCTTCATTGGCGCGCGCATCTGGTACGTGCTGTTTGCCATCGAGCTGTTCGTCACGATCGGCTTTTTCCTGTGGGTGGCGGGCAAGAACCGACGCACCGAGTTCTGGCTGATGAGCGCCGCCCTGGGTGTGGTGGCTGCGGTGCTGGGCATCGAGCTGACATTCCAGAGTGGCCTGGTCAAGTTGTGGGGAGTTCACGTCACCCATTTCGTGATGCCGCTGCTGTATGCCGCCGTGGCGGTGCGCCTGATCCAGGTCTACGCCCGCGCCTTGCAGACCGCTGAAGGTGCTCGCAAGCAGCTGGAGCGCCGCGTGCAGGAAATCAGCGGTGAGATCGAGCGCAACTTCAACCAGATTGCCGAGCTGCGCGTCGAGCAGATCGCCGAAAAGGAACGCAAGCGCATCGCCGCCGACCTGCACGATGACCTGGGCGCCAAGCTGCTGACCATCGTGCACACCAGTGACAACGACCGCATCTCGACCCTGGCGCGTGAGGCACTGGAAGAAATGCGCCTGTCCGTGCGCGGCCTGACGGGCAAGCCCATGGTGCTGTCCGACGCCCTGGCCGACTGGCGGGCCGAGGTGGTGTCCCGTCTGGGGCAGGCTGGCATCGAATGCGAGTGGCGCAACCCCAATGACATCATCGAAGAGCCACTTTCGTCACGGACTTATGTGCAGACCACGCGTATCCTGAGAGAAGCAGTCAGCAATGTGATCAAGCACAGTGGCGCCTCGCACGTGGTGATCTCCGCCGAGGTGCATCTGGAGCACCACGATTTCGTGCTGGTCATCCAAGATAACGGAAAAGGCATCCCGATGGAGCTTGACGGTCGACTGGACCGCGGCCACGGGATGACCAGCATGAAGCACCGCGCCAAGCAGTTGAGCGGCCAGTGTCTGGTCGAATCGGGGCCGGGTTTCGGCACCGTGATCCGCCTGACCCTGCCATTGGAAATCGCCACCATGCAACAAGTCTTGCCAACATCGCTCTCGGGAAGCCCCGGCGCTGCTAGCATGCGAAATATTGCGCGTGGACACTGATCCCAGCGTTCCTATTTGAAGTGAGGCCCGTCCACCATGAAGCAAATCCTTTTACTTGAAGACCTGCCCGAAATCCGCGTGTGGCTCAAGACCCTCGCGCTTCAGGTGTTTCCAGGCGCCCAGATCAGCGAAGCCTCGCGCATCCACGATGCGCTGGAGCTGGTCAATGCGGTGCGCTTTGACGTCGCCATGGTCGACCTGGGTCTGCCCGATGGCTCCGGCGTCGAGGTGGTGCAGGCCCTGCGCGAAAAGCAGCCCGATGTGCAGTCCGTGGTCGTGACCATTCACGATGACGACGATCACCTCTTCCCCGCCCTGCAGGCCGGCGCCTTCGGCTACCTGCTCAAGGAGCAGTCGCGCGAGCAACTGGCCGAGCAACTGCACCGCATCAGCCAGGGTGAGCCGCCTCTGTCGCCCTCGATTGCCCGCCGCGTGATCCAGTACTTCACCGCGCAAGCACGCCAGCAGCCCATCCAGCCTGACACCGTGACGCCGCACGTGCAGCTCACCGATCGCGAAAACGAAGTGCTGTTGCGCGTGGCCAAGGGCTTCACGCTGCCCGAAATCGGCCAGCAGCTGAACCTGTCGCGCCATACGATCGCCGACTACGTCAAGCAGATCTACCGCAAGCTCAATGGGTCCTCGCGTGCCGAGGCCGCGCTGGAAGCCCAGCGTCTGGGCCTCTTCCGCCGTTGAGTCTCGCCGCCAAGTCTTGTAGATGATTGCTCGCCTGACCGGGCTGCTGGCCGAAAAGCAGCCGCCCTTTGTACTGGTCGACGTCAATGGCGTCGGCTATGAAGTGCAGGTGCCCATGAGCACCTTCTACAACCTGCCTGAACTGGGTGCCAAGGTCACCTTGCTGACCCAGTTCATCGTGCGCGAAGACGCGCAACTGCTGTTTGGCTTCCTGACGGCTGCCGAGCGCGAATCCTTCCGTGAGCTGATCAAGATCAGCGGCGTGGGCCCGCGCATCGCCCTGGCCTTGCTCTCCGGCCTGAGCTCCAGCGAGCTGGCGCAGGCTGTGGCTGCGCAGGACACCTCCCGGCTGGTCAAGGTGCCCGGCATCGGCAAGAAAACCGCCGAGCGCCTGCTGCTCGAACTCAAGGGCAAGCTGGCCCCGGCACTGGCCACGCCTGGTTTCGTGGCGGTGAGCGACAACCAGACCGACATCCTGCAGGCCCTGATCGCCCTCGGCTATTCCGACAAGGAAGCGCAAGCGGCCCTGAAGGCGCTGCCGCCGGACGTGTCGGTCAGCGACGGCATCAAACAAGCCCTGAAATCCCTGGCCCGTTGAGGCCCGGTGATGCCCTGTTTCAGGGCATCATAGGCAGCTTGGGCAGCCTTGCAATTTTCCTGATCTGGACGGCATGTTTTCCTGGCTTGTGGACGGCGCACGCGGACGCGCACTGAGGCAATCGGCTCTGCTGACGGCAGGGCTGTTGGGTGTAGGGTCTTTGATGGCGATGACCTCGGTCAAGCCGCCTCCCAAGCCCCCGGCCAAGCTGACACCTGTGCACAACACCGCGCAAGCGTTCTGCCAGGACATGGCCCGTCGGCTGCCCAATCTGCCGCTTGAGGTGTGTGCCAAGGCCCAGTTGACGCCCATTGCGGCGCGCTCGGCGCAGGGGCGTCCCTTGTTTCAGCGTGATGTCATTTCCAGCAACGCACATTTGCGTGTGCTGGTCATCGGTGGCATCCACGGGGACGAGCTTTCGTCCACCTCGCTGGTCATGCACTGGATCGGTGCCGCATCGCAGACGCCTTCCAACATCCACTGGCGCTTCATCCCGCTGATGAACCCCGACGGCATGCTGCTGGACAAGCCGACACGGACCAACTCGCGCGGTGTGGACCTCAACCGCAACTTCCCGACGCCCAACTGGGACAAGGAAGCCTCGGTTTACTGGAACCAGCGCACCCAGAAGGATCCGCGCCGCTACCCGGGGCCCAAGCCGCTGTCCGAGCCGGAGTCCAAGTGGTTGCACGACGAGATGGAAAGCTGGAAGCCCAACCTGATCGTGTCGGTGCATGCGCCTTACGGCGTGCTGGACTTTGACGGCCCGACCTCGCCACCGCAACGGCTGGGCAGGCTCTACCTGGACCAGGTCGGCATCTTCCCCGGCAGCCTGGGCAACTATGGCGGCGTGCACAAGAAGGTGCCGGTGGTGACCATCGAGCTGCCCAGTGCATTGCGCACCCCGCAGGAGGCCGAAATCCGCCAGATGTGGCTGGATCTGCTGCGCTGGACAGCCGAGCGCCTGGGCGCTGGCTGATCAGCGCGTGGGCGGTGCCGCCTGGGCGCTGGGCAGGGCCGCCAGGATCTGCAGCAGGCGGTTGATCTGCAGCGGCTTGACCAGGTAGTGGCTGAAGCCGGTTTGCAGCGCCTTGGCGATGTGATCGGGCAGGGCGTCTGCGCTCAATGCAATCAGCGGCAACTTCTTGAAGTCAGGCTGGGTGCGCAGGCGGCGGCACAGATCCAGGCCCGAGCCATCGGGCAGGTTGATGTCCACCAGGGCCACATCGGGGTGGGTGGCTTCGATGCTGGCCAGGCCTTCCGCAGCCGTTTCGGCCGAGTACAGGCGCACTTGCGGATAGGCGGCGAACATCGCCTCCACCAGGCTGCGGTTCAGGGCGTTGTCCTCGATGTGCACCACGCGCAGTGGTGGCAGCGACACGGCGGGTTCGTTGCTGCCGCGGTTCACGTTGGAGCGCAGGTTGCCGGGGCCTTCGGCCAGTGGCAGGCGCAGGGCGAACACGCTGCCCTTGCCCAGGGTGCTGGTGACATCGATGCGGCCGTGCATCAGCTCGGCCAGGCGTTGCGACACCGCCAGCCCCAGGCCGTTGCCGGAAGGTTTGCCGGGCGCCGTGTCAAAGCGCGTGAAGGGCTGGAACAGGCGGGGCAGGTCGTTCTGCTCGATGCCGAAGCCCTGGTCGCGAACCTCGATGATGCCCACGCGGTCGTCCTGCGAGATCTTGCCTTGCAGCCAGATGGTCGAGCCTTGAGGGCTGAACTTGATGGCATTGCTCATCAGGTTCAGGAGGATGGCGCGTGTGTGTTGCGGGTCGGCCCACACGGCGGGGCACTGGCTGTCGACCACCACGGTGATGTCCTGTGCGAGCGCATCGTCTTCCAGGGCCGCACGCACCTCGCGCAGCAGCACCGACAGCTCGACGCGTTGCGGGCGAATGCCCAGAGGCTTGTCGTCCAGCTTGGCGTATTCCAGTGCCTGGTCCAGCAGCGACAGCAGTTGTTGACCGGCGGTGTGGATGTGGCCGATCTGGCGGCGTTGCGCTTCAGGCAGTTGCGTGTCGTTGGCCATGTCGAGCAACTGCGTGAAGCCCAGGATGGCGTTGAGCGGCGAGCGCATGCTGTGGCTCATGCGGGACAGGAACTCCACCTTGGTGGCCAGGGCCACTTCGGCTTCCAGGCGCTTGGCGTGTTCGTTGTCGGCGCGGCGGCGGTCGCTGATGTCGGTCAGGACTTCGATGTAGCGGTTGATCTGGCCATCGGGCCCGTGCACCGGTTGCACCGAGCGCGAGACCCAGAAGGGTTCGCCATCCTTGCGGTGGTGGCAGACTTCCAGCCGCTCGATGCTGCCGCCTTGCGCCAGCACCTGGTTGATGCGGGTGATGGTGGCCGGGTCGGTGTGCGGGCCGCTGAGCAGCTCCTCCGGCAACTGGCCGTGGCACTCGGTCAGCGAAAAACCGGTCAGGCGCGTGAAAGCCGGGTTGACCCAGCTGATGCAGCGCTGGGCATCACAGATCAGGATGGCATCGGTGACCCGGTCAGCCACCAGCGCCAGCTCCTGGTTGGTGGCCTGCGAACGTTGCAAGGCGGCTTGCAACTGGCGCATGACCTGGCCTTGTTGTTCGAATGCGTCGTGGCGGAGCTGGAGTTCGTCAAGAAGGCGTTGTGCGTCGTCTGCCATGGTGTCGGAAACGCCCACGGGTAGTGAGCGGCGTACGTTGGCGGGGCGCCATGTGGCCGTGTCGGCCAGTCCGGCGGGGGGGAAGAGGGGGGCGTCTTCAGAAGAGGCTGAGCGGATGTCAGGCATGGCGGTGCTCCTCACGTCGTGACCCATCGTCTTGTTCGCTTTCGGGCTTGAAACAAGCCTGCGCCGACGACCAGATACAAGCTCGGTTTCAGCGCCAGGGAACATGCAGTGTAGGCACTTCTGACCGCTTTGACCATGTATAGGGCCTAGTGTTTACGATGTCGTTGTGAACTGCACGACGCATTAACCGGGCAGTCAATACATGGGCTATGCGATACAGTCGGCAGGTCGTGGCGGATGTCGCTGCGTCAGTCATTTGTGATGAGGTCATGGGCAGCCTGCGCATTTACTTTTTGTCAACGCTGATGCTGTTGCTGGCAGCTTGTAGCAGCCTGTTGCCGCGTGGCAGCACGGAGAGCCAGTCTGGCTTTGCCACCTTCGAGGAGGCGCGTGATGCCATCGAGCGTGTCAAGCCTTACGAGACCACGGTGGCGCAACTCAAGGAGCTGGGTTTCGATGTGCAGGCATCGGCCAATGTGCGCTTGATTCCCTACCCTGAGGTGGTGGCGCGGCTGGCGCCGAACCCCAGTGTGCCGTTGGCCATGCTGGACCCTGGTATCCGCGATTGCATCGAAGCGAGGCAACTGTGTCGTGCCTATGAGTTCAGTTTTGGTCGTCAGAACAGCCACCGGGAGGGCGGTTTCTGGGGCGACTTCCTCAACTTTCGGCGGCGCACCGAGATCACGGGCTGGAAGTTCCAGGGGCTGATCGTGGCGCGTGATGGTGTCGTGCTGTTTCGCAACTACGGTGGCGAGCCACAGATCAAGCAGACGGAGCGGCAATCCAACCCGCTGGGGCCCTTGCAACCCGCTGGCGAGGCGGCAGGCGCCTTGATCAAACGTTGAGCGGGTTTGCCCCTTCAGGCCACCGGACAAGGCGCTTGCGTTAACCTGCCTGCCGTTTCCAATTCCTGCCACCTTCCGCATTCGTATCGACATGACCACTGTTTACGACTTTGAAGCGCAGACCATCACCGGTGAAGCCGTCAAGCTGGATCAGTACCGTGGCAAGGTGCTGCTGATCGTCAACACGGCCAGCAAATGCGGTTTCACGCCCCAGTTCGATGGCCTGGAAAAGCTCTGGAAAGACTACGGCGCCAAGGGCCTGGCCGTGGTGGGTTTTCCGTGCAACCAGTTCGGGTCGCAGGATCCCGGCGCCAACAGCGAGATCGCCTCGTTCTGTCAGCTCAACTACGGTGTGAGCTTTCCGATGATGGCCAAGATCGACGTCAACGGCCCCAACGCCCATCCGCTTTACCAGTGGCTGGTCAAGGAGGCGCCCGGCATTCTGGGCACCAAGTCCATCAAGTGGAACTTCACCAAGTTCCTCATCGGCCGCGATGGCCGGGTGCTGGGGCGCTATGCCCCTACCGATACGCCCAAGGGCCTGCAGGCCGACATCGAGAAAGCGCTGGCCGCGGCCTGAGCACGTTGCCGTCTGTGCGACGATGGGGGTTGTGCAACCGGCCCCCCCTGAGGGCAGAAAGATGGCATCTGCATGAACCTCTCGATCCCCCTCCGTGTGGCGGCGCTCGGCGCGCTGGCGTTGACCATGGGGGCTGCGCAGGCTCTGGCAGACGAGGTGCCCGCAGCGGATGCGCAGCCATTGGCCATGCCGATGTCGCTGCAGATGCGTTTTGATCCGGCGCACCTGGAAGGTGGCGAGCGTCTGGGGCTGTTGAGCACGGCCTTGTTGCTGGAAGCCGAGCCCGGCTGGTGGATGGGGCCGGCTGTGGTCGGCGCGGCCACGGGCCAGCGGGGTGGTTTTTTCGTGCTGGGCGGCCAGATCGAGCGGCGCTGGCGACTTCAGGGGCCCTGGCGTGCGCAACTGGGCCTGATGGCCGGTGGTGGCGGTGGTGGCGGTGCGCCCGTGGGGGGCGGCCTGATGGTGGTGCCCGCCGCCAGCCTGCTTTATGACTGGGGGCCGGTGCAGACTGGTCTGGCCTGGTCGCGCGTGAACATGCCCAGCGGGCGCATGGGCAGCCAGCAGATCGGCCTGGTGCTCAACTGGGATGGGCGGCTGCATTATTTCGACGCGGCTGACGTGGGGCGCAGCAGCAGCGCGCCGGGCCGAACCGGGTTGGGTGTTGACCGGCTGATGCTGACGGGGGCGCAGCTGCATGTGAAGGCTCGCCCGGGTCAGCCCGCGAGCAACCTGAAGCTGGTCGGCGTGCGTGCGGAACAGCGTGCAGGCGGGAACTGCTACTGGGGTCTGGAGGCCGCAGCGGCCACGCATGGTGGCGCCGATGGCTACATGGAGCTGCTTGGCACGGGGGGCTGGGAGACGTCGGCTGCGGCGATCGGCCTGGACGATGTGTACGGCGGCGTACGGCTCTCACTGGGACTGGGTGGTGGTGGCGCACTCGACACCGGTGGCGGCACCTTGGGCAAGGCGGCCGGCGTGTTGCGATGGGAAATCGGGCCTGATGCCTTTGTGAGCATGGAGGCCGGGGCGGTGCGTTCAGGCAGTGGCGCCTACCAGGCTCATTACGCGCAATGGCAACTCGGCTGGCAACTGGATCACCCTGGTCGCACTTCGTCGACCCGCATCGTCGGGCTGGAGTGGTCGGCCAGCCTGCAGCATGTGCTGCGTGCGCAGCGCAAGGATGGCCGCCAGCTGGATCTGGACACGGTGGGCATCAAGCTCAAGCGGCAGCTGGGCGCGCAGTTCTACCTGACGGGCCAAGCGCACAGTGCTTTTTCGGGCCAGGCGGGTGCCTACTCGCTGGGGCTGGTGGGGGCCGGGTGGCAGA
The DNA here is from genome assembly GCF_036279675.1 of Aquabacterium sp. Taxonomy (GTDB): domain Bacteria; phylum Pseudomonadota; class Gammaproteobacteria; order Burkholderiales; family Burkholderiaceae_C; genus Aquabacterium. The sequence continues at coordinate 28,749 of NZ_DASUIS010000055.1, read as the reverse complement.
CTGATCTGGGCAGCCCGCAATGGCACCTGGGGGCCGAACTGCTGGCGGGTGCTGCCGGTGGTGGTGGCGTGGACACCGAGGGTGGCGCCGTTGCCCAAGGCATGGTCTTGCTCGGGCACACGATCGGGCCGCGCAGTCGATTGCAAATCGGAGCGGGTCGTATTCGCAGTCTGCACGGGGGCCTGAGCAGCCCTGTCATTGACGTGAGCTGGACCCAATCCTTTGGTTCGGGGCAACGCTGAGCTGTCTGAAAAGGCCAATCGGCCTCGGGGTGCGCCCTTAAATCACGAACGACCGTTCCATTCCATCCTGGCCCACTAAAGCGGACAAACAATCAGGCCGAAAGCGCTTGGGTTGCTGATCGGGCACGTGTGTCGTCTGGAGGGTCTATGCGTCGTTTTGCGCTTTTGGTGTTTTTTGCACTTTCGGTTCTGGGTCTGTCCGCTTGTGGCGGTGGAGGTTCCTCGTCGTCCGGCTCGTCGGACGGTGGTGGCACCACGGTGACCTCATCCAATATCACCCTGCCCTCGTCGGTGCAGGTGGTGTCGGCGCACTGAACGGGGAGGCGATCATGAAGCTATGGCGCAAGGGTATCCCGTTCGCAATGAGCGTGCTGGCCGCGGGGGCCGCACAGATGGCATGGGCCACGCCGCCCAGCAGTGGCGCGTACGTCACCGACAAGCAGAACACCTGGGTGCAGGACCGCGTGGGTGACCGCATCGGTACGGTGAACATGATCATGTGCATCATCGGCAGCATGCGCGGTGATGCGATGGTCAACCAGGGCCCCTATGTGGCCTTGATCGACCAGGGCAAGTGTGAAGGTCGTGGTGACAGCAGCAAGTCGACCAGCACGAGTGCCGGCGCCTCCAACGCCACCAACTACATGTCCAGCGTGGTGGAGTCCACCCAGGCATCGGTCAATGACCCCCTGATCATCAAGGCCTGGCTGCACGACGAGCAGGACAACGGTGGCTCGCCGCAGAAAATGACCATCTACGCCTACATCGTGGCCACCGCAGGCAAGTCCGACCAGAATCCCAACGGCCTGTTCTCGATGTATTTCTGCGGTGAACCCGACGGCAATCCGGGTACGTGCGTCTTTCGCGGCTCCTTGAAATCCGATGCCAGTGGCCTGAGTTTCTACCAGGAAGAAAACGGCGGTGGTGGCCCTTCGACCACGCAGTTGAAGTTGCACACCGACCCAGCCAATGACGCAGGCGACGGCACGATCAGCGGCACCGAAAACAGCACACCCTACAGCTATCTCTTTGCTTTTGACTCGGCCAACTTCCGGCGCAGGGAAGGCAGCAATCCTGACGTCTGTTTCGATCGCGACAAGGACAACGGGCATTCCTCCACCTGGCGCTACGGCACCTACAACAGCGATGGCAGCCGGCTGGACATCTCCAACCCGGGCTTTCCGGTGAAGTATGTCAATGGCAGCGACACCTATTACGGCTTCTGGAGCTTCTGGGGCCTGTGGCTGCCTGACTCGGCCATGTCGGAGATCGCGCTGGGCCATGGCACCCTCACTCGACGGGTTGGCGATGCCGACGTGGCCCTCACCCCGGTCCAGAAGGGCGGCAAGCTGTGGAAGCTCACCCGCCACACAGGCACGCTCGATGACTTCAAGAACGTGTCGATGATGTACTGGTCGCACGCGTCCATCGGTACCACGGATGGCAGCACACCAGCGCCAGCCAACACGTCCTACGAGTTGCAGTGGGATGGCAGCAGCCTCAATGCCATCGGCTACCAGCAGTGTGATCAGAACGGTTGTTCGCCGCATGCCCTGAACGCGCCAGTGGCCCTGGACGCCACGGTGCTGTCCGGTACCGATCATGTGCGCTCGCTGCCGATCTTCTTCCCGTCAGGCGGTGGCGCCGGTGGCATTGACGTGCCGACCGGGCACGGCTTCCTGGGCACGGACACCGTGTCCTATCGCACCCGTGAGGTGGTGGACCCCTCCGCGTCGGACATCGGGCTCAACTGCGTGAGCATGTGCCCCAAGACCGGCACCAACCTGGTCAGCAACGTGGGCAGCCCGCCTGTGGCCACGCTGGCATCGTCACCTTTCAAGGACAGTGGTGTGTGGGGCCCGAGCGCCACCAACTACACCTATACCTTCCATGCGGGCATGCTCAATGACGGTTCAGCCGATGCGGATGCTTCCGGTGCGAGCAAGGCGGGCATGGGTTCGCAACAATGGGGGCTCAACAGTGGCACCATGGTGGCCGATGCCGACCTCAACAGCATCAAGTGCGATGCGAACGGCACCCCGAATGCGGGCGGGTCTTACTACTGCTCGGCCTTGATCGATCAGGCGACGACGATCTACCAGTGGGAAACGGGGCCGAACCAGTGGAACAAGTTCTTCGGTGCCAACGGCGTCACCATTGATCCACCCAAGGTGCTGACGCTCAATGCGGTTTACACGCCCAGCAACAGCGGGGGCTTGAACAACATCGCGGGTGCGCAGGCCGCCAACTACAACGGCAACAAGGTGCAGCTGCAGTTCAGCGGTTTTGGTGAACTGCAAGGCATTCCCGGCAGTTGCGTGAGCCCGGACACCAACCTGCCCACGCAATGCGGTCCTTCGGCGCGTTGGGTGCCTGCTTTCGACATGCTGGATGGCACGTCGATCCTGGACAGCACGCCCACCACGTACTACGTGAAGTACCTGGAGCGTGAGCTTCGTCTGGGCAAGGTGGCTTGCAACACCGTGTCGTCGGGGCTGACCTTGACCGCAGCAGGTCTCCTGACGCTGCCGACGTCTGCCCTGGTGGATGTGAATGCGCGCACCGCCCTGGGTGCCGAGGCCACCCCCGCCAGCACCAAACCGTCGGTCATCGACGGCATCGTGCAATGACGGCGCACCGCGCCAGGTGAGTCTGAAGCGGCCCTGCGGGGCCGCTTTGCATTCAGGGTGTGGCCGCGGTGGTGCCAGGTGTCGCTCCCTCGGCAACATCCGGGCAGGCTTGCCACCGGAGCTCGAACTGTTGGACCACCAGGCAGCTGTCAGCCTGCACAGGGGTGCCGCGAGCTTGCAGGCTGAGGACGGTACCGAATTGAGGTGACAGGCGCTGCAGGTCCACCTGTTCCGTGCAGTCGAGCTGAGCGGCCTGTTGGGTCAGCGAGATGCGGATCGCGCAGCGACCGACCAGGGGTGCCTGATGCAGAGACTGCCGCAGGGCTTCCACACGCTGGTAGAGCGCTTGCCGCGTGCCTTGTATGGCCTGCTCGCGTTGCATGGCGGCGTCGCGCTCATCGAAGGCAGGTGCAGAGGGCCGCGTTTGCCAGCGGCCTCGTCCCAGTGGACGGCTGATGATGGGGGCAAACAGGTTGGCGAAGCGGGCGCCCGGTGCATCTGGCTGGGATGCCGCTGGCGCCTGGGGCGCGATGGCGGGCCGGGGCTCGGCAGGGGCAGGGGCGGGTGACGTGTCTTCCAGGAGGCCTGACGAAGCGGGCAGGGACGGCGGATCTGGCGGCAGTGCGGCTTGTGCGACGGTCCGTGTCGGGTGTGCCACCTCCGTGCGTGTGGCGAGCACCCGTGGTGTGGGCAAAGGCGTGTGCCTCCGGGGCGGCACAACGGGCGGCGCCTGGGGCCGTGGCACTCGCGGGACGGGGGCGATGGTCACCGTGAGGCTGCCCCTTTTCTGGCCGATGCTGGGCGCGTTGTCCTCATGCTGGTGGGCATGCAGCCACCAGGCCAGCGCCAGGCCGTGCGCCAGCGCGGACAGCATCAAGGCACCACCCATTCCGGGTAGGGGCAGGCCTGCGGTCCACTTGGGCGTTTGCATCCGGCGACGATAGCGCCGCCAGCCGAGGTCAAACGTCGGAAAAACCGTCAGGTGGATGGGCTTTCAGAAAGTCGATCACGGCCGCACTGGCTTGTTCGCGGGCGTGCCAGAAATAGCCATGTCTTGCACCGTCGATCAGGTGCAGTCGGGCGCCCGGAATGCGGCTGGCCATCAATTCGGAGTTGGCACTCACATTGATCTGGTCTGCCGTACCGTGAATGAGCAGGGTGGGGGCGGCAATGCGAAGCAGATCGGCCCAGGCCTCGTGCCCTTCGCTGGCCAGGTAATGCTGGCGTTGCGCGAAGGCCGGGATGGGCTGGCGCGCTCGGTCGGACATGTACTTGAGCCATTGCGGATGTGTGGCCAGCCACCAGGGCGGCACCATGGCCGTCAGCAGTCTGGCTTGCTGGCCGCTGGCCATGAGGGCATCGATCTCGGCAGGACGGCGCACGCCGTGAGCATTGCCAGGCGTGGTGGCCCCCAGTACCAGCGACAACACCCGATCCGGATGGTCGATGCCCAGCCATTGCGCGATGCGGCCGCCCATCGAAAACCCATAGGCATGGGCGCGCTGAATGCCCATCGCATCCAGCACGCTGACGGCGTCTTGCGCGAAGCTCTGGGTTGACCAGGTGCCGTGCTCGGGTTTGTCGCTTTGCCCCGTGCCGCGATGGTCATACACGATGACCTGAAAGTGCCTTGCAAAGTCGTCACGCACGCCATCCCACATGTGGTGGTCGAAGCCCTGGCCACTGATGAGCAGCAGGGGCGTGCCGGTGCCGACGCTGTCGTAGTAGAGGCGTGTGCCGTCAGGGGCCGTGGCGAAGGGCATGGTGAGGCGCGCGTTCGTGCGGGGTGTCGGTGAATGGGCGTCCGACGAGTTTGACCGATGTCAAGACCACGTTGGCCGTGCGCTTGAAAAAATACGGCCGCGACCCATGTAGTGCACATCGGCACTTGGATGCCTGGATGCCAACCCCAGTTGAAGGAGATCGTCATGAGTAACGTCACCCGCTACAGCCCGATGGACGAACTGTTCCGCGGTTTCTTCGTGAAGCCCATGGACCTGCCCAACAGCGTGCCCCCTCAGCAGATCAGGATGGACGTGAAAGAGCAGGAAGGCGCTTATCTGGTTCACGCCGAAATACCCGGCGTGAAGAAGGAAGACATCCACGTCGAGATCGAAGGCAATCAGGTGTCGATCAGCAGTGAAGTCAAGCAGGAGAAAGAGGTGAAGGACGGTGAGCGTGTGTTGCGTTCGGAGCGCTACTACGGTCAGGTTTCCCGCTCCTTCCAGCTGGCTCACGAGATTGACGAGGGCAAGGCCCAGGCCACGTTCAACAATGGCGTGCTGGAGCTGACGCTGCCCAAGAAGGCTGCAAGCAGCGGCAAGCGCCTGACGATCAACTGATGCCACGTTCCAGCGCCGTTCCCTGCCATGAGAACGGCGCTTGACCCGTTGTGCGCCAGTTGTTGCGCTGTGGGTCAGTTAGCGAGGCCCTTGAATGCGTAGATGCCGACCTTGTTGGCTGCATCATCGATCGTGTTGATGATGTTCAGGTAGTACTCGTTGACGGTGAAGGTTCGGCCCTTGTAGGTGACCAGACCTGTGATTTCGTCCTTGCCTGCCATGGCGCCCGCCAGCAAGCGGCCCGCTGCACTGCGTTGGGAGAACTGTGTGATGGCGAACGTGGCTTCGTCATCCTGGTTGATGGCTTTGCCGGCATTGTGTGCTGCGATGCTGTAGCCAGCATTGATCAGGCCAGGGATTTCTTGCGGCACCTGGCACGAGCAGTTGTTCACCACCTTGAGCTTGGGGACGGCGCCGGATGTGTTGGCCGCGGCGTTGGTCGACGTGGGGGATGAGGCGCAGCCGGACAGAACGGCCAGCGACAAGGCCAGGCCGGCGGCGCCGAGAGTGGACTTCAGTGACATGGAATCTCCTTGATATTGACGGTGCAAGCCTACCAGTTTCACCCGTGCGTCATCGTCTGATCACATGAATGAGGGGATGATGGCAGTCATGAGCACGCCCCAAACGTCATCCAGCCAACCAGGGCAGACACTGGTCGATCTGGCGACCAAGCCCGTCGATCAGATCCTGTCGGCGCTGGAGGCGCATGAGGACGGCCTGCAGGCGCAGGAGGCCAGGCAAAGGCTGGCGCGGTTCGGCCCCAATCAGGTGTCGCCGCCCGGCACGCGCAAGCTGCTGGTGCAGTTGATTCAGCGGGTGGCCAATCCCCTGAATTTCCTGCTGCTGGCCTTGTCGCTGGTGTCCCTGCTGACGGGGAATGCGCAGTCAGCCGTGTTGATCTTCCTGATGGTGGTGCTCAGCATCACCTTGGGCTTTGTGCAGGAGCGTCGCTCCGATCGTGCTGCCGTGGCCTTGCGCGCCATGGTCCACACCACCGCAGCTGTGTTGCGCAAAGGCGGCGCGCGTGCAGCATCGGGCCCATCGGGGGCACCGACCGAAGCGCAGGAGGTGCCGATCGAACAACTGGTGCCGGGCGACATCGTGCACCTGTCCGTGGGCGACCTGATTCCGGCGGATGTGCTCTTGCTGAGTGCCCGGGACTTCTTTGTCAACGAAGCGGCGCTCACTGGCGAGTCCTTGCCTGTTGAAAAGTACGCGCTGATCGAATCGCCTGGCGTGGACACCATGGCCTTGCGCAACGCCTGCTTCATGGGCACTCACGTGGCCAGCGGGTCGGCCACCGCCGTGGTGGTGCATACCGGCCCCAGGGCCGTGTTTGGCGGCATCGCCCAGGCCATGACAGGGCAGCGCGGGCCCAGCAGCTTCGATCAGGGGCTCAACCGTTTCACCTGGTTGATGCTGCGCTTCATGATGGTCATGGTGCCCCTGGTGTTCCTGATCAATGGCCTGACCAAGGGCGACTGGGTGGAGGCCTTGTTGTTCGCCACGGCGGTGGCGGTGGGCCTGACGCCCGAGATGCTGCCCATGCTGGTCACCGTCAACCTGGCCAAGGGGGCGCTGACCATGTCGCGCAAGAAGGTCATCGTCAAGCGCCTGCAGGCCATCCAGAACTTCGGTGCCATGGATGTGCTGTGCACGGACAAGACCGGCACGCTCACGCAGGACCGCATCATCCTGGAAAAGTACGTGGATCTGGATGGGCAGCCCAGCGACTGGGTGCTGGACTTTGCCTACCTCAACAGCTATTACCAGTCGGGCCTCAGGAGCCAGCTGGATCAGGCGGTGCTCAAGTACACCGAGGTGCACGACAAGCTGCATGCGCGCGGCCAGTATCAGAAAGTGGACGAGATCCCGTTTGACTTCCAGCGGCGGCGCATGTCCGTGGTGGTGGAAGGGCAGGGCCAGCGTCTGTTGATCTGCAAGGGTGCCGTCGAGGAGGTCTTTGCGGCATGCGCACAGGCGGAATCAGGCGGGCGGCGTTTTGCGCTCGATGACAGCCACCTGGAGACGGTGCAGGCCACCAGTCGGGCGCTCAATGAAGACGGCTTTCGGGTGATCGCCATCGCCTACAAGCCCTTGCTGGAGGGGCAGCCTCCTGTGACCGTGGCCGATGAGCGCGACATGGTGCTGCTGGGCTTCATCGCCTTCCTGGATCCACCCAAGGAGGGCGTGCGCGAGGCCCTGTCTGCGCTGGCCCGCCATGGGGTGGCCGTGAAGATCCTGACGGGTGACAACGAGGTGGTGACGCGCAAGATCTGCCGTGACGTGGATCTGCACATCGACCGCATCCTGCTGGGCCGGGAGATCGAGGCCATGAGCGATGTGGCGCTGGGCGAAGCTGTCGAGCAGACACAGGTGTTTGCCAAGCTGTCGCCCGGGCAGAAGTCTCGCGTGATCCAGGCGCTGCGCGCGAAAGGGCACGTGGTGGGTTACCTGGGTGATGGCATCAACGATGGCCCCGCGCTGCAGGCGGCCGATGTGGGCGTCTCGGTGGACACCGCCGTGGACATCGCCAAGGAGTCTGCCGACATCATCCTGCTGCAAAAGAGCCTGCTGGTGCTGGACGACGGCGTGATCGAAGGGCGCAAGGTCTTCGGTAACCTGCTCAAGTACATCCGCATGGGGGCCAGCTCGAACTTCGGCAACATGTTCAGCGTGCTGGGGGCCAGCGCCTGGCTGCCCTTCCTGCCCATGGCACCGATCCAGGTGCTGACCAACAACCTCCTGTACGACATCTCGCAGACGGCCATTCCTTCCGATGCGGTGGACGAGGAAGAGTTGTCGCAGCCGCGTCACTGGGACATCAGCCACATCGCGCATTACATCCTGATGGTCGGGCCGATCAGCTCGCTGTTCGACTACGCCACGTTTGCGCTGATGTATTTCTATTTCAAGGCGCAGACGCCCGCGCAGGATGTGCTGTTCCACACCGGCTGGTTCGTGGAGTCCCTGCTGTCGCAGACGCTCATCATCCACGTGATCCGCACCGGGCGACTGCCGTTCTTCCAGAGCCGCGCCAGCCGTGCCTTGACGGGTACCACTCTGGCCGTGTCTGCGGTGGGTGTGTACCTGCCGTATTCACCCGTTGCCGCTTCGCTCGGGCTGGTGGCGCTGCCCTGGCATTACTGGGTGGCCCTCACGGGCATCTTGCTGGCCTACCTGAGCGTGACCACCATGGTGACACGCTGGATGCGCCGGCGCTTCAATCTGGCTTGACCGATACCGTTTCGATCAGTTGCTCGGGGCCGCGACGCATGCCGCCACCCTCGAAGTGCGTGACGTTCTGGCGCTCGTAGAACTTCAGCGTGGCGCTGGCCGCATGGGCCTTGCGCAAGGCCTGGCGGGTGGCGTTCACGATGCGCGCGCGTTCGGCCGCATCCGTGACCTCGTAGATCACGAAGGTGGGTTGCCCGCCGCTACCCGGGTGGGCGTAGAGCACCTTGCCCTGGCTGGTCTTGTCGACTTCGGTGCGTGGGTGGAACTGCCCGTAGGTGGCCATCACGTCGTCCGCCAGCGCGTTGGCGATGTCGATGTCACCGGTATTCGGGATGTGAAAAGCCGTCCACAGCAGGAAAGACAGGACACAAGCGCCAATCAGTGCCACCACTCGAATCACGTACTTGACCATGAACTGCACTCTCTGGCAAAGGGGCAAGGATAGCGTCGGTGCGTGATCGGGCTTTGTAAAGTCCTGTCAATCTGGCGGCGGTGCTTGTCTGAATTTGTTCTGAATCCGGATTCAAGTCGGCTGATTTATGGCCGAAATCCACTGAGTAGAGCGGCCAGGGCATCGCTGCGCGCCTTGAGTTGCCGACTGAGAAATCGATTGCAGCCAATTGTGGATGGGTTGATCTCATGAACATGTCCGACATCAAACTGGGTAAGAAGCTCGGCGCCGCATTCGCGGTGGTGGTGGTGTTGACGATGCTGGTTGGCGGGTTCGCTGTCAGGCAGCTCTCCGTCATCAATGGCAACACGGCGGATATCGCCACGAACTGGCTGCCCAGCGTCCGGCTGCTCAGTGACATGCGTGATGCGCTGGCTGAACATCGTCGCGCGGAGGCGCTTCACCTGCTGGCTGACAGCGATCAAGACCATGCGACGGAAGACGAGCGCATGGCCAAGGCCAAGAAGCAGGTGGCGGATTTGCTGGCTCAATACGAACCCATGATCGCCTCGGCAGATGAACGCAAGCTGTCGGATCAATTCAAGTCACAACTGACTGCTTACTACGAAGCCAGTCACAAGATGACCGCAAGCTCGCGTCAGGGCGAGAGCGGACTGTTGGACGCTCGAAAAGCCTACAAAACTGAAACGCGCGACGCATTCCGTGCGCTGAGGGCGACGCTCAACGAGGACATCGCCTTGAACAACAAGGGGTCTGAAGAGGCCTACCACGCCTCGCAGGCAACCTATTCGCAGGCCCGCGGCTGGGTGCTGGCCCTGGTGATCGGCGTCGTGGCGCTGGCCTCCTTCCTGGCCGTATGGATCACCCGCATGATCACCGTGCCCATGGTGGCGGCATCGGAGGCAACCCGCCGCATCGCTGACGGCGATCTGACGGCCCGCATCAAGGTTGAGGGCAAGGACGAGATCGGCACGCTGATGCAATCCCTGGCCGACATGCAGGAAAACCTCGTGCAGATGGTGGGCGGTGTGCGCATGGGCGCCGAGAGCGTGGCCACGGCCAGTTCGCAGATTGCCCAGGGCAATCAGGACCTGAGCCAGCGCACGGAAGAGCAGGCTTCGGCCCTGCAGCAGACGGCCGCCTCCATGGAGCAACTGGGCTCGACCGTGACGCAGAACGCCGACAGTGCCCGTCAGGCCAATCAACTGGCCAATGGCGCCTCGACGGTGGCCATCCAGGGCGGCGAAGTCGTCAGCCAGGTGGTGGAGACCATGCGCGAGATCAACGAGAGCTCGCGCAAGATCTCCGACATCATCACCGTGATCGACGGCATCGCCTTCCAGACCAATATCCTGGCCTTGAACGCCGCCGTGGAAGCCGCGCGTGCCGGCGAGCAAGGCCGTGGCTTTGCCGTGGTGGCCGGTGAAGTGCGCAACCTGGCGCAGCGCTCGGCCGAAGCTGCCAAGGAGATCAAGTCCCTGATCGGCGCCAGCGTGGAGCGCGTCGAGCGAGGCACGAACCTGGTGGACCAGGCCGGGTCGACCATGCAGGAAGTCGTCACCGCCATCCGCCGTGTCAATGACATCGTGGGCGAGATCACCAGTGCCAGCGCGGAGCAAAGCTCCGGTGTGTCACAGGTGAGCGAGGCCGTCAGCCAGATGGACCAGGCCACTCAGCAGAACGCCGCACTGGTGGAGGAAAGCGCGGCTGCCGCGGAGAGCCTGAGGCAGCAGGCGCAGCAACTGGTTCAGGCGGTGTCGGTGTTCAGGATGGGCTGAGGCCGGTCAAGGCTGCGAGCAGCCCAGCGCTTGTGCATGGTGGGCCAGATGGTCTGCCACGAAGCTCTGGATGAAGTAGTAGCCGTGGTCATAGCCCTCGTGGCGACGCAACTGAAGAGGCTGCCCGATTGTCGAGCAAGCCTCTTCGAACTTTTCAGGGTGCAGTTGCGTGGGCAGGAACTTGTCGGCCAGGCCCTGGTCGATCAGGATGCCATCCGGATACGGCGGCATGGGGTACTCGGCCATCAGGGCGCTGGCGTCGTGTGCAGGCCATGCCGTGCGATCCGGCCCCAGGTAGCCGCTGAAGGCCTTTTCACCCCAGGGGCACTGGGTGGGCGCACAGATGGGCGCCAGCGCTGACAGGCTCTTGAACAAGCCCGGGTTGCGCAAGGCCAGTGTCAAGGCGCCATGCCCGCCCATCGAGTGCCCGAAGATGCCCATGCGATCGGTGTCCACAGGCAGGTGGTGGCTCAGCAGCGTGGGCAACTCCTGCGTGATGTAGGTTTCCATCTGCCAGGCGGCCGACCAGGGGCGCTCGGTGGCATCCAGGTAGAAGCTGGCGGCCTCGCCGAAATCCCAGGCCTCATTGGCTTCGTCCAGATCGGTGTCGCGCGGGCTGGTGTCCGGCGTGAGGATGGCCAGGCCCAGACGCGCCGCATGCTGCTGGGCACCGGCCTTGATCGCGAAGGTTTCTTCAGAGCAGGTCAGGCCAGCCAGATAGAACACCACCGGCACCTTCTGCCCTTGCAGGGCCTGAGGCGGCAGGTACAGGCCGAACTGCATGGGCAGGCCGATGGCGCCCGAGGCGTGGCGGTAAAAGCGCTGCACGCCGCCAAAGCAGGCGTGCTCCGTCAGCAATTGAAGTGTGCCCATCGGCTGGTTCCCTGGCATGTCAAAACCTCAGTAGATCACCACCGAGCGGATCGATTCCCCGCGTTTCATCAAATCAAAACCTTCATTGATTTGATCCAGGCGAAGCTTGTGCGTGATCAGGCTGTCGATGTTGAGCTTGCCGTCCATGTACCAGTCCACGATTTTGGGCACGTCGGTGCGGCCGCGCGCGCCGCCGAAGGCAGAGCCTTCCCACTTGCGGCCGGTCACCAGCTGGAAGGGGCGGGTGCTGATTTCGGCGCCGGCTTCAGCCACGCCGATGATGATGGAGCGGCCCCATCCCTTGTGCGTGCATTCCAGTGCCTGGCGCATGGTCCTGGTGCTGCCGATGCACTCGAAGCTGTAGTCGGCGCCGCCATCCGTCAGTTGCACGATGGCATCCACGATGTTGCCGCCCGCGGCTTCGATGTCCTTGGGGTTGAGGAAGTGGGTCATGCCGAACTGGCGCGCCATGGCTTCGCGGTTCGGGTTGATGTCCACGCCGATGATCTTGTCGGCACCCACCATCTTGGCGCCCTGGATCACGTTCAGGCCGATGCCGCCCAGACCGAACACGACCACATTGGCGCCGGCTTCCACCTGGGCCGTGAACAGCACGGCACCCACGCCGGTGGTCACGCCGCAGCCGATGTAGCAGACGGTCTCGAAGGGCGCGTCTTCCCGGATCTTGGCCAGCGCGATCTCGGGCACGACGATGTAGTTGCTGAAGGTGGATGTGCCCATGTAGTGCAGAATGGGCTGGCCGTTGAGCGAGAAGCGCGAGGTGCCGTCAGGCATCAGGCCCTTGCCCTGCGTGGCGCGGATTTTCTGGCACAGATTGGTCTTGCGGCTCAGGCAGAACTTGCACTCGCGGCATTCCGGTGTGTAGAGCGGGATGACGTGATCGTTCTTGCGCAGGCTCTTGACGCCCGGGCCCACGTCCACCACCACGCCAGCGCCTTCGTGGCCCAGGATGGCGGGAAACAGCCCTTCCGGGTCGGCGCCAGAGAGGGTGTAGTAATCGGTGTGGCAGATGCCGGTGGCCTTGATCTCGACCAGGACCTCGCCTTCGCGCGGGCCTTGCAGATCGAGTTCTTCAATGGTCAGGGGGGCGCCAGCTTTCCAGGCGACGGCTGCTTTGGTCTTCATCGGTGGGCTCCTAGGCGCGCAAGGGGTTGCAATCAAGCTGCCACTATTCCACAGCTTGAAAGCGGTAGCGCGAAGCCCATGAAAAAGGCCACCCGAAGGTGGCCTCGTGCCTGCCTGCGCCGCGTTACAGCAACAGGACCGGCGCCAGGAAGCCCTGCTGCTGCAGCTCGTCCTGAACATCGTTGCTGCCGCTTGGTACGGCCAGGCCAGATGTGAAGCCCTGGCCTTCAGCACCCGAGAGGGTGCCATCGCCATTGGTGTCGAAGCTCATGCTGTTGCTGGCGCTGCAACTGTTGGTGGGGGCATAGGCGATGCTCGATGTGCCGAGCGTCCAACCGGTGGCGCTGCTGCCCAGCGTCAGTGCCTGGTACTGGAAGGCGTTTTGCAGCGTCCGGGTGCTGCCGGGGCCGTTCCAGTTGCAGACCATGCCCATCATGGTGCCGTCCGTGATGCTGATGTCGTTCGTGTAGCCATGGAACAGGGCCAGGCTGCGAGCCTGAGTGCCGCTGTCCAGGCTGCTGTGGCCGGCGAACAGGCGAGCGCGGCTGGCGCCACCCAAAGGCTGGTCTTGCCAGGCCAGGATGAAATCGCTGGTCTGGGCCGAGGCCAGCACATCGTTGCCCATGCGGACGAAGCCCTGGCGCCAGCCCAGGGTGCTGCCTCGCACGCTGCCGGCCAGGTACACGGCGGGATCCAGCTCGCCGGACATGACGGTGGCCGCGAGGGCCTCGAACTGGTTGCTGCCGGTGGCGTTGCCGCAATACTGGCCCGCACGCAGGCGCAGGCTCAGCCACTGGTCCTGCCGGTTGTAGCCCACGGACACCAGGCGTGCCACCTTGTAGCGGGAGGTTCCACTGTCGATCTGATCGGCGCAACCGATGCTGGCATCCGTGCTCAGGTAGCCCAGTGCGATACGCAGGGTGCCGGCGTAGTGAAGATCGGTGTCGGCTGGCGTGTGCAGCATGCTGATCTCCAGCGATTGGGCACTGGTGCCACTGCCGCGTGTCAGTTGCAGGCGGTAGGTGTACTCGCTGCTGTCTGCATTGAGGGACACCGTTGCCGACTGCACCGTGGTGCCGGACAGCAGCGGCGTCAACAGCGTGCTGACGCGGCTGGTGACGTCGGTGGCGCCGCCTGCGGCAGGCAGCGCGACGCTGGTGTTGGCTGCGACCAGCTGACGCATGGCGGCCATGAGCAGGACAGCCTGGTGCGTCTGGGCGCTGAAGCCCTGGGTCTGGGCGCTCACCTCCGCGGCGGCGCAGGCCTGTGGCGTGCTGCTGTTGTCGGTGGCGCGCCAGATGGCCACTTCGCCAGATGGCAGCGTGCCGTTGGTCCCGCTGGCATTGTCGTGGTTGGTATAGGCCACGGTCTGGCCATAACACGAGGCATGGCTGCGCGCACTGGTGTCAAACAGGGCCGAGACGTTCACCAGCCCGCTGCCGGACAGGCTCAGGCGGCCCGTGGCGATGGCGTCGGCCTGGCTCGACAGCACCGCCTGTTGAGGCGTCATGGTGGTGCTGAGGCCCAGGTTGTCGATGCCCAGGCCGCCCGCGACCACGTTGCTGGCCGAAGCCAGGGCGGCGGGGGAGGCCAGCGACATGCCGATGGGGAAGGGCCATGTAGAGGTGGGTGCCGAGCCGGAATTGGCACTGCCCGCCGCTTCGCTGCTCCCACCACCGCCTCCGCCGCCACCGCAGGCGTGCAACAGGCCAGCCAGGGCCAGTGCGATCGTGGTGGCCGCCCATCGGGCAGCGCCCGCGTGAAGGGCGCGTGTGGGCAATTCGGAGGAGGTTTGAGGCAAGGAATTCGGTGTGTGCATGAGAGTGCTCCAGGCGCAAGCCAGCGGCCATGCACACAATGCCGCGAAGCACCCTGGCGCAATCGCGCATGAACAAGGGCGTTTGGGCGTCTTTTCGTCATTCAGGATTCCGGACGGTGGCCGCCCCTTGCGATAATGCGGATCCCCGACAAAGAGCCCCACGAGGACCCCCATGTTTCAGCACGTTGATGCCTACCCCGGCGACCCCATCCTCACGCTCAACGAGGATTTCCAGAAAGACCCGCGTCAGGGCAAGATCAACCTGAGCATCGGCATCTATTTCGACGAAGAGGGCCGCCTGCCCGTGATGGCCGCCGTGCGTGAAGCCGAAAGCGCCATGCTGGCCCACATCGGCCCCAAGCCCTACCTGCCCATGGCCGGCGCCCCCAACTACCGTGAGGCCGTGCAGCACCTGCTCTTCGGCGCCGAGCACGAAGCCGTCAGGAGCGGCCGCATCGCCACGCTGCAGACCCTGGGGGGCTCAGGTGGCCTCAAGGTGGGTGGCGATTTCCTCAAGCGCTACTTCCCTGATTCGCAGGTGTGGGTGAGCGACCCCACCTGGGACAACCACCGCGCGATGTTCGAGGGCGCGGGCTTCCAGGTCAACACCTACCCGTATTACGACCCCGCCACTGGCGGCCTCAAGTTCGATGCCATGCTGGACACGATCAAGTCGCTGCCCAGGCACAGCATCGTGCTGCTGCATGCCTGCTGCCACAACCCCACCGGGGTGGACCTCAGCGTGGCGCAATGGGGCGAGTTGATCCCCGTGATGCGCGAGCGCCAGTTGCTGCCCTACCTGGACATCGCCTACCAGGGCTTTGGCGACGGCATTGACGAAGACGCCCATGCCATCCGCGCCCTGGCCGATGCAGGCGTACCCTTCTTCGTGGCCAATTCGTTTTCCAAGAGCTTCTCGCTGTACGGCGAGCGCGTGGGTGGCCTGAGCGTGGTTTGTCCTGACAAGGATCAGGCCGGGCGCGTGTTCGGGCAACTGATGTCGGCGGTGCGCCGCAACTACTCCAGCCCGCCCACACATGGTGGCCAGATCGTGGCGCGTGTGTTGCAGACGCCGGCCCTGCACAAGCTGTGGGCCGACGAGCTGGGCGGCATGCGTGAGCGCATTCAGCTGATGCGCCGTCGTTTGCATGACGGTCTGGCGCAGCGTGTGCCGGGGCGCGACTTCAGCTATTTCATCACCCAGCGCGGCATGTTCAGCTACACCGGCCTGAGCCCCGAGCAGGCCGATGCACTGCGCGAGCAGCACGGCGTGTACCTGCTGCGCTCCGGCCGCATGTGCGTGGCCGGCCTCAACAGCCACAACGTGGACCGCGTGGCTGAAGCGCTGGCTGCCGTCATTTGAACCAGGTGCGGTGCTGAAGGCGTTTGCGTAACTCGCCGTTACACCGGCCGAGAGCCTTCAAGGCGAGAATGAGCCCATAACAATGAAATGTCAGGGCTCCCATGAAACGCTTCGCAGCGCTGGACGCATTGCGCGGTCTGGCTGCGGCTTCCGTGCTGTTCGCACACGTGCGCAACGTGTTCGTTCAGCACCATACGCCGCTGGATCTCACCCCCTTGTTCCTCTTCTGGGCTGGCGGTGAGGCCGTCATTCTATTTTTTGTGCTCAGCGGCATGGTGCTTGTGCAACGCGCACGCCACGGGGCACCACAGCCTTGGCCGGCCTTCCTGGCTGGGCGGTTCATGCGGGTCGGTGCACCTCACATTCTGGTGGCAGTTTGTTGTGTGATCGCGAGCAGCCTGACCGCCACGCTGGGCTTGGCTCAGAACCACCCGATGCACTGGCCACAGGAAATAAACGGGTGGGTGGTCCTTGGGCAACTGCTGATGGTGCCGGACTTCGACAACATGGTCTTCAACGACGTGGTCTGGACCTTGATCCACGAGATGCGTTTTGCATTGCTCTTCCCTTGCTTCTGCCTGGTTTTCGCTCGATGGGGCGTTCGATCTGCCTTGCTGGGTTTGTGGGTTTTGTCGCTGCTGGCTGCCGGCTTCGTGACCCTGTTCGGCGATCCCTCGGCGGGCTTCAAGACCAGTTATGTCCACACGGCACACTACCTGCTCATTTTCGGCCTGGGCGCTGCGCTGGTGACGCAGTTCGACACCTGGCGCTCGCGGGTCTTGAGTCTGTCTGCTTCGCAGCGCGTGTGGCTCGTGGTCATGGCGTTACTGGTGTACGCCTATGCACGCATGGTCTATCTGATTCCGCAGAAGTTGGGCTGGCGCGAGTTGGCCACGTTCAATGCCTTTGTGGCCGACTGGTTCGTGGCCTTGGCAGCCTGTGCACTCATGCTCGCGGCCACGAGTTTCGAGCGCATGCGCAACCTGCTGGAGCGCCGACCTTTCCAGTACCTGGGTGAAGTGTCCTTTAGTCTCTATCTGGTGCACATTCCCGTGATGAAGGTCGTGTTCAGCCTCATGCCGCAAGCTGCCACGCTGACGGCTGTTGTCGTGGCCTTGCCGCTTATAGCCGCGGTCACCCACCTGTTTCATCGCGGCGTCGAGCGGCCGGCTCAGCAATTGGGGCGCACGTGGGCTCGCCATGTCGAAGCCATGCTGGCCAGGCGTCGAACAGCCGAGCCTTCGCGTTGGCTGCTGGACGATGAAAACGACCTGGTGCTGGCCGCTGGCTCAGAAGGCGCCAGCCACCCTGAAGCGGCTCACCACCACGGCCAGTGAATCAGCCTGATCCTTCAGGCTGGCCGCTGCGGCCGCGGATTGCTCGACCAGCACGTAGTTCTGTTGCGTCATCTGATCGAGCTCCGACACGGCGGTGTGGATGGTGCCCACGCCTTGCGTCTGCTCGGTCGTGGCGTGCGCGATCTCGTGGATCAAGGAGGCCACTCTTTCAACCGAGGAGACGATGGACTGCATGGTCTGCCCGGCATCGTGGACCAGGCTCGCGCCAGATTCGACGTGCTCGGTGGAGGCCTGGATCAGCGTCTTGATCTCGCGTGCAGCCTGCGCACTGCGTTGAGCCAGCGTGCGGACTTCGCCTGCCACCACCGCAAAGCCGCGGCCTTGCTCACCTGCGCGTGCGGCTTCCACGGCCGCATTCAGCGCCAGGATGTTGGTCTGGAAGGCGATGCCATCGATCACGCCGATGATGTCGGAGATCTTGCGGGCGCTGGCGTGGATGGCCTCCATCGTGAGCACGACCTGAGACACCACTTCGCCACCGCGTTGTGCCTGGCTGGAGGCCTCGGCTGCCATCTCCTGCGCCGAGGTGGATGACTGTGCGTTGTGAATCACCGTGCCGGACAACTGGTCCATCGATGAGGCCGTGTGCTGCAAGCGGGCCGCCGCGTTCTCGGTGCGCTGGCTGAGGTCCAGGTTGCCTGCTGCGATCTGTTGGCTGGCCATGGCCACGCTGTCGACGCTGTGGCGTACCTCGCCCACGGTGCCCGCCAGACCTTCGCACATGTGCTGCATGGCCTGGAGCAAGCGCGCGATTTCGTCACGGCCGTGCGTGAGGGCGTGCGGCGCCTGACCCGTGGCCAGATCCCCGTCGGCAATGGCTTCTGCGCGTTGTACCGCCACCTTGACGCCGGTGCTCAGATCACGTGCCGTGACTTCGATGAAAACGGCCAGCGCGAGCGCCGTGAGGCCCACCACGCTGAGCGCCTTGATGAGTTGCTGGTGGAAGGCCGCCTGCACATCGTCGATGTAAAGGCCGGAGCCCAGCACCCAGCCCCAGGGTTCGAAGCCTTTGACGTAGGAGATCTTGTCCTGCGGCTGCTCCTTGCCAGGCTTGGGCCATTGGTAGGCCACGAAGCCCTGCCCCTTTTCCTTGACCGTGTTCACGAAGTCCTTGAACAGGAAGACGCCGTTGGGGTCCTTCATCTCGGCCACATCCTGTCCATCCAGCTGAGGCTTGATGGGGTGATGCACCATGCGGTGGTTCAGGTCATTGACCCAGAAATACTCGTTGCCGCTGTAGCGCAGCTTGTCCAGCGCCGACAGCGCCATCTTCTGTGCCTGCGCTTCGTTGAGTTCGCCCGCCTGTTGCCGTGCGTAGGCCCATTGCACGGAGGCATGCGCCACCTCGACCACCTGCCTGACGGCATTCTGGCGCGCACCGAGTTGCTGTTGATAGCTGGACCACATCAGCGCGCAGGCCACGCCGATGACACCGACCACGGCGAGCAAGGCAAGCGCTCGCAGCCGTGACGCGACACTGAATTGTCTGAACCAATTGAACATGTTGAAACCCGTTGGAGATGTTGACGGCTGGTCACGCCCCTCGGGATCGCATTTCCGCCTGCGAAGCAATGCGACTCCGGGCGGCGCCTGGATGGCAAACGCTCATCCAGCAAACCGATGTTGCGCGATGGTTTGTGATGGTGGTGCGAAGAAATAACCGGGCAAACAGACGCTTAACGCGCTGCGCCATAGGGGGCATCCCGTGCACGCATTCAGTGCCTTCCGTAGAAGAATCGGACACGTGCCTGAGCCATCCGGCTCATCGCTGAGGAGCGCCTATGGAAAAGATCTGGCTGAAGCACTATCCGCCAGGTGTCCCGCATTCGGTTGACGCGGCGGCTTACAGCTCTCTGGTCGAGTTGCTGGATGAAGGCCTGACGCGACACGCCCCTTTGCCGGCCTATCGCTTCATGGGTCAGGCCTGGTTGTTTTCGGACATTGATGCGGCCTCGCGACACATGGCGGCATATCTGCATGGCCTGGGCCTCAAGCCGGGTGACCGCGTGGCCGTGATGCTGCCCAACGTGCCGCAGTACCCGGTGGTCGTGGCCGCCATCCTGCGTGCCGGCATGGTGGTGGTCAACGTGAACCCGCTGTACACGCCGCGCGAGCTGGAACACCAGTTGAAGGATTCGGGCAGCTCGGCCATCGTCATCCTGGAGAACTTCGCGCACACCTTGCAGCAGGTCATCAGCGCCACGCCCGTGCGGCATGTGGTGCTCACCGGCCTGGGTGACATGCTGGGCTCGGTCAAGGGGGCTTTGATCAACCTGGCCGTGCGCCATGTGCGCAAGCTGGTGCCCCCTTTCGATCTGCCTGGTGCCGTTCGCTTCAACAAGGCTTTGCGTATCGGGCGTGGGCTGGTGTTCAAGCCGGCTCGCCCCGGGCCCGATGATGTGGCCGTGCTGCAGTACACCGGCGGCACCACGGGCGTGAGCAAGGGCGCCACGCTGACGCATCGCAATGTGGTGGCCAGCATGCTGTTGTCCGAGGCCTGGAACAAGGCCGTGATCGACCCCATCACGCGTCAGGAACAGTTCACCATGGTGGCGGCCTTGCCGCTCTATCACATCTTCGGTTTTGCGGTGAACATGATGCTGGGCATGCGCCTGGGCGCCTGCAACATCCTCATCCCCAATCCACGTGATCTGCCGGCCATGTTCAAGGAGCTGTCACGCTACCGCTTTCACAGTTTCCCGGCGGTCAACACCTTGTTTGCCGCGATGGCGCGCCACCCTGATTTCCGCAGCGTGGACTGGAGCGCACTCAGACAGTCCGTGGGCGGTGGCATGGCCGTGCAGCAGGCCACGGCCAAGTTGTGGAAGGACAAGACCGGCCTGATCATCTGTGAAGGCTATGGCTTGTCCGAGACCACGGCTGGCGTCACCTGCAATCCCGGCCAGCAGCAGGGCTTCACGGGCAGCATCGGCCTGCCCCTGCCTTCCACCGAGGTGGTGATCCTGGATGAAAACGGGCGCGAGCTGCCGCCTGGTGTGCCCGGTGAGCTGGCGGTGCGCGGGCCGCAGGTCATGGCAGGCTACTGGCAGCGACCGGATGAAACGGCCAAGGTGATGACCCTCGACGGCTTCATGCGCACGGGTGACATCTGCGTGATGGACGAACGTGGCTACATCAAGCTCATCGACCGCAAGAAGGACATGATCCTGGTGTCGGGCTTCAATGTGTACCCCAACGAGATCGAAGACGCGGTGGCCTTGCTGCCCGGGGTCAAGGAGTGTGCCGCCATCGGCATCCCCGACGAACGTTCGGGCGAGGCGGTCAAGCTGTTTGTGGTGCGGGAGCGCGCGGACTTGACCGAGCAGGCCGTGCGCGACCATTGCGCGCAGGTGCTGACAGGCTACAAGCGCCCCAAGGTTGTGGAGTTCAGGCAGGAGCTGCCCAAAACGCCCATCGGCAAGGTGCTGCGCAGGGCCTTGCGCGATGCAGAGCCTGCCGTGGTGGCCGAGGCCAGCGCACGGCAAGCCGATCAGGCGCTCACTGAGGCCCCATGAGCTTGACGGGCGTGATCTCGATGGTCTGCTCGCCATCGTTGATCCACGCGGTGCCATCCTGCACGGTGAACTGCAGCTGCATGGTGCGCTTGGCCAGTGTGGCCAGGGCCTGGCTCTGCTCGGTGGGGATCTGCCACACGGTCAGGTTCTGAGGGCGTGTGAGCTTGTTGGCGATGTTGTCCCACCAGACGTTGGTGCTGCTCTGGAAGGCGTAGACGCTGACCTTGCGGGCGCGGCCACAGGCCTTCATGATGCGCTTGTCATCAGGCTGGCCCACTTCCACCCAGTGCAGGATCTCGTCAGAGAAGTTCTTGTGCCACAGCGCGGGCTCATCGGGCTCCCACATGTCCTTGGCCAGCTCCAGCGTGCCTTCCGAGGTGTCGGCCGGCCAGTTCAAGGCCAGCGCCAGCACGCGGATCATCATGCGCTCATCGGCCTCGGACGGGTGCCGGGCGATGGTCATGGATGGATCGGCATAGACGTTGCGGTCCATGTCGGCCAGCTGCAGCTGGGCTTTGAAGATGGTGGCTTTGAGCGCCATGATGTCGGTCTAACGGAAAACAGCAAAGACTGCGATCATCCTCCAAAAACGCGGCCCAACCAATCGCCCATCGTCTTCAGCACCTCGCCTTGCTCGACTTCGTTGAAGATTTCGTGCGACAAGCCGGGGAACGGGCGGTTGCTGACCAGCGAGGTGGGCGCCGTGGCGGCAAACGCGGCCGAGCCCTCAGGCTTGACGCAGCGATCCTGGCCACCCCACATGATGAGCGTGGGCACCGTCCACTGCGGCGCGCGGGCGCGCACGTTTTCACCGGCGGCGATGATGAACAGGGTCAGACGGCCGGTGATGCGGTCGTGCACCAGCGGGTCGGCCACATAGGCTTTGACGGTGGCGGGGTTGTTGCACACCCATTCCGGCTTGAGGCCATTGCCCACGGGCACGTCGGGCGTGAGCTTGCCGACCGTGGCCAGCAGGCCCTTCTGGATGGCGCTGATGGGCACGTCCAGCGCGGGGGAGGACAGCACCAGCGCATCCACCGGCCGCGACCAGGGGGCGGCCTCCTTCGGCGTGGCCAGGGCCGAGACAAAGCGGCCTGCAATCGCACCACCCAGGCTGTGGCCCACCACCAGCAGGCGCTGACCGGGGTAGGCCGCGCGGGCGGCGTCCACCACGCTGGCGAGGTCGTGCAGGAAGTCGTCGTTGTCGTTCAGGCCACCACGCTTGCCGGGCGAACGCCCATGGCCACGGTGGTCGTAGCCGATGGCGGCCCAGCCTTGCTGGTTCAGGTAGGCGGCCACGTGTGCGTAACGCAGACAGTGCTCGCCCAGGCCGTGCACGATCACGGCCACGCCGCGCGGTGCCTGGCCGGCCGCCACAGGCCAGTGCTGGGTGACCAGCTCCAGGCCATCGCGGGTGCGGACGGTCGCGGGGAAGTTCGGTGTGGTGCTCATGGTGCGTGTCCCTGTTGGTGATGTTGGGGGCGTTGTAAGGGGGGAAGGGCGCGATCAGGCCTGGCCTGGTGCCGGCAGCCAGCTCAGGCCGGCCGAGGTGCCGGCACGTGGCTTGTATTCGCAGCCGATCCAGCCCTGCCAGTTCAGGGCGTGCAGCTCCTTGAACACCCAGTTGTAGTTCAGCTCGCCTTGATCGGGTTCTCCGCGATCCGGCACGGCGGCAATCTGCAGATGGCCCACGCGGCCCGTGGGCAGGTACTCGCGCAGGCGCATCGTCACATCGCCTTCGACGATCTGGCAGTGATACAGGTCCATCTGCACCTGCAGATGTGGCGAGCCAATGGTCTGCACCAGTTCATGGGCCTGCGCCTGGTGCGTCAGCAGGTAGCCGGGCATGTCGCGGCCATTGATGGGTTCGATCATCAGCGTGCGCCCATGGGCCCGCGCCTGTTCGGCGGCCCATTGCAGGCGTTGGCCGTAGCGGGCCCAGGCAGCGTCACGGCCGGCTTCGATGCACAGCCCCGCCATCACATGAACACGTGGGCAATCCAGTTCGCCTGCCAGTTGCAGGGCTGCGTGGATGCTGGCCTGGAAATCCGCCTCGCGGCCACCCAGGCTGGCCAGGCCGCGTTCGCCTTGTGCCCAGTTGCCCGGGGCGGCGTTGAACAGCACGAGTTGCAGGCCGTTGGCACGCAGGCGGGCTGCCACCTCGGCCGCGGGGTGTTCATGGGGGAACAGGCATTCCACTCCCTGAAAACCATCACGTGCAGCCGCTTCGAACCGATCCAGGAAGGGCAGATCGGTATAGAGCCACGACAGGTTGGCGGCAAATTTCAGTGAGCTGGTTGGTGTGTCGGCGGGCATGGGCTAGGCGGTGGCAGCAAGACGCTTGCAGCGTATCTGCAAGAAGCCGCAAGCGTAGCCCAAAAGCGCGGGCCGCCATCCCCCTGAAAAACCGAACGCCGACGGGCGCGGGGCCGGTCGGCGTTCTGATTCGTTGCGATCAGGGGATCACATGATCAGAAGGTTTCCCAATCATCGTCGGCCTTAGGGGCCGTGGTGGCCGCTGCGGCCGGGGCCGGATTGGATTCCGGCTGCGGCAGGCTGGGGCGCTGCAGCGGCGCGGGTTTGGCCGCAGCCGACGGTGCCGGTTTGAAGGCAGGCTCGGCCTTGAGCATCGGGGTGACCGGTGTGTAGCTGGCGGCCGCACTGGTCTGCGCCTTGGCGATCACGGTGCTGGCATTGAAGGCGCTGCCGCCCGACTGGCGACCCAGCTTGAAGGCCGCCACGGCGTCGGCCAGCTTGTGCGCCTGGTCCTTGAGGCTCTCGGCTGCGGCTGCGGATTGCTCCACCAGGGCGGCGTTCTGTTGTGTCATCTGGTCAAGCTGGTTGACCGACTGGTTCACGTGGCTGATGCCCTGGCTTTGCTCGCCAGCGGCTGCCGTGATCTCGCCGATGATGTCCGACACGCGCTGCACGCTGTTGAGGATCTCGGTCATGGAGTTGCCGGCGTCCTGCACCAGCTTCGAACCGGATTCGACCTTCTCGCTCGACGAGTTGATCAGCGTCTTGATTTCCTTGGCGGCTTGCGCGCTGCGCTGGGCCAGCGTGCGCACCTCACCGGCCACCACGGCAAAGCCACGGCCTTGCTCACCGGCACGCGCGGCTTCCACGGCGGCGTTCAGCGCCAGGATATTGGTCTGGAAGGCGATGCCATCGATCACGGTGATGATGTCGGTGATCTTGCGGCTGGCGTCGTTGATCTCGGCCATGTTGGCCACCACCTGCGTCACGATGCTTTCGCCACGCTGGGCTGCGGCGGCGGCACCTGTGGCCATCTGGTTGGCCTGGCGTGCGGCATCGGCGCTCTGGCGCACGGTGTTGGTCAGGTCGTCCATCGAGCTGGCGGTCTGCTGCAGGTTCGAGGCCGTGTGCTCGGTGCGGTTGGACAGGTCCTGGTTGCCCGAGGCAATTTCGGATGAGGCCGTGCCGATCGAATCCGTGGCGTGGCGGATCACGCCGATGGTGTCGTGCAGTTTGTGCTTCATGGTGATCACGGACGCTTTCAAGGATCTGCTGTCCTTGGGGTTGTGCTGCAGGTCCATGTCCAGATCACCTTCGGCGATGCGGCCCACCAGATCGCGCAGATCGGCGGGCTCGCCACCCAGGTCATGCCACACCGAGGTCACGATGGCCTGCGAGGCAATGCCCAGCACGCTCAGTACGATCACACCGGTCAGCAAGGTGACCCACAAATTCGTGCTCACGCCTTGCGTGGCAGAAGCCTGCACATCGTCAATGGCGGCGCGGGCGGCCTTCTTGTTTTGTTCCAGCAGCTTTTGCAAGGCCACTTGGGAGCTTTGCATCTTGCCCAGTTGGTCACCAGGATCCTTCTTGCTGACCAGGGCCCGGGTGGCGCCAATCGCTGACGACTGGTAGGCCTCGAACGCGTCGCTCAACTCTCGGGCGATGGTGGTCTTCTCGGGCAGCTTCTGCATGCCGCCCAGCGCATCCTTCGCGCTGGCCACCATGGCGTCGGCTTCCTTCAGGCGCTCGGTGTCGCCTTCGGCGGCAGCGGTCTGCAGGGTGAGCCGCAATTGTTCGACGCTGCGGTCCACCGCCGTCACGTAGCTCATGTGCGGGTTGTCGACCTCGTGCAGGTGTTGCAACACGCTGGAGGTGCGCTCGCCCACAAAGAAGCTGACGGCCACGCCGATGACGAACACAGCCGCTGCGCTGATGGGCAGCATCCGGATTTTGGTGCGAAAGTTCATGTAAGCCTCCTGGGCCGGGCAGCGTCACGCGAGCGATGGCAGCAGACGCCACTTCGGCCCTATCGGCATCTTCCCGCTTTCGCTGAAGCCGGAAACCTTGAAAAGTCCGCTTTACCGGGGCCATTCCCCGCGGTTTTTCGGCTCAGGTGGCGGCTGTTCCTACAATCCCCGGATGCAATCGTCGCCACCGTCGCCTTCCAGCGCTGCTTCTTCCCCTCTGTCTCCCTTGTCCAGCCCGAAGGCCCTGATGGCCTGGGTGGCGCTGCTGTATTTCTCGGAGGGGCTGCCGCTGGGCCTGTTTTATGACCTGTTCCCGGTCAACCTGCGGCAAGCGGGGGTGGGCCCAGCCGAGATCGGCCTGCTGAGCCTGCTGGGCCTGGCCTGGACGGTGAAGTTCCTGTGGGCGCCGTTGATCGACGCCTGGCGTGGCCACCGCTGGTGGATTGCCGGCGCCAATGCGGGCATGGCGCTGGTGCTGGTGGCACTGGCCCTGCATCCGCAGGCGCTGGGGCAGGGCGCTACCTGGCCCTGGGCCTTGCTGGCGGCCTTCACGATGCTGTCGGCCACCAACGACATCGCCACCGATGGCTACACGATCGAGTTGTTGTCCAAAGGGCAGTACGGCGTGGCCAATGGCCTGCGTATCGGTTTCTACCGGGTGGGCATGCTGGCCGCCGGAGGCTTGCTGGTGGTGGCGGGTGCCATGGGCGAACCGGGGCAGCCCAACTGGACGGCCGCCTACGGCCTCGGCGCAGTGCTGATGCTGATCAACGGCTTGTCCATCCTGATGGCGCCCGCGCAACCGCCCCGTGCCGCGCGCGACGAGGGGGCTTCTGCCCGCGAGTGGGCTGCGGTGCGCGAACAGCCACTGTGGCTGCTGGCGCTGGGCCTGGTCATGGCCGGCCTGCTGTGGCCGGTGCTGGGCCCGATTGCCAAGGCGGCCGAGTGGTCGGCCATCCAGGCCGTGAGCGGCACCTGGTGGTTCAAGGGCGCTGTGCCGGTGGGGCTGATGTTCGCCGGTGCCGGCCTGATGGTGACCGCTGCGCGCGGCCCGCAGGCCCACGCCATGGCCGACGGCCCTATCTTCGGTGCCTGGGTGGAGCTGCTGGCCCGCCCGGGCATGCTGGCCGTGCTGCTCTTCATCCTCCTGTTCAAACTGGGCGATGCGGCCATGGGCTTCATGGTCAAACCCTTCTGGGTGGATGCCGGTTTCACACCCGCCCAGATCGGCCTGGTGAGTGTCAACGTGGGCCTGGGGCTGTCGATCGCCGGTGGGCTCGCGGGCGGCTGGTATGTGGACCGTGTCGGCATCTTCAAGGGCCTTTGGGTGCTGGGCCTGGCGCAGGCTGCGTCCAACCTGGGCTACGCCCTGGCGGCCTGGTACGTGCCACACACGGAGCCTGGCTTGCAAGTGAGCGCACACTATCAACTTACGGTGTATGGCGCCAGCGGGCTGGAAAGCTTCACCAGCGGCCTGGGCACGGGGGCTTTCATGGCCTTCCTGATGGGCATCACCAGCAAGGAGCGCGCAACCACCGAGTACGCCATCCTCTCGTCCATCTTCGCGTTTTCGCGCGCGGTGGCGGGCTGGGCCGGGGGCCTGGGTGTGGAGCAAATGGGCTATGCCACCTTCTTCTTTTTGACTTTCTGGTTGTCCTTCCCGGCTTATTTGCTGCTGCCCGCCGTGCGACGTATGCTGAACAAGGCCGATGTGCGTTAAGCAGGATCAGGCCTGATCAGGCAGGATGAAACAACAAGGTGTTGAAAACACGTTGAAATGAGGCTCGGTGTGATGGGTGGTTTGCAGTTGAATCGTTGGGCAGCGCGCGTGGCCAGTGCCGCTGTGCTGTCTCTGGCCGCATGGGCGCCGGTGGCCATGGCCCGTGATGGGGTGGAGGTGGGGCCGCGCTCCCGCTTTGCGTACATGGTCAGCGCAGACGATCTGGAAACGGCTGCGCAACGCAATTACATGCAGCTGGCCGAGAAGGCTCGCCAGCAAAACGCGCTGCTGCCGGACAACCACCCCCTGGCGATTCGACTCAAGACGATCGCCGCGCGCCTCATCCCCCATACCTACGAATGGAACCCGCGCGCCCAACAATGGCGCTGGCAGGTCATGGCCTTGAACGCCAAGGAGCTCAACGCCTTCTGCATGCCTGGCGGCAAGATTGCGTTCTTCTCGGGCATCGTCACCGAACTGCAGTTGACGGACGACGAAGTGGCCATGGTGATGGGCCACGAAATGGCCCACGCCTTGCGCGAACACGCCCGCGCACAGACGGGCAAGACGCGCGCGACCTCACTGGGTGCGGGCATCATCTCCAGCATCCTGGGCCTGGGCAACACGGGCGACGCCCTGCTCAATGTGGGCAGCCAGTTGCTAACCCTGAAGTTCAGCCGCGAAGACGAAACCGAGGCCGATCTGGTCGGCATGGACCTGGCCGCCCACGCGGGCTATGACCCCCGCGCCGGCATCAGCCTGTGGCGCAAGATGAGCGCGGCCAACAAGGGTGCGCCGCCGCAGTGGATGTCAACCCACCCCGCCAGCACCACCCGTATTGCCGACATGCAGGCCCAGCTGGGCAAGGTGCTGCCGGTTTACGAGCGCGCTGCCAAGCCTGTGCAGCGCTTTGACGCCCCTCGCAAGACCGGCGCGGCCTACCTGGATGACGCGCCTGCCTTGGCCTACTGGGGCGCGGCTCACAAATAAGGATTGCCGATACGCTCTTCGCCGAAGGTGCTCTCGGGGCCGTGGCCGGGCGTGAAGGTGACGTCATCACCCAGCGGCAGCAGCTTGGTCTTGATCGCCTTGATCAGATCGGCGTGGTTGCCGCCCGGGAAGTCAGTGCGGCCGATGCTGCCCGCAAACAGCACATCGCCCACAAAGGCATGGCGCGTGGTGGGCTCGAAAAACACCACGTGGCCGGGCGTGTGGCCAGGGCAGTGCAGCACATCAAGCTTGCAGTGGCCGATCTGAACCGTGTCACCGTCGTTGAGCCATTGCGTGGGTGTGAAGTCTTCGGCCAGCGGGAAACCGAACATCTGGCTTTGCTGAGGCAGGGCATCGATCCAGAACTTGTCACCCTGATGCGGCCCGATGATGGGCAGGCTCAGCGTGTTGGCCAGATGGCCTGTGGCACCGGCGTGGTCGATGTGCGCGTGCGTGAGCCACAAGGCCTTGAGCGTGAGGCCGCGTGCTTCCACGGCTTCGAGCAGCGTGCCGGCATCACCACCCGGATCGATCAGGGCGGCTTCCTTGGTGTCTGAACACCAGACCAGAGAGCAGTTCTGCTCGAACTGGGTAACGGGGAGGGTGAGGCGGTGGAACATGGTCTCGAAACACTTTGAGCTGACACGACTGCGGGAAGCGTAGCACCTCCCGAACCCGCATGGCGAGTGTGATGCGCATGCACCGCCACCAGGCGACCAAGCGACATGGCGTGTTGAATCAGTAGGGCGAGCCGTCCTTGTGCGTGAACTGCCATACACCGTTGACCAAGGTGGCCATCAGATCGTCATCGGGGTAGCTGCCTTGGTCGCCAGGCGTCCTGTCGCCTACTTCCAGATACACCACCTCTTCTGATGTCTCGTTGAGCAGTTGGTGGGCATTGCCACTGCCGGCCTTGAATCCGGCACACATGCCCGGTGCCAATGGCATGCGCCCTTCATCGGTATGGAGGGTGGGGTGCCCTTGAAGGATGTAGATGAACTCGTCTTGCCTGGAGTGCGAATGCCTGAGTGCCGATACCGAGTTGGGTGGCAGGCGAGTGAGGTTGACGCCGAAGTTGCTCAGGCCGAAAGCATC
>NZ_DASUIS010000054.1:0-62443 GCF_036279675.1 Aquabacterium sp. | reverse complement strand
GACGGATGCGGGCGCCAACAATGTGTACGACGTGAACGTGCAAGTGAGTGACGGCACTTTGGTGGGACCCAAGGCGATCGCGGTGACGGTGGTCAACGCCAACGAAGCGCCGACGATCACCAGTGCGGCAACCGCGACGGTGGTCGAAAACACGACGGCCGTGATGACGGTGGTGAGCGACGATCCGGATGCGGGGGCGACCAAGACTTACAGCATCGTGGGTGGAGCAGACGCGGCCAAGTTCACGATCAATGCGTCGACGGGCGCGTTGACCTTTGCGGCGGCACCGAACTTTGAGGCTCCCGCGGATGCGGGTGCCAACAATGTGTACGACGTGAACGTGCAAGTGAGTGACGGCACTTTGGTAGGACCCAAGGCGATCGCGGTGACGGTGGTCAACGCCAACGAAGCGCCGAAGATCACCAGCGCGGCAACTGCGACGGTGGTCGAAAACACGACGGCCGTGATGACGGTGGTGAGCGACGATCCGGATGCGGGGGCGACCAAGACTTACAGCATCGTGGGTGGAGCGGACGCGGCCAAGTTCACGATCAATGCGTCGACGGGTGCGCTGGCCTTTGCGTCGGCACCGAACTTTGAGGCTCCCGCGGATGCGGGCGCCAACAATGTGTACGACGTGAACGTGCAGGTGAGCGACGGCAGTCTGGTGGATCAAAAGGCGATCGCCGTGACGGTGAGCAACGCCAACGAAGCGCCGAAGATCACCAGCGCGGCAACCGCGACGGTGGTCGAGAACACGACAGCGGTGATGACGGTGATGAGCAGCGATCCGGATATGGGTGCGACCAAGGCCTACAGCATCGTGGACGGAGCGGACGCGGCCAAGTTCACGATCAATGCGTCTACGGGGGCGCTGGCCTTTGTGGCGGCACCCGATTTTGATGCACCCACAGATGCAGGAGCCAACAATGTGTACGACGTGAGCGTGCAGGTCAGCGATGGCAATTTGGCGGCGACCAAAGCGATTGCAGTGACGGTGATCAACAATCAAGCGCCGGTGATCACTAGTGCAGCCAGCGCCACGATCTCAGAGAACACGACAGCAGTACTGACCGTGACGAGCAGCGATCCGGATGCCGGATCGACCAAGATCTACTCCATCCTGAGCCTGTCGAACTGGGATCCGCTCAAGTTACCACCACCTGGTCAAGATTCAAGCAAGTTCACGATCGACGCATCGACGGGTGCATTGTCCTTTATAGAGGCGCCAAACTTTGAGAACCCGCGCGATGGCGGCGCCAACAACGTCTACGATGTGACGGTGCAGGTGAGTGATGGCAGCTCGGTGGTCACACAGGCGATCGCTGTGACAGTGACCAATGTGAATGATGCTCCGGTGTTGCCGGTCAGTTTGTCCGGGTCGATCCTGGAAAACAGGACCTACGTAATGACAGTGGTTAGCAGTGATCAAGATGCTGGTGCGACGGCAACGTACAGCATTGAGGGTGGTGCGGACGCAGGCAAGTTCACCATCGATGCATCGACGGGTGTCCTGACCTTATTGGCTGCGCCGAACTTCGAGGCGCCGACGGATGCGGGCGCCAACAATGTGTACGACGTGAACGTGCAGGTGAGCGACGGCAGTCTGGTGGATCAAAAGGCGATCGCCGTGACGGTGAGCAACGCCAACGAAGCCCCGAAGATCACCAGTGCGGCAACCGCGACGGTGGTCGAAAACACGACGGTCGTGATGACGGTGGTGAGCGACGATCCGGATGCGGGGGCGACTAAGACTTACAGCATCCAGGGTGGCGCGGACAGGGCCAAGTTCACGATCGATGCGTCGACGGGTGCGCTGGCGTTTGCGGCGGCACCGAACTTTGAGGCTCCCGCGGATGCGGGCGCCAACAATGTGTACGACGTGGGCGTGCAGGTGAGCGACGGTGGTTTGATTGATTACAAGGCGATCGCCGTGACGGTGGTAAACACCAATGAAGCCCCGACGATCACCAGTGCGGCAACCGCGACGGTGGTCGAGAACACGACAGCGGTGATGATGGTGACGAGCAGTGATCCGGATACGGGCGCGACTAAGACCTACAGCATCGTGGACGGAGCGGATGCGGCCAAGTTCACGATCAACAGCAATACCGGTGCTCTCGATTTTGCCGTCGCGCCAGACTTTGAAGTACCCACAGACGCGGGCGCCAACAATGTCTACGACGTGAGTGTGCAGGTCAGCGACGGCAGTTCGGTGGCGACCCAGGCGATCGCGGTGGCGGTGACCAACGTCAATCTACTGATCACCAGTGCGACCAGCGTTGCGGTGGCCGAGAACACAACGGCGGTGATGACGGTGACGAGCAGCGCGGATGTCGGCGTGATCAAGGCGTATAGCATCGCGGGTGGTGCGGACGCTGCCAAGTTCACGATCAATGCGTCGACGGGTGCGCTGGCCTTTGCGGTGGCGCCGAACTTTGAGGCTCCCGCGGATGCGGGCGCCAACAATGTGTACGACGTGAACGTGCAGGTCAGTGACGGCAGTTCGGTGGCAAGCCAGGCGGTCGCGGTGACGGTGAGCAACGTCAACGAAGCCCCGACGATCACCAGCACGGCAACTGCTGCGGTGGCCGAAAACACGACGGCCGTGATGACGGTGACGAGCAGCGATCCGGATGCGGGGGCGACCAAGGCCTACAGCATCGTGGGCGGAGCGGATGCGGCCAAGTTCACGATGAATTCGTCGACGGGTGCTTTGGCCTTTATTGCAGCACCCAACTTTGAGGACCCGAGGGATGCGGGCGCCGACAATGTGTACGACGTGAGCGTGCGGGTGAGTGACGGCAGTTTGGTGGGGCCCCAGGCGATTGCGGTGAGGGTGACCAACACCAATGAGGCGCCGATCATCACAAGCTCGACGACGGCTAGAGTGGTGGAAAATACGACGGCAGTGATGACGGTGATGAGCACCGATCAGGATGCTGGTGCGACCAAGGTATACAGCATTGCGAACGGAGCGGATGCTGCCAAGTTCATGATCGATCCGTCGACGGGCGCGTTGTTCTTCTCGGTTGCACCGAACTTTGATACCCCCACAGACGTGGGGGCGGACAATGTGTATGACGTAAGCGTCCAGGTCAGTGATGGCAGCACTGCGGTTACACAGGCGATCATGGTAACGGTGATCAACAACGAGGCTCCGGTGATCACCAGTGCAGCCGACGTTATGGTGTCGGAGCACATGACCATAGCGATGGTGGTGAGTGGCAGCGATCAGGATGCTGGCGCCGCGCTGACATACTCCATCGTGGGTGGCGCGGACGCGGCCAAGTTCAATATCAACCGATCGCTAGGCTTGCTGACCTTCGTGGCAGCGCCGAACTTTGAGTCCCCCTCTGACGAGGATTTGAACAATGTGTACGACGTGGTCGTGCAGCTCAGTGACGGTAGTGCAGTGGACACACAAGCGATTGCTGTGACGGTGACCGACCTCAATGATGCACCGATCATCACCAGCTCTGCCACTGTCGAGGTAGCAGAGAACACGACGGCTGTGATGACGGTGACGAGCAGCGATGAAGATGCGGGCGCGACCAAAGAGTACAGCATTATTGCTGGTTCAGACCATGTCAAGTTCACAATCAATTCGTCAACGGGTGAACTGGCCTTTGTTGCCGCGCCTGACTTTGAGGCGCCCACAGACGTGGGTGCGAATAACGTGTACGAAGTGAGGGTGGCAGTTTGGGACAATGGCGCTGCGGTGAGTACACAGCTGATCGCGGTCGAGGTGACCAACGCCCACGAGGTCCCTTTGTTCGCCAGTGTGGCTGAAAATGCGACGGCGGTGATGACGGTGTTGAGCAGCGATCTGGATGCGGGGGCGACCAAGGCCTACAGCATCGTGGGCGGAGCGGACGCAGCCAAGTTCACCATCAACAGCAGCACAGGCGCGTTGGACTTTGTGGCGGCACCGAACTTTGAGGAACCGATGGATGCAGGCGCCAACAATGTGTACGACGTGAGCGTGCAGGTCAGTGACGGCGGTGGGGTCGAGACACAGGCGATCGCGGTGACGGTGATCGATGTCAATGAGGCCCCATTAATCACCAGTCCGACGTCAGCCATAGTGAGGGAGAACAGGACGGCAGTAATGTTGGTTAGGAGCAGCGATCCAGATGCCGGCACGATCAAGGCTTTTTCCATCGCGGGAGGAATGGATGCAGCCAAGTTTACGATCAATGCGTCGACAGGGGCGTTGGCCTTTGTGGACGAGCCGAACTTTGAGGCACCCACAGACGCGGGGGGCAACAATGTGTACGACGTGAGCGTGCAGGTCAGTGACGGTGACCTAGTGGCCATAGAGGCGATCGCGGTAACGGTGACCGATGACAACGATATCCCTGTGATCATTAGCCCGTCAGGTGTTTCCGTGGCAGAGAACACGACGGAGGTGCTGATAGTGACCAGCAGTGATCAGGATCCGGGTGCGATCTCGATGTTCAGCATCTGGGGGGGGAATGATTGGGCCAAGTTTACGATCGATGCATCGACGGGAGCGTTGGCCTTCGCTGCCGCGCCCAACTTTGAGGAGTCAACAGATGCGGATGGCGATAACGTGTACGAATTGAGCGTACAGGTGACTGACGGTGATGGGGTGGACACACAGGCGATCAAAGTGACAGTGACCAACGCCAACGACGCGCCGACCGGTGGCGTCACGGTATCCGGCTCCGCAGTTCAAGGCGAAACCCTGCTTGCTTCGAACACCCTGGCGGACGCCGATGGCCTCGGGACCATCACCTACCAATGGCTCCGTGATAGCGCCATTGTTGCCACGGGTGAATCCTATGTTCTCGGACAAGCAGATGTTGGTCAGCAGTTGTCCGTACAAGCCATCTATACAGATGGGTTGGGCAACGTCGAAGCTGTCAGCAGCGCGCAGACAGACCCGGTTCTTTCGGGTGACCTGGAACTGCTGGGAACCGAAGGCAATGATTCACTGGTTGGTGGCTATGGCAACGACACCCTGGATGGCGGCATCGGTGTCGACACCCTGGTGGGGGGCAGCGGCGACGACGTATACATTGTGGAAGAGACCTTTGACGAATATGGCCTCTCACAGGGATTGGATGTGGTCGTGGAGGCCGCAGATGGCGGGACCGACACCATTTCTTTGTGGGAAGGGCAGAACTACGTGATGCCCGACAACGTAGAAAACCTTGTCATGGGGGCCAAGGCTGAGTCGGCAACAGGCAATGCGCTGAACAACAACATCGGTGGCTCCAGCCTTGACAATCATCTCTTCGGATTTGATGGCGATGACACCCTGGTCGGTTGGAGTGGCAACGACACGTTGGATGGAGGTCTCGGGATCGATGTTCTGACGGGCGGCGCTGGGGATGACGTCTACTATGTCGATGAAACCCTCGATGCCGATGGATACAGCATCCTTGGGGTCGATTCGGTGGTCGAGAATGCTGACCTGGGCTCGGACACGGTCTATGCCGCTGTTGCGGACTACGTCCTGGCCGACAACGTTGAGAACCTCGTCATGGAAGGCAAGGTTGGGTCGGGTAACGCTCTGAATAACCACATCACGGGTTCTGCCGCGGATAACAGCCTCTATGGTATGGAAGGCAACGACACGATCCTTGGGATGACTGGTGGAGATAGCATCAGCGGGGGTGTCGGCAATGACAGCCTCATGGGTGGTGACGGTAACGACACCTTGGTTGGTGATGAAGGTGACGACATGTTGCTCGGTGAGGCGGGTGTCGACAGGCTCAGTGGCGGTGCGGGAGCGGATACCTTGTTCGGTGGTGAGGGCAATAGCATCATCTCTGGCGATGATGGCGACGACATGTTGTTCGGTGAGGCGGGTGTTGACAGGCTCAGTGGTGGCGCGGGAGCGGATACCTTGTTCGGTGGTGATGGGAATAACATCTTGTCGGGCGGCTTGAACAGCGACACCTTGTCCTCTGGTGTGGGCAACGATACCTTCTCGTGGGGCCGTGATCAGGGGGCGGACGTCCTGGACGACTCCGGTGGTACCGACTTGCTCAACGTGCTGTCCGGTGTGACCTCTGATCAGGTTTGGCTGCGTCGGGTGGACAACACCAACAACCTCGAAATCTCGGTCATTGGTACGGGCGATACCTTCACGGTGAACAACTGGTATGCCTCAGCGAGTAACCAGGTTGAAAGCATCAAGTTGTCTGACGGGAAGGCTCTGAACGTTACGGGGGTGCAGAACTTGGTGAACGCGATGGCGTCGTTCTCGCCGCCCGCAGTCGGTCAGACCACCTTGCCTGCGAACTACCAGACATCCCTTAGCGCGGCCATCGCAGCCAACTGGGTCTGAGGCGTTCTCTAGGCCTTTGTGGCAACAAGGGGCTGACCTTTCGGGGTCAGCCCTTTTCATCTTTGATGTTGTTTGAGAAGGAGTGCAATACATGCGTATCCTGGACAAGCTGCGGGCGCAGGTGATATCGCAGCCGGGAAACGCCGACGCGTGGAGTAGCCTGGGCCATGCTCTGTTGTCTCAAGGGGCGGGGGCTGAGGCAGATGCGGCGTTTAAACGCTCCATGGCGTTGCGGGCCGACAATGGTGCGGCTCTCATGGGAATGGCGCGAATGGCCATGACCCGAAGGAATGACACCGAAGCCATCGCATTGCTGACGCAAGTACTTCACCTTACGGGGGAAACTTCGGCCCTTCGCGTGCACGCTGCTCATCGTTTGTGTGATCTGCTGATCAAGAACTGCCGGGCGGGCGAGGCCCGCGATGTGTTGCGAGATGTCGTCGATATTGCCGATGCAATACCTCCGGTATGGTTTGAGGATATGTGTTGGCGGGCGGGGGCGTTCTGGTGGGAGCCCGTGGTCGGTCACCGCTTGACTTTGCGCAGGCCATCCGCTGAAGATGCCGCGTGGCTGAAGCGAAGCTTCATGGACGATACATTTGCCAGTACCGTCAATCGCAACTATGCCGCCAAGGTGCGTGGCATGTCTGTGGAGCAGATAGCGGCGCAACTCGGAATGCAGTTGGGTCAGTCGCCGGTCGATTTAGGCGCTCAGATGTTCCTGATTGATCGCAAGAACGCTGGGCCGATCGGGATTGCTTCGTTCGTTTCGATGGATCTGGTTTCTCGTCGCGCCGAGTTCATCATCGGTTTCGTCGATGAGGTGCCGCATGGCGTGGTGGTCCTGGAGGCGTCAGCTCTTCTGGCGGAGTTCGCATTCCGGCGTGCCTGTTTGCACAAGGTGAGCGTGGCTTTTTACGGCGACAACCCACGAATTCGCTTGCTGGAGAGCGTGTTGGAGAGGGTTGGTTTTATCAGGGAGGGCGTGCAGCGGGAGCATATGCGTGTATCGCGCGAACGATATATCGACGTTCACCTTTGGGGGGGGCTTGCCCGGGACATTCTAAGCAACGCCCTGCTGAACAAGTTATCGACGCGGCTGGAGAGATCAGGCACTGACGAGATGGCAGTCATGAAAGAGCGCGGGTGAATGTGCGCAGAAGTCGCTGACCAATATGCTGCGACGGTGGGCTATCACCCCAGCCACTGCGCCGCCAGCGAAGGCCGGTTGCGCACCCCATAACGCCGATACAGCGCCGTCACATACTGGTGGGCCGTGTTGGTGCTCAGGTTGAGGTCGGAGGCGATCTGTTTTTCCGAGCGGCCGGTCACCAGCAACAGCAGCACCTTGCGCTGGTGCGGGGGCATGGGGCCAGCCGGGCTCAGGGGGCCATGGCTCAGTGCCAGCCAGTGCAGCCAGCGCGACAGCCCGCCCAGAGCGAGCTCCAGCAACTGGCGATCATGGCTGCTGAAGGTGTCGCCTCTTGCCTCGCGCACCAGGGTGAAGTGCATGGTCAGTTTGTTGGCCATCGGCAGGGGCAGCGTCAGCTCGGGCCCGTCGCTGCTCAGACCGTCATCGTGCAGCTCCAGGCTTTCGCTCCAGTGCTGGGTGGCCAGGGTCATGGTCTTGCCCGAGCGCAGGGTGCCTTGCAACTGCCAGCGCACCGCATCGGCCGACAGCATCTGGCACAGGCGCTTGAGCAGGTGGAGCAGGCCGGTGTCGACCTCGTGGGCGGACATCGACTGGATGTCTCGCCACAGTTGCGTCATCTCAGCCAGATCAAGGGCCGGGGCTTTCTGGGGCTCCGGCACCAGGGCCACGCGGCGCAGCGGGCGGCGGTGGATGTTGCCCCACAGGCCGGGGGCGGTATCGATCAGCTCGGCGGTGCGGGCGGCGGTGGTGGTCAACATGGCAAGATCCTTCCTGAATGCCACGCATCGTGCCGGACGCGTCCGTCCCGGACAACCGTACCAAAGTACGGGTGAGCACGCCAGGGTGGACCCGTCCTTTTGGACGGGTGTGCCATCCGCGCACCTATGGGATCATCCGGACCATGTACACCCTTTTGTTTGTCGACGACCACCCGCTTTACCGGGAGGGCGTGCGCCGTGCCTTGAGCGAGGCCATGCCCGCGCTGCGCATTGTGCTGGCCGACGGGCAAACCTCGGCGCTGGCGGTGCTGGCATCGGACGATGACATCGATCTGTGTCTGTCCGACTTCAATCTGCCCGACGGCGATGGCTTGAGCCTGCTGGGGCGCGTGGCGCAGCAGCACCCCACGGTGGCGCGCGGTTTGCTGTGTGGCGAGCCTGATGCGGCCATGGCCCGACAGGCGCGCAGCCTGGGGTGTGTGGCCTGCCTGTCCAAGGACCGTGACATTGCATCGCTGGTCGATGCCCTCAAGACCTTGTTCAATGGTGGCGCGGTGTTTGATGTGGATCCGTCGCAGGCGGTGGGAACCACCACCTTGTCCGACAAGCGCAAGGACATCCTGCGTCTGGCCGCCAAAGGGCTGTCCAACAAGGAGATCTCCCAGTTGTTGGGCATCTCCGAGCGCACGGTCAAGGACCACTGGGCTGCCATCTTCGATCAGATGGGCGTGAGCAACCGCACCGAGGCCGTCAGCCAGGCCTTGCGCGAGCGTCTGCTCTGAGGGTCTGCCATGTCTGCCGTCGTGAACACCACCGTGTCTTCCTGGTTCGCCGAGCATGCGCGTCGGCCGCTGATCTGCGCCTTCCTCATCGGCATGGTGGTGCCGGTGGCGGCCTACCTGCTGTGGCGGGCCACGCCCCTCAGCCTCACGGCGGCCACCGGCCTGCTGGTGCTGGCGGCGCTGCTGGGGCGGTCCTGCTGGATGGCGGGGCAGGCCGCGGGGCAATCCTGGCGCGACATCGAGGCCATGCGCATCGAGGCCACCGAGATGCTGGAGCAGCAGCACGCCCTGGTCGCCAAGGCCGCGCAAGAGGCCGCCCTGGCCGAGCTGGCCAGTGCCGAAAAAACCCGCTTCTGGGGTGCGGCCAGCCACGACCTCAAGCAGCCTCTGCACGCCTTGGGGCTGTACACGGCCTTGTTGCGCAAGGACCCGCACGAGGCCGAGCGGCGTGAGCTGATCGATCACATCGGCTCCTGCGTCACCAGCCTGACCGGGCTCTTCGATGCCATCCTGGGCGTGACCCACGCCGAGACGGCCCACCTGCACGCCAAACCGGCCGCTGTGCCTCTGCAGCGAGTCATCGATCAGGTGCTGATTCAGCTCAAGCCCAATGCCGAGGCCAAGGGGCTTCAATTGCGCATGGTGCCCACCTCCCTGTGGGTGCATGCCGACCCCTCTATCATTGAGCGCATCTTGGGAAATCTGCTGTCCAACGCCATTCGCTACACCGATCAGGGCAAGATCCTGGTGGGGGTGCGCCGGCGCCCGGGTGGCTGTGCGCTGGTGGTGGCCGACACGGGCGTGGGCCTGTCCTCTCAGGATCAGAATCGCATCTTCGATGACTTCTTTCAGGTCAACAATCCCGAGCGCCAGCGCGACAAGGGCTATGGACTGGGGCTGTCCACGGTGCATCGCTTGTGCGCAGCCCTGGGTTATGAGATCGATGTGCAGTCCAGCCCCGGCAAGGGCAGCTTGTTTGCCGTGACCTTGCCGGTTGATTCGCCCACCCATGCCGAGGAAGCTCCTGAAGACGTTCACACGCTGGAGTCCGATCTCCATGTCCTGTTCGTCGAGGACGATCCGCTGGTGCGCGATGCCATGAACCGCATGCTGCACGACTGGGGGGTGCGCGTGAGCATGTGCAGCTGTGGTGACGAGGCCATGGCCATCCTCAGCCAGGAGTTTGACAAACCCTGGCATGTGTTGCTGGATTACTCGCTGGCCGACAACGAGACCGGCCTGCAGGTAGCCGACCGCATCCGCACCATCATTGGCGAGGGGCCCATCATTTCCCTGGTCACTGGGGAGGATGACCCGGCGGTGGATCAAGGGGCCGCAGACCGTGGCATCACGGTGCTGCGCAAGCCGCTCAAGCCGATGCGCCTGCGTGCGCTGCTGCACTCGCAGCAACTGGGCGAGGGGGTGCTCTGATGCCGCCGTTTGACGTCTTCGACGCCTTCGACAAGGACACCCGGCTGCCCGACAGCCTGTCGGCCGCCAAGTGGCTCAAGCTGGGCGCGCCCATGTCGACCACCGATGCGGGTAAGTCGCTGGCCCAGGCCCTGGTCAAGATGGAGGTGCTCTACAAGAAGGTCGATTTCAAAGACTTGCGCCCGCCTCGCAACAAGACCTTCGAGTCGCTTGACGAGCTGGAGCTGTGCGAGAAGCAGGCCAAGAACACCTACCGCAGCCAGGTGGTGCCCCTGGTCAGCCAGGCGCTGGAGGTCAAGAAGCAGGCGCTGGCCATGGTCAAGCTGGCGCAGGCCAATGCCAAGGCGCCACGGTCCGTGGTGGCGCTGGTGGTGGACATGAGCAAGGAGTCGGCGCAGGTGGCCGACGACCTCAAGGATCTGAACATGATCTTCAAGCCCTTTGATGAGGCCCGCAAGGGCCTGGTCAAGGCGGCGGGCCACCTGCGCAAGACCATCGGGCCCCACCTGCAGGCGCTGGGCAAGGGCCTGGATCTGTGTCTGCGCACCCCCACCCGAGAGGCCTGGGACAAGGCATGCAAGCTGCCTTGCAAGGCCGTGCACAACACCATCAAGAACACGCCCCAGCTCAAGGACGAGTTCTGGGCCACCTGGAAGGTGCACGATGGCGATTCCTTCTCGCATGCCTTGCAGGTGGCCGAGAAATCCGCCTTGAAGGACCCACGCGCGAAGCAGAAGATCGAAGAGGTCATCACCCGCATGTGCCGGGACCTCAAGAAGGAGCTGGCCCTGCTGGACAAGTTCGTCGGCTGACAGGGCTCAGGTCGTGACCGTGCGGTGGCGGCCGCTGTGCTTGGCCTGGTAGAGCGCCTGGTCGGCGCGTTCGATGCTCTGGTCCAGCGTCTCTTCGTAGCGCTGCTCGGTCAAACCGGCCGAGAAGGTGATGCGCAACTCTGGCACGGTGCTGGAGACCTGGGTATGGGTGACCGCATCGCGCACGCGCGCCAGACCGGCCTCAGCATGATCGAGTCGGCAATCGGTGAACATCAGCAGGAATTCTTCGCCACCCCAGCGGGCGATCACATCGGCTTCTCGCAGGACCGATCGGGCGGTCTTGGCAAAGTTGCGCAGCACCTCGTCACCCACACCGTGCCCGTAGGTGTCGTTGACTTGCTTGAAGTGGTCGATGTCCAGGATGGCGATGCAGAAGATGCGACCGCCACTGTCGCTGAACTGCTTTTGCAGCGCCAGGGATTCCATCATGTGCCGCCGGTTGAACAGGCCGGTGAGCTCGTCCCGGGTGGCCAGGGTCTGGATGCGCGCCAGCGCCTGGCTGAGCTCCTCCTTGCGGGCTTGCAGGCGGGCACGCAGCTCGCTCAACTGCCCTGACAGCAGGGAGATGGTGGGCAGCGAGGTGCAGGCAAACAGGAAGTGCGTCAACTCCTGGCGCACCGTGTAGCGGGTCGGGTCCAGGGTGGCCATGGCCAGCATGGTCAGACCTTGCAAGGTCAGCGCGAACAGGGCGGCCAGCCGGGTGTGGCGGGCGCTCAGGTTGAACATGCCGAAGACCAGCACCAGCGCCAGCAGGATCAGGGCGGCGCCGCGTGAGCCTTCCAGGATCGCATAGGCCCACACCACGGAGGTCAGCGCCACCACGATCTGGGGCATGGTCAGCGCCGGGTCCTCGAACTGCAGATTGATGCCGCTGCGCAGCAGCACGTAAAACGTCAGCACCGTGGTCATCATGTAGGTGCCCAGGGAGAGCGCCGGCTCGGCTCGCACGGCACCGGTGCTGGCCGCATACGCCAGCACGACCGTGCAGATCAGGAAGTTCACGGCGGCCACCATGAAGCGCTGGATGCGGATGCGCTGCTTGGGATCCTGGGTGAAGATCAGGTTCAGCAGGGCCTGCATGGCCTCGGAGTGCTCGACGTCGTCCGAGTTGGAGAACTGCCAGATCGAGGCCACTGCCACCGCCATCAACATGAAGCGCACCAGCTCCTTGCCCATGTCGTAGGTCTGAGGTTGGTGATGCACCAGCCACACCATGCCTGCGGCGATGCAGAACATCGAATAGGCGCTGAGCAGGCGAATCTTGAGCGGGCTGAGGTGCCTGAACCCGAACATCAGCACGGGGACCAGCGCCACCAGGATGGCGTCGCGCCACACGCCGCTGAACGAATAGATCCAGCCGGCCAGGGAGGCGGGTGCCAGCATCTGGAACAAGGTGAGCGAGGGATCCTTGAAGCGGCGGTTCCAGCCACAGCGGATCACGATGTACAGCAGGGCGACCAGGGCCAGCATCGCACCGCTGACCGCCCACACGGGGGCTGCGGGCAACACCCCATGCGCGGCAGCCCAGTGCAGCAGCAGGGCGGTCACCAGGTAGCCCAACGAGCCCGTGAGCATGCGGCGCAGGCGCAGGCGTTGTTTCCAGTCGGTGCTCAGCAGCAGCGCACTCAGGGGATGACGATCCGCGGAGGTTGACAACGGGGGACTCTGCGAGGGAAGGGCCATGATCCGCTATCGACCGGGCCCCATGGGAACTGTAGCGATGAATCGCGTTTTGCATGGCGGGTTTTCCCCTGGTTGGTTTTGTATTATTTCAATTTTGGAATAATGATATCCATTCAAAGGGATTCTCTGGTGAATTGTTGAGGAATAGAGTTCATTCATCGCGAACACACCCCTCAAGGACCTCAGATGAACATCCTGCAAATCAACGCCAGTGCCCGCCGTGAAGGTGCCAACTCCACCCGCGTGGCCGACACGGTCACGGCCCGTCTGCAAGCCGCGCATCCTGGCGCCACCCTCACGCTGCGCGACCTGGCCATCACCCCTCACCCTGTGCTGGACGAGCTGGCGCTGGGTGCCCTGTTCACCCCGGCAGACCAGCGCACCCCCGAGCAAGCCGCTCGGGTGGCCCTGGACGATGCCTTGATCGCTGAAGTCCAGGCCCATGACACCATCGTGCTGGGCGTGCCGATGTACAACTTCGGGGTGCCCGTGCAGCTGAAAAACTGGATCGATGCCATTGCCCGCGCGGGCGTCACCTTCCGCTACACCGACAAGGGCCCCCAGGGTCTGCTCCAGGGCAAGACGGTCTACGTGGCCTTGGCCCGTGGCGGACGCTATCGTGACACCGCTGCGGATTCGCAGGTGCCCTATCTGAAGACCCTGCTGGGCTTCCTGGGCATGAGCGATGTGCACTTCATTTACGCTGAAGGTCTGGCCATGGGGCCGGATGCAGCGGCTGCGGGCTTTGCCCAAGCCGAGGCTGACCTCGACGCCGCGCTGGCCTGATCGCGGGGCCTTTTCACTTGGTCCAACAGGAGCACACCATGAACACCACGATCGACGTCACAACGACGGTGAAGCAGCCACGTGCGGTGGAGCGCCTGGTCGTGGGGCAAGCCACGTCCGACGGCGCCGGGGTCAAGCTCACCCGTGTGCTGACGCAGAACCTGCAGCGCCGGCTCGACCCCTTCCTGATGCTCGATGCCTTTGGCAGCGACCGGCCCGATGACTACATCGCGGGCTTTCCGGACCACCCGCATCGCGGCTTCGAGACCGTGACCTACATGATCGCGGGGCGCATGCTGCACCGCGACAGCGCCGGGCACGAAGGGCTGCTGGACAATGGGGGCGTGCAATGGATGACCGCCGGCCGTGGCGTGGTCCATTCTGAAATCCCTCAGCAGGCCGATGGCGTGATGGAGGGCTTTCAGCTCTGGTTGAACCTGCCCGGGCGCGACAAGATGATGGCGCCCTGGTATCGGGACTTCAAGGCCGAAGAGTTGCCCAGGTTCAAGACGCCGGCCGGGGTGTTGGTGACCGTGATTGCCGGCCGCAGTCATGGCGTGGTCGGCGCAGTGACCCGGGAGGCCACGGCCCCGCTCTACCTGGATGTGCACCTGCCCGCCGGGACGCGTTTCGAGCAGGTCCTGCCGCCCACCCACAATGCCTTTGTCTATGTGTACCGGGGCGAGGCGACTGTGGCGGGGCAGGCCGTGCCCGCCCAACGCATGGCGCTGCTGGCCAATGCAGCCACGTCCGATGGCGTGGTGATCGAGGCGCAGGGCGAGACCCGGCTGCTGCTGATTGCGGGTCAGCCCCTGGGTGAGCCGATTGCCCAGTACGGTCCCTTCGTGATGAACAGCCAGGAAGAGATCTACCAGGCGCTGCGGGATTTCCGCGATGGGCGACTGGGGGAGGCCGGCTGAGGGTGCGCGGACGGGCCGACGCTCATCTCCCCAGCCAGTCCACCAGATAGCTCGCGCCGACCACCAGTGCCACCACACTGGCCAGGAGGGTGGCGCCGGCCGCGATGTCCTTGGCCGCGCCGATGGCCGGATGCCGCTCGGGGTGCAGATGATCGATCAGGGTC
This sequence comes from Aquabacterium sp., assembly GCF_036279675.1. GTDB lineage: Bacteria > Pseudomonadota > Gammaproteobacteria > Burkholderiales > Burkholderiaceae_C > Aquabacterium. The sequence continues at coordinate 47,650 of NZ_DASUIS010000054.1, read as the reverse complement.
TCCAGTGCCGAGTTGATCAGCTCGGCCACGATCACCAGGCCCACGGTCAGCGCCATCACGGCCCACCACAGAGCCGATGCCCGGGTGAGGCTCAGCACCAACACCACGGCGACCGTGGCCAGCAAGTGGGTGCGCAAGCTTTTTTCCTGCCTCGTTGCCAGTCTCAGCCCGTTCAGGGCGTAGCCCAGGCGCCTGCCCAAGGATTGGCCTTTCATGCACGGCCCCCATGGTGGATCCTGTACCACTGTGCCGCGCCCCAGCAGGCCAGCGCCCAGGCCGTACCAGCCGCCCAGCCGGCCATCACATCGGTGGGCCAGTGAACACCCAGGTAGATCCGGCTGATGCCGATGAGCCCGGTCAGGATCAGCATGGCACCCATGACAAAGAGTTTCAGCCTGGCCGAGGACATCAATTGCGACAGCAATGCGCCCAACGTCAAGTAGACAAGTGCTGACACCATGGCGTGCCCGCTGGGGAAGCTGGCCAGCATCACATAGTCGCCATGCGCCAGCAGTTCCGGGCGGGGGCGATGGAAGATGCCTTTGAGCGCCGTCATGGTCAGTACGCCGCTGGTGGTGGCCATCAGCACGAACAGTGCGGTCATGTGTCGACCGGCGATGGCGAGAAAGACGATGACCGCCGAGACCATCAGCCCCAGCACGGTGACACTGCCCAGGGCCGTGATGTCGCGAGCCATGGCCAGCATCCATGCGGGTCTGTCGCCCAGGCCCGACGGGCTGTGCATGCCCAGCAGGTTCAGGACGGTGAGGTCAAACGCATGGGCGCCGCCATCGAGCACCTCTTCGGCCACCTCCAGAAAGCTCCACAAGGCAAACGCGAATGCGGCGACGATGAAGATCGGGCCAGGTCTGGCGCCACGTCGGAGGAAGGGCAAAGTCAATGCGGTCCTTTCAGGGAGGCCTCTCATCGGGCTGGGGGGTGTCCTCGTGCGCTTTTACGCCATGGTCGGCTGGGCTCCGGCTCCGAGGGCTCCTCCAGAGATTTCCAGAGTTTGCTCAATGCCTGGATGTGGCTGACCACCTCGTGGTTGACACTTCCGGGAGGGTAGGTGCCTTGGTCGTCGGGCTCACCGGCGGGCAGGCCTGTCAGCAGGGCCATGGCCTCATCGACACTGTCGACCGCATGGATGCGGAAGGTGCCGGCTCGTGCGGCGGCCACCACATCGTGGCGCAGCATCAGGTGCTTGATGTTGGCTGATGGAATCAGCACGCCCTGATCGCCCGTCAGGCCGCGCGCCGAGCAGATGTCGAAGAAGCCTTCGATCTTTTCATTGACGCCGCCGATGGCCTGCACCTGTCCCATCTGGTTGATGGAGCCCGTCACGGCCAGGCTCTGCTTCAGTGGCAGTCGGGCCAGGTCGGACAGGAGGGCGCAGGTCTCGGCCAGCGAGGCGCTGTCGCCATCCACATGGCCATAGGACTGCTCGAACGCCAGGCTGGCCGACAAGGGCAGGGGCTGCTGGCGTGCATAGCGCCCAGCCAGGAAGGACGACAGGATCAGCACCCCCTTGGAGTGCAGCGAGCCCGACAGCTTGGCCTCGCGCTCGATGTTGATCACCTCGCCATCGCCCAGGCGTGTGACGGCGGTGATTCGCGTGGGCTGCGCAAAGGCGAAGTCCCCCATCTCCAGCACCGATAGACCGTTGATCTGCCCGGTCACGGTGCCTTGTGTGTCGATCAGGATCGTGCCGCGCAGGATGGCTTCGTGCAATTGCGTGCGGATGCTGTCCTGGCGGCGGATCTGTGCATCAATGGCCTGCTGCACGTGGTGGGCCGCCACGGTGCCGTGGCCCGACTGGCGAGCCCAGTAATCGGCCTCGCGCAGCAGGTCGGCCACGCTGCGGATGTGGGTGCTCAGGCGCTCGGCGTCTTCCACCAGCCGCGCGCTGAAATCGATGACACGGGCCACCGCCGTGCGATCGAAAGGCAGCAACTGGTCCTTGCGCACCAGGGTGGCCACCATGCGTGCATAGAGCTGGTGGGTGTCGGCATTGCGCTCGATGCGATCCTCGAAATCTGCGGCCACCTTGAACAGCTCGCTGAAATCCGGGTCGACCTCTTGCAGCAGGTAATAAAAGAGGGGGTCACCAAAGAGGATGACCTTGACGTCCAGCGGGATGGGTTCGGGCTCCAGCGACACCGTGCTCACCAGGCTGTAGACCTGCGCCAGCGATTCGAGCCGGATCTCGTGGGACTGCATGGCCTGCTTGAGGCTTTCCCAGGCAAAGGGTTGCATCAGCACCTTGCGGATGTCCAGCAGGAGGTAGCCGCCGTTGGCGCGGTGCAGTGCACCGGGCTTGATCAGTGTGAAGTCCGTGATCAGGGCACCCAATTGCGACAGGTGTTCGATGCGGCCGATCAGATTGCCATAGCTGGGGTTGTCTTCGCTCACGATGGGCGCCCCCGTGCCCGGTGTCTGGGTCACCAGCACATTGACCTGGTAGCGATGGAAGGTCTCGTGGGTGACGACGGCCAGGCCACCGCCCAACTGCGTGGTTTCATCGGGGCTCTTGAAATCGTCCGCATGCTCCAGCATGTCCTTCTGCACGACATCCAGATAGGCCAGCACGGCCGGCAGGTCGGCAAAGCGTGCGCGGATGTCGTCGATCAGGTGCTTGACTGCCTGCAGCGTGGTGTCCTGATCTAGCCGCTTGAGGTGCTCGGCGCGTTCTTTGCGCCAGCGCGGCAGGTCTTCCAGGATGTGCCCGAGCTTGTCCTGCAGCGCCGCCATGGCCGTGGCGATGCGGTGCTTTTCCTCATCAGGCAACTTGGCGTAGTCATCGGGCGGGATCACCTCGCCGTCCTGGGTGGGCACGAAGGTGAAGCCGCTGGGGGTGCGCAACAGGATGATCTTGTGGCCCTCGGCCTCGTCGCCCAGGGCCTTGAGTCGGGCCTCCTGCCGTTGGTTGAACTCCTCCTGAATGGCTTCGGCCTTGGCGCGGTGGTCGTCACTGTCGAACAGCGCCGGAATGGCCGTGCGCAGGTAGTCGACCAGTTGCGCCATCTGGTCGCGCAGCTCGGCGCCACGGCCTGCCGGCAGGCGCATGGCCCGCGGCTTGTGGGGTTGATCGAAGTGGTGCAGGTAACACCAGTCGGGCGGATCGGGTTCGCCGCGCGCGCGCTGGGTCAGGAGCTGGCGCACCATGGTGCGCTTGCCCATGCCCGAGGGGCCGAGCACAAAGATGTTGTAGCCCTCATGGCGCATGCCGGTGCCGAAGTGCACCGCATCGACGGCGCGCATCTGGCCGATCAGCTCGGTCAGATCCTCCAGTTCGGCCGTGGTCTGGAAGCCGAACTGCAAGGGATCGCAGGCGTGGTGGAGTTGTGCAGGGTCCAGCGCCTGCAGTCCGGGCGTGGACAGGTTCAGATCCATGAATGAAGGGCTCGCGCAGCAATCGATGTCACGCCGCAAACACTATCTGAAGCCCGGGCTGTTTGCAAACGCCCTGAATCTGCCGTGGCTCACGCCCGACGGGGCGGCGTGGTTAAGCGATCCGCGTTCATTAGGGAAATCACCGGCCTGTGCGTCTTCATCGATGCATCGAAAACACGCAGACTAGCGAGCTTGTTCACCGGTGGGCGCCCCCGCTGTTTGCTGTTCGTGATTGCTCCCCATGCGACTGTCGCCCATCAACCTCAAGATTCTGGCTCATACCCTGGACGTCGAAGGCTTCGATTCCAGCGAGGTGCTGCGCCGATGCGGGATTGAATCGGCAGACGACCTGCCGGAGGATGGCCCCTGGGTGCCGGTCGACCTGTTCGCCCGCATGATGGAGGCGGCCGTGGAGTCCACCGGGGATCCGGCCTTTGGTCTGGTGGCAGGCAAGAGTCTGGCGCTGATGCGTTATGGCGCCCTGGTGCCGCTGGTGCTGTCGACCTCCAGCCTGCGCCAGATGCTCGATGACATCCGCCGGTTTGCACCGCTGTCGATTGAGCGCTCCGAGGTGGAGCTGATCGAGGACCGTGATGCCGCCCGGCTGATCGTGCAGCCGGTGGTGCTCGGCGGCGTGGGTGGGCAGTTCCGCCTGCAGATGGTCTCGACCAGCGCTGTGCAGATGCTGCGCTTCGCGGGTGCAGGCAACGATGACATCCACCATGTCGACTTCCCCCATCCGCCGCCGATCGGTCATGAACATCGCTATGCCGCGACCTTCGGCTCCTGCATCCGCTATGACCGCCGGGAGTGCGCGATCGGGTTCAACCCCGCGCTGCTGGACATGCGCATGCCCAGTCATGACCCGGTGGCCTATGTGAGCGCCCGGACCCGCGCGGAGGCCCTCCTGGCCGCGATGCAGGCTGGCACCGATCTGGCGGAGCAGGTGCGGCAATGGTTGCTGAACGCCTTTCCCCGGCTGCCCACCGTTTCGGACACCGCCGAGCACCTGGGCATGAACGAGCGCAGCTTCCGGCGCCAGCTGGCCCTGCTGGGCACGACGCATGCCGATCTGCTCCAGGAGTGCCAGCGCCTGACGGCCGAGCGCTTGCTGGCCGAAGGTCGACAGCCACTCAAGCAGATCGCCGAGTCGCTGGGCTTCTCATCGGTGGCCAGCTTTCACCGCGCATTTCGACGCTGGTCGGGCCTCACACCGTCGGATTGGCGACAAAGCAAAGGCGTCAATGCGCGTTCCTAGGGAAAACCTCTGCCACTCAAGTCAATGGATTGGTCTGTGCGGCTATAGCCGCCGTGAGGGCTGATTCCCTAGTATCTGCAACATCCGCATTCGCCTGACACACACTTCCAACGGAGACGACATGTCCACCTACTCCTCCTTCGCGCTTCGCGGCGTGGCCGCAGCCCTGCTGGCCGCCGGCGCGGCCAGCCTGGCCATCGCCCAGACCACCACCTTGGGCACCCGCAGCAGCACGACGCAGACCAACCCGGCGATCACGAGCAATGCCTCAAGTACCTGGAAGGAATACACCCGCGCCGAGGACCACCCCAACTCGGTGACGCTGCCCCTGCAGTTCATCACCACCTCGCGTGGCGAGAAGATCGCGGCGCTGGTGTCGGTGCCTGCCGATGCCAAGGGCAACCCGGTGCCAGGCAAGTTTCCGGTCATCCTGTCGCAGACGGCCTACCGCATCGACGTTGGTCAGTTGCTGGGCGAGGTCATGGGCACGGGCAACACCTTGCTGGTGGGGGGGCAGGACCCGTTCATGAACAAGCGCGGCTACATCTCGGTGGCCGTCGACGTGCAGGGCTCGGGCATGTCCAGCGGCCGCTCGGAGCTGCTGGGCGAGCTGGAGCAGGCGGGCTACGCCGCAGCGGTGGACTGGATCACTCAGCAGAGCTGGTTCAACGGCCAGTTGGGCCTGGCGGGTACGTCGTATCTGGGCATCACCAGCCTGCTGACGGCCAAGAACCAGCACCCGGCGGTCAAGGCCGTGTTTGCTCAGGTGCCCATGGGCGATGCCTACCGCGGCACCGTGGGTGTGGGCGGTTTGCTCAACGCGCAGTTCATCAGTCTGTGGCTGCCGCTGACACATTCGCTCAGCGTGGCCAACGGTGCGGCCATCGACAAGTACCCGCAGTTTGCTGACCAGATCACGGCGGCCAACCAGCAGCACCTGGAGTCGATCGACAGCTGGTACCTGCCGACGGTGGACAACTCGCTGCAGGGCACCACCGGGTATGCCACCGACGACGGCAACTTCTGGTCGCTGCGTTCGCCCATCGAAGGCGCCTCGAAGATCAAGGTTCCCACTTTCATCGTGGGCAGCAACAACGACATCTTCCAGCGTGACGAGCCTCTGCTGTACGAGCAGATCAAGCGCAACGCCAACACCAAGCTGGTGGTGCTCAAAGGCAGCCATATCGGCGCTGTGCTGGCGGGGGCATCCGGGGCGGACACGATCCTGGCCAAGGGGGCACCCAAATCGGCATCGCTGATGCTGCAGTGGTTTGACCAGTACCTCAAGGGCATGAACACCGGAGCGGCGACGCTGCCCAATGTGACGCAGTACGTCGAGGGCTACGGCGCCCTGGGCAGCACGCGGTATGCACGCGCCACCGATTGGCCGCACCCGCAGATGACGCCGCAGCGCTATTACCTGCGCGCCGACAAGAGCCTGAGTCTGACCAAGCCCGGGCTCATCGAGAAGTCGGCTGGCACCGTGAGCGAGCCCACCCCGGCGGTGGTCGAGTACGCCAAGAGCGACAGCGGCAAGGCGGTCAACGCCAAGGTCACGATCAACGACGGCAGCGATTGCTCGAGCAGCTACGAACAATGGACGCTGGGCATGGCCGGCCTGCTGCCCAAGGCCTGCTACACCAACAGCAACACGGTCGAGCGGGCTCAGAAGGCGCTGATCTTCGAAACCGCGCCCATGACCAGCGACATGTACATCAACGGTCCGATCCAGGCCGACATCTGGATGTCGACCAATCGGACCGAGGCGGCTGTGGCCGTGCGCGTGGATGTGGTCGATATCCTGGGCAAGGCCACGCCGATCTCCACCGGCCTGCAGGCGGCCAGCCACCGTGCCGTCGACACCAGCCGCTCGCGCTTCGTCAAGGGCATCATGATCCAGCCGTGGCATCCGTTCACCGAGGCTGCACGGCTGCCGGTGGTGCCTGGCCAGGCCATGCTGGTGCCGGTCGAGGTGTTCCCGGCGGCTGCCGTGGTGCGCAAGGGGCAGCGCCTGCGCGTGGCCATCAGCGCCAGCAACCAGGCTCAGGGCGTGTGGTCCAAGCCGCAGGAAGCCAAGGCAGTTGGCGGCACCACCATGCTCTACAACGATGCCTTCCGGCCGTCGAGCGTGGTGCTGCCGGTGGTGCCTACCAGTGCGTTGAACTGAACTGATCTGATCTGATCTGAGGCGATTCACCAGGCCCCGCAAGGCAATCCGGGTTGCGGGGCCTGGTCTTTGAGGTTCAAATCCCCAAGGGCAAGGCATTCAATTCTTTACGCGCCTCACGCCATTGCGGCCAGTGCCTGTCCAGCAAAGCCACAAAGCGGTCGTTGTGGGTGGGCTCCAGCAGGTGCAGCATTTCGTGTACCACCACGTATTCCACCAAGTCCTTGGGCTTTTTGACCAGCTCGGTGTTGAGCCGGATGTGACCCGCGCGGTGGTTGCAGCTGCCCCATTTGGTCTTCATGCGCTGCAAAAAGTAGCCTGACACACGCACACCCAGCTTGGGCTCCCATTGCGCAATCAGTTTTGGCACCAGGCCATGCAGCAGTGATTTGTGCCAGGCGTGTATCACCTCGGCGCGTTTGGCCAAGTCATGCTCAGGCCGCACGGTAAGCGTGATGCGCTTGTGGTCGAGTTTCACGCAGGGCTTGGCATCGGCCACTTGCACCGTCATCAAATGGCGACGACCCCACAACTCGTGGCTTTCGCGTTCACGGAACTGACGCGGCGCCTCACGCGCTTGAGCTTTCAAGGCCGCTTGTTGCTGGCGTATCCAGACCAGTTTTGAGATGGCATAGGCCCTCGCTATCTCTGGGCGGGTGTTCTCGGGCGCCACCAGCGTCACCCGCCCCTCGGGCGGATGCACGGTCAGGTGCACGTTCTTCACGCGCTTGCGGACCAGGCTGATGCGCAGGGCTCCCAGCACGATCTCTTCGAGGGGTGTGGTGTTGTGCGTGGTCTCCACCGCTCAATACCCTGGTTGGTTCTTGATGATTTCGAAGATGGCCAGTGTGGCGGCCTTGTTCTTCTTCATGACGGGGAAGATGGCATTGAGCACCTGCGCCTCGCGAGCTGGGTCGCCCTTCCAGCCTGCGGGGGCTTTGTCGCGGATGGCTTTGTCCAGGCTCAGCGCCAGGCTCAGGAATTCGTCGCCATACGTGGCCGGGGGCTCTGCTGCCAGGTGGTCTGCCGTGGAGTTGGCCGCCTCAGCCGCCATCAATACCCCGGGCAGGTTGTTGTAGAGCACCGTCGCTTCTTTGTTGCCACGCAGGGCAGCTGGCAACTGATCGCTGTCAGCACCACCCTTGCCACCCAGTTGCTTGGCCAGCGCTTCGGCCTTTTTCAGAAACTCAGCATAGCTTTCGGTGTCGTGCCGCTGTTGCTGGATCAGGTCTTCCAGCAGCTTGCTCATGTGCTCGTAGAACTTGGGGTCGGTCAACTGGTCGCGGATGATGGTCTTGCGGACGTTGTTGATGATGCCTTCGGCGATCGCATTGTTTGATAGCTTGCCCTTCTCATTGAGCTTGCGGGCAATGGCATCGTGGATGCCCGTTTCAATGATCAGCTCGGTCAGCGACAGCGAACTCAAATTGCCCAACACATCCGCCGGGTCGGCCTGGATGTAGGTGTTGATGAGGTGGCGCATGTCGGCCTCGAAGGGCTTGGTGTCCAGCTCCTCACCCGCGTGGTTCTTGATGGCCGCGCGCAGCTCGGTGTAGAAGACGGTTTCTTTCTCGAAGGCGTCGATCTGCGTGGCGCTGTAGCCTGCTTCTTCCAGGTTCTGCGCCAGGTCGGCGTAGGCCCGCACATAAGCTGCCACCGCCTTGTAAAAGGCAATGCGCAGGGGCTCGGTGTCGTTCAGTGCGGCCGCATCGCACGCGCTGCCGCAGAAGTAGTGAATGTGCTGCTCGATGCCCTGCGGCTGTTTGACCGGCGCACACAGGTAGATCAGGGCCTCGCGGGCCGCGTCCAGCTTGGTGCGGCCTTCTTCGCGCCAATCCTTCACGGTCAAATCGGCGCCTTCGCCGCAGCTGTCGGTGTCCAGTTCGTCAGAGGTGTACACGGCCAGGGCCTTCTGTACGTTCTCCAGCGACTCTTTGTAGTCAACGATGTGGCCGTAGTCCTTGTCTTCGCCATCGAGGCGGTTGGTGCGGCAAATGGCCTGGAACAGGTTGTGGTCGCGCAGCTCGTTGTCCAGGTAGATGTAGGTGCAGCTGGGCGCGTCAAAGCCCGTCAGCAGCTTGCTCACCACGATCAGCAGCTTCAGGTTGGCGGGCTCTTCAATGAAACGCCGCTTGGCCTCGGTTTCGTACTGGGTGGTGGTTTGCCCCGGCTTGAGCACATGCTGGGTGTAGGTGTCGAATTTGTAGCGCTCGTCGCTGTCTTTGGGCTCTTGCGAGATGGCGTTGTGGTTGGGCTCGAACGAGGTGATGATGCCGCAGAGCTTGCCAAAGCTGGTGCCCTGAAACTCTCGGAAGTAGTGGCAGGCGTCGTAGATGGATGCGGCCACCAGGATGGCCGTTCCCCGGTCGTTGTTCAAACGGGGGCGCACGCCAAAGTCGTGAATGATGTCGGCCATGATGCGCCGCTTGCGCTCGCCTGAGCTCATCAGCTCTTCCATGGTGGCCCAGCGCTTGCGCAGCATGGACTTTTGGTAGTTGTTCAAACCCTTGGCGGCTTTTTCAAACCAGTCGTCTACCGCCTTGGGTGAGGTCAGGCGCTGGGGCACGGCGCGGGCCTCGTACTTCAGGTCCAACACCACCTTGTCGGCCACTGCCTCGTTGAACTTGTAGGTGTGGATGAAGGTGCCAAACACCTCGCGCGTGGTTTGCTTGTCGCGACGCAGCAGCGGCGTGCCGGTAAAACCAATGAACACGGCGCTGGCCAGCCACCGCTTCATCTGCTTGTTCATGTCGCCGCCCTGGGTGCGGTGGCATTCGTCCACGAACACATAGAAGCGGCCCGCCAGGCGGGGCGGCTCATCCTTCAGGTCAGCGGCGTCGATCTTGTGGATCAGCGCGCACATCAGCCGTGGCGAAGGCGCGCCCAGCTTGTCCAGCAAATCGCGGCGCGACAAGATGCGTGGCGACGGGGCTTCAGCCCCAATCACCCCGGCGTTGCGCATCACGCCTTCGATTTGCTTGTCTAGCTCATCGCGGTCTGTCACCACCAGGATGCGGGCGTTGGGGTCGTGCTCCAGCAGCCACTTGGCCAACAGCACCATCAAGATGCTCTTGCCGCTGCCCTGGGTGTGCCAGATCACGCCGCCCTCTTGGCGCGCCAGGCGCTCTTGTGCGGCCTTCACGCCCTCGTACTGGTGCAGGCGCGGCACCTTTTTCTGGCCGCCATCAAAGATCACGAAGTTGCGGACCAGATCGAGCAGCCGGTGGGGTGTCAGCATTTGCAGCAAGGGGGCATCCAGCAAAGCGCCTTCGGCCAGGTTGGGATCACCTTCAACGTTGGCGGCTGGGTGGTGCTTCCACTCCACAAAGAACTTCTCGGGCGTGCCGGTGGTGCCGTAACGCAGGCCTTGCGAATCGCTGCCCGCCAGCACCAGTTGCACGGTGCTGAAAAAGCCCAGGTTGAAGATCTCTTCCTGGTTGGTGATGAGTTGGCGGATGCCATTGGCCACGTCCACCGAGCTGCGCTTGAGCTCCAGCACCACCATGGCGATGCCGTTGACGTACAGCACGATGTCGGGTCGGCGCTCGTGCCCGCCTTTGAGGGTGACCTCTTCGGCCAGGGCAAAGTGGTTGTTGTTGGGCGTGGCCCAGTCGATCAGGTGCACCGTGTCGTGCGGCACGCCTGCGGCCACCTGCACCGGCACGCCATAGCGCAGCCACTGGTAGGTGCGCAGGTTGGCCTGGTACAGGGTGATGCCGGTGGCATCGGCCGCTGCCATCAGCTTTTGCAGGGCTTGGGCGATTTGCACGGGCGAATAGCCGCGCTGTTGCAGGTTGGCGCGCAGCAGATCGGGCTCGATGCAGCGGTTGCCCTCGCGCTTGCCCCAGTCGCCCAGGTTGGCGTAGCCCAGGCCGCCCGCGCTGGTGGGGGCCGTGAGGCGGGCGACGACGCGGTTTTGGGTGACCCGTTCAGGGCGCAGGGCGGGGGGCATGGCTCAGTCCTTGAGGGTGGTGGGCAGGCTGACTTGCCCGGTAACTTGCACGGTCACTTGCCCGGTGAGTGGGTCGCTGACTGGGTCGGCAACTGGTGCGGTGACTGGGTCGCTGACTTCGGGGGTGACTTCGGGGGTCACATAGGGGGTGAGTTGTTGGGCTACTTGCGGGGTGACTTGGCGGGTGACTTGCGGGGTGATCCGCCATCCCCCAAATTCAGCCCCAGCAAAGCATGAAATGTCGATAAAATTCACAGACTTACCTCGCACACCCACCGCATGCCCAAATCCACAGCGCCCCAACGCAAAACACCCAGCCGTAAAGCCGTGCTGCGGTCTGTGGCCAGCTCCACGGCTGTCGAAACAGGCCAAAGCGTTGTGCTGTTGGAGCAAAGGTTGAAGCAGCCCACGGTACGGTTTCCCCACATCAAGCTGGCCCGCTGAGGCTGGCATCGCCAGCGGCCATGGCCTGGTCCACAAACTGGCGCATGGGGCCGTAGTTGCCCGAAATCCCGGCGTGAATCGCACCAATGTAGGCCGGCTTGTTTTGCTCCCAGCTGGAATAGTCCAGCGGTTCGTGGCCTGCCTGCACAGCCATCACATCCGCCAGCAGGCGTGACAGGCGCCCGTTGCCCTCGCGGAACGGGTGAATCAAGATCAGCTCCACATGCGTCACGGCGATGGCGTGGGCCACCTCGTCTGGGGCCAGCTTGTCGCAGGGTGTCCATGTCGCAAGGCATTGCCGCTCGAAATCGCGCAGTAAACCCGGCAGCAGCCCGGCGGTGGCGAACTGAAAGCCGCCCTTGCCCAGGTTCACCGAGCGTTCCTGCCCTGCCCACGCATACACATTGCCCAGCCACAGGTGATGCCAGTGCTTGAGGTCAGCCACCGTCAGGGTGCGGTCTGGCAGGTTGTGCAGCAGCACCTCGTCGTACAGCTCAAGCAGCAGCCGCAGCTCCAGGGCGTCCATGTCATCCGGTGACGTGATGCCCACCAAGTTACGCAGCACCAGTCTGTTCGAGGCGGGCTCGAACTCGCCTTCGGGGCCGTTGACCTGGTAGCGTTCGCTCATCGTCCATTCACCTTCGCGCTGTCAGATGGGTGACCAAGGCTGATGGACTCGACAGTCGCGAGAAATTGCACCGCCAGTTCGTATTTGCGTTGAGCGGTGGCACCAGCATTTGCCTGCAGCGCTTGCAGCTTTGTTTTCAATGCTTGGTAGGTGGGGCCCTGAGACTCTTTTGCCGAAAGAGCCCAGTTCAATGCCAGGATTGCATCACCCGACAATTGAGTTGTTATGTCTTCCTTAAGCGGAACAGGTGTTGCGGGCACCACGATGTGTTCGAACATGGAGCGCTCACCAACGCCATAAACTTGGTCGGGCCGTTGGATGAGTCGGTCGGGGCGGTCTGCAAACAGCATTGCTGCGCCCAACCAGTCTTGAGCACCCTCCAATTTGACTGCCTCAACGATGGGGCGGCCAGCGAAGATATTCAGTTCTGGGTAGATGAACACGGGGCCTTCGCTGACGCCTGCTCTGAACGGTACACCTCTCAACAGCAAGCTACCCAATTCAGCGCACAAGTTCCAAAGAAATGATCCTGCGGTACCGACGAACTGCTCGGGCTCCAAGCCGTCGAGCGGATCGCTCCAAAGCAGCAGGCAGTCGCTGAACTGTGCAACACCGGGTTTGAATTCTTGAGTTGTTACCCCGCCATCTGGGCTGGTGCTGTGGACTCGGTGAGTCCATTGCATGGCCCTACCCAAGCGGAAGATGTTTCCCACCAATGCAGAAGGTTGCTGCGAAAGCGCAGCTTGGCTGGCGCCCAGGATGTCCACGAAGGCCACGATGCGATTGCGACTTTTCGGCCCGTCTTCATTGGTGACGTTTTCATTCATATCAGGCGCGTCCTTCCTGTCAACAACTCCTGCATCATGCCTTGCTTGATGGCGCGGGTTTTGATGAGGCGGGATTCGAGGGTGGCGAGGTCGGCCTCCATGTTGGAGAGGACGATGGCGATGGCGGTTTGTTCTTCGATTTTTGGTATGGGTATCAAGTACTCGGCGCGAACGACACTTGGATGAGCTTTTGACTGATAGTCGAAGGTCTTCTTCCCGTGCTCGAATTGAAGCTGCGCAGCCAGATACCTATAGTTCAATCGCATTGAGTCTGCGCGCATGTAGCCACACACATTCGTGACTGAAAAACGGTGCTTCGATCTATAGAAGAAGTTGCCTCCGCCATCTACCGACCAAGTAATCAGTTCCTCGTCAAACATGAAGTTTCCATATCGGCCAAACTCACCATCGTTTTTGACGGAAGATGAGTAGATCGGGCAATCGCCTGGCGTTGCGTCAATGTCTTTCTTTGATATGACGTTTCCTCGGCCTAGCCGTAGAAGGCCAAGTTTTTCAAGTTCGGCCACCCGGAAGTAATCCCACTCCCCACTGAACCCCGGCAGGCGGGTTTGGCCGGTGAGTAGTTGCTGCATCGCGGCCTGTTTGATGTCGCGCTTCTTGGCGATCAGCCGCTCCAGCCCGGCGATCAGGGCATCGACGTCGGAGAGGGTGGTGGCGATGGCACGTTGTTCGGCGAGCGGGGGCATGGGGACTGATGCCGCCTTGAACGCAGTGTTGGTGATGTGCACTTGTGTGCTGCCCACCATGATCTGATTCATCAGCTTTCGGTACCACTGCGTATTCGACAGTTGGGACAGGTACGACGGATCAAGCTCATCGTTCAACTTGAAGCCGTAAACGCCCTGCGCCAAGAGCCATCGCTCAGGGTCACGAATCCGCACTATCAAACCAATACTTGGCCCACTTGGGACCAAGTCACGGAGGACAACAACCGTGTATTGCTCATCGATTTGATTGGTTCGATGCGCGTTGGCATAGTCATGCGAGCAGTACTGCAAGTCCTTCTCGGTGACATCCAACCAACCAGTTCGTCCCACTGCCCCTTTGGGCAGAACCTTCACACCGTCTTTTGTGAAGTCATTGGGCTTGAGCGGGGCACCGCCACGCATCTCCACGATCACCGTGGATAGTGGTTTGATTGGCCAGTCGGGCGTAGTTGAAGTCAAACTCATGCCACCCCCATGCGCTGTAAATGCGCCCCCACCTTGGCCGACAGCGCCGCCACCTCATCCACCAGCCCCGGCAACGGCACGGCATACCGCTCCGCCAGCTCCCGAATCCGCCGCGTCAGGGTCTGGCTCACGCGTTCCAGTTCACCCTGCACATCGGCATTCATGCGCGCCAGCCATTTGTCGTTCACCACCAGCTGCTGAATCTCGGCCACGCTCAGTTGGGCGTAGTGGTCATGAGCCAATTGGTCGAGTTGCGCGTCCAGCTCTTTCACGTGTTTTTTCAAGCTGGCCTCATCGCTGCTGAGCTTGAGCCATTCGTTCAACACTTTCAATTCCAGTGCGCTGTTGTCATCTTGTTGCGGGTCGGCCTTGACTTCTCTGATGCGGTCTTTCACCGCTGCCGCGTTGATCTTGTCGAAGCCGGCAAACACGGCGCCTGAGCCATCGTCGCCACTGTGTTCTTCTTCCAGTTCGGTGATGGCGCTGCTGGTGGCGTCCAGCTTGGCTTGTTCGGCGTCCAGCGCGGCTTGTTGGGCGGCAAAGTAGCGCGCCACCATCAAGGCCTTGGGCACCAGGTCGCAGGCCCAGCCTTTGTCTTTTTTCTTGCCTTTCTTGTCGGTCTCGATGATGCGGGTGGGCTTGGCCACCCAGCCGTCTTGGGCCACGGTGTAGGCGTCGTCTTGCATGGCCTGCGCCCAGAAATCCATCAGGTGTTGGTACACGCTGTAGGCGTCCACCAGCGGGGCGGGTTTGAAGGTGGCCAGCAGGTCTTCAGACAATTGCTCGATGAAGGCTTTGGGGTGGTCGCCCACCTGCAGGCCCTTCATGCGCGGTTCGTTGCGCGCTTGCCAGGTGGCAAACAGTTGGGTGGCGCTGGCCTGAAAGGCGATGAACTCTGCGTGGCCCAGGATGGCGGCTTTGACCTCGGCCACGGGTTGCTGCAGCTGGCTGTAGCCTTCGCGAAGCGGTGCAAACAAGGTGGCGCGCAGCGTGGGCATGACCTGCCAATACGGGCCCAAGGTGCTGCCCGCGCCAAACAGGTCGCGGTCAGGGATGCCGCCGCTCAGGTGGGCGCTCAGGTCTTGGATGTCTTCTTGCTCGCTGCTGTCGATGTAGCGGGGCAGGTTGAGGTTGTGATCGTTCTTGTCGCTGGCGATTTCGCTCAGCGGCACCATGCGGGCATAGCCCGGCACATCGGCCATCTTCTGGAACACATCGACGATGCGGTGCAGGTCTTGCTCGCGCAGGCGGTTCTTGTTGCCGTCTTTGATGAAGCCTTTGCTGGCGTCGATCATCATCACGCCCTTGCGTGCGGATGCGTTCTCTTTGTCCAGCACCAGGATGCAAGCTGGAATGCCGGTGCCGTAGAACAAGTTGGCGGGCAGGCCGATGATGCCTTTGAGGATGCCGCTGTTCAGCAACTGCTTGCGGATCACGCTTTCTGCATTGCCCCGAAACAGCACGCCGTGCGGCAAGATGCACGCGGCTTTGCCGGTGGCCTTCATGCTGCGCACGATGTGCAGCAGGTAGGCGTAGTCGCCCTGTTTGGCGGGGGGCTCGCCCCAGGTGAAGCGCTGGTAGGGGTCGGTGGCGGGGGTCAGGCCGGTGGTCCAGGCCTTGTCACTGAAGGGCGGGTTGGCGACCACGTAGTCGTAGGTGCGCAGTTGTTCGCCATCTTTGAACTTCGGGCTGGCCAGGGTGTTGCCGCTCACGATGTTGGCCGTGGGGAAGTCGTGCAGGATCATGTTCATGCGCGCCAGGCCGGCGGTGGTCACGTCCTTTTCCTGGCCTTCCAGCGTGATCTTGTTGCCGGCCTCGGCGGCCACCTTCAGCAGCAGCGAGCCTGATCCGCAGGTGGGGTCATAGGCGGTGGTGCTGGCGCGGGTGTTGGCGGGCGAGATGCCAATGACTTTGGCAATGACGCGGCTCACTTCAGAGGGCGTGTAGAACTGGCCCTTGCTCTTGCCGCTCTCAGTCGCGAAGTGGCGCATGAGGTATTCATACGCATCGCCCAGGATGTCGTCGTGCTCGGCGCGGTTTTGCGAGAAATCCAGCTCTGGCTTTTGGAAGATGCTGACCAGGTTGCTCAGGCGCTCGACCATCTCGGCGCCGGTGCCCAGCTTCTCGGGGTCATTGAAGTTGGGGAAGTCGCTGCGGGCCAGGCGGCTGTTGGCGTCGATCAGCGGCTGGATGATGTCGGTGTTGATCTTGTCGCCAATGTCGGCCTTGCCCTTGAGGGCGATCATGTCCTTGAAGCTGGCGCCCGGGGGGATGACCACGGGTGGCGCGAAGTCGTCCGAGTCAGCGTACTTGTCGCTGATGTACTTGATGAACAGCATGAACAGGACGTAGTCCTTGTACTGGCTGGCATCCATGCCGCCGCGCAGTTCATCGCAGCTGGCCCAGAGGGATGAATACAGGTCGGATTTTTTGATGGCCATGGGGTGGGGGCTAAGTCTCAGATGGCGCGGGGCGTTTGCTCACACACTGAAGTCGTAATCAATGGTCAGCGGCGCATGGTCGCTGAACCATTGCTCCTTGTACACTGCCGCCTGGCGTGCCGTCTCGGCCAGACCCGGGGTGGCCAGGTGGTAATCGATGCGCCACCCCACGTTCTTGGCGCGTGCCTGGCCCCGGTTGCTCCACCATGTGTAGCACTCATCGGTGGTGTCGGGGTGCAGGGCACGGTAGACGTCGACCAGGCGTGTGTTGCCCGCAGGGTCCAGCAGCCGGGTCATCCAGGCCCGCTCTTCGGGCAGGAAACCGCTGTTCTTGAGGTTGCCCTTCCAGTTCTTGAGATCCGCCTCGCGGTGGGCGATGTTGACGTCGCCCATCAAGATGAACTCGCGCTGACCACGTAGGCGGGCCAGGTGGGGCTCGATCACGTCCAGGAAGCGGAACTTGGCCTCCTGGCGCTCCTCCGAACTGGAGCCGCTGGGGAAGTAACAGCTGATGATCGACAGCGGGCGCCCGGGCTTGTCGAAGCGCAGCTCCACGTAGCGACCTTCGGGGTCGAATTCGCCGCTGCTGTCATGCTCACCCAGCCCCACGATCACATCGGAGGGCTCATGCCGGGTGTACAGGCCCACCCCGGAGTAGCCCTTTTTCTCGGCGTGATGGAAGTGCCCATTCATGCCGGCAAAGGACTTCAGGGGCGCGGGCATGTCATCGACATGGACCTTGAGCTCCTGCACCCCCATACAATCAGCGGCGTGTCCCTCCGTCCAGGGGATCAGTCCTTTGGTGGCCGCCGAGCGGATGCCGTTGAGGTTGAGGGATACCAGTCGAAACACGTTGAGACCTCGTTATGAACAACCCCTCTCCCTCCCATGCCCTGGCCCAGGAGTTCGTGGCCTTTGCAGTTGAGTCCAAGGTGCTGCGCTTTGGTGAATTCAAGACCAAGGCCGGGCGCCTGTCGCCCTACTTCTTCAATGCGGGGCTGTTCGACGATGGCGCCAAGCTGGGTCGACTGGCGCAATTCTATGCACAGCGCCTGGTGGACTCGGGCCTGCCCTTCGACATGCTCTTCGGCCCGGCCTACAAGGGCATCACCCTGGCGGCGGCCGTGTCCATCGAGCTGGCCCGCCTGGGGCACAACAAGCCCTTTGCCTACAACCGCAAGGAGGCCAAGGACCATGGCGAGGGTGGCACCCTGGTCGGGGCGCCGGTGCAGGGGCGGGTGCTCATCATCGACGATGTGATCTCCGCGGGCACCTCGGTGCGCGAGTCCATCGACATGATCGCCGCGGCGGGCGCCACGCCCTGCGGTGTCGCCATCGCCCTGGATCGTCAGGAAAAAGCCACGCTCAATGGGGTCGACTGCGACGAGAGCGCCGTGCAACAAGTCGAACAGCGCTACAAATTGCCGGTTGTTTCCATTGCGAGCCTGGCCGACCTGTTGCAGTATCTGGAACATCAGTCAGATCCGTCGATGGCGTCCTTCCACCCGGCCGTGTTGGCCTACCGTCAGCGTTACGGCGTCTGAGTTGTCCTCTGTCACCCACCAGGAGCTTGTCGTCGATGCCCTTGTCCACACCCCCTCGAGCTGAATCAAGCGCCGCCAAGGTGTCAGCCTGGTGGCTGGGTGGGCTGGCTGTGTGGGTGAGTGTTCAGGCGGCGCAGGCGGCCACGGGCACGTCCTCTTACACCATGCAGGGGGGGATCTACAGCTGTGTGGATGCGCATGGCAAGCGTCTGACATCCGATCGCCCCATTCCCGAATGCCTGGACCGCGAACAGCGCGTGCTCAACAAGGATGGATCGCAGCGCAAGGTGTTGCCCCCCAGGCAGACTCCGCAGGAGCGTGCGGCGGCCGAAGAAGCGCGCCGCCAGAAGGAAACCGCTGAGCTGGCCTACAAGGATGCGGTACGCCGTGACCGCAACCTCATGGGACGCTATCCCCATGAGGCGGCCCACAACAAGGCGCGTCAGTCGGCGCTCGACGATGTGCGCAAGGCCATGGCCTCTTCAGAAAAACGTGTTGCCGACCTGAAGGCCGAGCGCAAGCCTTTGTTGGCCGACGCCGAGTTCTACAAGGGCAAGCCCATGCCCTTCAAGCTGCGCTCGTCCCTGGAGGGCAACCAGGCCTCTCAAGAGGCGCAGCTTGAGATCATCGAAAACCAGCGGGCCGAGATGGTGCGCATCAATGCCCTCTATGACCTGGAACTGGCCCGTTTGCGCAAGCTGTGGGCAGGCGCCGAGCCCGGGTCCATCCCCGATGTGAGCGCCACCCCTGCGGCCTCGGCCGCTTCAGGCGTGGCGGTCAGCAAACCAGGCGTGTCCGCCAGGCCGACGGTCCGCTGATCACCCGCCCAGCTTCTGCTTGAGTCGCTCGTTGACCTGGGCCGGATTGGCCTTGCCCTTGCTGGCCTTCATGCACTGACCCACCAAGGCGTTGAAGGCCTTGTCCTTGCCGGCGCGGAACTCTTCCACCGACTTGGCATTGGCGGCCAGCACCTCATCGATGATGCGGTCCAGCTCGCCGGTGTCGTTCATGGTCTTGAGGCCCTTGGCCTCGATCACGGCATCGACTCGCGCGGTGGCGTCGGCCACCTCGGCGTGTTCACCATTCCACAGCGCATCGAAGACCTGTCGGGCGGCATTGTTAGACACCGTGCCATCACTGATGCGGCCAATCATGGCCGCCAGCACGGCGGCGCTCACCGGGCTGGCGCTGATGTCCTGCTCGCTGGCATTGAGGCGGCGAGAGACCTCACCCATCAGCCAGTTGGAGACCAGCTTGGGCTGAGCACAGGCCTTGGCCGCCGCCTCGAAGAACGCACCAAAGGCTTTGGACTGCGTCATCATCGTCGCGTCATAGGCGGGCAGGGCGTAGTCCTTCTCGAAGCGCTCGGCCATCACGCTGGGCAGCTCGGGCATCTCGCTGCGCACGCGCTCGATCCACTCGGGGGCGATCACCAGCGGGGGCAGATCAGGGTCGGGGAAGTAGCGGTAATCGTGCGCGTCTTCCTTGGTGCGCATGGCGCGGGTCTCGCCCCGGCCGCCGTTGGCGTCTGGGTTGAAGAGTACCGTGGCCTGCTGGATGGCGTGGCCGTCCTCGATCTGGTCGATCTGGTACTGGATCTCGACGTCGATGGCCTGCTGCAGGAACTTGAAGCTGTTGAGGTTCTTGATCTCACGGCGCGTGCCCAGGGGCGCACCCGGGCGGCGCACCGACACGTTGGCGTCGCAGCGGAAGGAGCCTTCCTGCATGTTGCCGTCGCAGATGCCCAGCCACACCACCAGGGTGTGCAGGGCCTTGGCGTAGGCGGCGGCTTCGGCGCTGGAGCGCATGTCCGGCTCGGTCACGATCTCCAGCAGGGGCGTGCCCGCGCGGTTGAGGTCGATGCCGCTGGACTTCTCGCCGTTGAAGCCGACGAAGTCGTCGTGCAGGGACTTGCCTGCGTCTTCTTCCAGGTGGGCGCGCACCAGGCGCACGGTGTGCTCCTGCTCGCCCACGAAGAAGCTCACCGTGCCGCCCTGCACCACGGGGATCTCGTACTGGCTGATCTGGTAGCCCTTGGGCAGGTCAGGATAGAAGTAGTTCTTGCGCGCGAAAATCGAGCGCGGAGCCACCGTGGCACCGACCGACAGGCCGAAGGCGATGGCGCGCTCCACCGCGCCTTTGTTCATCACCGGCAGGGTGCCGGGCAGGGCCAGGTCCACCGGGCAGGCCTGGGTGTTGGGCTCGGCGCCGAACTGGGTCGAGGCGCCCGAAAAGATCTTGGAGCGGGTGGTGAGCTGGACGTGGGTTTCCAGGCCGATGACGACTTCAAAGCCGCGGATCAACAAAGAACTCATGGGGATCAGGCGCCTTGGGGCGCAGGTTGGGTGGGCTGGGTGCCGGGGAGGGCACGGTAGTCGCTGGCATGGTCTTGTTGCCAGCGCTGCAGCAGCTCGTGGTTGTCGTGTTGCCAGGGATGAAAGCCCGGCTTGAAGTAGGCCAGCCAGTGGGGCAGCATGTGCCAGACGATGCCGTCCTTGCCCCACCACATGCCGATCGCACTGCGCCAGGTGCGCCACTTGAAGAGCTGGCGGTCGCGGTGCAGCATGATCGAGGTCTGCACGAAGGTGTAGACAAAAAACTCGAAGGTCACGAACAGGAACATCAGCACGCGCAGCCAGTAGCCGCCGCCGGTGGCCTGGTAGGTGTCGAAGGCCACGGCCTTGTGTTCGGACTCCTCGGCGGCATGCCACATCCAGACCGACTTCATGGTCGGGTCCATCCGCTCGGTCCAGGAGGCGTGGCGCAGCAGGCCGTCGCCCAGCAGGGCGGTGTAGTGCTCGTAGGCCACGGTGGCCGCCAGGTCGGGGCGCGGGGTCTTGTCACCAAAGAAATTGATGACCTTCTGCAAGGTGCGCTCCACCCAGTCGCCATAGCCCAGCTGGATCAGTTGGTCGTTGTACTGCCGGTGCAGGTGGCGATGGGTGGCCTCCTGGCCGATGAACAGCTTGATGTCGCGCAGCAACTCGGCCTGGCCTTGTTGTTCGACCTGCTTGGCGTAGCGCCGCACCGAGTCGATGAAGAACTGCTCACCCACCGGGAACATGAACGACAGGGCGTTGAACACCGTGGAGCGGTAGGCGTCGCCTCCGTTCCAGTAGCGCTCAAAGCCCGTGCTGAGGTCCACCTCCAGGTGGCGCACGGTCATGGTGTCGGTGGTGTGGGCAGCAGCGGTCATGACAGTCCTTGCGGTGCGCGTTGATGCCAGTCGGTGGCCTGCTGGAAGGCGTGTGCGGTGTGCAGCAGTGCACCCTCCTGCCAGTAGTTGCCGATCAATTGCAGCCCGACGGGCAAGCCGTGATCACCCAGGCCGGCCGGCACGCTCATGCCGGGCAGGCCGGCCAGCGAGGCGGGCAGCGTGAAGATGTCGGCCAGGTACTCGGCCACCGGGTCTGTCTGCGAGCCGATGGGGCGCGCCACCGTGGGGGCCACCGGGCCGGCGATCACATCACAGGCCTTGAAGGCGGCCTGGAAGTCGTCGGCGATCATGCGGCGCAGCTTCTGGGCCTGCAGGTAATAGGCGTCGTAGTAGCCGTGCGAGAGCACATAGGTGCCGATCATGATACGGCGCTTGACCTCGGGGCCAAAGCCTTCGGCGCGGGTCTTGCGGTACATGTCGGCCAGATCGCCGTACTGCTTGGCGCGGTGCCCGAACTTGACACCGTCGAAGCGGCTCAGGTTGGACGAGGCCTCGGCCGGGGCGATGATGTAGTACACCGGGATGGACAGCTCGGTGCGCGGCAGGCTGACGTCCACCAGGGTGGCGCCCAGTTGCTGCAACTGGGCCAGGGCGGCGCGGGTGGCTTCCAGCACGTCGGCGCTGACGCCGGCGCCGAAGAACTCTTTCGGCACGCCCACGCGCAGGCCGGCCAGAGGCTGGGCCGCGGTGGCGCCCGCGCGCGGCGCCTTGAGGCTGCCGACCCAGTCGGGCACGGCTTGCTGAGCGCTGGTGGCATCGCGCTCGTCGAAGCCGCTCATGGCCTGCAGCAGCAGGGCGCAGTCCTCGGCATTGCGGGCCATCGGGCCGGCCTGATCCAGGCTGGAGGCGAAGGCGATCATGCCGTAGCGCGAGCAGCGGCCATAGGTGGGCTTGATGCCGGTGATGCCGGTCAGGGCGGCGGGCTGGCGGATGGAGCCGCCGGTGTCGGTGCCGGTGGTGGCGCCCACCAGGCGCGCGGCCACGGCCACGGCCGAGGCGCCCGAGGAGCCACCGGGGATGCGCTGGGTGTCCCAGGGGTTTCGGGCCACGCCATAGGCGGAGTTCTCGTTGGAGCCGCCCATGGCGAACTCGTCGCAGTTGAGCTTGCCCACGCTCACGGCGCCAGCGGCCTTGAGCTTGGCCACCACCGTGGCGTCAAAGGGGCTCTGGTAGCCGGTCAGGATCTTCGAGGCTGCCGTGGTGGGCTGGCCTTGCGTGACGAAGATGTCCTTGTGGGCGATGGGCAGGCCGTCGAGCGCGCCCAGGGCCTGGCCGGCGGCGCGCCTGGCGTCCGCAGCGCGTGCGGCGCTCAGGGCGCCGTCGGTGTCGATATGCAGGAAGGCGCCCAGGTGGGCGTGGGCGTCAATGCGCGCCAGGGCGTGGCGGGTCAGCGCCTCGCTGGTGGTCTGGCCGCTGGCCAGCTGCGCGCTGGCTTGTGCCAGAGTCAGGTCATGCAGGGCAGGGGCACTCATTCGATCACCTTGGGCACAAGGAAGAGGCCGGCTTCGCGGGCCGGGGCGTTGGCCATATTGGCCTCGCGCTGGTCGGATTCGGTCACCACGTCCTCGCGCAGACGCAGCGTCACGTCTTCGATGGCCGACAGGGGGGTGTAGAGGGGCTCGACACCGGTGGTGTCGACCGCACGCATTTTTTCGACGATGTCGAAAAAGCCGTTGAGCTGGTCCAGCATCGCGGCGCGTTCGTCTTCACGCAGGTCCAGCCGGGCAAGCTGGGCAATGCGGCTGACGTCACTGGAGGTCAATGCCATGGTGTTGCAAGAGTGACAGTAGGTGATACAGGGGGTGTCCGCACCGGAGAAGGGCGGGTCATAAGGTATTATCTTAGGTTATCCATCACCCCCCGCAGCTGGTGGTTCGCGCTGCAGCGTTGTTGCGTCACTCCCTGGTTGCCGGAGCAGCATTCCATGTTCGGAACATTCCGTCGTTATTTCTCGACCGACCTGGCCATTGATCTGGGCACTGCCAACACGCTGATTTACGTGCGTGACAAGGGCATCGTGCTCGACGAGCCGTCGGTTGTCTCCATCCGCCACGAAGGCGGCCCCAATGGCAAGAAGACCATCCAGGCGGTCGGCCACGAGGCCAAGGCCATGCTGGGCAAGGTGCCGGGCAACATCGAGGCCATCCGCCCGATGAAGGACGGCGTGATCGCCGACTTCACCGTCACCGAGCAGATGCTCAAGCAGTTCATCAAAATGGTGCATCCGCGCTCGATGTTCAAGCCGAGCCCACGCATCATCATCTGCGTGCCCTGCGGTTCGACACAGGTCGAGCGCCGTGCCATCCGCGAGTCGGCGCTGGGCGCCGGCGCCTCCGAGGTGTACCTGATCGAAGAACCCATGGCCGCGGCCATCGGCGCCGGCCTGCCGGTGTCGGACGCATCCGGCTCTATGGTGGTGGACATCGGCGGCGGCACCACCGAAGTCGGCGTCATTTCCCTGGGCGGCATGGTCTACAAGGGCAGCGTGCGCGTGGGCGGTGACCGCTTCGACGACGCCATCATTGCCTACATCCGCCGCAACTACGGCATGCTGATCGGCGAACCCACCGCCGAAGCGATCAAGAAGAACATCGGCTCGGCCTTCCCCGGCAGCGAAGTCAAGGAAATGGAAGTCAAGGGCCGCAACCTGAGCGAAGGCGTGCCGCGCAGCTTCACCATCTCCAGCAACGAGATCCTCGAAGCCCTGACCGACCCGCTGAACAACATCGTCTCGGCCGTCAAGATGGCGCTGGAGCACACGCCGCCCGAGCTGGGCGCCGACATCGCCGAGCGCGGCATGATGCTCACTGGCGGCGGCGCGCTGCTGCGCGATCTGGACCGCCTGCTGGCCGAAGAAACCGGCCTGCCGGTGCTGGTTGCCGAAGACCCGCTGACCTGCGTGGTCCGCGGTTGCGGCATGGCCCTGGAGCGCATGGAGCGCCTGGGCAGCATCTTCACATCGGAATAAACCACCCTTGTCGTGACCACAGGCGCCCCTCAAGATGGCGCCTGTCGTGTTTTGGGAGCTGACACGCCGCCATGCCGTTGGCCACGCTGGACCGAACGCCACCGCCCTTCTTCAAGCAAGGGCCGTCGGCGTTCACACGTCTGATGTTCTTCTCGGCGCTGGCGGTCTTCCTCATGGTGGCCGACGCGCGCTGGAAGATGACCCAGCCCCTGCGTGCCGTGGTGGCCACGATGCTGCAACCCGTGCAGGAGGTGCTGATGGCACCCGCACGCTGGTGGGACACCGCCGGGCACTACTTCTCGGGCCTGGATGCGGCCAAACAATCTCAACTGGCGGCGCAACGCCTGGTGGCCCAGCAATCGGAACGCGTGATGCGCGCTGACCAGCTGGAGCGCGAAAACGCCCGCCTGCGTGGCTTGCTGGCATTGCGCCCGCGCATCGAGGTGGCCAGCATGGCCGCTGAAATCCTGTATGACGCGCCGGACCCTTTCACCCGCAAGGTCGTGATCGATCAGGGCAGTGCCAGCCGCGTCGTGCTGGGCGCGCCCGTGATCGATGAAGCCGGTGTGCTCGGCCAGGTGACGCGCGTGTATCCGCTGACCTCTGAAGTCACGCTGGTGACCGACAAGGACGCGGCCGTGCCCGTGGTCAATGTGCGCACACAGCAACGTGGTGTGGCCTACGGGACACCACAGGCGCATGGCATGGAGTTGCGCTTCATGGCCGGCAACGCCGACGTGCAGGTGGGCGACGTGCTGCAAACCTCAGGCCTGGATGGCGTCTACCCGGCTGGGCTGCCCGTGGCCAAGGTGCTGCAGGTGGACCGCCGCGCTGACTCGGCCTTTGCCCGCATCACCCTGGCACCGACCGCCAATCCGGACAGCACGCGCCATGTGCTGCTGCTCGAGCCCACGGCCAGCAAGATGCCGGAGCGCCCGGCCGATGCCGCAGCATCCGCCTCTGCGGTGGACGCCTCGGGCCGACATGGCAAGGGTCACCATGCCGCCAAGGCGGCCTCGGGAGCCAAGCCATGATGCCCCGTGGCAGCGAACTGCTGTTGCCCGTCAACCCCTTTTTCATCTGGTTCTCGCTCTTCCTGGCCTTGAGTCTGGACATGCTGCCCTGGGGCCGCGTGGCCGGGGTGCCGGACTTCCTGGCCGTCGCGCTGGTGTTCTGGAACGTGCACCAGCCCCGCCGAGTGGGCGTGGGCTCGGCCTTCGTGCTGGGCCTGATCATGGATGTGCACCAGGGCGCCTTGCTGGGTCAACACGCATTGGCCTACACGCTGCTGAGCTTCTTTGCCATTACCGTGCACCGCCGCCTGCTGTGGTTCACGGTGGCCTCTCAGGCCGTGCAGATCGTGCCCTTGTTCGTGGCGGCACATGCGGTTTCGCTGCTGGTGCGCATGATCGCCGGTGCGGCTTTCCCCGGCTGGGGGCTGGTGGTGGCGCCCTTGCTGGAGTCGTTGATGTGGCCGCTGGCGTCTTTCGTGCTGCTGGCGCCGCAACGCCGCGCGCCTGACCGCGACAAGAACCGGCCATTGTGAGTCGGACTGCATCCGGGCGCCCCGCATGACCGAACTCAAGAACCTCGAGCAGGAACTCAGCCGTTTCCGGGCCCGCCTGTGGGCGGCGGCCGGCTTCGTGCTGTTCTGTTTCGGCTTGCTGGTGTTTCGCCTGTACGTGCTGCAGGTCGTGCGTCATGATGACCTGGCCACCCAGGCCGAGAACAACCGCATTGCCGTGGTGCCCATCGTGCCCAACCGGGGGTTGATCGTCGACCGCCATGGCGTGGTGCTGGCCAACAACTACTCGGCCTACACGCTGGAGATCACGCCCTCCAAGGTGGACGATGTCGAGGCCACGATCGAAGCCTTGTCGCACATCGTCGATATCCAGGCCCGTGATCGCCGTCGTTTCAAACGCCTGCGTGAAGAATCCAAGAGCTTCGAGTCCATCCCCATCCGCACGCGTCTGACGGACGAGGAGGTGGCGCGTTTCACCGCTCAACGCTTCCGGTTCCCTGGGGTCGATATCCAGGCGCGCCTGTTTCGCCATTACCCCTATGGTGAGCTGGCCAGCCACGTGCTGGGCTACATCGGCCGCATCAACCAGAAAGAAGCTGATGCGATGGACGAATGGCCCGATGAGGAGTTGGCCAACTACCGTGGCACCGAATACATTGGCAAGTTGGGCATCGAGCAAAGCTACGAGCGCGAGTTGCACGGCATCACCGGCTTCGAAGAGGTCGAGACCAGCGCGGGTGGCCGAGCGGTGCGGCGTTTGCGCTCCAACCCGGCGACGCCCGGCAACACCGTCCACCTGTCGATCGACATCAAGCTGCAGGCCCTGATCGAGCGCCTGTTCGGTGATCGCCGCGGCGCCCTGGTGGCCATCGATCCGCGCAACGGCGAGGTGCTGGCCTTCGTGTCCAAGCCGACCTTCGACCCCAATCTGTTCGTGGACGGCATCGACAGCGAAAACTGGAAGGACCTCAACGAGTCGCCGGACAAGCCATTGCTCAACCGCGCGCTGCGGGGTACGTATCCACCCGGGTCCACCTACAAGCCCTTCATGGCGCTGGCAGCCTTGAACACGGGCAAGCGCAGCCCCAGCACCGTCATCATGGACAACGGCTTCTTCATGTTCGGGGGCCACAAGTTCCGCAGCCCGGAGAACGAGCTGGGCGGGGCGATGGACATGCGCCGCGCCATCGTGAAGTCCAGCAATGTGTACTTCTATTCGCTGGCCAACGAACTGGGCGTGGACCTGATTCATGACCAGATGGCCCCGCTGGGGTTCGGTCGCCTGACGGGCATCGACCTCAAGGGTGAGCTCACGGGTATCCTGCCGTCCACCGAGTGGAAGCGCAATGCCTACAAGCGTGCCGAGCAGCGTCGCTGGTATGCCGGGGAAACCATCTCGCTGGGCATTGGCCAGGGCTACAACAACTTCACCATGCTGCAGATGGCCACGGCCTTGTCCACGGTCGTCAGTGACGGCCAGCGCTACCAGCCGCGTGTCGTCCGTGAAATCGAAGATGTGCTGACCCGCCAGCGCCGTGTCAGCTCCAGTCAGGCCCTGACGCCTGTCGTCTACAAGCCGGAGCACACCGCCTTCATCCGTGATGCCATGTTTGGCGTGACGCAGGAAGGCACCTCCACCCGCGTGTTCATGGGCGCCGGTTATCAGAGTGGTGGCAAGACCGGCACGGCCCAGGCGGTGGGCTTGCGGCAGAACGAAAAGTACGTGGCGTCCAAGGTGGACGAGTACAAGCGCGACCATTCGCTGTATGAAGCCTTTGCCCCGCTGGACAAGCCGCGCGTCGCGCTGGCCGTGATCGTCGAAAACGCCGGGTTTGGCGCCGAAGCCGCAGCGCCCATCGCCCGCCGTGTGCTGGACTATCTCCTGATGGACGTCTACCCCAGCGAGGAAGACATCGCCGCCGTACAGCTCGGCAAGGCGGCCAGCCCGATCGGCGTGCCACGCAAGGCCTCGGCCATGCCGCTGCCCCGCGGCCTGGATGCCTTTGGTGCGGATGTGCCGACCGTGCCGGATGGCGCGGCGTCGGCAGCTTCTGCCCCTGCTGCTGCGTCGTCGGCTTCCGCGCCCGCTTCGGTCGCCAGGTCAGCCTCGGCTCCCAAGCCGCCAACGGCGCCTGCATCAGACAGCACCGCCAGTGTGCCGGTGCTGGCCCCCGCATCTCGTCCACAGACCAGCGCGGTCAGCCCCGCCGCATCGAAGGAGCAGCCATGAGCGTGGCCTTTGACAAACCTTCCTGGTGGCAGCGCATCAAGCCCGTGTTTCAAGGCTTCGATCTGCCCCTGATCTGCATCGTGGTCTTCATGTGTGGTCTGGGCCTGGTCAACATGTACTCCGTGGGCTTTGACAACGGCTCGCGTTTCATCGATCAGTCCCGCAACATGATGCTGGCCGGGCTCATGCTGTTCCTGGTGGCGCAGGTGCCGCCGCAACGTCTCATGGCTCTGGCTGTGCCGCTGTACACGGTGGGGGTGATCCTGCTGGTGGCCACAGCCTTGTTTGGCATCACCAAGAAGGGCGCCACGCGCTGGCTCAACCTGGGCATGGTCATCCAGCCTTCCGAGATCCTGAAGATCGCCATGCCTTTGATGCTGGCCTGGTGGTTCCAGCGCCGCGAAGGACAGTTGCGTGGCCTTGATTTCGCAGCCGCCGGGGCGCTGGTGCTGTTGCCGGTGGCCTTCATCCTCAAGCAGCCGGATCTGGGTACCGCCATGCTGGTGATGTCGTCCGGACTTTACGTGATCTTCTTTGCCGGGCTGAACTGGCGCCTGATCGTGCCCGTACTGCTGGTCGGGGCCGTGGGTGTGATCCTCATCGTGTCTTACCAGGCGCAGTTGTGCCAGCCCGGCGTGAATTGGGTGGGCTTGCATGACTACCAGAAGAACCGTGTCTGCACGCTGCTGGATCCCACCACGGACCCACTGGGCAAAGGCTTCCACATCATCCAGGGCATGATCGCGATCGGCTCGGGCGGGGTGATGGGCAAGGGCTTCATGCAGGGCACGCAGACCCACCTGGAATTCATCCCTGAGCGCACCACCGATTTCGTTTTCGCCGCCTATGCCGAAGAGCATGGCCTGGCTGGCGGCGTCACCCTGATGGTGGGCTTCCTGGCGCTGATCTTCCGGGGGCTGGTGATCGCGGCGCAGGCGCCCACGCTGTTTTCGCGCCTGCTGGCCGGCGCCATTTCCTTGAGCTTCTTCACCTATGCCTTCGTCAACATGGGCATGGTCAGTGGCATCCTGCCCGTGGTGGGCGTGCCGCTGCCCTTCATCAGCTACGGGGGCACGGCCATGGTCACACTGGGCCTCGGGCTGGGCATGTTGATGTCCATTGCCAAGAGCCGGGGGCTCATGCAGCGTTGAGCCTGCGCAAGCGCCGTGTTGGCTTGCGGTACTACCATTCGCCTATGAACGCTCCTTCCTCTACCTCTTCGTCGGCCATCCGTCATGACGGCATGGACCGCCTGCTCATGTCCTTCGACACGGCCCTGCGCACGGTGTTTGCCGAGCACACGGCGGCGCGCCCTTGCCCGCAAGCTGCGGCAGAGGGCACGACCTTGAGTGCAGAAGAAAAGCGCCTGTCAGCCGCGCTGATGCGGGTGAACCACGTGGGCGAGGTGTGCGCGCAGGCACTGTACGCTTCGCAGGCCTGGGGCACGGACAGCCCGGTGCTCAAGGCCCAGTTCGATGCGGCGGCGCGCGAAGAAACCGACCACCTGGCCTGGACGGAGCAACGCCTCAAGGAGTTGGGCAGCCGCACCAGCTTGCTCAACCCGCTCTGGTATGCCGGCGCATTCGGCATCGGCTTGCTGGCCGCCAAGGCAGGTGACAAGATCAGCCTGGGTTTCGTCGTGGAAACCGAACGCCAGGTGGAGCACCACCTCAACAGCCACATGGACCGCCTGCCCGCAGGGGATCAGGCCTCCAAGGCCATCGTGGCTCAGATGCGCGACGACGAAGTCGCCCATGCCAACGCGGCCTTGCAGGCCGGGGGCGTCGAGCTGCCCAAGCCCGTACGTGGCCTGATGAAACTGGCCGCCAAGGTCATGACCACGGCGGCGCACCACATCTGATCCGCAGGGGATCAGGCCGCAACGATCTCGAAGCTGGTCGTGATCTCGGCGGTCTTGCCGATCATGATCGAAGCCGAGCAGTACTTCTCGTGCGACATCTGGATGGCGCGGGCCACGGCGGTTTCCGTCAGGTTCACACCGGTCACCACGAAGTGCATGTTGATCCTGGTGAAGACCTTGGGATCCGTTTCGGCACGGTCGGCCGTCAGCTTGACCTGGCAGCCGCGGACGTCATGGCGGCCACGCTTGAGGATCAGGACGACGTCGTACGCCGTGCAACCCCCGGTGCCCGCCAGCACGGTTTCCATGGGACGGGGGGCCAGATTGCGGCCACCGCCCTCAGGCGCACCGTCCATGTTGATGATGTGACCGCTGCCGGTTTCAGCCATGAAGGCCATGCCGGAAGCGGGTTGCCAGTTGATCGTGCATTCCATGTGATGTGTCCTTGCGCGCCAGGGAGGGAAGCTGGCGAAATGGGCTCGTGATTGGGGCTCGTATTGGGCTCGCATTGTGCCTCGGGCGAACCCTTGCGTAAAAACATCACGGCAGATACAATTTGTTTCAGCCGCGTGGAACTTTTCGAATTTTGAGGCGTCCCACACGTGCTTGTTTCGTTTGTCTCCTCCACTCCTCCTTTTGGTGGAATATTCAAAACCCGAGATCACCGTCTCGGGTTTTTTTTGCTTATGCAAAGAAGTGAGTACTTGCTCTCACTTCTGGCGCCGTCTTTGAGCCGTCGCCAGGGCCAATGCCAACCCGCTCAGGAGGCCCAAGGCCAGGGTAGAGGGTTCAGGGACCGCGCTCAGCAGGTAGCTGTGACCGTTGCTGGCCGAGGCAATGATCTGACCGAGGTCGTTCAAGTCCGTTGCGCCGGTGAGGTAGCTGCCGTCCGTCAGGCTGACCAGGCTATTGAGGTCCAGCATGTTGACACCGCCAGGGCCGGTCAGGAATGCATGGAATTGCCCTGACGCCGTAGCGGCTGCGCCAACGATTTGCCCCGCGTTGTTGATGCCGTTGGCGTAGGCGGATGCGCCTCCCAAGGTTCCAATGTCCTGAAAAGTGCTGCCTCCTGCGCTCGACAAGACGGCGTAGCCGGCCCTGTAGGCGGGGCCACTCGAACCCTGGGTCAGGTTCATTCGACCAACGACCTGGTTCTGGTTGTTCACATCGCTGGCGCTGCTGTCCATGGTCGAGCTACCCGTGACCAGGTAGCCAGGACCTTGAAACACGTAAGCATTGGCCGTGCAATTGCAGGACTCGTATTTGGAACCTACGACCGTGCCCAGGTCATTGAGACTGGAGGCCGATGCCGTTTGCGCGACCAGGTAGTGTCCGCTGTAGCCGTATGGGGTCAGTTCCTTGGTGCTCGTGGTGCTGAGGGTCAGCAAGGCGGTGCGTGATGCGCCGGCCGCAGTGTAGCCAACCAGAACCTGTCCGTTGTTGTTGATGCCGTTGGCGTAGCTGTTCGTGCCGCCGAATGTGCCCAAGTTGGTCAGCGTGGCGGCATTCGCGGTCGTGATGAACGCATTGCTGGTGCCGCCTGCTGTATCGGCCGCGCCCACAATCTGTCCTGCATTATTGATGTCCCACGCGCGGCTGTTTGTGCCGCCCAGGGTACCCAGATCCACAAAGCCGCTCCCATTGGCGCCTGTGGCAAATGCATGCGTGGCACCACTGGCCGTGCTGAAGAAGCCCACCACCTGCCCCGCTTCATTCAGTGCGGTGGCTGTGCTGACGCCCAGGTCGATGGCGTTCCAGCTTTGGGCTTGTGCATGGTGGCTTGCCGCGGCCATTGCCATGATCATGGTGCATGTCAAGCGTGCGGTGGTGATGTGTTTCATTTGCTGCTCCTCGAGAGTTGGATGGTGTTGTCTAGTGCCTGGCGTGACGGGCGACGGGTCAGCAGCAGCCCGATCAAGCCCAGGCCCATCAGGGTGATGGTGCTGTTTTCGGGTACGGCGCCAGCCGGCGTGATTTGTTTGTAGTACTGATCAATCGCAGCAGCATCCGCTTTGCTGACGCCGAAATACAAATTCGGTGTGTACGGACCAAAATCGCGGGTGCCGGAGAATTCGATCGAGTAGTTGCCCGCGGACAGGTTCGTCGCCAGCGTCAGGCCGTGGTTGGCCCAGCATTGCTGGTATCTGATCTCGCCGGTGCAGTAACCGCCGGCAAACGACGAATCAAGGCTGCCCGTGCCGACAAGGGTGTGTGCGCTGTCGTAGAGCTTGAACGACTCGTTGTAGAAGCCGCTGGTGACCAGGCTTCTGTACGAGTACCACACGTATCGCAGATCCAGCCGGACGTCGCTTGCGCTGTCCAGAGAAAAGGACAGTTGCTTTGCGTAGGTCGAGGTGTTTCCGGCATGACTCGGGTCATTCAGTACAGCAAAGCTGTTGATGGGGCCGAAGTCGTAGGATGGCTCGGTAAAAGCGGTCTGAGCCAATGCCTGGCCACTAACTGAGGCAAGCAGGCAGGCGCTCAAAATGAGCCCGCCACGAGTGAGCATGGTGTGCATGAAATCCTCCTGATGGTTATGGGATGCCGTCTTGGACGGCGCCCACCCTCCCTACGTTGGGGAGCGTGGTTTCAGCATTGTTGAGGCCGGTTTAACGCGAAGTCAAGTTGTGGTTGCTACTGATCGCATCCGCGCGTAACTAGCGATTGGCCGCCTGTTGCGCTGCGTTCGCCTTGGCCTTGGCGGCCATTTCCTCGCGAAGCCGCTTGAGCTTCTCACGCGGATCTTCCTTCGGGCCTGCGCCTTCACTCAGCTTCATCTCGGCCACAAAGCGACTGGGCATTGCCTGGATGTATTCGCGGCCTTTCTTGCGGCGCTTGAGCACGCTCACCCCCAGCGTCAGCCGGGCGCGGGTGATGCCCACATACATCAGGCGGCGCTCTTCTTCCACCTGCATGGGCGTGATCTCGCCTTCTTCGCGTGAGAAGGGCAGGGAGCCCTCGTTGACACCGGCCAGCACCACGTGCGGCCACTCCAGCCCCTTGGAGGCGTGCAGCGTCGACAGCGTCACCATCTTCTGATCGCTTTCGCGCTCGGCCAGGCTGGTGATCAGCGAGATCAACTGGGCGATCTCGAGCACGCTTTTCTTCTCGGACTCGTGGCTCATGCCCCCATCGTTCTCGATCTGGCCGCCGCAGCGTTTGGCCACCCAGTCGATGAAGTCCATCACATTGGTCCAGCGGGCGGCTGCGACCTTTTCGTTTTCCTCGTTGTCGTAGAGGTGCTGTTCGTAGCCGATGTCCTTGAGCCACTCCAGCAGCATCGCCTTGGCGTCTTCGCTGCCGTAGGTGTGTCGCGCACGGTATTCGAAGTCGTTCACATAACGACCGAACTCGTGCAGGCTGCCCAGGGCCTTGGCGCTCAGGCAGGCGGAAAGCGAATCGGCGAACAGGGCTTCGAACAGGCTGACCTTCCATTTGCCGGCGAACTCGCCCAGGGCGCCCAGCGTCTGGTGGCCGATGCCGCGCTTGGGTGTGGTCACGGCGCGCAGGAAGGCCGGATCGTCGTCGTTGTTGAGCAGCAGGCGCAACCAGGCGCACAGATCGCGGATCTCGGTGCGGTCAAAGAAGCTCTGGCCGCCCGAGACCTTGTAGGGGATGTTGGCCTTGCGCAGGGCCTGTTCGAACGGGCGTGCCTGGTGGTTGGCTCGGTACAGGATGGCGAAGTTGCTCCAGTCGGTCTTGCTCGGATCGCCCGGGTGGCGCTCCAGCAGGTTCATGCGCAGCATCATGAAGTGCGAGACGGTGCGCTCGGCTTCGTGCTCTTCGTTGTCGCATTCCATGAGCTTGACCGGGTCACCTTCGCCCAGGTCCGACCACAGCGTCTTCTGAAAGAGCTTGGGGTTGCTCTCGATGACGTTGTTGGCTGCCCGCAGGATCGCGCTGGTGGAGCGGTAGTTCTGCTCCAGCGGGATCACCTTGAGGTTGGGGAAATCCTGCGGCAGACGTTTGAGGTTGTCCAGCGTGGCGCCGCGCCAGCCGTAGATGGACTGGTCGTCGTCACCCACGGCGGTGAAGATGCCTTGCTGCCCGACCAGCAGCTTGAGCAGCTCGTACTGTGTGGCGTTGGTGTCCTGGTATTCGTCCACCAGCACATGGCGCAGCTGGCGTTGCCATTTCAGGCGCACATGCTCGTGCTCGGCCAGCAGCTTGAGCGGCAGGCTGATGAGGTCGTCGAAGTCCACGGCCTGGTAGGCCAGCAGGCGCTCTTCGTACAACTTCATGACCCGCACGGCGATCTGCTCTTCGTCCGTCTTGATGTGGGACATGGCCTGGGCGCTGTTGAGGCCCATGTTCTTCCACAGGCTGATCTGCCATTGCCAGCTGCGCGCCAGCTTGGCGTCCGTCGTGGCGCCAGCATCGCGCAGGATGCCGGTGACGTCGTCGGAGTCCAGGATGGAGAACTGCGGCTTGAGCCCCAGTTCGGTGCCGTCTTCGCGCAGCAGGCGCACGCCCAGCGAGTGGAAGGTGCACACCAGCAGCTTGCTGGCCGCCTTGGCGCCGATCAGCGCCTTGACCCGGTCGCGCATTTCGGCCGCGGCCTTGTTCGTGAAGGTGATGGCGCCAATCTGCGAAGGAGCGAGGTCTGCGCCGTCGCCAGGTTGCAGCAGGCGCGCGATCTTGTGGGTGATCACCCGGGTCTTGCCGGAGCCGGCGCCCGCCAGCACGAGGCAGGGGCTGTGGAGGTGCTGCACGGCGGCCATCTGGGCCGGGTTCATCATGGGCGGGGCGGCGTTGGCAGCGTGGGACGACATCGGGCGCGCAGACAGGGAAAATCAGAACAATTCGGGCAAGGGGGCAAGCATAGATCAAGCGCAGCCCTGTCGAGCGTGGGCAACGGGTGTTATCGGATCGTGAAATTGACGCCTGCGGCCCCCACACATGGGGGGGCGGGCAACCCCTCTTTGATGCCTCGCATTAAATCAATACGATGGGGTAACGTTGGGTAAAAAGTCACGCAATTCGAGTTGTATGTGGACTGTCCTCAACGCCCACCCGCCAAGAGAGGAGCATCCATGATCAAGCTAGTGCGCCGAACGGCAGTTGCCGCCGGCATCGCTGCGCTCAGTCTGGCATCCAATGCCAGCTGGGCTGCCAGCTATACGTATGATTTCAAGACGTTCTTTGATACGTCGACCATTCTGGACCTGCTGGACACCAAGACCCTGAGTTACTCGGTGGCCACGCTGAACATCGCCGACATCACCGGTGGTGTGCAGCTGACGCTGAGCCAGCTTGCCAACCCCTTCCCTGCCAAGACTTCGTCCGGCACGTTCATCGAGGCGCTGTGGCTGTCCGGCCCCAACGGCACGTTGGCGAGCACCTCCGGTACGGGTCTGGCTGCGGGTTCGGGTTACAGCTGGCTGTTGCCACTGATCAAGGACGCCGGTTACACCTACCAGTGGAACATTGACTTCGCAACGGGCAAGTTTGCCGAAGGCACCACGTCGACGCTGACCATCAAGGGTTCGGGCGTCAATGCGGCCGCTTTTGCCAAGGCTGGCACCGTGCCCATGTTGAACCTGGGCAACATCGGCAGCCCCTACAACGGTCTGCTGGGGCTCAATAACGAAGTGCACTTCATCGGCAAGCTGCAGGCTTCGGTGCCTGAGCCCGCGACCTACGCGCTGATGGGCCTGGGCCTGATCGGCATCGCCGCGGCAGCACGCCGTCGCGCAGCCTGAGTGTAGAAGAGACAAGCGAAACAAGCCCCGGCGAGGCCAAGTCCGGCCGGGCACCCTCCGAGAACCCCATCACGCTGCTGGCGTGGTGGGGTTTTCTTTTTGGCTGACTCAGATGCCAGCGACGAATTCGCCCAGCACCTCGGCGAATGCCTGTGGCTGTTCGACCGCGCTCAGGTGGGCGCAGCCCTGCAGTGTGACCAGTTGCGAGCCCGCGATGGCCTTGGCCAGGTTCTGAGCCATCTCCACCGGTGTGCCCTCATCCAGGCTGCCGGCAATGACCAGGGTGGGGACACGGATCTGGTGCAGCTTGCCGGAAGTGTCGGCATCACACAGAGCCGCAGCGCAGGCGGTGTAGCCTTCCGGATCGGTCGATTCCAGCAGGCGCTGGTGGCGCGCAACGGTGGCCGCTTGTTGCTGGCGGAAGGCTTCGCTGAAGAATCGTGCCATGGTGGTCGTGCTGATGGCGCCCAGACCGTGTGACTCCACGGTCTCGATGCGTTGCCCGATGGCTTCGCGGCCGGCTGCCGTGTAGCTGCTGGTGGTGTTGGCCAGCACCAGCGCCTTGACCTTGTCGGGGTGGCGGATGGCCAGTTCCTGGCCGATCATGCCGCCCATGGACAAGCCGACCCAGATCACGGGCTCGCCTTCGGCCAGCTCGTCGATCAGACGGGCTGCGTCGGCCGCGAGCTCGGTCATGGTGAGGGGCTCGGCCGGTGTCTGCGAGCGGCCATGGCCGCGTGTGTCAGGGCAGATCACGCGGCAGGTGGCGGCCAGCTCGTTGGCAACCAGATCCCACATGGAACCGTCCTGGCCCAGCGCGTGGCTCAACACAATGGTGTGCGCCGCCTTGCCGTGCCGGGGTTCGCGCACGGTGGCATGCAGCTTGGGGCGTGTGCTCGTGAACACCGAGCGGCCGACGCCGGGATGCCAGGATTGATCGGCTGGGTGGGCCGGGGGCTCCATGCCCAGTTCACGCATGATGCCCAGGGCCTTGGCAAAGCCGGTATTGGCTGCGGGGACGCCAGCATAGATGGCGATCTGGAT
The DNA here is from genome assembly GCF_036279675.1 of Aquabacterium sp. Lineage (GTDB taxonomy): Bacteria > Pseudomonadota > Gammaproteobacteria > Burkholderiales > Burkholderiaceae_C > Aquabacterium. The sequence goes on along the minus strand of NZ_DASUIS010000054.1, from coordinate 11,256 downwards.
AAGGGCTTCGCGCACTTCCTCAGGCGTCAGCGTGTGGGCGTTGCCGGGTGTGAGCGAGCCACGCATGTGGATCTCGAACTCGTCCCAACGGCCCAGCGCGCAGGTCACGGCCATCACGATGATGCGGCGAGTCTTCCAGTCCAGACCGGGACGACCCCATACGCCGTGCCAGGCGTAGTCGGTGATGAAGTGCTGGAACTCCGCATTGAAGGTGTTGGCCTTGGCAACCGATTTGTCCACCCAGGCATCGCCCAGTGCTGCACGACGGTTGCGCATGCCGCGCTCGAAGGGGTGATCGAAGGGCTGTTCCAGAGGTTTGGACATGGTGAGAGAGGGCTGGTCGAGTTCGGTGACAGGGTGCCATTGTGCCGCGATGTGCAATCCACGCGTGACGCAATGCGTCAGGGGCTTACCGTGTGCACAGCTTGTCGCGTATCGGTTATGGTGCGCAGCATGCAAGCCAGTCTCATGCCACCGAATCGCCATCTGCTCGCCCCTGCGGGCACCCGCCCCTGGATTGTGCTGGCGCTCTCGGTGATCGTGGCCCTCATGGCAGGCTGCGCGTCGAGCCCTCCGGGAGGATCGCGGGCCTCTGCGCCCGGGGTTCGGCCGGTCGAGTCCGGTGCCCGGCCTTCAGACAGGGACGGCGCGCCCAGTGATGCGCCGCCCAATCTGGCCACCTTGCCCGATCCAGTGCCGCAGGTCGAGCCTATCAAGTCCGGTGGCCCGAACAAGCCTTATGTCGTGCTGGGGCAGGCCTACGAGCCGATCGCAGCCGATGTGAGCTGGAAGGAGCGTGGCGTGGCTTCCTGGTACGGCACGAAGTTCCATGGTCGGCGCACGGCCAGCGGCGAGATGTTCAGCATGTATGGCTTGACGGCCGCGCACCGCACGCTGCCCATCCCGAGCTATGCCCGTGTGCGCAATGTACGCAACGGCAAGGAAACCTTGGTGCGCATCAACGATCGCGGGCCTTTCCACTCGTCGCGCGTGATGGACCTGAGCTATGCAGCCGCTGTGAAGCTGGGCATTGTCAGCTTGGGGAGCGCCGAGGTTGAAATCGAGCGGCTGACCTTCGATCAGATCAGAACAGGTGCCTGGCGCCGCACGCCGGCCGAAGGTGACGCAACACAAGTGGCCTTGTCGCAGCCAGCCGCATTGGATGACCCGATCATGTCGGTGGCGGGCAAGGCCAGCCTGCCAGTCGCGCCGCCATCTGAGGACCCGGTGCCCTCGGCTCAGCCTGTGTCCACCGCCGTGGCTGCCGCAGTCAAGGAGGGGCAAGCCAGGGCCTACACGCCGGATGCCAAGGGCTTCTGGGTGCAGCTGGCGGCGCTGGGCAAGCGTGACGGGGTCGATCGGTTGCAGCAGAAAGTGGCGTCCGAGTTGACGTCCTTGCTACCTTTGCTGGCCGTGTTTCACGAGGCGCCCTACTTCAAGCTGCAAGTGGGGCCTTATGGCTCGCGCGGCGAGGCGCTGGCCGCCGCTCAGCAGGCCAGGGATGCCTTGCAATTGACGCCGCTGGTGGTCGAGCGCCGTTGACGTGCTGAAAACAGTGCGACGAGGTGATCAGCCGCGCTGCTTGCGGCTGTAATCGTGCACCGTGTCCACCAGGACGCTCACGTGTTCAGGCGGCGTGAACTGGCTGATGCCGTGTCCCAGGTTGAACACGTGGCCTGTCTGCGGGCCGGGCACACCAAAGCTGTCCAGTGTCTTGATGACTTCAGCCTGAATCTGCTCGGGGCCGGCAAACAGCACGTTGGGATCCAGATTGCCTTGCAGGGCGACACGGTCACCCACCATGGCGCGGGCCTTGCCCAGGTTCATGGTCCAGTCCAGTCCGACCACATCGCAGCCGGTGTCCGCGATCTGATCCAGCCAGATGCCGCCGCCTTTGGTGAACACGATGTGCGGGATGCGCAAGCCGTTGTGCTCTCTCTTCAACTGGGCCAGCACGCGCTTCGTGTAGGCCAGGCTGAATGCCTGGAAGGCGCCATCGGCCAGCACGCCGCCCCAGGAGTCGAACACCATCACGGCCTGTGCGCCGGCTTCGATCTGGGTATTGAGGTAAAGCGCCACGGCATCGGCGTTGACCGCCAGGATGCGGTGCATGAGATCAGGGCGCTGGTACATCATGGTCTTGACCAGGCGGTAGTCATCCGAGCCGCCACCTTCGACCATGTAGCAGGCCAGTGTCCAGGGGCTGCCGGAGAAGCCGATCAGCGGCACGCGCCCCACGCCGTCCTTGTCGGCCAGCGCCGAGCGGATGGTGCTGACCGCGTCGAACACGTAGCGCAGCTTGTCCATGTCGGGCACGGCCAGCTTGTCCACCGCGGCCTCGTCGCGCACGGGTGAGGCGAACTTGGGGCCTTCACCGGCGGCAAAGCTCAAGCCCAGGCCCATGGCATCGGGCACGGTCAGGATGTCGGAAAACAGGATGGCGGCGTCCAGGGCGTAGCGGTCCAGCGGCTGCAGGGTCACTTCGCATGCGGCCTCCTTGTTGGTGGCCAGGCCCATGAAGCTGCCCGCCTTGTCACGCGTGGCGCGGTATTCGGGCAGATAGCGGCCGGCCTGACGCATCAGCCAGACGGGCGTGTAGTCCGTGGGCAGGCGCAAACAGGCGCGCAGGAAACGGTCATTGGCCAGTTTTGGCAGGGCGATGTCGGGGGTGGAGGCTGCGGCAGTCATCCCGGGATTGTAGGCAGTCCCGCCAAACGGTCTCCGGGATGGCGGTCAAGGCTTCTGCTTTGGCCCTTATCCAAGGGGTGATCCGCACAAATCATGAGGCCGCTTGCGGCGAGCTTCTGGCAGCATCAAATGCATGGCATTCATCACCTCCGACGTCGTTCCCCTCAATCGATCCGAGCATGGTTATGCGGCGCTGGAGGGGCTGGCAGCCGGCGTGCTGCAGCCCTACATCCTGCGCTTCAATGCGCCGCTGGATGAGGGGTTGGTTCGACGCGTCCTGCGCGAGCTGGTCACGATCTATCCCAAGCTGCGGGCCATCCTGGAGCCAGGGCTGCACCGTTACCACTTCCGCATCCTGCCCGATGACCACGTGGTCGATCAGCTGTTCGAGCAGGCCTTTCAGGTGGATGCCCACATCGATGTGGACGATCCCAAGGCGTTGGAGGCCTGGCATCAGCGCATGGTCAACGAGGTGCTGCCGCTGGAGCGCGGCATCGGCATGCGGGTGCGCTTCGTGCCGCATGCGCAGCGCGCCATCATCCTGTTTGCCGTGCCCCACATCTTCGGCGATGGCATGACCATGATGCACCTGGTCAACCAGATGGTGCGCGGTCTCAATGGCATGCCCATGACGCCCATGCCCATCGAGGCGCCATCATTGATCGGGGCCATTGCGCCGGATCATTGGTGGCAGTGGCCCGCCAAGGTCTGGCGCTCGCGTCAACACAAGGTCGCGCAGGCCCGCTTGCTCAAGACCCTGAATGTGCAGCGTATCCCCAGGCGGCCACAACCCAATTTCTCGGTCACGGGCGTTCGCCACCATGTATTGCGCATTGGTGCGCAGGAGGTGCGCCAGGCAGCGCGCAAGCTGGGCGTGTCCACCAACACCTTTCAGGTGGCGGCCATTGCGCAGACCTTCCTGGATCAATCTCCTGATGATCCCCGTGCGGCCGCTGTGATCCGGATCTCCGTGAACATGCGCCGCTATTACCCTGAGTCTGCGGGGCATGGTCCTCTGTGGGGCAACCATGTCGGCGCCTTCCTGATCATCGAGCAAGACGCGCGCAAGTCGCTGGTGGACCGTGTGCGGTCGGTGGGCGAGCAGATGAAGGAGGGACAGGCTCGTTTTGCACGCAGGGAAATGTCCTGGACTTACCTGCAGGAAGAGTTCATGCAGTTCCTGGGGCGCACACTGGTGGGTTATATCGGTGTGCAGATGAAGCGCAACGACAAGTTCCCCTTGATCAGCTGCCACTCCACAAGTCTGGGTGACGCCGGGCCGGTGATCAATCCGCCGGATGTGCCGGTGCGCATCGAGCAGTTCATTCCCATCGTCAGCAGCGTGGCGCCTTTGCAGGTGCTCTGCGAGGCAGGCGGGCGCCTGGCCTTGCCCAATGTCTGGCAGTTGTCTGAAACCTCGGCAGAGGATGTCGATGCATTCCTGGCTCGGCTGGATCAAACCTTCGAGCGGTTGGTAGCCGAGGTGGCTCGGCTACCTTGATGACATCGCCTTACAGCCTGCCCAACTCCACATAGAGCGGGCGGTTGTCGATGCCAGGTCGTGGGTCGGCACCGTAGCTCAGCCAGAAGTGGCTGGAGAACAGCTTCTGGCGCTTGTAGCCGCGCGGCACGTTTTCCAGCGGGTCGCCGTGAGTGAAGGCCGTGGCCAGTGCGTCGAACTTCTGACCCTGGTTGGCCATCACGTAGTCGATCAGGCCTTGCAGCACGGCCTGGTCGTCGTTGGCGATCAGGATGTTGGACAAGGTCAGGTAGTTCAGCACGCCACCGATCGGAGGCAGCTTGAAGCCACCCGTGATGCCCACGTACAGGTTGTAGATCGGGCGCAGCACCTTCACGATGGGCTTGAAGCCCACGATGCGCGTCTGCTTGTAGGACTTCTGGTTCCAGCCGGCGATCATGCCGATGATCTGGCCGTCACGCGTGGCCAGCACGAAGTCGCCGATGCTCAGGCCGGCGTAATACGGGTCACCGGCCAGCAGCCTGGTGAAGTCATACACCGGGTAGCCATTGCGGCGCGGGGCTTCGCGATCAAAGAAGGCCTGCATGGATGGCACATCGGCGGCCGTGGCCGCGCGCATCTGCACACCCTGTGGGATGCGTGGCGTGATCTTTCGCGTGAAGATGAAGCTGGTCTCGATCGTGTGGCTGATCCAGTAGTCGAACAGCACGCCGTCGGCCGTGTTCTTGGCAGCGTCCAGCGGTGCGGTGTTCTCCTTGAGCACGATGCCTTGCAGCAGGTCGTCGTTGGAGCGGTGCTTCTTCTGCTCGATGAACAGGTTCGAGGCGATGCCGCGACGGCGGTAGTAGGGGTCCACGCGCGTGTCGCCCGAGTAGTACACGCGGCGCTTCTTGCCGCTGATGTACAGATCGCGGCCGGAGATCACGGTCAGCCCGGCCAGCACGTCAGGGCGCTCGTCGTCATCGGCCACGGTCAGGACGAACTCGTCGCCAATGACCTTGGCGCCCACGAAGAAGTCGGGGGCGCGCTGGAAACACATCTGTGCCACGCCAGGCATCGTGATCTTGGTGATCAGATCCTGCATCTTGGCGTTGTCGGCGGGGGTGCCCTGTCGTACGGTGATGGCCATGGTGAACAGTGGATCAAATGAGTGGGTGAAAGGGCTGGCGCCGTTCAGCTGTCCAGCGACTGACGCAACACGGCCGGCACTTCGCCGCGCCAGTGTCGCAAGGGTTCGATCTTGATGTTGCCTTCGATCATGCCGCGCTCACGGCACTGATCCAGGTAGATGGCGCGCATGTGCGGCAAGGCCACGCAGGCCGCATGTTGCAGCTGGCCCAGCTCGCGGGCGAGCTTGTAATGGAAGTTGCTTTGCAGCGCCTTTTCGACCTGGTCGGCCAGCGCGCGCTGCATGGCTTCGCGCGGTGCGTCGGCGCTGCATTCGACCAGCAGCACATAGCCGGGCGTACGGTTGCGGGCTTCATCCAGCGCCAGCAGGGTCACCGGCATGGCATCGGCCAGATGCAACTGGTCCTGCACCATCTGCGCCGTGGTGGCGCTGGTTTTTTCACCCACCAGGTCGACACCATCGTTGCGGCCCAGGAAGGTGAAGCAGGGCACCTGGCCCAAGGGCTTCTCGACGCGGATCACATCGGCCATCTGGTAGCGCGCAAAGCCACTGCCGGTGGTCATGATGGGAATGACATCCTGACCTTCGCGCAGCTGCCATGGCGCAAAGATCTTGCCGTCCACGGCATCGGCGAATTCGTAGAAGTGGCTCAGGTAGGCCAGTGGATAGCGCCCGTCGAAGGGGAAGGTCACCACGCCTTCCGTGGCCCACAGGCCCTTGCCTTGAAAGCTGGCGTGCGGCAGGAAGTTCTTGAGCTTGCGCGCCCAGGGAGCCGCTGCGGCCGTGTCCCATGCGCTGAGCACAGCCAGCTGAGGCCACAGCTGCTCGAAGAACTGGGCTTGCAACTGGCCATCCCACTTCATCAGCAGGTGGGCGGCCCGCGGTGATTGAGGGCAGGGCAGCCCGGCCATGCGCGGCGTGCGTGCACCCCAGTGACCCGAGCCCAGCACGTTGACCAGCTCCGTGCGCCAGACCGACATCTGCTCCAGCAGGCCCAGGCCGAATGTGGGGCTCCACACCGAGATGAAGCCCAGGTGCTGATCGGCTGCCAGATAGGCGATGGTGGCAAACAGCGAGTCGTCCGAGGTCTCGGCCAGCGCGATGTCCTGGGGGGCTGCTTGCGTCAGATAGGCCAGCAGGCGCTTGCCCCATGACAGCATCTTCATGTCGTCGTTGATGTCGCCAGCCGTCTGGCTGCGCATCTCGGTGGGGATCCACGACAGTGACCAGTAGTGCGTGCCATGACCCTGGCCGGGGAATTGCCGATACAGATCGCCGACCCACGCGGTGATGACCTGGTCGAGTTCGTCCAGGAACATCTTCGTATAGGGCACCCACTTCACGCCGGATGTCGAGCCGCTGGTGGGCTGGTAGCGCATCACGGGGGAGTCGATCAGCAGGGATTGCTTGCGCTCGCGCTGCGCCGTGATGACGTCCGCGTAGTCCTTGTAGGTCGAGATCGGGACCTGGCGGACGAACTCCTCCCAGGACCAGTCCGCGCGCATGTTGCGGCGCTGTCCTTCGGGTGAGCGGGATGCGGCAGACAACCAACGGGCAAGCCGCGCGCGCTGGACGGATTCCAGTTCGCCGAGGTGCTGTTCAAAGCGGCGCCGCCCGGGGGCGACAAGCAGTTTGAGGAGTTGGTGTCCGAGTGTGGTGCCGACGCCCATGCTCAGGAAGCCTTGGATCCCGCGCTGGCCTGATCAGCGTCGGATTCCAGCCATTCCTGGCGGCTTTGCTGCTGGGCATGCTGCTTGGCGATGTCCAGCCCGGCTGGCTTGTGTGTGCCCAGCATGTGCTTCTTGATCCACTTCCAGGGCACGTCCACGATGGAGCGGAACAGGCTTTCGTAGTCGCAGGCGGCCAGGCAGGGCACTTCCGTGCCGCGACGCCAGGTGGGGTTCACCTTCTCGAAGAAGGCGATGTGCGGATTGGCGGCCTTCAGTTCGGGTGTGATGTCGGCCACGTCGCCCTTCAGTCGCACATACTCCTGACCAAAGTCCAGCAGCATGGCTTCCTTGTCGAAGGCCTCGGGGAAGAGGGCCTCGCAGTAAGCCTGCGTGATGTTGTGGTAGCGCTCGTTGCGGTCGCCGCGGTTGCCATCCACCTTGGGGTAGTAGTTGTAGAAGTTGTTCGTCATCAGCAGATAGGTCTTGTAACCCTTGGAGATGAGGAACCAGTAGAACGGCGTGAACGGGCGCTTGATGCGCTCGATGATCAGGCGGCGATAGAAGGTGTTGGCCAGGGCGTTGTTGCCCCAGTAGGCCTGCTCGATGATGGTGTCGCCGCTGAAGATGCCGCGCACACGCTTGCCATCGACCTTGATATCAAAAAAGGTCTGCGTCGAGAAGCCCACGATCTTGTCGTCGGACTTGCGTGTCACCAGGATCACGCCGGACTTCTTGCTCAGGTCGTTGAGGAAGATGTCCAGCGAGGTGTTTTCATAGTAGCTGGCGTAGATGTCATACATCTGCTTGATGTTGCTCACCGTCACCGACTTGATGGGACGGAAGAACGTGCTGACTTTTTCTTTTTTCGCCGTTGATGACATGCTGGACTCCACCTGAGCACCGGGCTTCAGAAAACACAAGCCCCAACCCCGCTTCTAGCAGTGGGGTGAGACCTGAATTGAATTCGATTAATGACTTGTAACGAAGCATGCCCGTGGCGTGATTTGTTCGACACAGTGCTTGCCCCAGTGGGGCACCTATATGAGGGGTATCTAACGTTAGGGGTAACGCGGGGGTGTGGTTCGCGGGCGACTCGATTTGTCGCGGCCGCACCCGTGGCTGAGGGGGTGTTTCAAACAAGCGCACAACTAGGGCTTGGACTGTTCCCGGGTAAGTGCGTATAATCTTTAGGTTTTGCCGACGCCAGGGTCGGCGTTTTTGTGCCGAGTAGCAGACGCCATGCAGGCAACCAACATGCCATTTGACGACTCTGACTGGTCCAAAGACGACGACCTCCCTGTCCGGCCGCTGACGCGGGAAGAGGCGCAAGCCCTTTCTGCCAGGCACCCTTCGATGTCCGTGTGGCATGTGCTGGCCGTTCAGGCTGCATTCGGGGTGCTGGTCGCGCTGGTCTGGGGTGCCCTGTCGCGCAGTCCGGCTGCAGCAGTGTCCTCTTTGTATGGCGCTGCGGTGGCGGTGGTGCCCAATGCGCTCATGGCGCGTGGGGTATTCGGACGCAACGCGGGGCGCAGCGTGGGGGGTCTTCTTGTATGGGAGATCCTCAAGCTGGGAATGACCGGCGCGATGCTCGCGCTGGCGCCAGTATGGATCAAGCCGCTGAACTGGGCTGCCATGCTGGTGACCCTGGTGTTGTGCTTGAAAGTCATTGGGGTGGCGTTGCTCGTGTGGCAGCGTCGCAAGAAGAATTTTGTTTGACGAGAGTTGCTGATGTCTGCTGATGCACACGCCGCGACGGCTGAAAACGCCGCGCACCACGCGCCAACGGCCGGTGAATACATCAATCACCACTTGCGCCACCTGCAAAACCATGCAGATGCGCAAAGCATTGCCGATTTTTCCTACGTCAACTATGACTCCCTGTTCTGGTCGGTGACCCTGGGTCTGTTGGCGATCTTCATGCTGTGGCGTGCTGCCAGCAAGGCCACCTCCGGCGTGCCTGGCCGTTTCCAGGCTGCGATCGAAATGATCGTCGAGCTGGTCGACACGCAAGCCAAGGGCATCATCCACAACGCGACGTCCCGCAAGGCCGTGGCCCCTGTCGCCCTGACCGTGTTCGTGTGGATCTTCTTCATGAACGCCATGGACTTGCTGCCCCTGGATCTGCTGCCCACCATCTGGGGCAAGGTCTACGAGGCCAAGGGTCTGGATCCTCACCACGCCTACCTGCGCATCGTGCCTTCGGCTGACTTGTCTGTCACGCTGGGCATGTCGCTGAGCGTGCTGCTGATCTGCCTGTACTACAACGTCAAGATCAAGGGCCTGTTCGGCTGGATCAAGGAGCTGTTCACGGCGCCTTTCCATGCACACGGCCCGGTCGGCATCATCCTGCTGGCTCCTGCCAACTTCGGTCTGAACCTGATCGAATTCGGCGCCAAGACCATTTCCCACGGCATGCGGCTGTGGGGCAACATGTACGCCGGCGAGCTGGTGTTCATGCTGATCGCCTTGATGGGCGCTGTCGGTTTCTCGTCGCTGGGCGGCATCGGTCTGTGGATCGGTCACGTCATCGCCGGCACCGCCTGGGCCATCTTCCACATCCTGATCATCACGCTCCAGGCCTTCATCTTCATGATGTTGACTCTGGTGTACATCGGTCAGGCTCACGAAGGTCACTGATCAGTTATCCCCCCCTCTGATCTTTGGGTCTTCACTTTCAGTCTCTTTTCTAACCTCTCTTTTCTTTTTTCTATCTAGGAGCAATCATGGAAATCGTGTTGGGTAACGTCGCTCTGGCTTGCGGTCTGATCATTGGTCTGGGCGCTCTGGGTGCTTGTATCGGTATCTCCCTGATGGGCGGTAAGTACTTCGAAGCCACCGCTCGTCAGCCTGAACTGATGAACGAACTGCAAACCAAGATGTTCCTGCTGGCCGGTCTGATCGACGCTGCCTTCCTGATCGGTGTTGGTATCGCCATGCTGTTCGCCTTCGCGAACCCCTTCATCGCCAACATCGCCAAGTAATCGGTCTTTCTCGACTGAATTTTTCAATTAACCGAGAAAGGTCCGAGCCGTGAATCTGAACGCAACGCTGATTGCGCAGATCGTGGTCTTCATGATCCTGTGGTGGTTCACGATGAAGTTCGTGTGGCCCCCGATCACGAAGGCTCTCGACGAGCGCGCAAGCAAGATCGCGGACGGTTTGGCTGCGGCTGACAAGGCCAAGCTTGAACTGGCTAACGCCAACAAAAGCGTCCAGGAGCAGCTCAACCAATCCCGCGACGAAATCGCCAAGCGCCTGGCTGACGCTGAAAAGCGTGGCAATGCCCTGGTCGAAGATGCCAAGAGCCGTGCTACGGCCGAAGCAGACAAGATCGTGGCCGATGCCAAGGCTGAAGCCGCGCAACTGATCGTGCAAGCTCGTGAAGCTTTGCGCGAACAGGTTGCCGGTCTGGCCGTCAAGGGTGCCGAGCAGATCCTGCGTCGTGAGGTTTCAGCTCAGGTCCATGCCGACCTGCTGAGCCGCCTGAAGTCGGAGCTGTGATCATGGCTGAGCTTGCCACTATCGCCCGCCCCTACGCAGAGGCCCTGTTCAAAGCTGTGCCTGATGCCGAGCTGATTGCCTGGCAACAGGCCCTTGAGGCTGTGGCAGCTGTCGCCCGTGATCCGCAAGTGCAAGCCCTGGCTGACAACCCCAAGGTCACATCGAACCAGGTGTTCGATGTGATCGTGGCGGCAGCCAAGGTGACACTGGCTACGTCCTTGACCAATTTCCTGCGCACCGTGCTGGAAAACGGTCGTCTGGCCGCTCTGCCTTTGATGGTCGAGCAGTTCCAGGCGCTGGTCAAGGCTCGCCAGGGTGTGTCCGAAGCGCAAATCTACAGCGCCTTCCCGATCGATGCCGCTCAACTGGCTGACATCATGGGGCCGCTCGAAAAGCGCTTTGGCCGCAAACTGGAAGCCAAGGTCGAACTCGACGCTGAACTGATTGGCGGCGTGCGCGTCGTGGTGGGTGACGAAGTGCTCGACACTTCCGTCAAGGCTCGCCTCGAACGCATGAAGTCCACTCTCTTGGCTTGAGTCGCAGTACGGGTAACCGAACCGACGCAACCAATAGTCGCTCAATTCCTACCGGTGGTTTTCATGCCACTCCTGACAACCGCCGGTCGTTGTCAACGAGGTTTGCCACAGTGCAGCCCTTGACCAGACTGGGAGCAAAGCAATGCAACTGAATCCCGCAGAAATTTCCGAACTGATCAAGAGCCGCATCGAAGGTCTCGGCGCGGCTGCCGACATTCGCAACCAAGGTACCGTCATCTCCGTGACCGACGG
>NZ_DASUIS010000053.1:0-43955 GCF_036279675.1 Aquabacterium sp. | reverse complement strand
GAGCAGACCGCCATCCTGGGCGATGCCTTTGACGAGCTGATTCTGTTTCAGGATGCCTGTCAGCGTGGCCGTGAAGATGGCGAGGTGCTCAACCTCCTGCGCGAAGGCCTGGCCAAGGCGCAGCGTGCCCAGAAGGTCGACGAGGTCCGCGGCGAGTTCGTGGCCATTGATCTGGCACTGGACCGCCTGCAGGCCGGTGACCTGTGCCTGATCCTGGTCGATCAGGTGGAAGAGGCGCTGGCCCACCTGGCCAGGCGTTGCGCGGAGGCTCAGCAGGCAGCCTGATCCAGCGCCATCGGGTTGAGTCAAAGCGCGGCCGGGGTGTGCGAAATGTGCACCCCGGCCGCGTGCTTTTCTGGGAGATCCAACCATTGGGCGGTTGGTGGTGCCATGATGGCGACACTGCGAAAGTGGAGTCCCGAACATGCTCAGAGCTTTGTCTGATGACGCCCTGCAAGACCTGATTCAAGAGGACGCCCCCTACGGTGACATGACCACCCTGGGCTTGGGGCTGGGTGACATGCCGGGTCGCGTCGTGATGGCGGCCAGACAGCCCATGACGGTATGCGGCACCGAAGAGGCTGCCCGCTTGTTCGAGCTGTACGGCGCCACCGCCACGGTGATCGCGCCTTCAGGCAAGCATGTGCTGGGCGGTGCCGAGTTGATCAGTGCCCATGGCCGTGCCGCCACCTTGTTGCTGGTCTGGAAGGTGGCGCAGACCCTGATGGAATACGCCAGTGGCATCTCCAGCGAGGTGGCGCGCATCGTGACCGAGTTGCGAGCCGCAGGGCATGCTCAGCCACTGGCTTGTACGCGCAAGACCTTTCCGGGCACACGGGCCCTGGCGGTCAAGGCCGTTTTGAGTGGCGGTGGGATCATGCACCGCATGGGCCTGTCAGAGACCATGTTGCTGTTCCCCGAGCACCGTGTCTTTCTGGATGTCAGCACCGATGACATGGTGGGCCGCCTGCGCAAGTACCAGCCAGAAAAACGCCTGGTGGTGGAGGTGGGCAGCATGCAGGAAGCCCTGGCCATGGCCACGTCATGTGCCGACGTGCTGCAACTGGAGCGCTTCACGCCCGAGGCCGTGAGGCAATGCAAGGTGGCCTTGCACACCAGCCACCTGCATCCGACGCTGGCCGTGGCCGGTGGTGTGAACGCCAGCAACGCCGTGGCCTATGCCGAGGCAGGTGCCGACATCCTGGTGTCGTCGGCACCCTATCACGCACCGCCACGCGATGTGGAAGTACGGTTCTCTCGCGATGTCTGAGCGGCCATCGTCAAGCCGCCGTCGATCCAGTCGCCCTTGAGTCAGTTCGCGTCGCTGCCCTTGCGGCCGGGACGGCGTGGGCGTTCACCGCGATGGTCCTTCACGGCCTCCTTGCATTCGGCCGATACCTCGTCCTTGTGCTCCTTCAGGCAGGCGGCAATGCGACCACCGCCGGGCTTGACGCCGTTGCACAGGGTCTTGGCGTCCTCCTTGCAGGCGTCCCGGACCTTGTCTTCAGCGTGCGCGACGCCGCCCAGACCCAAGGTGAGCGAGAGAGCCAGGCCCATCAAGGCTGATTGATGCAGTTTCATGATGCAGTTTCCTTGTCGTGCTGTGTGGGGGAATCCAAAGAATCAGGGTTGCGCTTGCCCGTTGAGCCAGGCTGCGCGGATGAGTCGCCCGCAATCTACCGATTGCACAGCGGGCTTCTGATCGGGATCGTCCGAGCGCATGCCGCTGCGGTCTTCACGTGCGAGCACGCCGTAGAAGGTCTTGCTGGCATCGATCCAGGGGTAGAAGCCGAATGCACCTGGGCTGCTGAAGGCGCCGTCGCCTACCTTGGGGTCGTCTTCCACCCAGTGGCCGATCGAGTAATGCCAGGTCTCGGTTGGCGGAATGGGTGTCTTGAGGGCCTCATTCGGGCAGGTAGCAGGGTTGGTGCACACCGCATGTGTGCCAAGCAGAGCGCCGATCTGCAGATCGTTGCGGAGCACGGCTCGCAGGAAGCGGCTGTATTGCGATGCCGTCCCCACCGCGCCGCCTGCCAGTTGTGCCTGGCTGTAGCTGATGTCCCAGCCTGGTCCGATCGGGCGCAGGCCGCGCTGGATGGCCACTGCCAGCGCGTCCTTGTTGAGCATGCTCAACCCCATCAGGGTGGCGTGTTTCTGCATGTGCCCGCCGTTGTAGTCGAACAGGTTGCTGGTCTGCAAGTCGATGCGGCCCCGGCCGTTGAGCAGGCTGGCCTGGCATTCGCCTACCGTTTGCCCTGGCAGACAAACCTTGAAACGGGTGTAGCCGCTTTCAAAGGTGAGGAAGCGGATGTCTTCATTGCTGAGCTTGCCTTGCCGCTCTTGCGCAACGTAGGCGCCATACAGCCATTTGGAGGCCGAGGCCAGCGCCAGCCGGGTTTGCGCGTCGGGCGCCTTGTCGCCAGCCTGGCCTGCGGCAAGGGGGCGTTCCGCGTTGCCGATTTCCCAGAAAAAGGGCTGGGCTGCCTTGCAGGCCGCGGCCTCGTTGGCCGTGGTGCGAGCGGCTTCACTGCGCTGTGACAAAGGGATGCGTGTGGCGAGATCAGCGGCATGGCCAGACAGGGCCGTGACGAGTCCCAGTGTGCTGAGCGTGAGGGTGCGCATGGATGGTCCTTGTGTTGTCGCCGGCGTTGCAGTTCACAGGTGTGTTGGAGGTGTGAAGTGACTGTGTCGCAAACGCGGGCCGACTACCAGACAGACAACGTGACATCCATGGCAAGCGATGACATCCACGCGGCGCGTGTCATCGTTTGTCATGATTTCGTGCGGCGCGTTGTGGGTGAGGCCATGGACCGCCGCCTTCGGCCGCCTATCATGCTGCGCAGAAGAGTTGAACGACCATGAACGAAGCGCCCCGAATCCTGATCGCCGACGATGAAGCGGAACTGCGCAGCCTGCTGCAGCGATACCTGGGCGAGCAGGGCATGCAGGTGCGCGCGGCGGCCGACGCTGCAGCGGCCGAAAAGCTGCTGGCCCGCGAGCGCTTCGATGTCCTGGTGCTGGACGTGATGATGCCGGGCGAAGATGGCTTGTCCCTGTGCAGGCGTCTGCGGGCTCAAGGTGAAACGGTGCCTATCCTGATGCTCACGGCCCGGGGCGATCCGGTCGACCGCATCCTGGGCCTGGAGATGGGCGCAGACGACTATCTGCCCAAACCCTTCTTGCCACGCGAGTTGTTGGCGCGTGTGCAGGCCATGGTGCGCCGGCAGCGCCTCCTGGGCGCGCATGGCGGCCCGCTGGGCGAGGAGCCCGTTTTGTTCGGGCGGTTCAAGCTCCTGGCGGCTCAGCGCCGCCTGCTGCGCGATGAGGAGGACGTGGCCCTCAGTACCGTGGAATTCAACCTGCTCCATGCCCTGGTGATGAACGCCAACCGGCCGCTCGGGCGTGATCGCCTGATCGAACTCACACGCGGACGCGATCACGAGGCCACGGACCGCAGCATCGATGTGCAGGTCATGCGCCTGCGGCGCCTGATCGAGGCTGATCCGGCCAGCCCTCGCCATATCCAGACGGTATGGGGAGTGGGCTATGTGTTTGTGCCCCATCCTGACAAGGCGGGCTCATGAACTGGCTGCCTCGCTCTCTGTTTCACCGCAATCTCCTGTTGATTGTGGTGCTGATCATCGTGGCGCAGATCAGCAGTGCAGGCCTGTTCCGCGAGTTGGTGATGAAGCCGCGTGTGCGGCAGGCTGCGCTGAGTGCAGCCCGGCACATCCAGGCCTTGCAGGCCGGCCTGTCCGGCTTGCCGCCAGCGCAGCGCAAGGCTTTTGTTGAACGCTTGAATGACCGGGAGCTGGCCTTGCTGGCCCAGGCGCCGGACGCCGACAACCGCCCCCGTGATCTGAAGCGATTGACGGCGCTCGAGCAGGTCTATGTGGATCAGATTGCGCAGGCCCTGTCCGTGCAGTCAGCAGACCTGGCCTGGCGTCGCGAACATGGGCGGATTCTGGCTGTGTCCATCTCGCTGGACGGCGTACCGTACTGGTTGACGGTGCCAGGGCTCGTGCCTGGGCACGCCTTGTCTCGCGCCTGGGTGTGGGGATCGGTCGTGTCTGCCTTGCTTGCCATTGGCGGTGCCTGGCTGATACAGCGCAGGCTCAACCAGCCTTTGACGCGTGTGATGGAGGCCGCTCGCGCTTTGGGACGCGGCGAGCGACCGCCCGTCTTGCCGGAAGATGGGCCGGCAGAAATCGCCACAGTGGCCCGAGGCTTCAATGAGATGGCGGCCGATCTGGCTCGCCACGAGCAGGAGCGTGCCTTGATGCTGGCGGGCCTGTCGCATGATCTGCGTACACCGCTGACCAAGATCAGGCTCGCCACCGAGATGCTCAAGGGGCAGGGCGACGCAGCGCTGCTGGCGAGCCTGGATCGCAGCACGGATGGCATGGCGCACTTGCTGGAGCAGTTCATGGATTTCACGCGCGCCAGCCATGGCGTGGGTGATCAGCCCTTGGAGCCGCTTGTGTCCGTCGACGTGAACGATGTCGTGCGCGAGGTCGTCGCCATGTGTGTGCTGGATGGCGCGGTGGCCGACGAGGTGGGCCTGCAACTGGCTGATCTGCCGCGCATGACCTTGCCTGTTCAGGGGGTGCGCCGCGTCTTGACCAATCTGGTCGTCAATGCGCAAAGGCATGGTCGCCCGCCGATAGCGGTGCGCACCGGCTGGAACGAGGGCCATTTGCTCATTGATGTGATGGACCGCGGGCCGGGGATCGCGCCCGAGTTGCTCGAACACGTCAGGCAGCCCTTCGCACAGGGCAGCGAGGCGCGCTCACAACGGGAGGCCGGTGCCGGCCTGGGGCTGGCCATCGTCGAGCGCATTGCCAAGGCGCATCACGCCAGGCTTGAGTTGCTGGCGCGAGAAGGCGGCGGGCTCGTGGCGCGGGTGCGCTGGCCTGTGGCGATCAATAGTTGATCGCGTAGCGGTAGCCTCGGTACTTGAACACCGCTGATTTCAGGCGGATCTCTTCCAGCACCAGCCCTTGATAGGGTTGATCGCCTTCATGGAAGACCTGGCTGTTGATGATCAGCATGCGGCTTGATGGTGTCTCGGAGTACATGGCACCACCAATCACCAGTTGGGGCAGGTCGCGCCGAACGTCGTCAGGCAACTCGTTGACGGAGGGCACGCGGGCATTGGCCTGTGGCGCGGTGGCCGTCGCCGACGCATTCGTGGTGGTGCGGGCTGGAGTGGGGGCCGGTGCCGCCGTTGGGGCGGGTGCGCGCGCCACATCAGGTTCTCTGGTTGGCGGGGCCGGCGGTGGTGGGTAAGGCACGGCGTGACCAGGTGGGTTCGCTGGCGCTGGCGAGACAGGGACCGTCGCCATCTCAGGCGCGGGCATCGGCGCCGCAGCTTGTGGCGCCGGCTCACGCATGAGCAGTTGCCAGCTCAATACGGCGATCAGGCAGATGCCTACGCCCGCACCAATCCACACAGCCGGTGCGATGGCCTTGCGACCCCCCGCGTCATCGTCTTCGACCTGGCCCAGCGGCTGCGAGTGCAAGCCCGGCACCGTGCCACGCTCGCGTTCGGCATCCGCCTTCTTGAGGGCGTCAAGGATGTAGGACATCGTTTCGTCTCGCAGTGGTCTGGCCGGTTTGCAATCGAGGCTCCTCAATGCCGACAGCCCGGTTGATCAGCATGAAGGTGGTGGCACCCACGACACCGTCAGGCTTGAGGCCCTGGGCCATCTGGAAAGCGTACACCCGCGATTGCATGGTGGCATCAAAAACCTGCTTGCCCGAGGGCGCGGCAGTCTTGTCGATCTTGCTGAGCTGGATGGCGAGCCAGTCCACCACGACACCCGTGTTGCCAGGCAGGATCTTCATCCTGAATTCAGGTGGCGTGCGCCAGAAGGTGGTGAAGTCGCCGCGCCACATGCTGGCCAGTGCGCTCAGCGGCAGGGCATAGGTGTGGCCATCGAACTGCAATAGCGCAGTCTGGTCCTTCAGGCCGGTCAGCACGGCGTAGATGGCCTGGTTGTGGTCGTCATGCAGGGCCAGCACGACCGGGCGCTCCAGTTGACGTATCAGTGCCAGGCCGCCACTGTTGCGGAAGCAGGCAAGGTTCTGTTGCTGCGCCTGGGTGCAGGCATCGCCGCCGTCGCCCAGCGTGACCTGCCACATCGGAGCCAGGGCCCGCAGCGCATCCTTTTCCTTGCGGAAGGCCGATTGGTAGACCATGCGGGCGTCGATCGGCGGTGCGGCCAGTGAGGTACTCATGGCCCCGCCAGAAGCAGATGATGCCGTGTGCTGGGGCGCGCTGGCCGCGCGCGAAGCTGAAGCTGCGCCGGCCGCGTCCTTGCCAGGCAGCTTCGATGTCTGGTTCTTCTGGTGTTGATGCAGCCAGGCAGCACCGCCTATCCCGGCAATGGCGGCAAACAGCAGGCCGCCAGCCAGCCAGGGCATCCAGGGTTCCTGCTTGCCCTTCTTGCGGCGAGGTGGTGTGCCTGAGGCGCTGGTGGACGCGGTTTTGGACGTGCCTTGATGTGCTGGACCAGTCTTGGCGGTCTGGAAGACCTCCTGGGCTGCCTTGTCCACGATCTGCCGATCGACCTTGCTTTTGTTTTCGACATAGGCGCCCAGCAGGGCCCGGTCGCACAGCAGGTTGATGCGGCGCGGCACGCCACCCGTGAGCTGGTGAATGCGGCGCACCGCCTTGCTGTCAAACAAGCGGCCCCGTTTGAGCCCGCCAATGGACAGGCGATGCTGGATGTATTGCCCGGTCTCTTCTTCGGTCAGCGCCTCCAGGTGGAAGTGCGCGATCACGCGTTGGGCCAGCTGCTCCAGTTCAGGCTGGGCCAGCATGGTGCGCAACTCGGGCTGGCCGATCAGCATGATCTGCAGGAGCTTGCGCTCGCTGGTCTCCAGATTGGTCAGCAGGCGCAACTGCTCCAGCACGTCGGTGGACAGGTTCTGGGCTTCGTCGATGATGAGGACGTTGTTCTGCCCGACGGCGTGCGTCTTGAGCAGGAACTCGTTGAGCGGGTCAACGTAGTCCTTGATCGTGGCCTGGCCAGGGCCCTGGTGCTCGTAGGGGATGCGGAACTCGTCGCACACCGACTTGAGCAGTTCGGCCACCGTCACCTTCGGGTTGAAGATGTAGGCCACGTTCGTGCGGCGCGGGATCTGTTCCAGAAAGCAGCGGCAGACCGTGGTCTTGCCCGCGCCGATCTCGCCCGTGAGCACCACGAAGCCACCGCCACCGCCCACGCCATACAGCAGGTGAGCGAGCGCCTCGCGATGGCGTTCGCTCATGAACAGGTAACGCGGGTCGGGCGCGATCGAGAACGGCGCCTGTTTCAGGCCGAAATATTGCGCGTACATGGGGCAAGCATAGCCTTACTGTGGCCCAGTCCGTGACAGTGGACATCCCACCACAGGCGGGCGGGCGTCTCAGGGGCAAAATGAAGTGTCAGCCCGCTCCATCCATGTCGCATTCCCGTCACCCCGTTCCCCCCGCCACGCCAGACGGCCCCGGTGCAGCGACCTACGTCGTGGACACCAATGTGATCCTGGTTGCCAACGGCCAGCACCCCGGCGTCACGCAGGATTGCATCCGGCGCTGCGTACTTTGGCTGGAGGCCCTCATGGCCTCGGGGCGTGTGGCGGTGGACGAGGGCTTCGAGATCGTGCGCGAATACCAGCACAAGACCCACGCCAGCGATGGCCAGGGCAAGGGCGATGCCTTCCTGCGCTGGCTGCTGCACGAACTTGACAACCCGGCGCGTTGCGATCAGGTGGCCCTGATCGCGCAGGCCGAACGGGGTTTCGAGGCCTTTCCCGATGACCCGGCGCTGGCTGCTTTTGATGCGGCGGATCGCAAGTTCGTGGCCGTGGCCCGCACGCATCCGGAGTCGCCTGTGATCCTGCAGGCGGCCGATTCCAAGTGGCTGGACTGGTCACCCGCCTTGCTGCGGCATGGGGTGCGCGTCCAGTTCCTGTGCGATGCCGAGTTGCACCAGTTCCACCTCCACAAGTTTGGCCAATGAGGTCCGAGCATGAATGAGTTCTTCCGTTTTCCTCACACGCCCCACATTGCCTGGTTGTCCAAAGGCTCACCACGGGATGACAAGGTGCTGGCACCCGATGAGATCAAGGCCTTGCTGGATCACCCCGTGGTGGTGGAAGAAAAGCTCGACGGCGCCAACATGGGCATCTCCTTCAACAGTGAAGGCGTGCTGCATGTGCAGAACCGCGGTCAATACCTCAACAAGCCCTATGGCGGCCAGTTTGCCCGCCTGGACGAATGGCTGGTGATCCGCGAAGACGCGCTGTTCGATGCCCTGGGCGACCAGCTCATGCTGTTTGGCGAGTGGTGCGCGGCCAAACACTCGCTGGACTACGAAACCCTGCCGGACTGGTTCCTGGCCTTTGACGTGTATGACCGCGCCACGGGCCGCTTCTGGAGTACGAGGCGCCGCCATGAACTGGCCGAGAAGCTGCAGATCCGGCAGGTGCCCCGCGTGAGCCAGGGGCGGACCACGCTCAAGGAACTGACAGACTGGGTCGAGTCTCATCGCAGCCATTACCGCGACGGCAATCTGGAGGGCGTGGTCGTTCGCCATGAGGACGACGACTGGCTCATCAACCGTGCCAAGCTGGTGCGGCCTGATTTCGTGCAGAGCATCGAAGAGCACTGGCGCAGCCGCGCCTTGCAGTGGAACCGCATCAGCTGGGACGCGGGCGAGCAGGCCTGAGGCCTTCCACGATCAGGTTCATCGATGCGATCAAGGTGGCTTCGGCCTGTGTGATGTCCACCTGCCACTGCGGCAGTTGGCCGTCCACGTGCATGCGGGCCAGGCCATAAGCGAGTGCGCGCAAGGCCAGGGCGAATTCAGGCAAAGGGCCGGGGGGCAAATCCCCGGCTTTTTGCGCCTGGGCAACCAGATCCAGGGTGATCTGGCGCACCGCATCGAAATGCACCGGCAGGCTGGCCGAACGGTCGAATTCGAACAGCCTGCGCGAGGACAGCAGCTTGAACTGCGTCGGGTTGTGCAGGGCCCACTGGATGAAGGAACGGCCCAGGGTCTTGAGCCGGTCGATGGGCGCGGGCGGGGCATCGAGCAGATCTCGCTCGACCCGCAGACGCAGTCGCATGAGCGCCTCTTCGGCGACCGCCGTCATCAGGGATTCGCGGTTGGGGAAGTGCCGAAACGGTGCGCCGGACGACACCCCCAGGCGGCGCGCCACCTCCCGCACGCTGATGAGATCCTTGCCGGTTTCCTCGGCCACCGTCACGGCCATGTCGATCAGGGCCTGCTTGAGCTTGCCGTGGTGATATGGGCGTGAGGGTGGGGTGGGCATGGGCAGTGGGTCTGGCGGGCGGTTCAGCGGGCAATCAGGCAGGCAATGTAAGCACTGCGTATTTTGCTTGGTGTTGCGCGAACGTGCCACCTAGGATCGCGCCGACATGGACACAACAAGGAGCGCGGTCATGAACTTCCCAGGCAGGAGCAGCCCCAGCGAGGCAGGCGGCGAGTGGGGTCAAAGCGGCAGATTGGTTGGCGGAGGCGTAAGGCCCTGGTTAGTCTGGCTGGTGGGGGCCGTTCTCCTGGGCCTCATGGCCGCGAGCTGCCTGCTGTGGCTGCCGGGCGTGGATGGCGTGCGCCTGCTGATTCGCGCCACGGCGCGTACCTCGCTCGTGTTTTTTCTGCTGGCCTATACCGCCCAGGCGGCGGTGTTGACCTGGCCGGGTGCCTGGTCAAGCTGGCAGCGCCGTTACCGCCGGCAATGGGGCTGGCTGCTGGTGACCTCGCACGGGCTGCACTCGGCGGCCATCATCAGCCTGGCCATGATGGCGCCGGTGTTGTTTGCCACCTTGTCGCCCCCGGCGCAGCGCATCGGGCCGGGCCTGGCCTATGTGTTCATCGCGTTGATGGGCTTGACGTCGTTTGATCGCACGGCAGCCTGGCTTGGCAAGGTCTGGTGGGCTCGCCTGCACACCTGGGGCATGCACTACATCTGGCTGAGTTTTCTGGTGGCCAACGGCAAGCGTGTGGCCGCGCATCCCGAGTACGCCATGCCAACTGGCCTGTTGATCGCCGCCTTCCTGTGGCGCCAGTGGTGTCGGCGAAGCCGTGTGATCAGGGCTGAGCCAGCCAGCGCTGGGCCAGCTTGACCCACAGGGTGGCACCCAGCGGGATCAGGTCGTCATTGAAATCGTAGCTGGGGTTGTGCAGCATGCAGGGCCCCAGGCCATGGCCCGCATCGCGGTGCGTGCCGTCGCCATTGCCGATCACGAAGTAGGCGCCTGGCTGCGCCTGCAGGAAGAAGCTGAAATCTTCCGCGCCCATGGTGGGTTCGAACTCCAGCACCTTGTCGGCACCGGCCACCTCGGTCATCACCTGGCGCGCGAAGGCCGTCTCGGCCGGGTGGTTGATGGTGGGCGGGTAATTGCGGCTGAACTCGAAATGCGCCGTGGCGCCGTAGGCCGCGCACACGTGTTGTGTCATCTCGCGCATGCGGGTTTCGATCAGGTCCAGCGTGTCGTTGGTGAAGGTGCGCACCGTGCCCTGCATCGTCACCGAGTCGGGGATCACATTGGTGGCTTCACCGGCCTCGATCATGGTCACCGAGATCACGCCCGTCTCGATGGGGCGCATGTTGCGCGTCAGGATGGTCTGGAAGGACTGAACCAGCTGGCAGGCCACCGGCACCGGGTCCACGCCCAGGTGGGGCATGGCGCCATGGCAGCCCTTGCCGCGGATGGTGATCAGGAACTCGTTGCTGGAGGCGAAGCAGGGGCCGCTCTTGATGGCGAACTCGCCCACGGCCATGCCCGGCCAGTTGTGCATGCCGAAGATGGCGTCCATCGGGAAGCGGGTGAACAGGCCGTCGCGGATCATCTCGCGCGCGCCACCACCACCTTCTTCTGCGGGCTGGAACACCACGTACACGGTGCCGTCGAAATCACGTGTGGCGGCCAGTTGCTGGGCGGCGGCCATCAGCATGGCCGTGTGACCGTCGTGACCGCAGGCGTGCATGCGGCCCTGGTGGCGGCTGGCATGCGCGAATGTGTTGTGCTCGGTCATGGGCAGCGCGTCCATGTCGGCGCGCAGGCCGACGGCCCGTTTGCCTGGCCGCCCCTTGATCACCCCCACGACGCCCGTCTTGCCCAGGCCCGTGTGCACCTCGATGCCCCAGTTGCGCAAGGTTTGCGCGATCAGGTCGGCGGTGCGTTCTTCCTCGAAGCACAGTTCGGGGTGGGCATGGATGTCGCGACGCAGCGCCCTCATGGCATCAGCCTGGTCCAGCAACTCGGGCAGGACGGTCGGGGGCAGTTCAACGTGCGACACAGTCATACATTCAGGGGACTTTTCGAACAAGTTCCAGATATTACCCGGCCGAGCTTATTTATAGTGTGCAGGCGTTACGACCAATGAGGAGATTCGCCATGAGCGACGTCAAGTTTTCCCAAGCACACACCCTGGGTCTGGAGAAGGCCCGCGAGCTGGCCAAGCAGTGGGCCGAAGATTCGGCCAAGAAAATGGGCCTGGATTGCAAGCACACCGAAGGCGCCGACAAGGACACCATCACCTTCGAGCGCATGGGCGTCACCGGCCTGATGACCGTCACCGGCACCAGTTTTGACCTGGACGTCAAGCTGGGCATGATGATGAAGGCCTTCAAGCCCATGATCGAATCCGAGATCGCCAAGAACCTCGGCCGCATCATCGACAAGGCTTCGGGAAAGGCCTGATCCCAGGTCGCTGAAAATGCAAACGGGCTGCGCAATGCAGCCCGTTTTGCTTGTTGCGCGCGCCGCGATGGCGCCAGCGGCTTACTTCTTGAGCGACTCGACCAGGTCGATATAGCCTTGCTTGGCTTCGTCCTGGCTCTTGCCCTTCAGGGCGGCCCAGGCGTCGTACTTGGCGCGGCCCACGAAATCGGTGAAGCCGGGGCGGTCGCCGGTGGCGTCGCCCACGCTGCCTTGCTTGAACAGCGAGTACATCTGCAGCAGGGTGTTGTTGTCAGGCTTGGCGGGCAGCAGCTTGGAGTCTGCCAGGGCCTTGTCGAAGCGGGCTTGAAGATCGGACATGTTTGTCTCCTGTGAAAACGCAGGCGCATGTTACTGCCCGTTTGACGAAGCTGCATCACCGCGGGCCCCCTCAAGCCAGTGCCAGAGAAACCATGGGGTCATCCAGGATTCTCTAGAATCCTTCCCCTCATGAGCGCAGTTTCATTCCAGAACGTCACCAAAACCTTCCAGTCGGGCGATCGCACCGTGCGCGCACTGCAAGGCGTCAGCTTCGACATCGAAGAGGGTGAATTTTTCGGCCTGCTGGGCCCCAACGGTGCCGGCAAGACCACGCTGATCAGCATCCTGGCGGGCCTGAGCAGGGCTTCGTCGGGCAAGGTGTCTGTTCAGGGGCACGATGTGGTGGGCGATTACGCCGCCGCTCGCAAGGCCCTGGGCGTCGTCCCGCAGGAACTGGTGTTCGACCCCTTCTTTTCGGTGCGTGAAACCTTGCGCATCCAGAGCGCCTACTTCGGCCTGCGCCGCAACGACGACTGGATCGACGAGCTGCTGGCCAACCTGGGCCTGAGCGACAAGGCTGATGCCAACATGCGCCAGCTGTCCGGCGGCATGAAACGGCGCGTGCTGGTGGCGCAGGCCCTGGTGCACCGCCCACCCGTGATCGTGCTGGACGAGCCCACCGCCGGCGTGGACGTCGAGCTGCGCCAGACGCTGTGGCATTTCATCGCCCAGCTCAACAAGCAAGGCCACGCCGTCTTGCTGACCACGCACTACCTGGAAGAGGCCGAGGCCTTGTGCGGCCGCATCGGCATGCTCAAACAGGGGCAGCTGGTGGCGCTGGACCGCACCTCGGCTTTGCTGGCGGGCACGGCCTCCACCATGTTGCGCTTCAAGACCGATCAAGCCCTGCCGCCCGAGCTGGCCGCGCATGCCCGGATCACGGGCCGCATCGTGCAATTGCCCGCGCATGATGCCAACGAGATCGAGCAGATCCTGGTGCAGCTTCGCCAGGCCCGCTGCCACGTGGAAGACCTGGAGATGGGTCGGGCCGATCTGGAGGATGTCTTCCTGTCCATCATGCAGGGCCACCACGGCACGCAAGCCAAGGCGGAGGTGGCCGCATGAACTGGGTTGATTCCGTTCAGGGCGCGCGCCCGCTGTTCATCAAGGAAGTGCTGCGTTTCTGGAAGGTGAGCTTCCAGACCATCGGTGCGCCGGTGCTGACCTCCGTGCTCTATCTGCTGATCTTCGGCCATGTGCTGGAAGACCATGTGCAGGTGTTCAAGGGTGTGGGCTACACCCGCTTCCTGATCCCGGGGCTGGTGATGATGAGCCTCCTGCAGAACGCCTTTGCCAACAGCTCCTCGTCGCTGATCCAGAGCAAGATCACGGGCAACCTCGTGTTCGTGTTGCTGACGCCACTGTCGCACCGCGCCTGGTTCATCGCCTATGTCAGCGCCTCGCTGGTGCGTGGCCTGGCGGTGGGGGCGGGCGTGTTCGCCGTGACGGCCTGGTTTGCGCCGCCCGGCCTGGCCGAGCCCTGGTGGGCGCTGATCTTTGCCGTGCTGGGCGGCACGCTGCTGGGCTCGCTGGGCCTGATCGCCGGGCTGTGGGCCGACAAGTTCGACCAGATGGCAGCTTTCCAGAACTTCATCATCGTGCCCATGACCTTCCTGTCGGGCGTGTTCTACTCGGTGCACTCGCTGCCAGGTTTCTGGCAGGGCCTGTCGCACCTCAACCCCTTCTTCTATCTGATCGACGGCTTCCGCCGCGGCTTTTTCGGTGCGAGCGACGTCAGCCCCTGGCTCAGCCTGGGTGTGGTGGCGACTGCCACACTGGGTGTTTCCGCCCTGGCGCTGCATCTTTTGAAGACCGGGTACAAAATCCGTTCCTGATTTCCCTTCTTTGTCCTTTTCAGAGTCCACCATGGCCAATCCCACGCCCGCCCAGATCCAGCAATACATCGCCGCCGGTCTGCCCTGCGATCACCTGGAAGTGGAAGGTGACGGTGAGCACTTTTTCGCCACCATCGTGTCGGCCGAGTTCGAAGGCAAGACCCGAATTGGTCGCCACCAGCGCGTTTACCAGGCCCTGGGCGATAGAATGCGGGCTGAGATCCATGCCCTGTCCATGAAGACTTTGACGCCCGCCGAGTGGGCGACCCAGGCTCCCAAGGCCTGATTTCACAGTCTGAAGTGGCCGCAAGGCACTCAGCCAGTTTTATCCCTCTCTAATCAGGCGCGACTACCGCTTTGGCGGCAGCTTCGCGCCCTTTGTGTTTCCTCATGGACAAACTCCTGATCCGCGGCGGTCGTCGTCTGCAAGGCGAAGTGATCATTTCCGGTGCCAAGAATGCCGCCTTGCCAGACCTGTGCGCCACGCTGCTGAGTGCTGAGCCAGTCACGCTGGCCAATGTGCCGCAACTGCAGGACGTGTCCACCACACTCAAGCTGCTGGCCAACATGGGCGTCGTGGCCGAGCGCCATGCCGATGACGCCAGCACCATGACCCTGGATGCCGGCCGTGTGGACAAGCCCGAAGCACCGTATGAGCTGGTCAAGACCATGCGCGCCTCCATCCTGGTGCTGGGCCCGCTGCTGGCGCGCTTCGGCCGTGCTCGCGTGTCGCTGCCCGGCGGTTGCGCGATTGGTTCGCGCCCCGTGGACCAGCACATCAAGGGCCTGCAGGCCATGGGCGCGCAGATCTCGGTGGAGCATGGCTACATCGAAGCACGCACGCCCCTGGATGCCAACGGCCAGCCCACCCGCCTGAAGGGCGCCCGCATCACGACCGACATGGTCACCGTCACCGGCACGGAAAACCTGCTGATGGCCGCCACGCTGGCCGAGGGTGAAACCATCCTCGAAAACGCCGCGCAAGAGCCTGAAATCACCGACCTGGCCAATCTGCTGATCGCCATGGGCGCGAAGATCGAAGGGCAGGGCACGCACCGCATCCGCATCCAGGGCGTGGACAAGCTCCATGGCCTGAGCGGCGCGCAAGCCCACCAGATCATCCCCGACCGCATTGAAACCGGCACCTTCCTGTGCGCCGTGGGTGCCACGGGCGGCGACGTGACCTTGC
Organism: Aquabacterium sp.; assembly: GCF_036279675.1. Classification (GTDB taxonomy): domain Bacteria; phylum Pseudomonadota; class Gammaproteobacteria; order Burkholderiales; family Burkholderiaceae_C; genus Aquabacterium. The sequence goes on along the minus strand of NZ_DASUIS010000053.1, from coordinate 28,873 downwards.
GCAAGGCCGATGCCGAGCACCTGGAGTCCGTCATCGAGAAGCTGCGTGAAGCCGGTGTGAGCATCGAATCCGGCGAAGGCTGGATCCGCGTCAAGGCCGATGTGCGCCCCAAGGCCGTGGGCTTCCGCACCCGCGAGTACCCCGCCTTCCCGACCGACATGCAGGCCCAGTTCATGGCGCTCAACTGCGTGGCCGAAGGCACCGCCGTGATCCACGAGACGATCTTTGAAAACCGCTTCATGCACGTCAACGAGCTGATCCGCCTGGGTGCCAGCATCGCCGTGGACGGCCACAGCGCCGTGGTCACGGGCGTGCCCAAGCTGTCGGGCGCCACCGTGATGGCCACCGACCTGCGTGCGTCTGCCAGCCTGGTGATCGCCGGCCTGGTGGCCGAGGGCGAGACCCTGGTTGACCGCATCTACCACCTCGACCGTGGTTATGACCGCATGGAAGCCAAGCTGCGAGGCATCGGCGCCGACATCGAACGCGTCAAGGCATAAGGCGCTGCAACAACATGATCACCCTTGCACTTTCCAAAGGCCGCATCTTCGAAGAAACCTTGCCCCTGCTGGCCGCAGCCGGCATCGAGGTGACCGAGGATCCGGAAAAGACCCGCAAGCTCATTCTGCCCACGACGCGTCCTGATGTGCGCGTGGTGCTGGTGCGCGCCTCCGATGTGCCCACCTATGTGGAATACGGCGGTGCCGACATCGGCGTGGCCGGCAAGGACATCCTGATCGAGCACGGTGGCGACAACCTTTACCAGCCGCTGGACCTGAACATCGCCAAGTGCCACATGAGCGTGGCCGTGCGTGCCGACTTCGACTACGAAGCCGCCGTGAAGCAGGGTTCGCGCATCCGTGTGGCCACCAAGTACACCACCATCGCGCGTGATCACTTCGCCAACAAGGGCGTGCACGTGGACCTGATCAAGCTGTACGGCTCGATGGAGCTCGCTCCGCTGACCGGCCTGGCCGATGCCATCGTCGACCTGGTCTCGACGGGCAACACGCTCAAGGCCAACAAGCTGGTCGAAGTCGAGCACATCATGAACATCAGCTCGCGTCTGGTGGTCAACCAGGCCTCGCTCAAGCTCAACCGCGAGCCGATTCGCGCGCTGATCCAGGCTTTCGAGTCGGCCATCCCGAAGAACAAGTAAGCCAGCCAGAAACAAGCGCTATGGCGTTCATCGTGAATGCCCATCGCGCCAGTGCCCCACCCACGTCTGATTTCTGAGATCCTCTCGCTCATGACAGTCCAGATCCGCCACCTCGCTACCACTCAGCCCGATTTCGATGCCGCCTTCCAGAAGGTGCTGCATTGGTCGGCCGAGACCGACACGGCCATCGAAGACCGCGTGGGCGCCATCCTGGCCGATGTTCGCCTGCGTGGTGATGCGGCCGTGCTGGAGTACACCGGTCGTTTCGATCACCTGCCGGTGGACAGCATGGCGGCACTGGAGCTGGGCCAGGCGGAGTTGAAGGCCGCTTTCGACAGCCTGCCCGCCGTGCAGCGCGACGCCCTGGAAAGTGCCGCGAAACGCGTGCGCAGCTACCACGAGCGCCAGAAGGAGGCCTGTGGCCTGAGCTGGCAATACCGCGATGAAGACGGCACCTTGCTGGGCCAGAAGGTCACGCCGCTGGACCGCGTGGGCATCTACGTGCCCGGTGGCAAGGCTGCTTATCCCTCGTCCGTGCTGATGAACGCCATCCCCGCCCATGTGGCCGGCGTGGCCGAGATCATCATGGTCGTGCCCACGCCACGCGGCGAGAAGAACCCGCTGGTGCTGGCCGCAGCCTATGTGGCCGGCGTGAGCCGCGCTTTCACCATCGGTGGCGCCCAGGCCGTGGCCGCGCTGGCTTACGGCACGGCCACGGTCCCGAAGGTCGACAAGATCACCGGCCCCGGCAATGCCTATGTGGCCAGCGCCAAGAAGCATGTGTTCGGCCAGGTCGGCATCGACATGATCGCCGGCCCCAGCGAAATCCTGGTGCTGGCCGATGGCTCCACGCCGCCCGACTGGGTCGCGATGGACCTGTTCAGTCAGGCCGAGCACGACGAACTGGCCCAGAGCATCCTGCTGTGCCCGGACGCCACCTACATCGCCAAGGTGCAGGCCGAGATCGACCGTCTGCTGCCCACCATGCCCCGCGCCGACATCATCCGCGCCTCGCTGGAAGGCCGTGGCGCCCTGATCCACACGCGCAGCATGGAAGAGGCCTGCGAGATCTCCAACCGCATCGCGCCAGAGCACCTTGAAGTCAGCAGCAACGACCCGCACAAGTGGGAGCCCTTGCTCAAGCACGCCGGCGCCATCTTCCTGGGTGCCTACACCTCCGAGTCGCTGGGCGACTACTGCGCTGGCCCCAACCACGTGCTGCCCACCTCCGGCACAGCCCGTTTCTCGTCGCCCCTGGGTGTGTACGACTTCCAGAAGCGTTCCAGCCTGATCGAGGTGAGCGAAGCCGGCGCGCAAGTGCTGGGCAAGACGGCCGCGGTGCTGGCTTATGGCGAAGGCCTGCAGGCCCACGCCCAGGCCGCTGAGTTCCGTCTGAAGAAATAAGCCATGAGCCTGCTCGACGTTTTCCGCCCCGATGTCCGCGCCATGCACGCTTACGTGGTGCAGGACGCCGCTGGCTACATCAAGCTCGACGCGATGGAGAACCCCTTCACGCTGCCGCCTGAGCTGCAGGCGAAGCTGGGTGAGCGCCTGGGCCAGGTGGCCATGAACCGCTACCCCGGCGTGCGCGTCAATGACCTGCATGCCGCCTTGCGGGCCTATGCCCACGTGCCCGCCGATCACGGCCTGGTGCTGGGCAATGGTTCGGATGAACTGATCTCGCTGCTGTCGGTGGCCTGTGCCCAGCCAGGTGCCGTGGCCCTGGCGCCGCTGCCGGGCTTCGTCATGTACGAGGCCTTTGCCAAACAAAGTGGCATGCAGTTCGTCGGCGTACCCCTGACGCCCGATTTCGAGCTGGACGGCCCCGCCATGCTGGCCGCCATCCGCGCGCACAAGCCCGCGTTGACCTACATCGCCTACCCGAACAACCCCACGGCCAACCTGTGGGACGACGCGGTGATCGAGCAGATCATCGACGCCGTGGGCGCCAACGGCCAGGGGCTGGTCATCATCGACGAGGCCTACCAGCCCTTCGCCAGCAAGAGCTACCTCGAACGCCTCACGAAGCACCCGCACGTGCTGCTGATGCGCACCCTGTCCAAATTTGGCCTGGCCGGCATCCGCCTGGGTTACATGATGGGCCGCAAGGACCTGATCGAGCAGGTCGAAAAAGTGCGTCCGCCCTACAACATCAGCGTGCTGAATGTGGAAGCGGCGCTGTTCGCCCTGGAGCACGCCGACGAGTTCGCCCGCCAGGCCGAAGTCATCAAGTCCGAGCGCGAGCGTCTGCTGTCGGCCCTGGCCACCATGCCTGGTGCCCAGGCTTACCCCAGTCAGGCCAACATGATCCTGGTGCGCGTGAATGACGCGGCTGGCACCTTCAACGCCCTGAAAGCCAAGGGCATTCTGATTAAAAATGTGGCGGGCCTGCACGGTTTGCTGGCAAACTGTATCCGCCTGACCGTAGGGAAACCCTCGGAAAATGACGCGCTCATCGCGGCATTGACCGAACTCCTGCGCGAACCCCTGAATTCCAACCCCGCATGAACGCTCCTGACATGGTTGCCCAAGCTGGCGCCGACCGCGTGGCCGAGGTCACTCGCAACACCGCTGAAACCCAGATCACCGTCCGCGTCAACCTGGACGGTACCGGCGCGGCCAAGCTGCACACCGGCATCGGTTTCTTCGACCACATGCTCGACCAGATCGCACGCCACGGCCTGATCGATCTGGACATCCACGCCGTGGGCGATCTGCACATCGACGGCCACCACACGGTGGAAGACGTCGGCATCACCCTGGGCCAGGCTTTTGCCAAGGCCGTGGGCGACAAGAAGGGCATCCGCCGCTACGGCCACGCCTACGTGCCTCTGGACGAGGCCCTGTCGCGCGTCGTGATCGATTTCTCCGGCCGTCCCGGCCTGCACATCGACATCCCCTTCACGGCCGGCAGCATTGGCGGCTTCGACACCCAGTTGACCTACGAGTTCTTCCAGGGCTTCGTCAACCACGCTGGCGTCACCCTGCACATCGACAACCTGAAGGGCGTCAACGCGCACCATCAGGCCGAAACCGTGTTCAAGGCCTTTGCCCGTGCGCTGCGCGGCGCGCTGGAGCGCGACCCCCGCATGGCTGGCGTGATCCCGTCCACCAAAGGCTCGCTGTGAGCCCGTGCCCCTGTAGTGATGCTTTCTTCTTGACTCCATGAGCCAGACATCGACAGTGGCCGTCATTGACTACGGCATGGGCAACCTGCGTTCCGTCTCGCAGGCGGTTGAACACGCAGCCAGGGATCTGAACCTCAAGGTCGTGGTGACCAATGACCCGGATGTGGTGCACGCTGCCGAGCGTGTGGTGCTGCCCGGGCAGGGCGCCATGCGCGATTGCATGCGCGAACTGCGCGGTGCCCATGGCGGTGGCCTGCTGGGCGCCGTGCTGGATGCCGCCGCGAACAAGCCCCTGATGGGCGTGTGCGTGGGCATGCAGATGCTGCTGGATCACTCCGAAGAGCAGGACACCCCCGGCCTGGGTCTGCTGCCCGGCAAGGTGATCAAGTTCCGCCTGGATGGCATGAAACAACCCGATGGCAGCCGCTACAAGGTGCCCCAGATGGGCTGGAACCGCGTGCACCAGCCCCGCCATGAAGGCGTCTGGGGTGGCCAGCCGCATCCGGTCTGGGCAGGGATTCCTGACGACAGCTACTTCTACTTCGTCCACAGCTACCATGCAGTTGTGGATAATCCCCAACATAGCGCAGGCGAGACCGAGTACGGTGTCCGCTTTACCTGCGCCGTTGCCCGGGATAACATTTTCGCCACCCAGTTCCACCCCGAGAAGAGCGCCGAACACGGGCTGGCCCTGTACCGCAATTTCCTGCTCTGGAAGCCTTGACCAGGCGCTTCCAGGGTTTTCTGACGATTTCTCCACCCAACCCGCACCACAGCCATGCTGCTGATCCCTGCGATTGACCTGAAAGACGGCAAATGCGTGCGCCTTAAGCAAGGCGACATGAATGACTCCACCACCTTCGGCGAGGACCCGGCCGCGATGGCCCGGCGCTGGCTGGATGCCGGCGCTCGACGTCTGCACCTGGTGGACCTCAATGGCGCCTTTGCCGGCAAACCCGTCAACGAAGCGGCCATCAAGGCCATCATCAAAGAAGTCGGCAGCGAGATCCCGGTGCAACTGGGTGGCGGCATCCGCGACCTCGACACCATCGAGCGCTATCTGGACGACGGCCTGAGCTACGTCATCATTGGCACGGCTGCGGTCAAGAATCCCGGTTTCCTGCGTGATGCGTGCACCGCCTTTGGTGGTCACATCATCGTGGGCCTGGACGCCAAGGATGGCAAGGTGGCCACCGATGGCTGGAGCAAGCTCTCCGGTCACGAAGTGGTCGATCTCGCCAAGAAGTTCGAAGATTACGGCGTCGAAGGCGTGATCTACACCGACATCGGCCGTGACGGCATGCTCTCGGGCATCAACATCGAAGCCACCGTCAAGCTGGCGCAGGCACTCACCGTGCCCGTGATCGCCTCGGGCGGTCTGTCCAACATCAAGAACATCGAAGAGCTGTGTGCTGTCGAATCCGAAGGCGTGGAGGGTGTGATCTGTGGTCGCGCCATCTACACCGGTGACCTCGATTTCGCGGCCGCTCAGAAGCGCGCCGACGAACTCAATGGCGAAGGCTGATCGAGCAAAGGCCTTCCAGTGCTAGCCAAACGCATCATTCCCTGCCTGGACGTCACGGGCGGGCGCGTCGTCAAGGGCGTCAACTTTGTCGAGTTGCGTGACGCCGGCGACCCGGTCGAAATCGCGGCGCGCTACAACGAGCAAGGCGCCGACGAGCTCACCTTCCTGGACATCACCGCCACCAGCGATGGTCGCGACATGATCCTGCACATCATCGAAGCCGTGGCTTCGCAGGTCTTCATCCCGCTGACGGTGGGTGGTGGCGTGCGCACCGTGGATGACGTGCGCCGACTGCTCAATGCAGGCGCGGACAAGGTCAGCTTCAACTCCGCTGCCTTGGCCAACCCGCCAGTGATCCGTGATGCCTCGGACAAATACGGTTCACAGTGCATCGTGGTGGCCATTGATGCCAAGCGTCGCCAGGGCGATGACCTGGCCGCACGTGGGCCGGGCTGGGACGTCTACAGCCATGGCGGCCGCAAGAACGTGGGCCTGGATGCCGTGGCCTGGGCCAGGCAGATGGCCGAGCATGGCGCCGGCGAGATCCTGCTGACCAGCATGGACAAGGACGGTACCAAGTCGGGCTTCGATCTGGAGCTGACCCGTGCCGTGAGCGATGCTGTGGGCGTGCCCGTGATCGCCTCGGGTGGCGTGGGCAACCTCGATCACCTGGCCGATGGCGTGCAGCAGGGCGGGGCGGATGCCGTGCTGGCTGCCAGCATCTTCCATTACGGCGAATACACCGTGGCGCAAGCCAAGGCCTTGATGGCGCAACGAGGCATTCCCGTTCGCATCTGACGCCAGCGCAACCCAGGTTCAAGCCCGGTGCACAAGGCATCAGGCGAGAGACCCCGAAAGGCCGCATCTTGCGGCCTTTTCTTTTGGCGTGAACGACATCACATCTCTGCCAACATGGGTTTGAGTCCGTGTGCCATGACGCCGACATATCAGGCGTAATGTGTGTCTCGGGAATACATCTTCGTCAGGAGTGACTCATGCCCCAAACCCATCGCTTCAAGCCGCTGCCACTGTCGTCCATGACGCACGCGCCCGAGCTGCCCAAGGTGCAGCGCCTGGCCCAGCCGCATGATGCGGCGCTGAGTCTGTTGACCGATCTGCACCACAGTGCCTGCGTCGTGGCGCATCAACAGGATGGCCTGGATCAGACCATGCATCTGATGATGCGTGCGGGTGTGCGCATGGTGTTCGTGTCCGGTGTCCATGGTGAACTGATCGGCATGGTCACGGCGGAAGACATCCAGGGCGAGCGCCCCGTGCTGCGGGCATCCAGCCAACTGGTGCCTCACCGCGAATTGACCGTGGCCGATGTCATGGTGCCCGTGACCCAGTGGGACACCGTGGACCTGGCCGCCGTGCGCACCGCCCGCCTGGGTGACATCGCCGAGACCATGCACGAGCATGGCCTGCGCTACCTGCTGGTGACGCAACAGAAGCAAGGCAAGACCATGCTGCGTGGCATGTTCTCTGCCCGCCGCCTGGAAATGGCCATGAACACCACGATCGAGCCGGATCTGCACTCACGCAGTTTTGCCGAGCTGGAGATGGTGTTGGCGCACTGAGGGCCCGCGAGCCGGCCTCATGCCTGGCCCGATGTGGCTGGTAGCCAGAGTTCGAAGCAAGCCCCTTCGCCGGGCTTGTTGATGACCTTGACCTGCCCGCCGTGGCGCCGCGCCACCGTGTCGATGAAGACCAGCCCCAGGCCGATGCCGGCGGCCAGCTTGGAAGGGCGCCCCTGTTCAACGCGTTCATAGCGTTTGAACAGCCGCCCCAGTTCCGACTCCGGGATGCCGGGGCCCTGGTCGCGCACGGCAATCACATGCCAGTCATGATGCTGTGTGACGGCCACCGAGACTTGCCCACCCTTGGGGCTGAACTTGATGGCATTGCTCAGCAGGTTGATCACGGCGCGGTGAACCAGGTACTCGTCAAACGACAAGGGCTGTTCACGGCCGGGTGGCCAGTTGCCCGACAAGGTGATGTCCTTGGTGCGTGCCTGCAACTGCATGTCGTTCAGGCAGTCCTGCGCCAGCTTGATCAGGTCACCCTGGGCAGGTGAGATGGCACGTGTCTCCGCCCGCATCACCTGCAGCAGCTCTTCACACAGCTCCAGCGTGTGGCGAGCCATGGCTTCCACATGTTTGAGCGTTTCCTCCTGCGACATGTGGCCGCCAATCCGATGCAGCTCCACCAGCGAGATCAGCGACGCCTGCGGCGAGCGGATGTCGTGTGCGATGAAGCCCAGCAGTTCAGCGCGCTGGAGTTCGGCTTCCTGCAAGGCGGTGACATCGGTGGCGCACACGATGGCGCCGCTGTCCGGCATCGCATCATCGGCCGCCACCATGGCCACCAGATACTGCTTGCCGCGCGGGTGCACGGCTTCCGTGCTCAAGGCCTGGTGCCCCTGACGCGCCTTGTCCAGCAGCATGTCCCAGGTCGGCGCTTCGGTGGGCGTCAGGGGGGACAGCACCTCGCTCAGGCGCCGGCCTGTCAACGCAGACGGATGGCTGAAGCCGGTCATCGCGCAGGCTTGCTGATTGGCCTGGGTCACGATGTGCCGCGCATCCACGACAAACACCGCATCGGGCAGGGTGGCCAGGGTGTGCGCCAGCAGTTGCCGCGCCTGTCTCAGCTGTGCGCCAGCCAGGCTGATGGCGTCCGTGCGCCTTTGCATGAAGTCCGCGCCTGTTCGTTCATTGGCGGGAGGCAGGGCAGAGCGCACATCGGGCTCGCTGGCCATCGCTTGCAGTTCCAGCTCCAGATCGTGCGCGGTGGCTTCCAGCCTGCGCCAGCTCCATACCGGATAGCTCAACAGTGCCCCCAGGACCAGCCCGAATGGCGGCCACCAGATGCCCCATGCCATCAGGCCCCACGAGGCCAGCACGGCGCCTGCCGCCAGGCTGGCGCTGGCGATCAGGGCCTGGCGCGGTGCGGCATGCCGGAAGAACCACAACAGGGCGAGCACCAGCAAGGCTGACAGTGTGGCGCTGGCTGCGGCCGGCAGGACCTTGATGCGTTGCCCTTGTCGCAGCGCATCCAGCAACTGGGCAATGACTTCCACGCCGGCCATGCCTTCGCCCAGTTGGGATACCGGTGTCTGGAAGGTTTCGCCCAGGCCGTGGGCCGTCACACCAATCAGCACATGGCGCTGGCGAAAGGTCTCGGGCGCGACCTCGCCTCGCAACACCGCAGCGTACGACACATGGGCAATGCGCCCCGGTGCGCCCAGAAAGGGTATGGCCATGGCTTGATCGCGGTGCCAGTAGGCCGATGTCGATGGCATGTGCTGCCCGGCCTGTCTGGGGATGTCTGGTGGCCACTCGCCGGCCACTTGCAGCATGGCCAGCGCCGGATGGGGGTAGCGGTTGGCCTGGCTGCCTGCCCACAGATAGGCCCAGCGCACGGTGCCGTCCACATCCAGGGCGGCATCCGCGTGGGCCAGCGTGGTGCCTTCCTGGAACTGGGGCAAGGGCCGCAGTTCATGGCCATGCCCCGTGCCATCCAGGGCATGGCTGACAGGCAGCACCACCTTGCCGGATTCGCGCATGGCCTGTGCCAGCACGCTGTCTTGCTGTGGGTCGGTATCGGCCTCGCTCAGCAGCAGGTCGATCATCACCGATTTCGGCCCAGCCTGTTGAATCTGCTTCAACGCCTGCGCATGAACGGCGCGCTTCCAGGGCCACCGGCCAATTGCCTGCAGGCTGGCATCGTCAATGGCGACGATCACGATGTCCTTCGCGGGCGCCCGCAGCCAGGTGCTCTGTGCCGCGTCATAGACAGCCTGATCGAGATGCCAGGTCCAGTGCCACCAGCAGGCAGCGCTGGTCAGCACCATCAGGCAGAGGCTGACCAGCCACCATTCACGTTGCTGACGGGTGGTGCGCGGTTCGGACGTCATGGTTGCGAGGTGACGAAGCGTTCACTGCCGCGCACGCATGTGCCGTTGCCACTGCGCACGCAGCTGGGCAGCAGCACCAGTTGGGGTGAAGTGTAGGGGCCCACGAAACCGTCGGGATCAATGGCCCGGTATCGCACATACAGACGCCCGCCTTCGGCTGGCCTGGGCAAGCTCACCTCTGGTGAGTCCGACGAGACAGCCTTGATCAGGTCAGCGAAACCGTCGTCTCGGGCCATCTGGAACTCGAATCGTTGGCCAGGTTCAGCCTGCAGGGTGAACTGGAGCGTATCCGGGGTGAGCTTCGGTGGGGGTGGTTGAGCGGGCGGCTCGCGCATCATCAGGGCCTGGGCGTCGCCCCATGGGCCCGGATCAGGGGTGCCTGTGCTGGTCGACGCCGTCGTGGCGATGCGCCAGAAGTAGTCGCCGGCAGGCAGTGGTGCGATCAACTGTGTGTCGCGGATATCGGCGTGCTCCACCACGAGTTGCTTGAAGTCTGCATCGCGCGCGATTTGCAGGCGGTAGCGTGTGGCCTGCGGGTGGCTGGTCCAGTTCAGCGTGGCTTCGCGGGCCCTCAGCTTGGCCTGGTGGCCGGGCGCGGTCGGAATGGGGGGCTCCGGCCTGGCCTTGAGCTGGAAGGTGGCCTGGGCGTCCTGACCCTCCAGCCCCTGGGCATTGGCCACGCGCATGCGCAGGAAGTAAACGCCGTCAGGCAGCTCGCTGACCCTGAATCGCGGCTGTGTGTCGGTCAGCTCGGCGCGCACACGGCGGAAGTCGGCATCCTCGGCAATCTGAAGGCGGTAGCTGGTCGCGCCGGGTGCGGTAGGCAGATCCATGCGCAGCAGCGGGCGCTCGAACAAGGCAGGCAAGGGTGTGAGGTCTGGCGCAGAGGGCAAGGGCACGGGTGGCGCAACCTGGCTGCCGCCAACTGCCACCGTACCCTGTCCTGCGCCGAGCAGGGCGGCCTGCTTGCCACTGGACACGGCCACCGTGCCGGTCAAGGTTTCGCCCAAGGTACGGCGGGCGTCGGAGGCCACGCGGAAGGTCGTGCCACGCACGCCGAGCACCGCCTGCGGCGTCTTGATCTGATAGCGGGGCTGGCCGCCGGTCAGGTGGGTGACCAGTGACTCGACGCGCCCGCGCAGGACCGACCAGACGGATGCGTAAAAGCCCGCTTCCTCGTAATGCTGAGAGCTGTCCAGCCGGGCCTGGGTGTCGGCCTGGATCTTGAGGATGGAGCCATCGGCGAGCTGCACCGTCACATAGCCGTTCGGGCTGGTGCGCAAGGTCATGCCGGGGGGCACCGCGTCGCCCTTTCTGACCTCTTGCGGCACGGTAGCCAGTCCCGCCCTGCTGTCCTGTTGGGCCGTGGCCTGGCCGACTACTTCCAGCACCACGCCAGGCCTGGGTGTGGCCTTCATCTGCTCGACGGGGATGCACAGTGCTGTCCCGATCGGAATGCGCCGCGGGTTGGGAACATGGTTGACGTGCGCCAGCACCTGCCAGTGCTGCGGCTGCGCCAGATAGCGCTGGCTCAAGGCGATGAGGGTGTCGCCCGCCACCGCCGTGTGCGTGTGGCAGGACGCCGTGCCCGCCAGGACGAGATCAGGGCAGCATGTCAGTGATGCTGCGCACATCCAGACACCTGCCCAGGCTGTTCGATGGGCGAGCAGCATGGCCAAAACTTCCCGGGTTTGTTTGATTCGCGCAGAGCTTACGCGATGCCCGGGAGCGCGGCAATGAGGTCAATCAGGCTCAGGCGGGATTGTCGATATCCAGAAACGCATGTTGCAAACCCAGATTGACTTCCAGGTGGCGGCCAACGGCCTGCACGCCATAGCGTTCGCTGGCGTGGTGGCCGCAAGCCAGGAAGGCCACGCCGGTTTCCCGGGCGTAGTGGGCCTGGGGTTCTGAAATCTCGCCCGTGAGGAACACGTCCACCCCGGCGGCAATGGCACCTTCAAAATACCCTTGCGCGCCTCCGCTGCACCAGGCCGCGCGCTTCAACGGGCGCCCATCTCCTGGCACCACGACTGGTGCACGCCCCAGCTTGCGTTTCACGAGTTCGCTCAGGCGAGGCAAGTCCAGCCCATCGGGCACCGGGCCGATGAAGCCCAGGTCCTGATCACCAAATCGCGCGTCGGCCACCAGGCCCAACTGCTGCCCCCACTGGGCGTTGTTGCCCAGCGTGGCGTGGGCGTCCAGGGGCAGGTGATAGGCGAACAGGTTGATATCGTGCCTGATGAGTTGGGCCAGGCGTTGTTTCATCCAGCCCGTGACCCGGCCATCCTGCCCGCGCCAGAACAGGCCGTGGTGCACGACGATGGCATCGGCCCCGGCGGCAATGGCGGCGTCGATCAGTGCCAGACTGGCGGTCACGCCCGTCACCACCTTGTGAATCTCGCGCTTGCCCTCAACTTGCAGACCGTTCGGCCCATAATCCTTGAATCGGTCGGCCTCCAGCAGTTGTTGCAGATGGCCTTGCAAGGCGTCTCGGTCGATCATGGCTGGCCTTTCTGGCGAACGTTGTTCATGGTTCCTGGCATTCATGCGTAAAACCTGGCTGATTTTCTCGCAGACCGTGACCGTATCGGTTGCCGTGCTGTTTGTGGTGTCGACATTCAAACCACAGTGGATCCAGGCGGTGTCCTGGCGGCAAGTCCTGCCCGGCGCGACGGTGGCCGTGGCACCCGCTGTGCCGGCTGCGCCGCCCAAAGGGCAGGGCATGCCGGCGCTTGGGTTCAGGGAGGCCGCGCAACGTGCCGCTCCCACGGTTGTCAGCGTGGTGACCAGCAATTCCGCTGCGCGCAATCCGCGTCGCAACGACCCCTGGTTCCGCTACTTTTTCGGTGATCAGGAGGGGCAGCCGCAATCTGGCGTGGGCTCCGGCGTGATCGTGTCGCCTGAAGGCTATGTCCTGACCAACAACCATGTGGTCGACCGCATGGACGATATCGAGGTCATGCTCACTGACGGGCGCAAGGCTTCCGCCAAGGTCATCGGTACGGATCCGGATACCGATCTGGCGGTGCTCAAGGTGGATCTGGATCGCCTGCCTGCCATCACTTTGGGTGATTCGGATGCCATCCAGGTGGGCGATGCCGTGCTGGCGATTGGCAACCCGTTTGGCGTGGGGCAGACCGTGACGGCCGGCATCGTCAGTGCCCTGGGGCGCAATCAGCTGGGCATCAACACCTTCGAGAACTTCATCCAGACCGATGCGGCGATCAACCCCGGCAACTCCGGTGGTGCGCTGGTGGACACCAACGGCAATCTGGTGGGCATCAACAGTGCCATCTACTCTCGCTCGGGTGGCAGCCTGGGGATCGGGTTTGCCATTCCGGTTTCCACTGCGCGTCAGGTGATGGAGAGCCTGATCAAGGAAGGGCAGGTCACACGAGGGTGGATCGGTGTCGAGCCCCGTGACCTCACCCCCGAAATGGCAGAGACCTTCAGCCTGCCCGTGAAGGATGGCGTGCTGATCACCGGGGTGCTGCACAACGGCCCGGCAGCCCAGGGCGGCCTGCGCCCGGGTGATGTGGTCGTGGCGGTGGCGGGTGCCAAGGTGGCCAATACGGCGCAGTTGCTGGCCACAGTGGCCGCGCTCAAGCCGGGTTCTCCAGCCGTGGTGAAGGTGCAGCGTGGTGGCGAAGTGCTCACGCTCAATGTCGTGGTGGCCAAGCGCCCCAGAATACCGGTTCAGCAGCGCAACCAGGACGATCAGTAAGCCCCGGTCGTCAGGGACATCAGGAGGACGCTGCGGCGTCCTCGCTTTCCTCTGGTGCCTTCGTGTGCTTGACGAACAGCTGGGCGGCCCAGATGCCGACTTCATACAGCAGGCACATCGGAATGGCCAGCGAGAGCTGAGACACCACATCCGGTGGGGTGATCACCGCGGCGATGACGAAGGCGATCACGATGAAGTAGCTGCGGAATTCCTTGAACTTCTCCACCGAGACGATGCCCATGCGCGCCAGGATGACGAGCACCACCGGCACCTCGAATGCAGCGCCGAACGCAAGGAACATGTTGAGCACGAAGCTCAGGTAGGCCTCGATGTCAGGCGCGGCCGTGATGCTCTTGGGCGCAAAGCTCTGGATGAAGGTGAACACCTTGCCGAATACGAAGAAGTAGCAGAAGGCCACGCCGGCAAAGAACAACACCGTGCTGGACACGATCAGGGGCAGGACCAGCCGCTTTTCGTGGGTGTACAGACCAGGTGCCACGAAGGCCCAGATCTGGTAGAGCACCACGGGCAAGGCCAGCATGAAGGCCGCCAGCATGGTCACCTTGATCGGCACCATGAAAGGCGAGATCGGATTGGTGGCAATCAGCGTGGCGCCCTTGGGCAGATGCTGTACCAGCGGCATGGCCAGCCAGTCATACAGTGTCGCGGGTGATGGATAGATGGCCAGCACGACGAAACACACGCCGATGGCAATGACGGCCCGAATCAGGCGGTCACGCAGTTCGATCAGGTGGGACACGAATGGCTGTTCGCTGCCATTGAGCTCGTCAGGTTTGTTGGAATCGCTCACACAAGACTCTGTTTAGCGGGGGCCAGGGCGGAAGCGCGCCACGCGCGCTGCGCCGGACTGTACGTGCCGGCGCACACCCGCGCGCTGCTTGTACCAAAGGGGCGTGGCGCCACGCTTGAGACGCCAGTTCTTGCGCACCGGCGGGCCGTAGCTGTAGTAGGGCGCAGGCTCATGACTGGTTTCAGGATAGCCGTCGGCCTGCGGATCGGTGTAGATCGCGTTGCGGGCTTCGTTGATGCGGTCTTCCACCGTTTGCCCGGCGTCACGCGCAGCGTCCTCAAGACCGGTCTTCACCTTCTTGAGTTCTTCGAGCTCGATCGAACGATTGACCTCGCTTTGAACCTGCGACACGTAGCGCTGAGCTTTGCCCAGCAACACCCCCACCGTGCGTGCCACCTTGGGCAGTCGCTCGGGGCCGATGACGATCAGGGCGACCGCGCCGATGATCGCCAGTTTGTCGATACCGAAATCAATCATGGATGACGCACGGCCTCACGGCTGCGCGGTTAAGGCTGATTGACCGATCAGGTTTTGCTCTTGGCATCGACGTCAACCGTGTTGGCGTCGCTGCGAGCGGCATTGGTGACTTGCTGGGGCGCAGCCGAAGCGTCAGCCGAGGTGGTGCCGTCCTTCATGCCATCCTTGAAGCCCTTGACGGCGGCACCCAGATCCGTGCCGACGTTCTTGAGCTTCTTGGTGCCAAACACCATCACCACGATGAGCAGCACGATCAGCCAGTGCCAGATGCTGAATGAACCCATGATCTTCTCCAAAAAGTCAGTCGACTTGAAAACAAAGACGTAATTCTGAGGCGTGCCAGCGAACCGCGTCCGCATAAGCACATGTGTATTCTGATGAAGTTAAGCCTGCATCATTTGTTTTTTGCACTACGGGAGGCGAACTCTTCCAGGCCTGACAGCCCTTCGCGGCGCGCCAGTTCAGCCACCACATCGTGTGGATGCAGGCCCAGATGGGCCATGCCCACCATGGTGTGAAACCACAGGTCGGCGAACTCGCCAACCAGGGCCTTGCGGTGGGCTTCCGAGGGCGCCGCGGCCATGTCCTTGCCGGCCATCACCGTCTCAGTTGCTTCCTCGCCGATCTTTTTCAAGACGGTGTCGGTGCCTTTGTGAAACAGGCGCGCCACGTAACTCTTGTCCGGATCGCCGCCCTTGCGGGATTCGATCACCTCGGCCAGGCGCGTCAGCACGTCCAGCGGGGTGAGCGGTGCGTTGTTCGGGGTAGGGGGCGTGGCGCTCATTTGCGGTAGATGCTGGCAGGGTCCTTGATCACCGGGTCAACCGAGACCCACTGACCATTCTCGTATTTCTGGAAGAAGCAGCTGTGACGGCCGGTGTGGCAGGCAATACCGGGCTCGTGCCCCAGTTGCGTGATGCGCAGCAGCACGACATCGTTGTCGCAGTCCATGCGGATGGCGTGCACCTTCTGGATGTGGCCGGACTCTTCGCCCTTGTGCCACAGCTTCTGGCGCGAGCGGCTCCAGTACACCGCCTCGCCCTTCTCGGCGGTCAATGCCAGGGCCTCGCGGTTCATCCAGGCGAACATCAGCACGTCGCCCGTCGTGTCTTCCTGGGCGATCACGGGTACCAGCCCATTTTCATCCCAGCGGATCTCTTCTAACCAAGTCATGGGTGACAGTGTAGCAATCGAGGGGCCAGGGGCCGTCCGACCTTGCTGTCCGAGGTGACAATCTGGCCTGTCGGGCCCAATTCCCCCCATTTGAAAGGGTGCCACTGTGGCGCAAACGTCTTTTCCTGCCTCTCCATCCGGCGTGCTGGCGCTCACCATGGGTGATGCCTGCGGTATTGGCCCGGAAATCATCGCCAAATGGTGGGTTTCGGCCAGTGGCCCGGCCGTGGTCGTGGGGTGTCCCCAGGTGATGCAGCGCGCCATCGGCTGGCTGGGGCTGAGCGAGCAACTGGAGGTGGTGAAGCTGAGCGCCGTGGCACAGCACACCAGCCTGGCGCCAGGGCAGATGGGGGTGTGGGTGCCACCGGGCCTGCCCGTGGATCTGCTGGATGCGCCGACAGGGCAGGTGGATGTTCGTGCGGGTCGGGCGGCGGCGGCCTGCATCCGCGAGGCGGTGCGCCTGGCTCAGCAAGGGCAGGTGGCCGGCATCGTGACGGCCCCCCTGCACAAGGAAGCGCTGGCCCTGGCGGGCGAGCCTTACCCTGGGCACACCGAGTTGTTGCAGGCCGAAGGCAGCCCGGCCGGGCAGGCGCCTGCACCGGTCCGGATGATGCTCGCCAATGACGAGCTCAAGACCGTGCTGGTCACCATCCACGTGGCGTTGCGCCAGGCCATCGAGCAGGTGACGCACGCCTCCGTGCTGGAAACCATCCGCATCACCCACGCGAGTGCACAACTTTGGGGCATGACCAGGCCGCGCATCGCGGTGGCCGGGCTCAACCCGCACGCCGGCGAGGGGGGCTTGTTTGGCGATGAGGAGCTGACCATCATCGGCCCGGCCATCGCTGCAGCAAAGGCCGAGGGGATCGACGCGAGTGGCCCCCATGCCCCCGACACCGTATTCATGCGGGCCCGCCACGCACCGGGGCATCCCGGCGAGTTCGATGTGGTGATCGCGATGTACCACGACCAGGGACTGATCCCGGTGAAGTACCTGGGCCTGGATCAGGGCGTGAACGTCACTTTGGGTTTGCCCTTCGTGCGGACCAGCCCTGATCACGGGACGGCGTTCGATCTGGCGGGGACGGGGCGAGCGGATGAAGCCAGTTTTGCCCAGGCCGCGCGCATGGCGCGGGTGCTGGTGGCAGGGCGAGCCGTCGGTCAGGCTGGGTCAGGCGGCTGAGCGGGCGCGTGCCGGCGCGCTGTGGCCACTGCCGCCGCCACTGAGTGCGGCCAGCTGGCGGCGGGCGCGCACCGTGGCGCGTTCGATCAGCTCGGCTTGTTCGAAGGCCTTGAATCGGCCCGAATCGCACATCTTCGCCAGCGTTCTGGCTGTCAGCGAGATGGTCTGCTTGTGCGTGTGGCCGTGGTTGAAGATGAAGAAGGTGCGACCGTCGCTGACCCAGGTCAGGCGAACCTTCTTCCACTGGCCCTGCATCATCATCTGATAGGCGGCGCCCTTCTGGATGTGGTGCACCAGTTGCAGCCCGGCGGATGGCGGGGCGGGTGCGTCCAGATTGATGTCGATTTCCGTGAGGCTGGGGTCGTTGTCGCCGGGCAGGTTCAGGTCGATGTCCAGCGGGCCCTCGGCCACCACGGCCGCTTCGGGCAGGAAACCGGCTTCCTTGATCTCGGTGGGCGACAGGGCCGGTACAACCGTCAGGACCGGTGGGGCCTTGATGTCATTGAGCGCTTCCGGCAGCGGATCGTTGGCGGCTTCTTCGCGGCTGGGAATGGCGATCTGCTCGACCTTGGTCAGCTGATGCTCCAGCAGGCGCTGCGTCAGGTCATGCTGCGGCGCGGTTTTCAGGCACTCGGCGTGGGCGGGCAGCAATTGCGCGAAGAAGGCCTGTTTGGCCTCTTCCGCCCACTGGATCAATGCCAGCCCCTCGTTGAGGTCCTTCATCAACTGCGGCAGCTTGAGCAGGAATTCCTTGCGCAGTTGCGGGTGCCCCTTGGGCTGCACACTCAGCGCCAGATTGTGACCAGCGGCCTTCATGCGCGCCGCCAGTGGAGACTGCGCACCATCGCGCGCAGCGGCCATCACCTGCACCTGGCTCCAGATCTGCGACAGGAAGTCCCGCAGGAAGTCCGGCATCTCGACGTCGGCCAGCTCCCGCTTGAGGATCTGCATGTAGCGCTGGTGCACGCGCAGGTCGGCTTCCTTGCCGTTGAGCATGGCCGCCACCGCTGCGTTTTCAGCGGCTTCGCGGGCGTTTTCACCGTCGATGAAGGTTTCCAGCTCGGCCAGCTTGGACTCATAGGTGTCCATGCGGTCGAAATCACCGTCCACGATGTCGTTGACCAGCGCGGTGATGCGCTCCAGGCAGGCCTGGCCCGGGCCGCTGTCGTAGTCGTCGAACGAGGCAGAGAGTGTCGCGATGCGGTTCACGAAGCGCCGCACCGGGTGCTTGCGTGAATTGAAGAAGCTCATGTCCGCCAGCGCCACCCGCAGGACGGGCATTTGCAGGCGGGCGATCTGGCGGGCCATCTGTGGCGACACCTTGGGGTCGGACAGCACCTGGTCGAACAGGGCGGCCACGATGTCGATCACCATTTGATCGAGTGCCGCGCCGCCGCTGGCCTTGACCAGCTCTTCACGGTGCGCGCGAATCAGGTTGACGGCCATCAACGGTCCGGCAAAACCGGCGCCGGCTTCGCCAGGCGCCATGCCGTACGCTGCGGCGCCCCCCTCTGCGGGCAGGCCGCCAGGGAAATCGGCAGTCCAGCCTGGTGGCGGCGATTGGGCGGCGATCTGGCGCAGGAGGTTCTGGAAGTCCGGGCTGACGGCCGGCAGCGCGCCCGGCTGGCGCGGTGCAGCGCCTCGCAGCCCCATGGGCGTGGCGCCGTCCGCCATCGGCATGGGCATGGAGACACCGAACATCTCGCTGAGCGCCTGGGCCGCCCGCATGTGCGTTTCGGCATTCAGGGGCGCCGTGTTCTGGTAGCCGGACGTCACGCGCCCACCCATGCTGTCGGGGAAGGTCCCTGGCTGTGTGGGTTGAGGTAGCTCACCGCTGAGGCTGCCGGGGTTCGTGGGCGACATGCCGCCATGCACGCTGGTGGTGCTGCGCGTGCGGTTGACAGTCAGGCCTCGTGGCGTGACGCCCTGACTCCGCAAGTCCGCCACGATCTGGCCGTAGCACGTGGCCAGTTCCGGGCCCAGGACGCGCCCCAGGTGCTGTGCGAGCACCTGCACGACGTCGTCGGCACTGTTGAGGTCGGCGATGGCTTCCAGCAAGGCCCGTGCGACTTCTTGCGGGCGAAGCGGATTGCGTTCCGGATTGGGGTCGTTCATCAGGGCCGTCATGTAGGCGGCCAGGGACTCCAGTTCGGCATCGCATTCATGGGTGAGCGCCTGCGCCAGGCGATCGGCGGTGACGCCGCGCTCCACCTCGGCGTTGTCCACCAGGGACAGGGAGGCCCAGTCGGTCTCCGTGGCCAGCACCTGGTGACCGCTGTGCTGTGCGCGGGCGCTACCCGCGATCTTGTCCACCTGCTGGCGGAACCGTTTGCCGAAGGCACTGCGCAACTGGTGGGATTTGAGCTGCAGATCACGTTCGGCGCTCATCAGCACCTGCCGCTGCAGGTTGCTGGTGGCCGACAAGGTCAATGGACCGAGCTGGGTCGCGACCTTGTCGACGGCATCCGACACCGCCGTGTTGACGCGGCTGATGGCGCGGTCAATAACGAGGTCGAAACGTGGGTCGGTCACAGGACGGGTCCAATCAGATCAAAGGGGCACATGTACTGTCCCAAAAAGGCATTGCCTTTGATCGTTGGATATCGGCCGGTCCTGCCCGGCCTTTCGTTATTTTTTCAAACTGTCACGAATCTCACGAAGCAACACGATGTCTTCGGGCGTGGGGGCGGGGGCTGCCGGAGCGGCTGCAGGGGCCTCTTTCTTGATGCGGTTGATCTGTTTGATCATCAGGAAAATGATGAAAGCCAGGATCATGAAGTTCAAGGCGACGGTGAGGAAGCTGCCGTAAGCGAAGACGGCGCCAGCCTTTTTGGCGTCTGCCAGCGTCAGCCCGGCCTGCTGCCCGGCCAGTGCGATGTAGTAGTTGCTGAAATCCAGCCCGCCGACCACCTTGCCGACCAGCGGCATGATCAGGTCATTGACCAGCGAATCGACGATTTTGCCGAATGCGCCACCGATGATCACACCGACGGCCAGATCGACCACGTTGCCCTTGACGGCAAATTCCTTGAACTCGCTGAAAAAACTCATGGCTGCATCTCCAATGCTTGAGGGAAGTTAATTTGTCATCCTCAGTAACTGTAGGCGTGTCGCACGTGTTTGCCTGTGACGCCGACGCGCTCTTTGGCGGGGTTCAAAGCCAGTTGTTGCCAAAAAGTTACAGGCTGAATCCGTCCTGAGTCTGATCAACAAGTTGGGTCGAGCGGGAGAGGGGCCGCTGACGTCCGTTAGAATGCGAGGTTGACCCCAATCTCATCGTCCCATCAGTCCTCTATAAGTCCAAAAGGATACCCATGAGCAATCAGCCAGTGGATCAAAGCCGTCGGACCTGGGTGACCATGGCCTGCGCCGCCGGTGGCGTGGGCGGCGTGGCCACCGCCATCCCCTTCGTTTCGACCTTCCAACCTTCAGAACGTGCTCGCGCAGCGGGTGCTGCCGTTGAGGCTGATATCAGCAACCTCAAGTCGGGCGAGATGATGACGGTGGAATGGCGCGGCAAACCCGTGTGGATCATCAAGCGTACGCCCGAACAGGTCGCCGGTCTGTCCAAGATCGATGGCCAGCTGGCTGATCCCAAGTCCGAGCGCAAGCTGGAAATGACGCCGGAATACGCCCGCAACGAGCACCGCTCCATCAAGCCTGAAGTGCTGGTGGCTGTCGGTATCTGTACCCACCTGGGTTGCTCGCCTTCGTCCAAGTTCCAGGCCGGCCCTCAGGCTTCGCTGCCTGATGATTGGCCGGGTGGTTTCCTGTGCCCTTGCCACGGTTCGACCTTCGACCTGGCTGGTCGCGTGTTCAAGAACAAGCCCGCTCCAGACAATCTGGAAATCCCGCCTCACATGTACCTGTCTGACACCAAGCTGCTGATTGGTGAAGACAAGAAGGCCTGACAGGAGACACGCAATGGCTGAATTCAAGCAAGCGCCTGCCGGCGCCTCGGCAGGCGAAAAGTTGATGACCTGGGTCGACAACCGATTCCCGGCCACCAAGATGTACAAGGAGCACATGTCCGAGTACTACGCGCCGAAGAACTTCAATTTCTGGTATTTCTTCGGTTCGCTGGCCATGCTCGTGCTGGTGATCCAGATCGTGACCGGCATCTTCCTGGTCATGAACTACAAGCCCGATGCGGCCCTGGCTTTCGCCTCGGTCGAGTACATCATGCGTGATGTGCCTTGGGGCTGGTTGATCCGCTACATGCACTCGACGGGCGCTTCGGCGTTCTTCATCGTGGTGTACCTGCACATGTACCGTGGCCTGATCTACGGTTCCTACCGTACCCCACGTGAACTGGTGTGGATCTTCGGTTGCCTGATCTTCCTGTGCCTGATGGCTGAAGCCTTCATGGGCTATCTGCTCCCATGGGGTCAGATGTCCTACTGGGGCGCCCAGGTGATCATCAACCTGTTCTCCGCCATTCCTTTCGTCGGTCCTGACCTGGCCATCCTGATCCGCGGCGACTACGTCGTGGGCGATGCCACGCTGAACCGCTTCTTCTCGCTGCACGTGATTGCCGTGCCCCTGGTCCTGCTGGGCCTGGTGGTGGCGCACATCATCGCGCTGCACGAAGTGGGTTCGAACAACCCCGACGGTGTGGAAATCAAGCAAGGCCCCAAGGATGCCAACGGCCATCCGCTGGATGGCGTGCCTTTCCACCCCTACTACTCGGTGCACGACATCGTGGGCGTGGTGGGCTTCCTGATCTGCTTCTCGGCTGTGATCTTCTTCATGCCCGAGTTTGGCGGCTACTTCCTGGAAACGCCCAACTTCATCCCGGCTGACCCCTTCAAGACACCAGCGCACATCGCACCGGTCTGGTACTTCACGCCTTTCTACTCGATGCTGCGTGCCACGACCGACCAGATGATCACCGTGCTGACCGTCATCATCGGTCTGGCTGCCTTCCTGAACCTGATCAAGGGCAAGGGTACCGGTCAGGCCAAGATTGCTGGCGTGGTGGCTGCTGCCGTGCTCATCGGTCTGCTGAAGGTGTTCGAAGCCAAGTTCTGGGGCGTGGCCGTGATGGGTGGTGCCGTGGTGATCCTGGCTGGTCTGCCCTGGTTCGACAAGAGCCCGGTCAAGTCCATCCGCTATCGTCCGAGCTGGCACAAGATTGTTTACGGCATCTTCGTGATCAACTTCGTCATCCTGGGTTACCTGGGTGTGCAGCCTCCCTCTGAAATCGGCGGCTTGGTGTCCATGGTTGGCACGCTGCTGTACTTCGGCTTCTTTGTGCTGATGCCCTGGTGGAGCCAGTTGGGTACTTTCAAGAAGGTGCCTGACCGCGTGACCTTTACGCCCCACTGATAGACGGAAGCAGGAAACACAGACATGAAAAAAATCCTTGCCTCTTTGCTGGCTGCGTTTGCCCTGGTCTCGGGCGCGCACGCCAATACCGAAATGGTGTTGGACAAGTTCCCCAAGGAACGCGTCACCGACCTGGCTGCCCTGCAAAACGGTGCCAAGCTGTTCGTCAACTACTGCTTGAACTGTCACGCTGCTGCTTTCATGCGCTTCAACCGCCTGAGGGACATTGGCCTGACCGAGCAGCAGATCAAGGACAACCTGCTCTTCCCGACCGACAAGGTGGGTGAAGTCATGAAGGTGTCGCTGGATCCCAAGGACGCCAAGGCCTGGTTCGGTGGCGTGCCGCCTGACCTGACGCTGATCGCACGTTCGCGCGCCAGCAGCAGCGGCAGCGGTGCAGACTATCTCTACACCTACCTGCGCAGCTTCTACCGCGACGACACCCGTCCGACCGGCTGGAACAACATCGTGTTCCCCAACGTCGGCATGCCGCACGTGCTGTGGGAACTCCAGGGCCAGCGCAGCGCCAAGTTCGTGGAACACGCTGATCCGCACAACCCGGCCAAGGTCGAGCATCACTTCGAAGGTTTCGAAGACATCACCAAGGGCACCCTGTCTGCGACCGAGTACGACAGCGCCGTGGCCGATCTGGTGGCCTATCTCCAGTGGATGGGTGAGCCTGTGCAGAACCAGCGCACCCGCCTGGGCGTGGGCGTGCTGATTTTCCTGGGTATCTTCTTCTTCATCGCATGGCGCCTGAACGCTGCCTTCTGGAAAGACGTGAAGTGATCGAGGCGCTCTCGCTGAGTCTTCAGTGAGTGCGTTGATGGCGCAGTGGCCTGCTGCAAAGCAGTCACTGCGCTTCGTTGTTTTGTGGTGCCCGTGGCACCGCGAGCCTTTTTAGACTGACTTTTAGGAGCCCACCGCCATGATGGTGCTTTACTCCGGAACGACCTGCCCTTACTCGCATCGTTGCCGCTTCGTGTTGTTTGAAAAGGGCATGGATTTCGAAATCCGTGACGTCGACGTCTTTGCCAAGCCGGAAGACATCGCCCTGATGAACCCGTACAACGAGGTGCCCATCCTTGTTGAACGCGATCTGATCCTGTATGAGTCGCACATCATCAACGAGTACATTGATGAGCGCTTCCCGCATCCTCAGCTGATGCCTGGTGACCCTGTCGCCCGTGCACGCGTTCGCCTGTTCCTGCTGAACTTCGAAAAGGAGTTGTTTGCGCACGTGAACCTGCTCGAAGGCCGTGGCGGTCTGAAGGGCAACGACAAGCAGCTGGAAAAGGCCCGTTCGCAGATCCGTGATCGCCTGACTCAGCTCGCTCCGATCTTCCTGAAGAACAAGTACATGCTGGGCGACGATTTCTCCATGCTGGACGTGGCGATTGCCCCGCTGCTGTGGCGCCTGGATTACTACGGCATCGAGCTGTCGAAGAACGCACTGCCGCTGTTGAAGTATGCTGAGCGCATCTTCTCGCGTCCGGCCTACATCGAAGCCCTGACGCCGTCTGAAAAAGTGATGCGCAAGTAAGTGATCCGATTCCGGTCTGAAGAGCAGCATGTCCACTGAACAAGATTCCCAGGGTTCATCCACCCGGCCGTACCTGATTCGTGCCTTGCACGACTGGTGCACCGACAACGGGTTCACGCCCTATCTGGCTGTTTATGTGGACCGCTCCGTTCAGGTGCCGCAGGAATACGTCAAGAACAACGAGATCGTGCTCAATGTCAGCTTCGAGGCCACAAGCCAGTTGCAGTTGGGCAATGACTACATCGAGTTCAAGGCGCGTTTCGGCGGCATGGCGCGGGATATCTGCGTGCCCACCGATCACGTGATTGCCATCTATGCCCGTGAGAACGGGCAGGGCATGGCCTTCCCCGTGCCGACATCCCTGGGGGGTGAGGGCGTTGATTCGCCTTCCTCGCCGGATGACGGCAGTGATGTGGCGGTTCTGCATGCGACCCTGCCTGCAGATCACCCGGCAGAGCGTGGGCCTTCATTGAAGCTGGCCAAGGCGGGCAAGAGTGACGGCAAGGAACCTGCCGCTGTACCTGCGCCCAAGGATCGCCCCAAGTCGGTCAAGCCGGTTGAGGTGGAGTCTGCGCCGAAGCTGGTGGATGGCGGTGACGAGCCTCATGATCCTCCCCCGACTGGCGGTGGTCGCCCGGCGCTGCGACGCATCAAATAAGCCTGATTCCCGTAGTAGAATATCGGCTTCTGATCTCGCAGTCCTTGATTGCAAAGATCTGATGCCGGCTTAGCTCAGTTGGTAGAGCAACCGCCTTGTAAGCGGTAGGTCGTCAGTTCGAATCCGACAGCCGGCACCATATTAAAAAGCCTGCAACCCCTCATAAGGTTGCAGGCTTTTGTCTTTGCGGGCCTGGCTTAGCGCGGATGGTCTGCGCTCGGGCACTGATAGGCCTTGCCGCTCAGGCTCGTGGTGTCATAGCCCACGTTGGGCTTGTCCCAGACCACGTGGGTAGCACCCATGCCGTCCGCTTGTCGCAACAGGGTCTGCTTGATGTTGTCGACGCCCTTGGGCGCAAAGAAACCAGTCAAGCCAGAGCTGCTGCTCAAGGTGTCCAGAAGCTTGCAGCCCACCACCATGTCGGCGTTGCCTTCGATCACATGGCCGGCATAACGCTCATGATGCTGTGGTGCGCTGCTGCAGGCAGCCAGCGCGGCCACCAGCGTGGCGCAGGTGAGCGTGATCAGGCGCTTGGGTGTCATGTTGTCTCCTGTCGAATCGGGTGCGGTTGTATTCAATGTAGCGCATGCATTCTGTGCTTCATAGCGTTCCAGCTTGCGCCATCACAAAGAACAAAGGCCCGCACGTGGCGGGCCTGCTGCAAGGGCGTTGGCCTGAATGCCGTCAACGAGCGCTGGTTTATTGCGCCACCAGCTTGTTGAGGTCGACCAGGTCGTCGGCCTTCAGGGTGCCGGCCGCCTGCTTGAGCTTGATGGAGCCCACGATGACGTCGTAGCGGGCCTTGTAGAGGTCCTTCTGCGTGGAGGTCAGTTGGGTCTGGGCGTCCAGCACGTCCTTGTTGATGCGCACGCCAACACGGTAGCCCAGTTGCGTGGCCTCGAGTGCCAGCTTGGCCGAGGCTTCAGCAGCCTCATAGGCCTTGACCTGGGCCAGGCCGGACTGCACGCCTGAGAACGCCTGGCGCGTGGCCAGGGCGACGCTGCGCTTCGCGTTGTCCACATCTCGTTCGGCCTTGTCGGACAAGGCCAGCACTTCCTTGATGCGGTTCTGGATGGCGCCACCAGCGTAGAGCGGCACGTTCAGTTCAACACCGATCAAGGCCGTGGTGCCGGAGCCTGCCGTTGCAGACGTGGAGTTGGAGTCGATCTTGCTGCGAGACAGGTTGGCCACGGCATCGAGTGTGGGCCAGTGACCTGCCTTGGCTTTCTCGATTTCCAGCTTGGCCACCTTCAGACCCACTTCGGCCTTGCGCACGGCAGGTGCGTTGGCAGTCTGGGCCACCCAGTCGTCCATTTGACCTGGGGCCAGTGTGTCGAGCTTGGACGGTGCGAGCAGGGGGCTGGGCGTCACGTCCGTGCGGCCCACCAGTTGATCCAGGGCGATGCGCTTGACGCGCAGGTCATTGGTGGCCGCAATTTCCTGGGCTGATGCCAGGTCGAATCGGGCCTGGGCTTCGCGGGTGTCCGTGATGGTGGCATTGCCCACTTCGAAGTTGCGCTTGGCCGACGCCAGTTGTTCGGCCAGGGCCTTCTTGTTGGCCTGGGTCGTGTTGAGCACGTCCTGGGCCGCCAGCACATCGAAATAGCCTTGGGTCAGGCGCGCGGCGAGGTCGTTTTCAGCGATGGTCAGATCGGCCTGGGCAGCGATCAGCGACTGTTCAGCCTGATCCACCTTGGCGGCATCAGCGCGGTTGAGCAGCGGCATCTTGCCCGCCAGGGCGATGCTCTTGGTCGTGGTGTTCGCGTTGTAGGTGGTTTGCCCCAGCATGGCGTATGCAGAAGGGACATCCGTATCTGCGCCGAAGTGGCTGCGGTTGATCGACCCTTTCAAGCCCAGGCTGGGACGCAACAGTGCATAGGTCTGCTCCACCTGATATTGCACCGACTCGGCCTGCGCCTTGGCAGACAGGTAGGCGGCGTCATACCCTTTGGCGGCCTGATACAGGTCCACCAGATTTTCGGCTTGCGCATGTGTCCAGCCCGCCAGGCTGAGAAAGGCCGCAGAGCAGGCCATGGCGAGGGCACGCTTCTTGGCGGCAACGCGTTGGCCAGTGGGCGACACGGCCGTTTTGACGGACTTGGACATCATGATTCCTCAATCAAATGGGTATGGTTCTTCAGAACTGGAACCGGCTGGGCTCGGTGAAGCCGGCCAGTCGGGGCGCGATCGTGTCAAACAGCACCTGGCTGCTGAACTGCGCGTCGTTCACACGGGTGTAGAGCGTGGCCTGCATGATGGGCTCCTGCCCAACGATGGCCAGCAGGCGACCGCCAGTCTTGAGCTGGTCCAGCAGGCTCTGGGGAACCTGTGCGACCGAGCCGGTCAGCAAAATGGCGTCGTACGGTGCCTGGCCAGGGAAACCGGCGCTGCCGTCGGCTTGCACCACTTCCGCATTGTTCACAGCGGCGTTACGCAGATTGGTGCGGGCCGCTGTGGCCAGGGCTGCATCGGCTTCCAGTGCAATCACGCGCTGCGCCTTGTGGGCCAGCAGGGCCGCGACGTAGCCGGTGGTGGCACCGATCAGCAGCACGGTGTCGCGCTTGCTCAGGTTCAGGTCCTGGACCATGCGGGCTTCAACACGGGGAGCCAGCAGGGAGCGGCCTTGACCCAGCGGAATCTCCAGGTCCATGAAGGCCTGGGCGCGGTGGTCGGCGGGGATGAAATCTTCGCGACGAACGGCAGACAGCAGGGCCAGCACCGAGGTGTCCAGGACATCCCAGGGGCGGATCTGTTGCTCGATCATGTTGAAACGGGCTTGTTCGACGTTCATGCTGGGCATCCTACGGGAGACGGTAAGTGAAAGTAATCCGGATAAAACATAGATTTTAAGAAGAGCCGCAGGGTTTGCCTTAATGCGACAGTGACTTGTCCGAATTAAAGCGATTTTTTACCCACATGCTGAAATCGTCCAGGAAGGTGTAGATCACGGGCACCACCACCAGGGTCAGCAGGGACGAGGCGATGACACCACCGATCACGGCCTGACCCATGGGCGCCCGCTGTTCGGAGCCCTCCGTCAGGGCAAAGGCCAGCGGCACCATGCCGAAGACCATGGCCAGGGTGGTCATGAGGATGGGTCGCAGCCGCACACGGGCAGCCAGCAGCAGCGCTTCTCGGCGGGGCAAGGGCTCGGTGTTGTCGGTCTCGCCACTGTGGCCCAGGCGCGCCCGGTTGGCGAAATCGACCAGCAGGATGGCGTTCTTGGTGACCAGGCCCATGAGCATGATGATGCCGATGACGGAGAACATGTTGAGCGTGGAGCCGAACACCAGCAAGGTCACGACCACGCCGATCAGGGTCAGTGGCAGCGAACTCATCAGGGCAATGGGTTGCAGGAAGCTGCGGAACTGCGAGGCCAGGATCATGTAGATGAAGATCACGGCCAGGCCCAGCGCCGAGGCGGCGTATTCGAAGGCCTCCTTCATGTCCTTGGTCGAGCCACCGAAGCGATAGTGGTAGTTCGTGGGCCAGGGCGTCTTGTCCAGGATGGCCTTGATGTCGGCAGAGACCTCGCCCATGGAGCGGCCCGTCACGTTGGCGGTGATCTCGACCTCTCGGTTGAGGTCGCGGCGGTTGATCTGCGTGGGGCCCAGGCCTTCGATGACGTCGGCCACCTGGTGCAGCTTGACGATGCGGGGGCGGCCCTGTGCATCGGTGCCCGCCACCAGGGGCAGGTTGCGCAGGTCTTCTGCGGTGCGGCGGTCTTGCGGACGCAGGGACACGCGGATGTCGTAGTTCTGCTCGTCGGAAGCCAGCCAGCTGCCCACCGTCTTGCCTTCCACCAGCACGGACAAGGCGTTGCTGATCGCATCCACATTGAGGCCCAGGTCGGCGGCCGCATCGCGGCGCACGCGGATGTCCAGCGTGGGCTTGTTGGGCTTGAGGCTGGTGTCCAGGTCAACCAGGCCCGGCACCTTGCTCAGCTTGTTCAGGGTTTCCTGAGACAGCTTGCCGAGTTCGGCCAGGCTGGTGCCCTGGATGGAGAGCTGAATGGGCTTCTGGC
Organism: Aquabacterium sp.; assembly: GCF_036279675.1. Lineage (GTDB taxonomy): Bacteria > Pseudomonadota > Gammaproteobacteria > Burkholderiales > Burkholderiaceae_C > Aquabacterium. The sequence goes on along the minus strand of NZ_DASUIS010000053.1, from coordinate 224 downwards.
CGCCCACCGAATCCAGCAGGCCGACGTGGGTGACGGTGATGTCGGGCAACTGGCTCAAGGCTTGCCGGAGCGGTGCAGAGAGCTGGTCCACGCTGCGTTGACGTTGATGCCGATCCTTCAGGCGCACATAGATGCTGACCTGGTTGCGCCCCAATGAAAAGCCCGTGTTGATGGTGGACAGCGTGTAGCTGACTTCGGGCATGTGGCGGATCAGCGCTTCGACA
>NZ_DASUIS010000052.1:0-11444 GCF_036279675.1 Aquabacterium sp. | reverse complement strand
GCGCGCACGCTCAGTTTCTCGGCCTTGGCCGATTCGTATTGCGCATCGTCGATCACGCCCTGGCCATGCATGCGCATCAGCACGACCAACTGACGGTTGCGGGCGCGCTCGGGGCTGCGTATCGGATTGGCGTTGGCCGGGTTCTGCGGCAGGCCGGCCAGCATGGCGCACTCTGCAGGCGAGAGGGCGCTCAAGGGCTTGCCGAAGTAGGTCTGCGCCGCTTCGGCAAAACCATAGGCGCGTGCGCCCAGGTAGATCTGGTTCATGTAGAGCGCCAGGATCTGGTCCTTGCTCAATTCATGTTCGATCTTCAAGGACAGCAGTGCTTCTTTCAGTTTGCGGCTGATGGTCTTTTCACGTGTCAGGAAGAAGGTGCGCGCCACCTGCTGGGTGATGGTGGAGGCACCTTGCGTACGGCGGTGCGTGAGGTTGGCCACGATGGCGCGCAGCACGCCGATCATGTCGATGCCCGGGTGTTCGTAGAAGCGCGCGTCTTCGACAGCCAGCAAGCTGTCGCGCATCAGTTTCGGGATCTGATCGAAGGGCAGGTACTGGCGTTTTTCATTGCCGAAGCCACCGATTTCAACGCCATCGGCCGTGTAGACCCGCAAGGGCTGCTTGGGCTGGTAGTGCGCGAGGCCGCTGGTGTCGGGCAACTGGGGGTAGAGCACGGCGATCGACAGCAGCAGGCTGAGCAGACCGAATGCCGCACCGCCCGCCAGTATCCACAGACATTTCATCCAGAGAGGGCGATCAGCCCAGGTGAGGACCGGCGAGGAAACGTCTTCGGTGTTCTCGGACATGCACAAACCTTGTGGAGCAGCGCCCCGCAACAGCCGGGGCAGAGCCGTGGATTATGGCTGTAGTGGTGCCATGCCTGGCAACGTGGCTGTTACAGGTGGGCCATGTACCTATTTCGCGGTATGTGCGAGCTGCTGATTCGTCCGAATATTGGATTCTATTTGGACAATCTGTATTTCCTGAATAACAGATAACCAGATTGGGTGACGGGACAAACCCAGCCGACCTGGCAGAACTTATCCCCATGCATGTAGGTGTTCATGATGGGTTTGGGCCTGGAAGCCTCCAAACCCCCTGGCAGCTCTCGAACGCCGTTGGTCAAACTAAATAACAACGATTAATCGATCGTTGGCATCCGATACGCGGATGTTTGAACTAACGGAGCGAGAGACATGATCAAAACCATTACCCGCAAGCACGCACTTGCGCTTCCCCTGGCGGCCATAACCCTGGCGGTTAGCTCGGCCTATGCGGCCCCTGTTGTTGGCCCCAACGACATGAGCTTCTATGACGCGACACCTGTCGCTGGCACGCACGGCGACCTGATCGCCTACCGCTCGACCACGGTCAGCCTGGGCGATGGCGCACCGACCACCAAGGCCTGGACGGTCAAGTACCAGTCGACCAATTCCAAGGGTGCATCCAATGTGGTCACTGGCACCGTCATCGTGCCGACGGATCCCTGGACGGGCGCAGGCCCCCGCCCCATCATGTCTTACGCCGTGGGCACCCATGGTCTGGCTCAACCTTGTGCGCCGTCCTTCCAGCTCACCAAGGGCACCGACTATGAAGCCGCCAATATCCGCGCTGCGTTGAAGGCTGGTTACGCCGTGCTGGTGTCCGACTACCAGGGCTACACCAACAACTCGACCCCGACCTACCTGGCTGGCGCTTCGCAAGGCCATGCCGTGCTGGACATCGTGCGTGCCGCCACGCAATTGAACGACGCTGGCCTCACCGCCACCGCCAAGACCGTGATCTGGGGTTACTCGCAAGGTGGTCAGTCCGCATCGTGGGCCGCTCAACTCAAGAGCACCTATGCACCCAGCATGAACCTGGTGGGTGTGGCCGCCGGTGGCGTGCCTGCCGACTTCGTGACGACCGCCGACGTGCTGGATGGCAGCGCTGGCGCGTCCTTCCTGTTCGCCGGCATCATCGGCCTGTCGCAGGAGTACCCCGAACTGATTCCGCTCAACAGCCTGACCAATCCGCTTGGCCAGACCACGATCGCGCGCGGCAAGACCGAGTGCGTGTTCGAGGCGCTGTTCGACCTGATGAACCACAACCTGGCCGAGTACACGCTCAACAACCAGTCCCTGCATCAGATCGAAGCGAACGTGCCTTCGACCGTGACAGCCATGAAGGCGCAGGACCTGGGCGGCGACAAGGTATCGGTGCCGTTCTACCAGTACCACGGCAAGGCTGACGAGTTCATCCCGCTGGAACAGGCCTACCTGCTCAAGCGCAAGTACTGCGCCAAGTTCTCGGACGTGACCTTCGATCTGTTCCCCAGCGAACACATCGCCACGCAGTTCCAGGGCGCGAAATACGCACTGGGCTGGCTGGGCGATCGCCTTGCCGGCACGGCCACCAAGGGCTCCTGCAACTCGACCTTGCCTGATCCCGTGTCCACGGCCAATCCAGGCGGCGGCAACTTCATCGTGTCGCTCAAGGCCTGGCCTCTGACCGCCAGCGTCGGTCTGAAGACCCTGGCCCAGACGGTGTACCTGCCTGCAGCTTCGTCCTTCACGGCTGATACCGACATCACTGCCAAGACCCTCAAGGGTTCCTTGTCCGTGCCTGACTTCAAGCAATCGCTGAAGATCCTGGGCATTGGCTCTCAAGTCGGCATGCGCATCACGCCCGTGGGTGACACCACCGGTACCGCCACGCTGGACAACAACGGCATCCTGAAGGTGCACGGTACGGCTTATGCCGACATCACCATCACGTCGCTGTCGGGCATTCCCTTTGGCGATTGCAAGACCCAGACGCCCGTCAAGTTCCCGCTGGACTTCGAAGGCCCTGTTTCGTCGCTGGGCAATGGTGGCCTGACCTTCACCGGTACGACCAGCTTCCCGCTGATCAAGGGCTGCATCATCTCCGGCATCCTGTCGGCCTTCATGTCCGGCAGTGGTCAGACCTACACGTTCACCGTGGCACCTCCCGCCCCGGTTCGTTATTGATCTGACTTGAGGTAAGCCATGGCGTGGTCTGTCGTTTCCGATGGCAGGCCACGCCTGAAGTACCGCTCACAAAGACTTGGATGACGAGGTTTGAAATGGCTCAAGTGCAACTCACGCCCAATGCAAACAGGAAGCTGCTGATGATCTGTGGCGGGATCACGGTGGCGACGCTGGTGTTGACCCTGGTGGCACGTACCCAGATGCAGGCTGAGACCGCTGGCGGTACACGTACAGAGTCCGCCAACAGCGATACCGCAGCCAGCCTGGTGGACAAGGCCGCCGCACCGTCGCCGGCTCCCGCAGTGGAGACGGTATCTGCCAACATGCCCAAGGACTTGCCAGCTGCCGCCGCACAGCAGTCGGCGGCGGTCAATGAAATCAAGAAACAGCCTGTGATCAAGCCCATCACCGGTGAGATCAAGGAGCGCCCCGCCTTCGTATCCGAGATGGAGTGGGACATGCTCAAGGCCGTGGCGCAGCAACATGCCACACCAGACAAGGAACTGACGCGCATGGTGAACTTCCTGCGCTTTACCAAGCAGCTCGAATTGTGGGAGAGCATGCCCAAGTCGGAAGATGCGGCCAAGCGCCAGACACTGGCCAATGAACTGCTGGAAGACCTGCCCAACCGCGTGCGCCATGGCGAACTGGAACTGGCAGATGCACAGGGCAAGATGCGCGCCCTGGTGCAGGATGCCGAGTCGAATGACAAGGACCGTGCGCGTCGCATGAGCGTTGAGAACACGCGGCTTGTTGCTGTGGGCAAGAAACCCTGAGCCTGGATTCGTGCGAGGGGCACACTGTTGTTACGATGATGATCCGCATCGTCAACAATGAATGTGTCCCGGAATCCTTCATGAAAAACAGAGTTGCATGTGCAGCGATTTCCCTTGTGCTGGCTGGTTGCGGGCACATGAACGTGCCGGTAACGCCTGAGCGATACCAAGGCAGAACGGGTGTGGTCGTGACCGCATCCCATCGACTCGATCAGACCTTCTTGTATTTCGTGTCCGGTGTCAAAGTGTCGTTTGACAACCAGTCCCCTGCAACGGTCCCTTGGGGTGAAGCCACCTTCTTTGACAAGACCGAGGGTCGTCATGCCTATCGGATCTGGTACGACTATCTGGGGGGCGGAACGGGGTCCGTGGTCGGCTGTGTGCGCATTCCCAAGGATGGCATCGTGCTGATTCAATACAAGACACCCTATACCGCGCTCCAGGGCGGTGAGGTGGAGATCACCTCGGCGGACGGGCACTCGCTGGACGTGGGCTGTTGAGCTGCTTCGACGCTGCTTGACAGCGCCAGACAAAAGAAAAAACCCGCCAGGTTGACCAGGCGGGTTTTGCAGGGGATGAGCGCTTGCCGCTCATCCTGTGGGACGCTCAGGCTCAGGCAGCCTTCACGCCCTTGGCGGTCTCAACGTACTCTTCAATCTGGTTGAAGTTCATGTACTTGTAGATCTTGTCGGAGTCCTTGGCGACCACACCGACTTCAGCCAGGTACTCGGCAGGCGTAGGCAGCTTGCCCAGCTTGGAAGCCACGGCAGTCAGCTCGGCCGAGCCCAGGAACACGTTGGTGTTCTTGCCCAGACGGTTGGGGAAGTTACGTGTCGACGTGGAGATACAGGTCGAACCTTCCTTGATCTGAGCCTGGTTACCCATGCACAGCGAGCAGCCGGGCATTTCAGTACGAGCGCCAGCGGTGCCGAAGGTGTTGTAGAAGCCTTCCTTGGTCAGCTCGGCCGCATCCATCTTGGTGGGCGGTGCCACCCACAGACGCACCGGGATGTCCTTCTTGCCTTCCAGCAGCTTGCCGGCGGCGCGGAAGTGACCGATGTTGGTCATGCACGAACCGATGAAGGCTTCGTCGATCTTGGTGCCAGCGACTTCGGACAGGAACTTGGCGTCGTCCGGGTCGTTCGGGCAGCAGACGATGGGTTCCTTGATGTCGGCCAGATCGATCTCGATGACGGCAGCGTACTCGGCGTCCTTGTCGGCTTCCAGCAGGGTGGGGTTGGCCAACCAGGCTTCCTGGGCTTCGATACGGCGTTGCAGCGTACGGGCATCGGCGTAACCGTCGGCGATCATGTTCTTCATCAGAACGATGTTCGACTTCAGGTACTCGGCCACAGGCTCCTTGTTCAGCTTGATGGTGCAACCAGCAGCGGAACGTTCAGCCGAAGCGTCGGACAGTTCGAACGCTTGCTCGACCTTCAGGTCTGGCAGGCCTTCGATTTCCAGCACGCGGCCCGAGAAGATGTTCTTCTTGCCGGCCTTGGCCACGGTCAGCAGACCAGCCTTGATCGCGTACAGGGGGATGGCATGCACCAGGTCACGCAGGGTGATGCCAGGCTGCATCGTGCCCTTGAAGCGCACCAGCACCGACTCAGGCATGTCCAGAGGCATCACGCCGGTGGCAGCGCCGAAGGCGACCAGGCCCGAACCAGCGGGGAAGGAGATGCCGATGGGGAAGCGGGTGTGCGAGTCGCCACCGGTGCCGACGGTGTCAGGCAACAGCAGGCGGTTCAGCCACGAGTGGATCACGCCGTCGCCAGGACGCAGGGCCACGCCGCCGCGGTTGCTGATGAAGGCGGGCAGCTCGCGGTGCATCTTCACGTCCACGGGCTTCGGATAGGCAGCCGTGTGGCAGAACGATTGCATGACCAGGTCAGCGGAGAAGCCCAGGCAAGCCAGGTCCTTCAGCTCGTCGCGGGTCATCGGGCCGGTGGTGTCTTGCGAACCAACGGTGGTCATCTTGGGTTCGCAGTAGGTGCCAGGGCGCACGCCTTGGCCTTCGGGCAGACCGCATGCACGGCCGACCATCTTCTGCGCCAGGGTGAAGCCCTTGCCGGTGTCCTTCGGTGCCTGGGGCAGACGGAACAGCGTGGAGGCGGGCAGACCCAGGAACTCACGGGCCTTGCCGGTCAGCGAGCGACCGATGATCAGGTTGATACGGCCACCAGCGCGGACTTCGTCCAGCAGCACTTGCGACTTCAGTTCGAACTTCGCAGCTTCAGCGCCGTTCTTCTCGATCTTGCCGTCATAGGGGTAGATGTCGATGACATCGCCCATTTCGAAGTTGGACACGTCCACTTCGATAGGCAGCGAGCCGGAGTCTTCCTGCGTGTTGAAGAAGATGGGGGCGATCTTGCCGCCCAGGGTCACGCCGCCGAAGCGCTTGTTGGGCACGAAGGGGATGTCTTCGCCGGTAGCCCAGATCACGCTGTTGGTGGCCGACTTGCGCGAAGAACCGGTGCCGACCACGTCGCCAACGTAGGCAACCAGGTTGCCCTTCTTCTTCAGGTCGTCGATGAACTGCATCGGGCCGCGCTTGCCGTCTTCTTCGGGCTTGAAGGCCGCGTCAGGACGGGTGTTCTTGAGCATCGCCAGATAGTGCATCGGGATGTCAGGACGGCTCCAGGCATCGGGAGCGGGCGACAGGTCGTCGGTGTTGGTTTCGCCAGGCACCTTGAACACGGTCACGGTGATCTTCTTGGCGACTTCAGGGCGGCTGGTGAACCACTCGGCATCAGCCCAGGATTGCATCACGGCCTTGGCGTTGGCATTGCCAGCCTTGACCAGTTCGGCGACGTCATGGAAGGCGTCGAACATCAGCAGGGTCTTCTTCAGGGCTTCCGCGGCCACGCCACCGACTTCGGCGTCGGACAGCAGGTCGACCAGGGGCTTGACGTTGTAGCCGCCCACCATGGTGCCCAGCAGCTCGGTGGCCTTGGCCTTGGAGATCAGGGCGACCTTGACGTCGCCGTGCGCGACTGCGGCCAGGAAGGAGGCCTTGACCTTGGCGGCGTCGTCCACGCCGGGAGGAACGCGGTGCGTCAGCAGATCCAGCAGGAAGGCGTCTTCGCCAGCGGGCGGGTTCTTGATCAGTTCGATCAGATCAGCAACTTGGCCGGCAGACAGGGCCAGAGGGGGGATACCCAGCGCGGCGCGCTCGGCAACGTGTTGGCGATAGGCTTGCAACATGGTGTTCACCTGGTGTGGATTGGGCAAAAACGCGTTTCGGTCACAAGGAAATGCAATTTCCGTGCAGCCTGCTATTTTCGCCTAGTACGGGGGGCAAAGTCACCTCTGAGTGCGGATTTCAATGAATTTCACTCAAATCAGGTGCTGCCGATGCCCTGCTTCGGGGCAAAAAAGCAAACAGCCCGGGCAGTGCCGGGCTGTTTGTGGGCGGGATGGGGTGTTTACTGCTGCGCGCCAGCGGGTGGCTCGAACAAGGCCGGACGCGCCGGTTGCTTGGACAGTTCGACCTCTGCCGCACGCTGGACTTCATGCACGCAGCCGTCCACCACGCGACGACCTGCCTTGACGTCCATCAGCATGGACTTGGTCAGGATCTGGATCAGCAGGGCGGCGCCCTTGATGTCTTCCAGGCGGATGGCGCCCGTGCTCGACAACACGGGCTTCATCACCCAGGACTGGCTGCCCAGCTTCAGGTTGAAGTAGCCCTTGTTCTTGTCATTGCGGTCCACCGACACGCGCTTGCCGAATTCGCATTCGTAGCGGCCGATCAACACGCGCTCTGCGGCCTGCAGCTGTTCGGCCGTGGCTTCCGGCAGGGCGGCGAATTTTTCAGCGATGGTCTTCTTGGCGCCGGCCTTGGTGGCGGCGTGCGCCAGTTGGGGGCCAAAGGTGGCGGCGGCCATGCCCAGCACCATGCCGGCCGACATGGCCAGGGTGCGGATGCGTTGGTAGCGCTGGAGCTTGCTGGAGGAGGTCTTCATCATGACTGGGCCTTGATCAATCACTTGCCGGGAACAGGGGACGACAGTTCGCTGCCATCCGGTGGGCGGATCTTGCCATCAATTCGGCGCCCGGCAAGCGGGGAAGTGCCCCCACTTGGCCGGGTAATCGTGAATTCGGACGTCGTCGTGCGTCCGAAAATGTGATCAGAACGTGTCGCCCGGGACGCGAACCCAGCCTTCCATCAGGATGCGGGCGCTGCGGCTCATGATGGCCTTGGTGACCGTCCACTGGCCGTTCACCAGCTTGGCCTGGGCGCCGACACGCAGGGTACCGGAGGGGTGGCCAAAGCGCACGGCTTCACGCTCGCCGCCGCCTGCAGCCTGGTTGACCAGGGTGCCAGGGATGGCGGCCGCCGTGCCGATGGCCACCGCGCAGGTGCCCATCATGGCGTGGTGCAGCTTGCCCATGGACAGGGCGCGCACCAGCAGGTCCACCTCACCGGTTTCGATGGTCTTGCCGCTGGAGGCCTTGTAAGCCGTGGGCGGCGCCACGAAGGCGATCTTGGGCGTGTGCTGGCGGGTGGCGGCTTCTTCAGGCGTCTTGATCAGGCCCATGCGCAGGGCACCGGCCACGCGGATGGCCTCGAAGCGCTTGAGTGCCTCCGGATCCGTGTTGATCTGCTCGCGCAACTCGGTGCCGGTGTAGCCGATGTCCTGGGCGTTGACGAACACGGTGGGGATGCCGGCCGTGATCATCGTGGCCTTGAAGGTGCCGATGCCCGGGACTTCCAGGTCGTCCACCAGGTTGCCGGTGGGGAACATCGAGCCGCCTTCATCGCCATCGTCAGACGGGTCCATGAACTCCAGCACGATCTCGGCGGCGGGGAAGGTCACGCCATCGAGTTCGAAGTCGCCGGTCTCCTGTACCTGGCCGTTGGTCACGGGCACGTGGGCGATGATGGTCTTCTTGATGTTGGCTTGCCAGATGCGCACCACCGCCACACCGTTCTCAGGAATGCGCGCGGGGTCAACCAGGCCTGCGTGAATGGCGAAGGCGCCGGCTGCCGTGGACAGGTTGCCGCAGTTGCCCGACCAGTCCACAAAAGGCTTGTCGATCGAGACCTGGCCGTAGAGGTAGTCCACATCGTGATCGGGCACGCTGGACTTGGACAGGATCACGCACTTGGAAGTGGACGAGGTGGCCCCGCCCATGCCGTCGATGTGGGCGGCATAAGGGTCAGGGCTGCCGATCACGCGCATGAACAGCTTGTCGCGCGCTTCGCCTGGCACCTGGCACGAGGCCGGCAGGTCAGCCAGGCGGAAGAACACGCCCTTGCTGGTGCCGCCACGGATGTAGGTGGCGGGGATCTTGATTTGCGGTGCGAAGGCCATGATCAAGCTGCCTTGTTAGCTGCCAAAAAGTCCTGGGCGAAACGTTGCAACACGCCACCAGCCTGGTACACCGACACCTCTTCGGCCGTGTCCAGTCGGCAGGTCATCGGCACCCTCACGACTTCCCCGTTCTGGCGGGTGATGACCAGGTTCAGGTCAGCGCGGGGCTTCAGGTCGCCTTCCACGTCGTAGGTCTCGGTGCCGTCCAGGTTCAGCGTCAGGCGGTTGGTGCCCGGCTTGAACTCCAGGGGCATCACGCCCATGCCGATCAGGTTGGTGCGGTGGATGCGTTCGAAGCCTTCGGCCGCAATGGCCTCCACGCCAGCCAGACGCACGCCCTTGGCGGCCCAGTCACGCGAAGAGCCCTGGCCGTAGTCGGCGCCGGCCACGATGATCAGCGGCTGCTTGCGCTCGTAGTAGGTCTCCATGGCTTCCCACATGCGCACCACCTTGCCTTCGGGCTCGATGCGGGCCAGCGAGCCGGCCTTCACCTTGCCGTCGGCATCACGCACCATCTCGTTCTTCAGTGTGGGGTTCGCGAAGGTGGCGCGCATGGCCGTCAGGTGGTCACCGCGGTGGGTGGCGTAGGAGTTGAAGTCCTCCTCGGGCAGGCCCATCTTGTGCAGGTACTCACCGGCGGCCGAGTTCATCAAGATCGCGTTGGAAGGCGACAGGTGATCGGTGGTGATGTTGTCCGGCAGGATGGCCAGAGGGCGCATGCCCTTGAGCGTGCGCGGGTTGGCGGCCAGCGCGCCCACACCTTCCGTGTCCCAGTAAGGGGGGCGGCGGATGTAGGTGGATTGCGGGCGCCAGTCGTACTGCGGGCTCACCTTCACGCCCTTGTCGGCCTGGATGGCAAACATGGGTTCATACACGGCGCGGAACATCTCGGGCTTGACCGCTGCCTTGACGATGGCATCGATCTCTTCGTCCGAAGGCCAGATGTCCTTCAGGCGGATTTCCTTGCCGTCGACCACCGTCAGCACATCGTTTTCGATGTCGAAGCGCACGGTGCCGGCAATGGCGTAGGCCACCACCAGCGGGGGCGAAGCCAGGAAGGCCTGCTTGGCGTAGGGGTGGATGCGGCCGTCGAAGTTGCGGTTGCCCGAGAGCACGGCCGTGGCGTACAGATCGCGGTCGATGATCTCTTGCTGGATCTTGGGGTCCAGCGCGCCAGACATGCCGTTGCAGGTGGTGCAGGCAAAAGCCACGATGCCGAAGCCCAGCTTCTCCAGATCACCCAGCAGGCCAGCTTCCTTCAGGTACAGCTCCACAGCCTTCGAGCCAGGAGCCAGCGAGGACTTCACCCAGGGCTTGCGTGTCAGGCCCAGCTTGTTGGCGTTGCGGGCCAGCAGGGCGGCCGCGATCACGTTGCGCGGGTTGGAGGTGTTGGTGCAGGAGGTGATGGCGGCGATGATCACGGCGCCATCAGGCATGGTGCCTTCATTGGCAGCAGGCATGGCCCACTTGCCGGCGATGCCCTTGGCGGCCAGGTCGGACGTGGCCACGCGGGCGTGCGGGTTCGAGGGGCCGGCCATGTTGCGCACAACGGTGGACAGGTCGAACGTCAGGTCGCGTTCGTACACGGCCTTGGCCAGGCTGTCAGACCACAAGCCAGCCACCTTGGCATAGGTCTCGACCAGCTTGACTTGTTCAGCTTCGCGGCCCGTCAGTGTCAGGTAGTCCAGCGTTTGCTGGTCGATGCTGAACATGGCGGCGGTGGCGCCGTATTCGGGGGCCATGTTCGAGATGGTGGCGCGGTCGCCGATCGTCAGCTTGGCAGCGCCTTCGCCGTAGAACTCCAGGTAGGCACCCACGACCTTGGACTTGCGCAGGAACTCGGTCAGCGCCAGCACCACGTCGGTGGCGGTGATGCCGGGTTGACGCTCGCCCGTCAGCTTCACGCCGACGATTTCAGGCAGACGCATCCACGAGGCGCGGCCCAGCATCACGTTCTCGGCCTCCAGGCCGCCCACGCCGATGGCGATCACGCCCAGCGCGTCGACGTGAGGCGTGTGCGAGTCGGTGCCCACGCAGGTGTCGGGGTAGGCCACGCCCTTGTCGGCGTGGATCACGGGGGACATCTTCTCCAGATTGATCTGGTGCATGATGCCGTTGCCCGCAGGGATCACGTCCACATTGGCAAACGCATTCTTGGTCCACTCGATGAAGTGGAAGCGGTCTTCGTTGCGGCGCTCTTCGATGTCGCGGTTCTTCTGGAACGCATCGGGGTCAAAGCCGCCGCACTCCACGGCCAGCGAGTGGTCCACGATCAGCTGCACGGGCACCACGGGGTTCACCTTGGCGGGGTCGCCGCCTTCCTTGGCAATCGCATCACGCAGGCCGGCCAGGTCCACCAG
>NZ_DASUIS010000051.1:0-22729 GCF_036279675.1 Aquabacterium sp. | reverse complement strand
TGGCCGACTACTGACCATCAGGCTCCCAGATACGCCGCCTGCACCTGCGGATTACCCAGCAGTTCGCTGGCAGCGCCTGACAAGGCCACTTCCCCCGAATCCAGCACATAAGCGCGATCGGCCATCTCCAGTGCACGGTGGGCGTTCTGCTCGACCAGCAGCACCGTGACACCCTGCCTGGCCACGTCCTGCACTACCTCGAAAATCTTGTCGACCATGATGGGTGACAAGCCCATCGAAGGCTCGTCCAGCAGCAGCAGCCTGGGGCGCGCCAGCAGCGCCCGGCCCATGGCCAGCATCTGCTGCTCACCGCCCGACAAGGTGCCGGCCAGTTGCTTGTGGCGCTCTTTCAAGCGCGGGAAGCGTTGGTAGACCGACTCGGTATCGGCCTCGATCTGGGCCTTGTCCTTGCGCAGGTAAGCGCCCATGCGCAGGTTCTCGTCGATGCTCATGCGCGTGAAAATGCCGCGGCCTTCCGGCACCATGACCAGGCCTTGCGAGACCAGATCCCAGGCGCCCTGCCCCTTGATGCTGCGGCCCTGGTACCGCACCTCGCCAGCTTGCGGTGCGAGCAGGCCGCAGATGGCCTTGAGCGTAGTCGTCTTGCCGGCGCCATTGGCGCCGATGAGGCTGACGAGTTCACCCTCATGCAGCTCGAGGTTCAGGTTCTTGACGGCCTTGATGCCGCCATAAGCGACGCTCAACTGGCGGATGGCCAGCAAGGGTGTCTGCGTGCCCCGCGTATCAACAGGCGATGCATCGGTCATGTTGGAAGATGTCGTGTGAGGCGTCATGGTGATCGGCTCAGGCAGTGGGCTGGTGGCCGCTGCCCAGATAGGCGGCGATCACGGCCGGATCACGCTGCACCTGGTCCGGCAAGCCGGATGCGATCAGCTTGCCCTGGTCCAGCACGGTCACGTGATCGCACAGGCCCATGACCAGTTTCACATCGTGTTCGATCAGCAGCACGGAACGGCCTTGCTGGCGAATGCGCTCGATCAGCTCGCGCAATTGCAGCTTCTCGGTCGCGTTCATGCCCGCAGCGGGTTCATCGAGCGCCAGCAACTTGGGCTCGGTGGCCAGTGCACGCGCGATCTCCAGGCGGCGTTGGTCGCCGTAGCTAAGCGTGCGAGCGGTCTGGTTGGCCTTGCCAGCCAGGCCCACGAACTCGAGCAGCGCCATGGCGTCACGCGTGATCAAACCTTCTTCATGCGTGAAGGCCTTGGTACGCAACAGCGCCTGCCACCAGCCGACCTTGGTCCGCACGTGGCGGCCCACACGCACGTTGTCGAGCGCGCTCATGTCGGCAAACAGGCGGATGTTCTGGAAGGTGCGCGCGATACCCGCCTGCGCCACCTTGTGCACGGCCGTGGGCTTGTAGGCCTTGCCCGCCAGCTCGAAGCGGCCTTGATCAGAAGGCACCAGGCCCGTGATCACGTTGAAGAAGGTGGTCTTGCCCGCGCCATTGGGGCCGATCAGGCCATGCACATGGCCCGCGGTGATGCTCAGGCCCACATCGCTCAAGGCCTGCACGCCGCCAAAGCGCTTGGACACGCCCGCCACAGTCAACAAGGTGGCAGCACTCATGCGCGACCTCCTTGTGCATCTTCATCAGGGATGAGGCGGTCTTCATGGCGCGGCGAAGGCCACAAGCCACGCGGGCGCATCAGCATGATGCCGATCATGGCCAGGGCCACCAGCAACTGCCGCAGGATGGCCGCATCGAGCCGCCCGCCCGTCATGGCTTGCAAGGGCCCCGCCACATGGCGCAGCACCTCGGGCAAGGCCGCCAGCAGGAAAGCACCCAGGATGACGCCGGGGATGTGCCCCAGGCCACCCAGCACCACCATGGCCACCACCAGCACCGACTCCTGCAGGCTGAAGGACTCAGGCGAGACAAAACCCTGGAAGCTGGCAAACAGCACGCCAGACACGCCACCAAAAGTGGCACCCAGCCCAAAGGCCAGCAGCTTGAGGTTGCGTGTGTTCAGGCCCATGGCCTTGGCGGCGATCTCGTCTTCACGGATGGCCATCCAGGCGCGCCCCAATCGCGAATCATGCAACCGCAGGCACATGATCACAGCCACCACCACGATCAACAGGAACAGGTAGTAGTGCAGCGTGACGGGCGGCAAAGTCAGCCCCGCCACATGCCAGGGCTGCCCCAGGCTCACGCCTCCCACGCTGATGGGGTCGATGCTGTTGATGCCTTTGGGGCCGTTGGTGATGTTGACGGGTGCATCCAGGTTATTCATGAACACACGGATGATTTCGCCAAAGCCCAGCGTGACGATGGCGAGGTAGTCGCCACGCAGCTTGAGGGTGGGTGCGCCCAGCAGCACACCGGCCAGGGCCGACACGCCTGCCGCGATCGGAATCGCAAGCCAGATGGGGGTGTGCAGCCCATCTGGGAACATCGCCGCAATGGCCGGGATGTTCTCGGTCAGGTGCGGCGAAGCCAGCAAGGCGAACATGTAGGCGCCCACCGCATAGAAGGCGATGTAGCCCAGGTCCAGCAGGCCAGCAAAGCCCACCACGATGTTGAGCCCCAGTGCCAGCAGGATGTAGAGCAAGGCCGTGTCAACAATGCGCACCCAGGCTTCGCCGAAGCCTTGCAACAGCAGTGGCAACACAGCCAGGGCCACGGCGCTGATCAGGAAGGTTTGCAGACGGTTCTTCATCTTGCTCCCCCCCTCAAGCGCGATCGGCCACGCGTTCACCCAGCAGGCCTTGAGGCCGCAAGGTCAGCACCAGAATCAGCACGGTGAAGGCAAAGATGTCCTGGTAGTTGCTGCCCAGCACGCCCCCTGTCAAGTCGCCGATATAGCCGGCGCCCATGGCTTCGATCACGCCCAGCAGGATGCCACCCACCATGGCCCCCCCCAGGTTGCCGATGCCGCCAAACACGGCGGCCGTGAAGGCCTTCAGGCCAGGCAGAAAACCCATGGTGTGCTGCACCGAGCCATAGTTGGCCGCCCACATCACACCGGCCAGGGCCGCCAGGGCGGCACCGATGATGAATGTCGCCGAAATGACTTTGTCGGGCTGCACCCCCATCAGTTGCGCCACACGCGGGTTCTCGGCCGTGGCGCGCATGGCCCGGCCCAGTTTCGTGCCGTTGATCAGGAACATCAGGCCAGCCAGCGTCACCGCCGTCACGCCCAGGATGAGGATCTGCACCATGTTGATCGAAGCGCCCAGGATCTCGTAGGGCTCATCAGGCAGCAGGATCGGGTACGGCTTGTAGTCGGGCTTCCAGATGATCATGGCGAGGGTCTGCAGCAGCAGCGACATGCCCATGGCGGTGATCAGCGGCGCCAGGCGCGGTGCGTTGCGAAGCGGCCGGTAGGCCAGCTTCTCGATCAGGTAATTCAAGGCCATGCAGGCCAGCATCGCCACCACCAGCGAAATCGCCAGCACGGCCCAGCCCGGCAGGCCACTGTCGGCCAGATGGGTGACGACCGTCCAGCTCACCAGGGCCCCGACCATGAGTACCTCGCCGTGGGCGAAGTTGATCAGGTTGATGATCCCGTAGACCATGGTGTAGCCCAGCGCCACCAGGGCATACATGCTGCCCAGCACCAGGCCGTTGATCAGTTGTTGAATGAAGGTATCCACGAGCTTCGCGACATGCAAAAAGCCCGCCATGTAGGCGGGCTGAGATGATCAGGCGTGCGGATTATCGGTCAGAACAGCGATGGCAGACGCAGGGAATCCACTGTCCAGCGGATCATCTTCTGCTTCAGGCCCGTGTACGGCGGGAAGAACATCTTGGCCATCAGCACCGGACCGGACTTCAGCACGGCGCGCTCATGCGAGAAGGCCTTGAAGCCGAACTCGCCGTGGGCGCTGCCGATACCGGAGTTGTTCACGCCACCGAACGGCAGGTTGCCGTGGGCGTAGTGCAGCACCACGTGGTTGATGGCCACGCCGCCGGAGCTGGTCTGGGCCAGGATCTGACGCATGCGCGCCTTGTTCTTGCTGAAGATGTACAGGGCCAGGGGCTTGGGCGCCGCGTTGATCTGGCGCACCACTTCACTGATGTCGCGGTAGGTGATCACGGGCAGCACCGGGCCGAAGATTTCTTCCGACATGATGCTGGCGTTGGCCGGGGCCTGTTCGATCAGCGTGGGCGAGATGTAGCAGCCGGGGATGTCCACATCGCCACCGATCAGCACCTTGGCGCCCTTGTCCTTGGCGTCCTGCAGCAGGCCGGCAATACGCTGGGTGTGGCGCTGGTTGATCACGCGGGTGAAGTCAGGGCTCTTGCGCTGGGCTTCGGGCGTGGCACCAAAGCGCTCGGCGATCACTTCACGGCAGGCCGCCACGAAACGGTCCTTGACCGACTCGTGCACATACAGGTGGTCCGGTGCCACGCAGATCTGGCCGCAGTTGGTGAACTTGCCCCACAGCAGGGTCTGGGCCGACAGCTTCAGGTCGGCCGACTCATCAACGATCACGGGCGACTTGCCACCCAGCTCCAGCGTGACGCTGGTCAGGTGCTTGGCGGCCGCTGCCATCACGACCTTGCCCACGGCAGGCGAGCCCGTGAAGAAGATGTGGTCGAAGGGCAGTTCCAGCAGGGCTTGCGACGTCTGCAAGGCGCCTTCGAACAGGGCCACTTCATTGCTCGGGAAGATCTCGGCGATCACCTCGGCCATCACGGCGCTGACGGCGGGCGTCATTTCAGAAGGCTTGAGGATGACCGTGTTGCCGGCGGCCAGGGCCGACACCAGCGGGCCGAAGCACAGGTTGAGCGGGAAGTTCCAGGGCGCGACGATCAGGCAACGGCCACGCGGCTGGTACTCGATCCAGCTCTGCGTGAACATGGTGGCCATCGTGGGCCACACGCGCTTGGGCGTGGCCCACTTCTTCAGATGAGAGATCGCATGGCGAATCTCATCCAGAACGGGCATGAACTCGGTGGCCTCCACTTCGGACGCAGGCTTGCGGTAGTCCAGCTGGAAGGCGTTGTAGAACGCTTCACGTCGGGCCATCATGGCATCGCGCAGCTTCTTCAAGCGGGCGATGCGCTCGGCGACGGTCGATTCACGCCAGGCAGTTGCCGTGGCGAGTTGCGACTCGAACACCCGCTGAATGTCAGCAGGGTTGGATTCGCCGGTGTGGGGGTCAACGATGTGCATATTGGGTCGGTTCATGCTTGTCTCCATCGATCAGGTCAGCCGGCACTCAGGCCTTGGTTTTGACAGCCTTTTTGGCGACTTGTTGAGCGGTGGCTTTCTTGGCGGCCGCCTTCTTCGCTGGGGCTTTGGTGGCCACCGCCTTCCTGGCAGGAGCCTGCTTCTTGTCTTCAACAGCCTTCACGGCCACGGCCTTTTGAACGGGAGCCGTCTTGATCGCTACCTTCTTCACCGCAGCCGGCTTCCGGGCGGGTGCCTTCTCGACCTTGGGCTGCTCGGCAGGGATGGCGGCAGCGCCACCCAGACCTGCACGAATCAGGCGGTCAACCAGGGCATTGAGGTTCACGCCTTCGCGCTCGGCCATCTCACGCAACTGGCGCGCCAGATCAATGTGCAGCTTCACGGCAAAGGGCAGCAAACCGGCGGCTTGATCCATCTTGCGCTGCTCGCGACGATCTGGCAAGGCGGTGGACCCTTGCGCGAAACGACCAGGAACCGCGGCCTTTTGCATCTGGCCTTTGATCTTCAGGCCCAGATTTTTTACCAGATCAGTTTTCTTCATGTGTCAGTGGAGCAGCCCCAAACGGGGACAATAGAGACCTTGAACACCGAGGCCTGCCAGGGCGTCGGGCACGGGCTGCACGGTATCTGAATACACAGCGGCCCACAATCCCGCGATTGTGCACTGACTGTGCAAGCGTTCACACTCCCGCGGCTTACGCATCAACCCTGATTCCTGTCTCATGGCGCCACTTCAACAAATCACCTTCGAGCTTCGCGGCGAATTCATCACCCTGGACAAACTGCTCAAGGCCTGCAGCCTGGCCGACAGCGGCGGGCGAGCCAAGACCATGGTGGCCGAGGGCCGCGTGCAGGTAGACGGGCAGGATGAACTGCGCAAGACAGCCAAGATCCGGGCCGGTCAGGTGGTGAGCGTGCAAGGCGCCCGCATCAAGGTGGTGCCCGAAGCGCCGTCCGAATCTGCCTGATCAGGCAGTACGTAATTCCCGCAAAACACGCAAATCCATGACTATCCCTGTTTGAAGGTCGGGTTTTCTGCGGCAGGATGTCGGCTCCCACAAGGAGACCTGCATGACCCACATCTTCGAGCAAGACCTGCCACGAACCGAAGCCAACTTCACCGCCTTCACGCCCCTGTCCTTCATCGAGCGCACGGCCACTGTCTACCCCAACAAGCTGGCCATCATTCACGGTGAACTGCGCCAGACCTGGGGCGAGACCTACAGCCGCTGCCGCCAATTGGCCAGCGCCCTCGCCCAACGCGGCATCGGCCTGGGCGACACCGTTGCCGTGATGCTGCCCAATACCCCGCCCATGGTCGAAGCCCACTTCGGCATCCCCATGGCAGGCGCGGTGCTCAACACCCTGAACACCCGACTCGACCCTGAAGCCCTGGCCTTCATGCTGGACCACGGCGAAGCCAAGGCCATCATCGTGGACCCGGAGTTCAGCGCCGTGATCGCCAAGGCCCTGGCTTTGCGCCAGACGCAACGCGACATCCTGGTGATCGACACCGAAGACGCGCTCTACACAGGCAAGACCGAACGCATCGGCAGCCTCAGCTACGACGAACTGGTCGCCAGCGGCGACGCCCACTTCGACTGGCAGATGCCCGCCGACGAGTGGCAGGCCATCAGCCTGAACTACACATCCGGCACCACCGGCAACCCCAAGGGCGTGGTCTACCACCACCGCGGCGCGGCGATGAACGCCGTCTCCAACATCCTCGAATGGGACATGCCCAAGCACGCCACCTACCTGTGGACGCTGCCCATGTTCCACTGCAATGGCTGGTGCTTCCCCTGGACGGTAGCCGCACGCGCTGCCGTCAACGTGTGCCTGCGCCGCGTCGATCCCAAAGCCATCTTCGATGCCATCCGCGCCCACAAGGTGAGCCACTACTGTGGCGCCCCCATCGTGCATGCCGCGCTGGTGGCTGCCCCTGCCGACCTCAAGCAAGGCATCACGCACCAGGTCAAGGCCATGGTGGCGGGCGCCGCACCGCCTGCAGCGATGATCGAAGGCATGGAGCAACTGGGCTTCGATCTGACTCACGTGTATGGCCTGACCGAGATCTACGGGCCGGCTGCCGTGTGCGTCAAGCACGAAGAGTGGGACCAGATGGATGTGGGCGAGCGCGCACGCCTGAACGCACGCCAGGGCGTGAACTACCACCTGCAGCGCAGCGTGACCGTGATGGACCCGATGACCATGCAGCCCGTGCCCGCCGACGGCGAAACCATGGGCGAGATCATGTTCCGCGGCAACATCACCATGAAGGGCTACCTGAAGAACCCCAAGGCCACGCAGGAGGCCTTCAAGGGCGGCTGGTTCCACACCGGAGACCTGGCCGTGATGTACCCCGACGGCTACGTCAAAATCAAGGACCGCAGCAAGGACATCATCATCTCGGGTGGCGAGAACATCTCTTCCATTGAAGTGGAAGACGTGCTCTACCGCCACCCCGCCGTGATGGCCGCAGCCGTGGTGGCCAAGCCCGACGAGAAGTGGGGCGAAACCCCTTGCGCCTTCATCGAACTGAAGGCCGGCGCACAAGTCACGGCCGAAGACATCATCGCGCATTGCAGGCTGCATCTGGCCGGCTTCAAGATCCCGCGCGCGGTGGTGTTCGGCGAGGTCCCCAAGACCTCCACCGGCAAGATCCAGAAGTTCGAGTTGCGCAAGCGGGCGGGCTCGGCTCAGGCCATCAACGTCTGAGCCCGCCCACCAGACCACGCACGCATCAGGTGATGGCCGCCCTGACCAGCTCAGGCAGGGCCGTCACCATGCGCAAGGTCTGGTCTGACACACCTTCCGGCGGCGCCACGCCGGAGGGGTCCGTCAACGACACCTCCGTCCGGCCATCAGGCAAGGCGCGTATCAGCACGGTCCAGGGCAGCTCGGGCAGGGCCTGCCCCTCTGCCTGACGCATGGGTGTCTGGCCGCCCTCGTCGCCCAACACCAGCACGCGGGCTTCGCCCTGATCGGGCGCGCCGCCGGGTGGCGTCACAGCGGTCTTCAGCAACACAGGCAAACCACTGCGACGAACCGAACGCTCGATCTGGCGAGCCGTTTCGTCTGCACCGTATTTGCTGGTCATCGTGATACGAGACCCGTACCCCTGCCTGTCTTCTTCCAGTTCGTCGCGCTGAGGCCAGCGCCCGGCCACGAGCAGGATCAGCGCCATGCAACCTGTCATCCAGTATCGAGTCATGCGCATATGCACCCTCCAGGTGTTGACACCTTGAGATCAGGTCGGTCGCAGCAAGTTCAAGCCCCACCATGCGCCTTTACGTTTCGTGATGTAAAGCCGCCTGGCGTGCTCGGTCAAATCCGCATTTGGCGCACGTAAATATCCCAACCCACAGACACAACTTTGTGCGTAACATCGCTGCTTCAAGTGATCGGCCCATCGAGAAAAACAGCCGACACGGGAGTGTTGATTGCCGAGTTGCTGGAGCCCTGTGAATGCCCGCTGCCCCGATTCCGCCAGATGAAAACCTCAGACTGGCGGCCCTGCGAGATCTCAATCTGCTGGATCTGGAAGGCGACCAGGAACTCAACCGGATCACGGCATTGGCGGCCAGCGTGCTGGACGTGCCCATCTGCCTCGTCTCGCTGGTGGATGAAGAGCGCCTGTGGTTCGCCGCGCATCACGGCACCGACGGCAACCAGTGGCCGCGTGAACTGAGCTTTTGCAGCCACGTGGTGCATGGCAGGAAGGCCATCATGGCTCACGACCTGCGCCTTGACGACCGCTTCGCCGACAACGACCTGGTCGTGCGTCGCCTGCCACCCATGCGCTTCTACGCCGGTGTACCCCTGGTGTTCGGTGAAGACCAGGTGGTGGGCACCTTGTGCGTGATGGACCAGCGCCCCCGCCCCGATTTCGATGAACGAAAACTGCAGCAGCTGATCCGCTTCAGTGAGATCGTGCATGACCAGATCCGCCTGCGTCAGGCACGGCTGCAGGTGCAGCAGGCGCACACGCTCTTCTCGTCCGGGCCCGTGGGCACGGTGGTGTGGGACAACCGGATCCCACCGCACCCCGTCTACCTGTCGGACAACCTGCACGACATCATCGGCAAGCGCCTGTCCGACGAGTTGCGCAACGAGCAGCCTTACATCGACATCGTCCACCCGGAAGATCAGGAGGCCATGCGCAGCAGCCTCAGCAGCCACCATCAAGGCTGCCTGCCCCAGCTGGAAATCAGCTACCGCCTGCGCCCTTCTCCGCGCGGCACACGCTGGGTCCACCAGGTCAACAAGGCCGATTACAACGAGGCCGGCGAGCTCGAACGCATCCGCAGCTACCTGTTCGACCTGACGCGCCAGAAGCAACTGGAGTCCTCCATCGAGGCCACAAAAGAACGGCTCTACCTCGCGCTCGAATCAGCCCGCATCGGCACCTGGGACGTCAACAACCAGACGCAGGAGTTGCTCATCAACGCACGCGCGGCCAGCATGATGGGCTACCGCGAGGATGAGGTCGAGCACAACAACCACAGTTGGCTGGACCTCGTCCACCCGCATGACCGCGTCAGCATCGACCGCGCAGCGTCGGACTACCGCAACCCGGCCATGGACGTGGTCGCACTCGAGTACCGCATCCGCCACAAGCGTGGTCACTACGTCTGGGTGCAAAGCCATGGCCGCGCCGTCGAGCGTGAAGACAACGGGCGGCCACGCCGCATCGTGGGCACCTTGATCGACATCACCGAGAGCAAGCAACAGGAATCCCTGCGCAACCGACAGCGCCAGTTGCTCAACCTGCTCAACCAGGCCCAAACCAGCTTCCTGCTCAACCGCAATGTGCAGGATGCCTGCGAGGCCTTGTTCGAACCTTTGCTGCGCATCAGCGACAGCGCCTTCGGCTTCATCGGCATCGTGCAGCACAACGAGCGTGGCCAGCCCTACCTGAACGTGCCCACCATCTCCGATCTGGACTGGCGCAGCAGCAAGGCTCGCCCTGGGCATTACGAGCGCCGTGCCGAAGGCATGCAGTTCCACCAGCTCGACAACCTGTTTGGCCATGTGGTGACGCACAACACCATCGTGCTGACCAATGAGCCCGGCACCCACCATGCCAGCCAGGGCACGCCCAACGGCCACCCACAGCTGCGCAACTTCCTGGGCATGCCCATCCGCTTTGACAACAAGGTGCTGGGCATGATCGCGCTGGGCAACCGCCCGGACGGCTTCGACGAGCAGATGGTGCAATTGCTCGAGCCGCTCGTTGTCACGCTGGGCACCCTCTTCCATGCGCGGGATCAGGAAGTGGCCCGCGTCAACGCCGAGCAGGAACTGCTGCGCCTGGCGACACGCGATGCCTTGACCGGCCTGGCCAACCGCCGCCACTTCTTCGACATCGCCGAGACCAGCCTGGTGCAGACCCGCCGCTATGGCACCCCCATGACCGTGGCCCTGCTCGATCTGGATCACTTCAAGCACATCAACGACACGCATGGCCATGCCGCGGGTGACGCCGTGCTCAACGCCTTCTCCGAGATCCTGCGTGCGTCACTTCGCGACACGGACACCCCGGCCCGCGTGGGTGGCGAAGAGTTCGCCGTGCTGCTGACCAACACGCCCTTGAACGAAGCGCTCATTGCGCTGGAGCGGATTCGCCACACCCTGGACGAGACGCCCATTCACGTCGGCGGCCGCCCCATCTATGCCACCGTGTCGATCGGTGCCGTGCAGTGGAACGCCAATCACCTCGATGTGGACGGCATGCTGGCCCATGCCGACGCGGCTCTGTACGCCGCCAAACGCCATGGCCGCAACCGCGTGCAGCTCTACCACGCCGAGCTGATGCAGATGGAAGCCACTGCCACCACCCCGCTGCGCGCGGCAAACGACGCGGCTTGAGTTACCGTATCGGGTGGCGCCATCCAGTGCACCCACCACGACACGCCCTCAAGCCATGAACCTGTTTACCGCCCTGCGCGCTGCCTGGCCTGCCACGCAGCAAGACACCGCCATCCTGACCGACACCGGCCTGGCCTACACCTGGCAGGACCTGGAACGTGCCACGGCCATGCTGGCCAATCTGCTCGACGGCCTGCATCTGCAGGGCGTGGAGGGCCGCCCGCCCGTGGTGGCTGCGCATGTGGACAAGTCCGTTGAAGCGCTGCTGCTGTATCTCGCCACGCTGCGTGCCGGCTGCGTCTTCCTGCCGCTCAACCCCGCCTACCGCGCCACCGAGCTCGAATACTTCGTCGGTGACGCCAGGCCAGCCGTGCTGGTGTGCCGCCCCGCCGATCAGGAATGGGTGATCCCGGTGGCCGCACATGGCCATGTCGAGCACCTCTTCACCCTGGGAGACGACCGCACGGGCAGCCTGCTGGCGCACGCCGCCCATCAGGAAGACGTGCACGAGCCCGCCGTGCGCCACACCGATGACCTGGCCGCCATCCTCTACACCTCCGGCACCACGGGCCGCAGCAAAGGCGCCATGCTCAGCCATGGCAACCTGCTGAGCAATGCCCGCACCCTGGTGCGCTACTGGGACTGGCGCCATGACGACTGCCTGATCCACGCCCTGCCCATCTTCCACATCCACGGCCTGTTCGTGGCCTGCCATTGCGCCTTGCTGTCAGGCACACCCATGCGCTGGCTGGGCAAGTTCGACCCCGCCAGCGTGCTGCGCGGAATGACCGATACACACAGCCCGCGCGCCACCTTGTTCATGGGCGTGCCCACCATGTATGTGCGCCTGCTGCAAGACAGCGGCCTCACGCCCGATGCCACGCTGCACATGCGCCTGTTCGTGAGTGGCTCGGCACCCATGCTGATGGCCACGCACGAGGCCTTTGCCCAACGCACCGGCCAGACCATCCTGGAGCGCTACGGCATGAGCGAGACCGGCATGCTGTGCTCCAACCCCTGCCGTCCGGTGGACGGCGCCCGATTGCCTGGCAGCGTGGGCCAGCCCTTGCCGGGCGTGTGTGTGCGCATCGTCGATGACCAGGGTGTTGAACTCGAGGCCGGCCACATCGGCCAGGTCGAGGTCAAAGGCCCCAATGTGTTTGGCGGCTACCTGGGCATGCCCGACAAGACCGCCGAGTCCTTCACGGCAGACGGCTGGTTCCGAACCGGCGACGTGGGCCACATGGATGAGCAAGGCTACGTGCACCTCTCCGGCCGCGCCAAGGACCTCATCATCACGGGCGGCTTCAATGTCTACCCGGCCGAGATCGAAAGCCACATTGACAAACTGCCCGGCGTGATCGAATCTGCCGTGATCGGCGTGCCGCACCCGGACTTCGGTGAGGGCGTGGTGGCCGTGATCGTAGCGCAGGCCGGCCATGCACTGCAAGAAGCCGACGTCATCCGCACGCTCAAGGACACGATCGCCGGCTTCAAGGTGCCCAAGCGCGTGTTCATGGTGGATGACCTGCCGCGCAATGCCATGGGCAAGGTGCAGAAGAACCTGCTGCGCCAGCACCATCAGCACACGTTCGCGTGACGCCCGACGTCATGCCCGGTCGTTTCAGTTTCAACAACCCCTGAGGAGACAAGCATGGACATCCCATCCCTGAAGGACAAGGTCAGCCCCGAAGAATGGCAACTGCGTGTGGATCTGGCCGCGGCCTACCGACTGGTGGCGCTGTATGGCTGGAGCGATCTGGTGTTCACGCACATCTCGGCGCGCATCCCCGGCCCCGAACACGCCTTCCTCATCAACCCCTATGGCCTGATGTTCGACGAGATCACGGCCTCCAGCCTGGTCAAGGTCGACCAGAACTGCAACAAGCTCAGCGACTCGCCCTTCTTCGTCAACCCGGCCGGCTTCACCATCCACAGCGCGGTGCATGCCGTGCGAGATGATGCCGGCTGCGTGCTGCACACGCACACGCGTGCCGGTGTCGGCGTCTCGGCGCAAAAGAACGGCGTGCTGCCCATCTCGCAGCAAAGCACCTTTGTGCTGGCCTCGCTGGCGTATCACGAGTATGAAGGCGTGGCCTTCCGCGAGGAAGAAAAGCCCCGCCTGCAAGCCGATCTGGGCGACAAGAACTTCCTCATGCTGCGCAACCACGGCCTGCTGACCGTGGGCCGCACGATTGCGGACGCCTTCCTGAGCATGTACATCTTCGAATCCACCTGCCAGATCCAGTTGGCTGCACAATCCGGCGGCGCAGCATTGACCGAGGTCAACCCGCTGATCCTGCAAGGCGTCGCGCACGCCATGAAGGTACAGACTGACGGCATGGGCGGCGCCTTTGTGTGGCCAGCCCTCATCCGCAAACTCGACCGAACCGACCAAAGCTACAAGACATGAAAAAAGTATGGATCATCAGTGGCCTGGTGGCAGCATCCTTTGCACTGGGCACCTTGATCGTGATGGGGCATGACATCTTCACGCCGGGCGATGCCAGCCAAACGCCCGTCAAACCCAGCGGCCTGCCCTGGCAGGTCGACGCTCTGCCCAACGGCGCCAGCAAGGTCATGGGCCTGACGCTGGGCCCGGCAGGCATCGCCAGCACGCTGGGCGACGCACAAAAGCTGTGGGGCGAGAACACGCAGATCGCCATCATCGCAGCGCCCGGTGAAGATGGCCTGCTGGAGGCCTTCGTGGACCCGGCCAGTGCCGGCTTCATCACCGGCAAGATCGTGATCACGGCTCATCTGGACAAGGCGGACATCCGGGCCATGCGTGAACGCGCGATCAAGGCCGAGTTCATGGAAAGCACAACGCGCAAATACACGCTCACGCCAGCTGATCTGCAGGCCGCCATGAGGGCCCCCATCGTGGCCTTGAGCTTCATCCCTCAAGCCAATCTGGATGCCGACACCATCATCGCCCGCTTCGGCCAACCTGCCGAGCGCGTGCGCAGCAACGGGCACCTGGAGCACTTCCTCTACCCCGCCAAGGGCCTGGATCTGGCCCTGGACACCGAAGGCAAGGAGCTCCTGCAATACGTGGCGCCGGCCGAGTTCGAGCGGCTGCGCCAACCGCTGATCAAGGCCGCGGCCAGCTCTCCGTCGACTACTTCAGCTTCCCAGCCTTGAAGTCAGCCGTGAGCTGATCGATTTCCAGGTCCTTGGCTTCCCAGATGCCATTGATCCATTGCTGCAAATGAGCGCGAGACGGCGGATCGCCGTTCTCGTTGACCAGCACGTCCTTGGGGATCTCGACCTGGCGTACGGACACGATCACATCGTCAATCCGGCCTGTCAGCAGGTCCACGAAAGTGGGCACACCCTTGGGATAGACGATGGTCACGTCCAGCATGCAGTTGAACAGCTCACCCATGGTCTCCAGGGCCATGCCCACGCCACCGGTCTTGGCCTTGAGCAGGTGCTTGTAAGGCGTCTTCTGCTCCTGCGCCTTGGACGGCGTATAACGCGTGCCCTCCATGAAACTGATCACCGACGTGGGGATCACCTTGTACTTCTCGCAAGCCTTGCGCGCCGTTTCCAGATCCTTCCTGGCACTGGCACCGCCCTTGCGTTTCATGAAGGGGAAGTCCAGCGCCCACCAGGCCAGGCCCATCAGGGGCACGTAGATCAACTCCTGCTTGATGAAGAACTTCAGCAGGGGGATCTTGCGGTTGAAGATCTTCTGCAGCACCAGGATGTCCACCCAACTCTGGTGGTTGCTGCTGACCAGATACCAGCCCTTGTAGGTGAACTTGTCGAGCCCCTGGAGATGCCAGCGCGTACGCCCCACCGCCGCCATCCACTTGCTGTTGACGGCGATCCAGGTCTCGGCGATGTTGGCCAGGATGAAGTCGATCACCAGCCGCACGAAGCGGAATGGCAGCACCAGCTTGACAAGCGCCAGAGGAAAGACCAGCGAGAAGGCCACCACGATGTTGACGACCAGCACGATGCTGGCAAACGCACCCTTGAGGAAGGACGAAATCCGATGAAGCATGACAGGGTGGGACGGATCGTCCCCGAAAAAATGCGACAGGTCGCGATTATGTGCACAGATGTACAGAAATCCATCTACCCCCATCAAACTCGTGCTGCGCTGCACGATTTGCAGGATTTGCCGGATTCGCGTGCGGTCGTTCACAGGCCGTCACGCTTTGTAGCCAGTATCCCCCTGTCCAGCATGGAACAGCTGTCGTAAGGTGTGTTCCACAGATCCCCGGCATTGACACAGGTGAGACCCCATGCAGGCCAGCTCCTTCGCAGTCCTTGATGAAGTCCCTCCCTTCGGCACACAGGACGCCGTGCCACCGGCCGTCAGCAACAAGCTCGTTGCACTGTGGCAGCAATGGCAAGCTCTGGCCGACGACCTCATGCCCCTGCTGCTGACGCCAAAGACCTGCCCTGATTTTCTGGGTGACATCACGGTCTGCGCCGGCACGGTGATGTCCCTGATTCGGCAGGCGCCGGATATCGGCATCTTCCACATGGTCTACCCCAACCCCGACAAGATGCACCGCTACAGCGTGCTGCACGCCATGCACACGGCCATGCTGCTGGCCCTGGTCGGGCAACGCAAGGACTGGGGCGACAAACGCACCGCCAGTGCCGTGAAAGCCGGCCTGACCATGAACCTGTCGATCACCAATCTGCAGATCGACCTGGCCATGCAGCACGCCCCCCTGAGCACCGCACAACGCGAAGCCATCGACACGCACCCGCTGACCAGCTGGAAGATGCTGCAGGAGCTGGGTGTGCGAGATGAAGAGTGGCTGATTGCCGTGGCCCAGCATCATGAGCAACCCGATGGCAAAGGCTATCCGCAGGGCCTGACCGACTTGCATCAACTGGCCGACGCCATTCGCACCTGCGATGTGTTTGGCGCCAAGATCAGCCCACGCATTGGCCGCACCGGCATGCCCACACCGCGCGCGGCTGCCGAGATCTTCCGCCAGCGCAGCGCCGGTTACTTCGGCGCCACCATCATCCGCGAGCTGGGTCTGTATCCGCCCGGCTGTCTGGTGGAACTCGCCACCGGCCACCAGGCCGTGGTGGTCAAGCGCAGCTGTGATCCCAATGCACCGGATGTGGTGACCTTGCCGGGATTCGAGCGATGCCGAGCCACGCAGGGCAGTGGCCGCCACATCATTGGCGCCGCGGCCGATCAGAGCTGGTCGGAACGCACCTCACCAGAAGAGATCCTGACGAACGCCTGATGCCCTCGCGCCCACATACCCGAGTGGCGCGGTCGGCCTCATCATCAAACTGACACGAAAGACTGGCAGCGTCTTCGGTTTGTGTTTTCATGAACCGGATTTGCACCATGTCCCGCCCCACGCCCCCCATTGACCAGGATCTGTTGCGTCGCCTGCAAGATGATGTGATCGACAGCTACGACGAAGAGCTGGAGATGGAAATCGACGACCGCCTGCTGGGCGGTGAACTGCAAGGGCTCAGCGCCGAAGCGCGCGAAACCCGCCGCATGTACTTTCGCGAACTGTTTCGCCTGCAAGGTGAACTGGTCAAACTGCAGGACTGGGTGGTGCACACCGGCGCGCGTGTGGTCGTGCTGTTTGAAGGCCGTGATGCAGCCGGCAAGGGCGGTGCCATCAAGCGCATCACGCAACGCCTGAACCCGCGCGTGTGCCGCGTGGCCGCCTTGCCGGCCCCCAACGACCGCGAAAAGACCCAGTGGTACTTCCAGCGCTATGTGGCTCACCTGCCGGCCGCCGGCGAGATCGTGCTGTTCGATCGCAGCTGGTACAACCGCGCGGGCGTCGAGCGCGTGATGGGCTTTTGCTCGGACGACGAGCTCGAGGAGTTCTTCCGCTCCGTCCCCGAGTTCGAGAAGATGCTGGTACGCAGCGGCATCAAGCTGTTCAAGTACTGGTTCTCGGTGTCGGACGACGAACAGGAAGCCCGCTTCATTGCCCGCATCCAGGACCCGCTCAAGCAATGGAAGCTCAGCCCCATGGACCTGGAAAGCCGCCGACGCTGGGAGGACTACACCCGCGCCAAGGAAGTCATGCTGGAGCGCACGCACATTCCCGAGGCGCCCTGGTGGGTCGTCCAGGCCGTGGACAAGAAGCGATCGCGCCTGAACTGCATGCACCACCTGCTGCAACAGATGCCGTATCACGAGATCGAACACGAGCCGGTGGCCCTGCCGCCGCGCGTGCGCCGCGAAGACTACATTCGCCAACCCGTGCCTCAGAGCATGATCGTCCCCGAAATCTATTGAAGACTTCACGCCAGGCGCCTTCGCATCCTCATTAGCCCGCACCCACAAATGATCGAGCGGGCGTAGACTGGTTTTCAACGAAGTCTTGCGAAGGAGGGCCGCCCATGGTGACCTCTCGGACCAGTCTCCTGGCCCTGTTCATGCGCCTGATGGCGGTAGCCCGCTACCGCTTCATCGCGGAACTGACCGGCATGTTCATGCTGATGTGGGTGGTGGGTGCGGCGCTTGTGTACTACTTCGAAGCCGGCCACAGCGCGAAGGTGCACTCCTTCGGCGAGGCCTTCTACGGCCTGCTCGTCACCATGACGACCTCCGGTGATTCCGCCGTTCAGCCCATCACCACGCCCGGACGGGTCGTGGTGGGCATCGCCCTGATTCTCTCCAAGCTGTTGACCGCCTTGCTCTGCGCGCTGGCGGCGGCCGTCCTCATCGAGCGCAAGGTCAAGGAAGACATGGGGTTGAAAATGCACAAGCTGAACCAACACGTGGTCATCGTCGGCTGGAACCTCAAGGGGCCCCAGATCATCCGCACCCTGCGCAGCGAGCCGCAGTTCGAGCACGCCCCCATCCTGGTCATGGCCGACCTGGATCACAAGCCGATTGACGACCCGCTGTTGATGTTCACGCGTGCCAGCTACCCGATACGCGGCGAGGCCATCGACCGTGCCTGCCTGCCGGATGCTGCCACCATCGTGGTGCTGGCCAACTACGCCGAAAAGCAGAATGCGGACGCGTTGACGGCCATCAACTGCATGGTCGCCCGCAAGGCCAATCGTGACGCCCGCATCATCGCGGAACTGCTGGACCCCAGCCAGCGCATGTACATCGAGGCCGCGGGCGCCGATCTGGTCGTGGGCATCGGCGAGGTGGGTGGCTTCCTGCTGGCCGAGGCCACCATCGGCAACGAGCAGGCGCGCCAGTTGCTGCACTTCGTGGCCGAATCCGGCCGCAAGCCGACGGTCGAACAAGCGGCTTTGTCCAGCCAACCCGCTGCAATCCGCGAACCCGCCTGCGCCACAAAGTAGTGGCGCCACACGCGCGGGCCACAAACACGGTACGCTTGGGCGTTTTGCGCCCTGGTGGAGCCTTTGCCCGTGCTGAGCTGGTTTGAACGACTGATCGATCCCTATCCTGAAACGCCGCCTGCGGTGCCCCCCAAGGGCTTCTTTGCCTTCGTCTGGGAGGGCACGCGTGGCCAGCGCCGTTTCATCCTGGGCATGACCACGCTCACGGCTGCCATCGGCGCCTTCGAGGCCTTGCTGTTCAACATGTTGGGCAGCGTGGTGGACTGGCTCAGCCAGGTTCCCCCCGCCGAGTTGTGGACGCAATCACGCGACAAGCTGCTCATGCTGGCCGCCATCCTGCTGGCCAGCCCCTTGGCCGTGCTGCTGCAGACCGTGATCAAGCACCAGACACTGGCCGGCAACTTCCCCATGAAGATGCGCTGGAACTTCCACCGCCTCATGCTCAACCAGAGCATGGGCTTCTACCAGGACGAGTTCGCCGGGCGCGTGGCCACCAAGGTCATGCAGACGGCGATTGCCGTGCGCGACACCTGCTTCATCGTGGCCGACATCCTGGTCTTCGTGGCCATCTACTTCGTCACCATGACGGTGGTGGTTGGCCGCTTCGACCTGTGGCTCATCATGCCCTTCCTGGGCTGGCTGACGCTGTACGTGATTTCGGTGAGCTACTTCGTGCCCCGCCTGGCGCGCAAGTCCAAGGAACAGGCCGATGCCCGATCCACGATGACCGGGCGCATCACCGATGCCTACACCAACATCGCCACGGTCAAGCTGTTCTCGCACGCCAACCGCGAAGCCCACTACGCGCGCTCGGCCATGAAGGACTTCATGAAGACCGTGTACGGCCAGATGCGTCTGGTCAGCGGCTTCGAAGTCATCAACCATTCGCTGAGCATGCTGCTCATCCTGTCCACGACCGGGCTGGCACTGTGGCTGTGGAGCCATGGGCAGGTCGGCATCGGCGCGGTGGCGGCTGCCACGGCCATGGCCCTGCGCCTCAATGGCATCTCGCACTGGATGATGTGGGAAGTGGCCATGCTGTTCGAGCACATCGGCACCATCCAGGACGGCATCACCACCCTGTCACGCCCGCACACAGTGCTGGATCAGCCGCAGGCCAGGCCGCTGCAGGTGCAGCAAGGCGACATCCGCTTTCAGAACGTGCGCTTTGCCTATGGTGGCGAGCGCGCCGTGATCGATGGCCTGAACCTGCACATCCAGCCCGGTGAAAAGATCGGCCTGGTGGGGCGCTCCGGCGCAGGCAAGTCCACCATCGTCAACCTGCTGCTGCGCTTTTATGACGTGGAGGGCGGCCAGTTGCTGATCGACGGCCAGGACATCAGCCGCGTCAGGCAAGACAGCCTGCGCGCACAGATCGGCATGGTCACGCAGGACACCTCGCTGCTGCACCGATCCGTGCGTGACAACATCCTGTACGGCCGCCCAGACGCCACCGATGCCGACATGATCGAAGCGGCCACCAAGGCCGAGGCACACGAGTTCATCCAGACGCTGTCCGACCCCAAGGGCCGTACGGCCTATGACGCCCACGTGGGTGAACGCGGCGTGAAGCTCTCAGGCGGCCAGCGCCAGCGCATCGCGATTGCCCGCGTGATGCTCAAGGACGCGCCCATCCTCCTGCTCGATGAAGCCACCAGCGCACTGGACTCCGAAGTG
Source organism: Aquabacterium sp. (assembly GCF_036279675.1). Classification (GTDB taxonomy): domain Bacteria; phylum Pseudomonadota; class Gammaproteobacteria; order Burkholderiales; family Burkholderiaceae_C; genus Aquabacterium. Next base: position 2,741 of record NZ_DASUIS010000051.1, on the reverse strand, counting down.
GAAGCGGCGATCCAGGCCAGCCTGTACAGGCTGATGGAGGGCAAGACCGTGGTGGCCATCGCGCACCGCCTGTCCACCATCGCAGCCATGGACCGGCTCATCGTGCTCGACAAGGGCCGCATCGTGGAAGAAGGCGACCACGCCACGCTGCTGGCCCAAGGTGGCCTGTACGCGCGCTTGTGGGCCCATCAAAGCGGTGGCTTCCTGGGTGAAGAAGCCGACGATGAAGAAGCCTCAGGCGCTCAGGCTGTGGCTTGAGCCTTGTCCGGCACCGGGATGCCTTCGGCCTGCGCCACCGTGATCAGGGCCTCTTCCATCAAGGCGCGGGCATGTCCCGCCACGCGGTAAAGATAGGCGTGCAAGGCCACGTCGGCGGGTTCGCGGCTTTCGCAATCGGCGCTGTAGGACTCGAACTGCCCCAGCAGGGTCACCAGATGGGCCAGGTGCTGCGGGCATTCGCAAGCCACACGCGGCATGGACTGCACCAGACCGGCCAACAAGGCGCTGTCGAATCTGGGTGAAGGGGCCGGATCAGGAACGTGCCGCAAACCGCGCGCCACGCTGCGCCAGCCCCTGACCGCATCCATGAGCGACTGCATCAACTCAGGCGCAGCCACAGGGGCGCGATGAAGGATGGCCCCACGTGCATGCAAGGCACCCGTAACCTGGCTGCTGGCAAAGCCGTACACCGTCAGGATCTGCCTGGCGCCCACCAGACGCTGCAAGCGCACCAGCCAGTCCACCGTCTCCATGTGCAAGGCTGGCAGATCCGCCAGCACCAGATCGGCCACCACGCCACGCAGCGACAACTCGGATGCCGGGCTGCCGTCGATGGCCTTGACCACAAGCACGCCATCATCCTTGAACGAATGCAGGTGGTCCTGCCAGCGCAACGCGGCGTCCTTGCCGACGAGCAGCACGCGAATGGACTCGTGGTGCCTGCCGGCCTCGTCCGAGCGCACCCGCTCCACTGGCGCGACGGCACCGTTCAACACGCTCTCGGTCTGATCAGCCTCGTCCATCAGATCCTGCAAGGCGGCCGTGTCCATCCGGGCCAGCATGCCGATGCCATGACCGCGGTTCACCAGTTGCTTGATCAGCACCAGGCGACGCACATCCTGGCTGGAATACAGGCGCTGCCCGGAGGGCGTTTGCGTTGGCCCAACGACCTGATAACGTCGCTCCCATACCCGCAATGTGGCCACCGGTATATTGACCATGCGAGCCGCAGCGCTGCTGCGGTAGCTGGGCACAAGGGCATCCTCAGCCTTTGATCTCGGTTCTTCGGACATGCAACACCTCGAATCTTGACTGAACTCAAATTGAACTAGCTTTGCGTCATTGTGACAACGTCCAAACCGCAGAAGCAGGTCGAAAATGAGTCAAAGTGGATTCAGGCATTTTTTCCCCACTCAAATGGAGCACACACCCATGACCAGCCGTCGCCAATTCATGATGACCATCGTCCCCGCCGCCGCCGCCCTGTCGGTGATGGGCAGCGCCCGTGCCGCCGATGCAGCCAAGGCCGATGAAAAAGACCCCGCAGCCGTTGGCCTGGGTTACAAGCACGACGCCACCAAGGTGGACGCCAAGAAGTACCCCACCTACAAGGCTGGTGCCGTTTGTGGCAACTGCCAGTTTTTCCAGGGCAAGGCCGGTGACGCCTGGGGCGGCTGCCCGCTGCTTGCCGGCAAGCAGGTCAATGGCAAGGGCTGGTGCTCGGGCTACGCCAAGAAGGCCTGATCCCAGCCTCTCTTGAGGCCGCTGCGGGTCACGCCACTTCCGTGACCCGTGCCAGGGTGCCGTGGTCGAGCGTCTGGGTCAACCAGTCTTCGAACGCGGCAGTCGGCATGGGCTTGGCAAACCAGTAGCCTTGCCCTTCATCACACCCCAGCGCCCGCAGGTTCTGCATCATGCCCAGGGTCTCCACACCCTCAGCAATGCTGCTCAAGCCCAGGCCCGCCGCCATCTGGATGATGGCGCGCACGATGGCCACTTCGTCTGGATGGCGCTCCAGATCGCGCACAAAGCTCTGATCGATCTTGAGCTTGTCCACCGAGAAACGCTTCAGGTACGACAGGCTGGAATAGCCCGTTCCAAAGTCGTCGATCGCGAGCTTCACGCCCAGGGCCTTCAGCGCCTTGAGCCTGCGCTCCACACTTTCCACGTCACTGATCAGCACGGATTCGGTCAACTCCAGCTCCAGCTGGTTGGCTGGCAGCCCTGAACGGGCCAGCGCCTGCGACACCACCTGCTCGACCTCGCCTCGCTTGAACTGCAGCGCCGACAGGTTCACCGCCACCGTCAAAGGTGGAAAGCCCTTGTCGATCCAGGCCTTGGCCTGCCGGCATGCTTCCTCGATCACCCAATCGCCAATGGGCACGATCAGGCCGCTGTCTTCTGCCACCGGGATGAACTTGCCGGGCGGCACCAGGCCCCACTCGGGATGCTGCCAGCGAATCAACGCTTCTGCGCCAAACACGCGCCCTGTCGCCAGGTCCACCTGGGGTTGATAGTGCAGCACGAACTGCTTGAGCTCCAGGGCGCGGCGCAGGCCGTTGCGCATGGAGAGTTTCTCGACCGACTCCGCGTTCATGCGGTCGTCAAAGAAGCGATAGGTGTTGCGCCCCTCCTCCTTGGAGCGGTACATGGCCGTGTCCGCGCGCTGCAGCAGGATCTCGAAATCCTCGCCGTCGTTGGGCGCCATGGCAATGCCGATGGACGCAGAGATCGACAACTCC
>NZ_DASUIS010000050.1:0-6985 GCF_036279675.1 Aquabacterium sp. | reverse complement strand
GCAGAGCCTGCAGCGTTTCGCCGGGCTCGCCCGCGCAGGCCAGGCCCGTGCTGATGCTCACCGAGATGTGCTCGTCACCCCAGGGGATGTTGATCAGGCACACGGCCTCGCGCAGGCGCTCGGCCGCTTGCAGCGCACCATCGTGCAGCGTGTGCGGCAGCAGGATGCAGAACTCTTCGCCGCCATAACGCGCCACACGGTCCACCTCGCGGGCCTGCGCCTGCAAGGTGCGTGATACCGCGCACAGCACGGCGTCGCCTGCGGCATGGCCCAGGCGGTCGTTGATGCGCTTGAAGTGGTCGATGTCGACCAGCAGCACCGTATAGGGGTCACCGAAACGCTGCAGCCGCTGGTCTTCGCGGTCCAGCAGGTATTCGATGGCACGGCGGTTGAGCAGGCCGGTCAGGGCGTCGTGGTGAGACAGGTGCTCCAGCCGGCGAACCAGTCGCATCACCACGATGTAGCCCAGCACGAAGCTGGCCAGAATCGACATCGCCACGCTGGCGAACACGAAGATGAACTCTGATACGGCACTTGACCAATCCAGCCACGGCCAGTGGACCGAGGGCGTCATGCCGGTGATGGCCACCATGGCGAAAGCGGTGACCGCCAGGCTGAGCATGCCGGAGTGCATCCACGCCGTGACCACGTTGAATTCGGTGCGCAGAGGGGTGAAGGTTTCCTTGGCCGTTCGGCCCAGCACCAGGCACATGGCCAGGCTGCTGATCACCACACCAGCTGTGTGCAACCCCAGGCGGAGACACACCGTGACGTTGACGATGGCGATGCCAACGGCCACAACGGTGTGCATGACGTCGGTCAGGCGCAGTTTCAGGAAAAATTGCAGGCCACGTCGCAGCGAGGTGGCACCCAGCACCACCAGGGACCCAGCCAGGGCGATGCGAACCGTTTCGCTGCCGAATTCCGGCAGCAGCGGCAGTGCCAGCGCCATGCCGTTGGCCAGGCTGGCCAGCAGCCAGTGGCGTGCCGCCTTGCGTGAAAGCCCCAGCCATGAGCCCGCCACCCACCACATCGTCGTCGTCAGACAATGCGTGAGCAGGATAAAGGCCAACAACAAATGGCGGGCGTCCATGTTTACTGCGTGTTCGTGTGCCGGTTACAAAACAAAAGTCCTGCAAGGAAACAGACCCTGATCTGACGTTTTCGGCCGCCAGGGGCCAAAATACAGTTTGATTCGCAGGACCATCTCTATGCTCATCGATTTCTTCTTCGCTTTGCGCTCTGCTCGGCTGCCGGTAACCATTCCGGAGTACCTCAGCTTGCTGGATGCCATCAAGAATGACGTGATCGGGCCGTCTGTGGATGAGTTTTATCACCTAGCCAAGATGACATTGGTGAAGAATGAAGCGCATTTCGATAAATTTGACCGGGCGTTTTCCGCCTATTTCAGGGGGGGCAGCGACGCCATCGACTTCTCCAAGGACATCCCTCTGGAGTGGCTGCGCAAGCATTTCGAGCGCGAATTGACGCCGGAAGAGAAGGCCAGGATCGAAGCCATGGGTTGGGACAAGCTCATGGACCGCTTCAAGGAATTGATGGAAGAGCAGAAGGAACGACACGAAGGCGGCAACAAGTGGATCGGGACCGGCGGGACATCACCTTTCGGTGCATATGGGTATAACCCTGAGGGTTACCGCGTGGGCCAGGATCGTTCTCGCAACCGCAGTGCTGTCAAGGTCTGGGACAAGCGCGAATTCAAGGATTACGACGATACGGTGGAGCTTGGGACCCGCAATATCAAGGTGGCATTGAGGCGTTTACGTAAATTTGCGCGGCAGGGCGCGGCCGAGGAACTGGATCTGGATAACACCATACATGCAACGGCAGCCAATGCAGGCATGCTGGATATCAAGATGATCCCGGAGCGGCACAACGCCGTGAAAGTGTTGTTGCTCATGGACGTGGGCGGCACCATGGACGACCACATCCACCGTGTGGAGGAAATGTTCTCTGCCGCCAAGTCGGAGTTCAAGCACCTGGAGTTCTATTACTTCCACAACTGCGTGTACGACTTCATGTGGCGCAACAACCACCGCCGCTACACCGAGAAGATCCCCACGTGGGACATCATCCGCAAGTACAACAAGGACTACAAGCTGATCTTTGTGGGGGATGCCACCATGAGCCCCTATGAGATCCTGCAGTCCGGCGGCAGCGTGGAGTACAACAACGAAGAGCCCGGCGCCGAGTGGATCTCTCGCCTGACGCATGCCTTCCCCAATTTCGTGTGGATCAATCCGGAGCCGCAAGGTGTGTGGAACTATCGGCAGAGCGTTTCCATCATGCAGCAGTTGATGGGCGGCCGGATGTTCCCCATGACCTTGCAAGGCCTGGAAGGGGCCATGCGACTGCTCAGCAAATAAATGACGGGATGCAAGCCCAAGGGCAACAGGGGCAGGCGCGGTATCAGGGCAGCCTGCCTGCTGGGCCTGGTCCTGCCTGCCTTGTGGCTGGACGGTGCCTGGGCCCAATCTGAGCCGGATCCGGCTTCCCTGGACAACGAGCCCGCCGCCAACGTGCCAGCGCCTGCGCAGCCCGGCGAGGCCCCTCGCGCCGATCGTGCCAAGCCGGTGGTGTGGCGTCTGCAAATCGATGCCCCCAGTCCGCTGGACAAACTGTTGCGCAACTACCTTGATCTGGCCCGCTTCCAGGAGGAGTCCAGCAAGGACCAGAGCCTGGGTATCCGGCGCAGCGAGTTGCGTCGGCTGGTGGTGTCCGCACCGGACCAGGCCAGAGCCTTGCTCGAGGCTGAAGGCTATTTCAACGCCCACATCGTGACCCGGGTCAGCGACGAGGTCGAAGGTCAACCGGTGGTGGTCAGCATGGAAGTAGACCCAGGGCCCCAGACTGTGGTGAGCAAGGTTCAGTTCGTGTTTGAAGGCGATCTGGACACCCGACTGGGCAACAGCGATCCCCTGGCGCAGGCGCTGCTGGACCGGCTGGAGCGCAATTGGGCCTTGCCGGAGGGGCAGGTCTTCAGGCAGGCGGACTGGTCGGCGGCCAAGAATGGCGCACTGGCGCGCATGCGTGCCGAAGGCTACCCCCTGGCCAGCTGGAGCGGTACGTCTGTCACGGTGGACGCGCAGACACGCCAGGCCAAGATCTTCCTGGTGGCCGATTCCGGTACGGCCGTGGCCTTTGGTGACATCAAGGTGGAGGGATTGAACCGGCAGCCCGCTTCAGCCGTGATCAACCTGGCCCCGTTCCACAAGGGTGATCCGTACAGCGAAAAGCAGTTGCTGGACTGGCAGGAGCGCATCCAGAAGCTCAATATGTTCGACAACGTGTTCGTGACGACGGATCTGGACCCGACGCAGGCACAGGCGGCGCCCGTACTGGTTCAGTTGCACGAATTGCCGATGCAGACGGCCACCACCGGCGTCGGCATCAGCAGCGATACAGGCCCGCGCGTGTCGGGTGAGCATGTGCATCGCAACATCTTCGGGCTGGACTGGCAGAGCAAGGCCAAGGTGCAGATCGGCCGCAAGGAATCTACCGGTCAACTGGATCTGACCTCGCACCCCTGGCCTGGCCGGAGAAGAGGGCTGATCTCGGCACAGGGCTCGTACCTGCTTGATGACAACGATGCCGTCACCACGAGCCAGTATCTGCGCGTCGGTCTGTTGCGTGAAGGCGAGCGGCTTGAGCGCACGGACTATCTGGAGTTCCAGCGTGCCGAAGTGCGCTCGTCGGAAGGGCTGGTGGTGTCCAACGCCTCGGCTGTGAGCGGCACATCGCAATGGATCTTTCGAGATGTGGACAGCCAGATTCTGCCGACCAAGGGCTCGACCAGCCTGGCGCAACTGACGGGTGGTCGCTCTTATTCGGCATTGAACGAGCCAGGCTATTTTGGTCGCGCCTATGCCCGCGTGACGGGCTATCTGCCGCTGTGGTCGCACTGGTATGCAACGGCGCGAGCCGAGGTCGGCCAGGTCTTTGCCCGCGATGCCGTCAGCGTGCCGGACACCTTGTTGTTCCGCGCAGGTGGTGATGACTCGGTCAGAGGCTATGCCTACCGGTCGCTGGGGGTGCTCAATGAAGGGGTGGTGGTGGGCGGCCGCTCCATGAGCGCCGGCAGCCTGGAGCTGGCGCACCCCTTGTCGAGCAAGATGCCCAGCCTGTGGGGGGCCTTGTTCATCGATGCCGGTGATGCAGCCAACCGGTTTGGCGATCTGCAGCCCAAAGTCGGTTATGGCGCGGGCATTCGCTGGCGCAGCCCGGTCGGGCCCTTGCGACTGGATCTGGCCTATGGCAACGAGGTGCAGCGCTGGCGCATGCACTTCAGCGTGGGGATCAGCCTGTGATCGGCCTGCTGGGCAAACTGCTGCGCGCCTTGCTGGTCCTGCTGGCAGCGGCGGGCGTGTTGATCGGTGCAGTGTGGGCGCTGGCGCACAACGAGGCGGCCACATCGCATCTGCTGCCGTTGGTGCCCGGCATCAAGGTGTCGGGGCCGCAGGGCGCCTTGCTGGGTGATTTCCAGGCGACACGCATCGACATCAGCTTGCCCAGATCCGGGCGCCTGACCTTGATGGAGCCATCGTGGCAGCAACTGAGCATCAAGCCCGATCTCAAGGCCTCATGGTGGTTCGGCCTGGACGTGGCGCAGATCAAGGCGCGCAAGCTGGAGCTGGTATGGGTGCCGGATCCCGTGGTCACGCCATTGAAGGCGCCACAGGACCTGAGTCTGCCGTTTTCCTTGCACGTCAAGCGCGTGCTGGTGGCGTCGGCGCACAGCAGCCTGTGGGGTGATGGCACACCACTGCAAGCGCTGGATGCGGCCGTGGCCGCGCAACAGGGTGGCCAGGTGCCTGCGGTGCATCAAGTCCAGCTCGCGCATCTGAACTGGTTGAACTGGTCGTTCAAAGGTGTGGCGCAACTGGGTGTGAATCAGGGGCTGCCGCTGAGGGCGGACTTGCAGGCCACCCAGAACGCCGCGCCCGCCCAGGAGGGGGGCACCGAGCCAAAGGTGCAGGGCGAGGCCGTGTTGCATGCGCAAGGTCCGCTGGCCCAGCTGCTTGTGCAGGCAAAACTGAGCCTTCAACAAGAGGACCGTTCAACTCAAAGCCTGACACTGGATGGCGAGGTGCTGCCTTTTGCCGCCTGGCCGGTGTCGCGCCTGACCGCTTCGGTGAAGAACCTGAATCTGGCCGATCTGCATCCGGGCCTGCCGGGTACGCTGCTGCATGGGCAGGTGAGTCTGGCGCCGACTGCGCGCAAGGCGCTTCAGGCTCGGCTGGACCTGCGCAACGAGCAAGCTGGTGCCTGGGACGATCAGCGTCTGCCCCTGCGAGCCCTGAAAGGGCAGCTCCTGCTGCCTGATGTACACGCTGCCCAGGATCTGACCCATGCCTGGCGACAGGGCGAGCTGGAGCTGGTGGCGCAGTTGCCTTCTGTGGCCGGTCATGCCCCGGGCGATCTGACGGTGTCGGGTGGCTGGGGTGGCCAGCGTGTGCTGAAGTCCCAATGGCGAGGTGTGGAGCCACAGGCCCTGTACGGTCTGGCGCCTGCCTTGCAGCTGCAAGGGGGGCTGCAGCTCAAGCCGGACTGGGCCAGTGTGGCCAAGGCGCCCGCATCAGGCTGGGCACAGTTGCGCTCGGCGGTGGACTTGAACGTGAATGGGCTTTTCGGACCCAGCTTCTCGGCACGGCCCGCGATATCGGGCAAGAAGGGGCGCACGCAGGGGGATGTGCCCGTCAGCCTGGCCATGGAGGGGCGCTATGCGCCCGGTCAGTTCGAGGTGGCTGCACTGCGGCTGCAGTCTCAGGCTTCACAGGCCGATCTCAGTGAGGCGGTGTTGCGGTGGGGGGCGCCCGCACCGGCCCCTGCATGGTCCGTCAAGGGCCACCTGAAGGTGAAGGACTTTGATCCCCAGATGTGGCTGCCGTGGCCCGCGGGCATGACTGGGCGTAATCAGTTGACCGGCGAGCTGGACGTGGCGCTGGACGCCAACTGGCGCGGGCGACTCGATCTGGGGCTGCAGCCCAGCCAGTTGGCGGGCGTGTCCTTGTTCGGGCAGGCCCAGTGGCGTTCGCCTCAGGTACCGCAGCGCATGTCGCTGGCGCTGGATCTGAACGCAGGAGGCAACCAGGTGCAGGCCCACGCTGACGTGCCGTGGCGCATGGGCAGCGATGGCCGGCTGCAATGGTCGCAAGAGGCCAGCTGGCAAGGCACCGTGCACGCCCCCGCGCTCCAGAGCCTGCAGGCTGTGGCGCCGTTGATCGGTGCTCGTCAGGTGTCCGGCGTGGTCGATGGTGCCTTCAAGGGGCATGGTGTGTGGCCCCAATTGAAGACGGATGGGCAGTTGTCGGTGTCGCGCCTGCAGTGGGTCATGGCCAATGGCGCTCAGATGGGGCTGGCATCAGGTCAAGCCAGTTGGGCAGTGGACGGCCAATCGGCGGATGCACCAGTGCGTCTGCAGCTCGATCTGGCGCAATGGCAGACCGCCCATGTGTTGCTGGAACAGGCGCAGTGGCACGTCAGGGGCAGTGTGCGTCAGCACGAGTCGCAACTCACGGCGGACCTGAGTCACAAGCCGCAAAACGGTGGCAAGACGTCCCATTTCCATGTCGCTGCTGCCGTACAGGGTGGCTGGCAGGCGCAGGCCATGAGCTGGCAGGGGCGAGTCAACGAACTGCTCGTCAATCTGACGGGCAACAAGCCTCGCAGCCTGCTGCAGGCGCAGCCCTTTGGCCTGGTCTGGCGGGATGCCCCGGACGGGCGCTCCTTGCGTGTGGAGCCCACGGCCCTGACGGTGATGGGGGCAGACATGCATCTGAAGAAGCTGAACTGGCAGGCCTTGTCTGCCGCCAGCGACCCGGTCGGTGAGGTCGAGGCCTCGCTCGAACTGGATCCCTTGAATCTGCCTGCCTTGCTGACGTCCTGGCAACCACAGGCGGGATGGGGCGGGGACCTGTTGCTCCATGGCCGGGTCGATCTGCACCACAGCGCCCGCCAGCCCTGGGTG